>NZ_JALRNF010000006.1 GCF_030272895.1 Pseudomonas sp. BGr12 | reverse complement strand
GCCTGGCTGCAGGGCTGGCTGGAGTCGGCGCTGTTCAAGGCGATCATGGCCCGGTGACAAGCGGGACCTGTGGCAACAGTGAAATCTGTAGGAGCAACTGTCTTTGTGGGAGCTGGCGAAGCCTGCGATCGAGTGCGCAGCACTCGCCAGTCCTGAGTCGCCAGTGCTGACCTCATCGCAGGCTTCGCCAGCTCCCACAGTCATGCAGTCATGCAGTCATCACAAGTACATTTCACAGCGCCAGGATCGGCGACGAATAGAGAAACAGCAGTACCGCCACGAGACGCCAGACCATGCTTGATCCCCTGATCGAGAAGAGTCAAAAAATTAGCGTCAAATTCAATCACATGGCGATGTGCTATTACCAGCATTTTCAGCGTTTTCAGTGCTGCGACTTGTGGTCCAGCGCAGCATGGAAGTGGGCACTCTGTTGCAGGTATTTCTGGGTATAGCTCTGGGTGGAGGATTTACGTTCGCTGATTTCAACCTGAGCGTGAGCAGGCAGGGCAACCGAAGCAGAAATGGCAGAAGCGGCGATGACTGGAAAGAGATTGAAGTTCATGGCGCTGACCTCGAAGTCTGTGGTTTGGAGTGGCCGTTGCCGGCCGTGGTCCAAACTTACGCCGCCAGGGCGATGCACAGAAATTCATTGCAGCAGTAGCCATTATCACGGCCATCGATAGTCAGTCGATGAACTTCAGGTCCGATGGCGCCGCCTGGGGCAGCTTCTGCACCGTCTCGCCGAGCATGCCGCTACGCGGATCACGGCGGATCACCACGATTTCGTTGCTCTTCTGGTTGGCCACCAACAGGAACTTGCCAGACGGATCGAGGGTGAATTCCCGCGGGTGATCCCCCTCGACACTGCGCTGCTGCACCTTCATCAGCTTGCCGTTGTCATCGTCCACGGCGAACACCAGGATCTCGTTGGCGGTCCCCCGGTTGCTGACATACAGGAAGCGGCCATCGGCCGACAGGTGCAAGGCCCCGGCCGCCTTGGCCGCTGCATCGTTCTGCTCGGTCAGCGGCAGGCGCTGGCGTTCGGTCAACTTGCCGTCCTCGTGTCCGAAGACAACCACCTGCGCGCTCATTTCCAGGGTCAGGTAGGCCTGCTTGCCATCGCTGCTGAACAGCAAATGACGCGGCCCGCTGCCCGGTGGCAGGTCGATCGACGGGGGCTGCGCCGGGCTCAGCGGATGCTTGGGGCTGGCACCGTCGTAGCGGTAGATGAACACCTTGTCGGCGCCCAGGTCGCTGGCGAAAACATAGTGCCCGTCGGGCGATGACACCACCGAATGCACATGGGGCCCGGCCTGGCGCTGCGGGTTGGCGCCACTGGCCTTGTGCCGGTCCTGTTGCACCGATGCCTGCAACTTGCCGGTCTTGTCGACCGGCAACACGCTCAGGCTGCCGCCCGGGTCCGGCTGCACGCCGTAGTTGGCGACGAACAGGTAGCGCTGGTCGTGGCTGAGGCTGGCATGGGTCGGCTCGTCGCCAGAGGTGCCGACCTGGTTGAGCGGCTTGAGCGTACCGTCCTTGGCGCTGACGGCGAAGCTGCTGGCCTGGCCCTTGCCCGCACCGTTCTCGTTGACCGCGAACAACTGGCGCTGGTCCACCGACAGGGTCAGCCAGGACGGGTTGTCGCTCTTGAGCACCTGCAACGGCGTGGCCCCGATCTGCCCGCTGTCGCTGTTGAACGCGTAACGATAAAGCCCTTCGCTGGCGCCATCGGTGTAGCTGCCCACCAGCAGTTGCGCACCGTGGGCGGAGGCAAACACACTCATGGCACTAGCGATCAGCAGGCTCGTCAGTTGGCGTTTCATCGTCATCCTCGTCCGCGGCGCGAAAGGCACTCATACAGACTAGTCGATGCTCGGTGCTGTCGGCAGCGATCAGCCAGTCCTCGCCCTCGGCGCGGGCGGCGGCGATCTGCTCGGGAGTGAAGGACCACTTCTTCAGGGTCCGGCCGTCCATGGACTCGATGTGCAGGCCGGTTTCGTCGAAGGTGAAGTCGAAGGCGTGCAGGCCGTCGACCAGGAGCATGTCGCAGGACTGCAGGGCTTGGGAAAGGGTTGTCATTGCGCGGGTATCGTCAAGGTAAAGCAAACATGATACCTGAAAGCATCGCGGGGCAAGCCCGCTCCTACAGGTATCACCGGACCTGTAGGAGCGGGCTTGCCCCGCGATCCAAACGACTTGATCGATCAGTGAGCGAAGATAGACCCACCCTCCTTGCCCACCATTTTCTCCGGCTTGATCAGGAACCGCGCCAGGGCCGGCAGCAGCCACAAGGCACCGAACATGTTCCACAGCAGCATGAAGGTCAGCATCAGGCCCATGTCGGCCTGGAACTTGATCGCCGAGAAGATCCAGGTGCACACGCCGATCGCCAGGCACAGACCGGTGAACAGCACCGCCTTGCCGGTAGACTTGAGCGTCTGGTAGTAGGCCTCCTGCAACGGCAGGCCGGCACGCAGGAAGCTTTCCAGGCGGCTGTAGATGTAGATGCCGTAATCCACGCCGATACCCACGCCCAGCGCCACCACCGGCAGGGTCGCCACCTTGACGCCGATGCCCATGAAGGCCATCAGGGCGTTGCCCAGCACCGAGGTCAGCACCAGCGGCAGGACGATGCACAGGGTCGCGGCAAAGGAGCGGAAGGTGATCATGCACATCACCGCCACGCAGATATACACCAGGATCAGGATGGTCAGTTCGGCCGACTTGATCACTTCGTTGGTGGCCGCCTCGATACCGGCGTTACCCGCTGCCAGGAGGAACTCCAGGCCTTCCTTGTTATGAGTGTCGGCGAATTCCTGCACCGCCTTGACCGCACGGTCGAGGGTCTCGGCCTTGTGGTCGTTGAGGAAGATCAGCACCGGCGCCAGCGAGCAGTCGGCGTTGTACAGGCCATCGGCTCGGGCAATCGAGCTGTTGAGCACGTCCGGGTTGCGCGACAGACTTTCCCACTTCAGGTTGCCTTCGTTCATGCCCTTGATCATCTGCTTGGACACAGTGACCAGGGAAATCGCCGACTGCACGCCCGGGGTGTTCTCCATCTTCCACATCAGCTCGTCGATCGGCGCCATGGTCGAGTGGATCGAGCAGCCCTCGGTCGGGGTCTTGACCATCACCACCAGCACGTCGGAACTGGTCGAGTAGTTGTTGATGATGAAGCTGTTGTCCTGGTTGTAGCGCGAGTCCGGACGCAGCTCCGGCGCGCCCTGGTCGAGGTCGCCGATCTTCAGGTTCTGGCTGTACCAGAGGCCGCCACCGAAGGCCAGCAAGGCCAGGACGATGGACACCGGTGCCACCTTGGCGCTGGCGAAGTTGGACAGCAGGCGCCAGAACGGATGTTCGCGGGTCGCGTCTTTCTTGCTGCGCTCGATGGCCTTCTTGCTGATGCCGACATAGGAAATCGCCACCGGCAGCAGGATCAGGTTGGTGAACACGATCACCGCCACACCGATGGAGGCGCCAATGGCCAGTTCACGGATCACACCGATGTCGATGATCAGCAGGGTGATGAAGCCCACGGCATCGGCGAGGATGGCGATCATCCCCGGCAGGAACAGCTGGCGGAAGGTACGCCGTGCCGCGGTCAGGGCATTGTCGGCGTCGCTCGATTGCAGGGCGATACCGTTGATCTTCTGCACGCCGTGGGAAATACCGATGGCGAAAATCAGGAACGGCACCAGCATCGAGTACGGGTCGAGCCCGAAGCCCACCGCGTGCATCAGTCCCAGTTGCCAGACCACCGCCACCAGGGTGGTGATCAGCACGGCGATGGTGCTGCGGATGCACCAGGTGAACCAGTAGAGCAGGATCCAGGTGATCACCAGGGCGATACCGAAGAACATCGCCACCATGATCAGGCCGTCGATCAGGTCACCGACCTTCTTGGCGAAACCGACGATATGCACCTTCACATTGGGGTTCTGGGCCTGGAATTTTTCGCGGATCTTCTCTTCCAGCTGGTGCGAGAACTGCTGGTAGTCGAGCTTGATCAGCTTGCCCTGGTCCTGCGGGTCCGGGTAGGACTCCAGCAGCGGCACGTCGATGATGCTCGACTTGAAGTTGTTGGCCACCAGGCGCCCGACCTGCCCCGACTTGAGCACGTTGTTGCGCAGCTGGTCGAGGCTGTCGGCGGAACCGTCGTAGGTGTTGGGGATCACCTCGCCACCGGCGAAGCCTTCTTCGGTCACCTCGGTCCAGCGCACGCTGGGGCTCCACAGCGACTTCAGGCCCGAGCGGTCGACGCCGGGAATGTAGAACACCTCGTCGTGGACCTGACGCAGGGTCTCCATGTAGTCCTTGCTGAAGATGTCGCCATCGGTGGCTTCCACCGAGATGCGCACGGTGTTGCCGAGGTTGGCCAGGTCATTGCGGTGTTCGAGCATCTTCTCGATGAAGGGGTGCTCGAGCGGGATCATTTTCTCGAAGCTGGTCGAAGGACGGATCTGCGTGGCCTGCCAGAACAGGAACACACTGACCAGCAGGCAGATGAGGATCACCACCGGGCGGTTGTTGAAGATCAGGCGTTCGAGCAGCGTCGCCTTGTCCTGATGGTGGTGCTGCTGATTCATGTTGAACTGCTCCTGCTGGCTCATGGCTGCACTCCTTCGGCGCCCTGGGCCGTCGCCAGGTGGATGCCGCCCTGGCCGACCAGGACCAGCCCCCCTTTGTCCTGCCCGCTGACACCCGTCAGGGCGATACGGTCGGATCGGTTGAAGACACTGAACGTCTGGCCGTCGTCGCTGCTGCGCAGGACGCTGCCGCCATTGCCGACCAGGACCAGGCTGCCATCATCGAGAAGCGTAGCGCTTGCCAGGCCGAATTCGAGGGCACCGCGGGCGGCTTTCAATTCGATCTGTTGCCAGTTATCGCCAAAATCCGCGGAACGGTAGAGATTGCCGCGCAGCCCGTAGGCCAGCAGCGTGCGTGGCTGGGCGGTGCCGATCACGCCGAACAGCGAGCCCTGGTAAGGGCCTTCGAGTTTCTCCCAGGTCTGGCCGTCGTCGCTGGAGCGGAACATGCTGCCCTGCTCGCCGACGATGAACAGGCCGGCGTCCTTGATGGCGGCAATGCCGTTGAGGTGGAACTGGTCTTCGTTGTCCAGGCGCTCGCCGACGTCAGTCCAGTGCTTGCCACCGTCGGTGGTTTCCAGCAGCGCGCCATAGGCGCCCACGGCAAAGCCCTGCTGCGCGTCCTTGAACCAGACATCGAGCAGCGGCGCTTCGCGCTTGAGGTCTTCGAACTGCTTGCTCCAGGTCACGCCGCCGTCGCTGCTGGCGAGGATCTGCGCGTCGTGGCCGACGGCCCAGCCCTGCTTGTCATCGACGAAATACACCGCCGTGAGCAATTGCCGGGTCGGCACCTTGGCCTGGGTCCAGGTCTGGCCCTGGTCATCGGAGAAGAGGATATGGCCGCGATCGCCGACGGCGACCAGGCGTTTGCCGGCGTGGGTCACGTCCAGCAGCAGACTGTGCTCGGCCTTGGCCGATTCGGTGGAATAGACCGGGGTCTCGGCGCTGGCCGCCTCGATCGTGTTGGCCCACAGCCCCATTGACAGCACCAGCAACCCGCTGGCGGCCAATGCCCATGGGCGAGCGCGCGCGGCGCCGCCGGTACCTGCCATGTAAGGCACGGTCATAGATCTGTCCCCCGGTTTTTTGTTATTTGGGTCAATCTATTTGCAGGTACTGCGAAAAACCGTGTTCCAGAGCCCCGCAAAAGCTTAGAGCCATCCTATCGGGGTTGGTTGAGGGCTGACAACGAACGGGACGTTATCTTTTGTTAAGCGGGAACTGATCGCGGGGCAAGCCCGCTCCCACAGCACCTGTGGGAGCGGGCTTGCCCCGCGATGAGGCCGTCAGTCATGGCGCTCTTCGATGATCACCCGATAGAGCCCATCCGAGTAGGTGCGGGTCTGCTCACCCTTGGCATCGGTGGCAGTCTGTCCGGCCTGTTGCCCGCTTTCGCTGGCCAGCGGGTAGGTGTAGTGGCGACTGGTCTCATTGCTGGTGCCAGGGGCGACGGTTTCTTCGATGACCCGGCCCAGGGCATCGTAGCAGGTCATTATTTCGACGTCGTTGCTGTCACGTTCGGACAGCACGTCGCCGGTCAGTAGCGAGTGCTCCTGGGGGATGGCCCTGCCCATGCAGTTCAAGTCAGTGCTCAAGGTGCGCAAGACGCGGTCGCCTTGTACCGCACGCTCTTCTACGAGCAGGTGGAAGCGGTTGAAGGTGCGGGTAATGGTGCGCCCCTCGTTGCTGCCGATCATCTGGCATTCGGTGCTGGTGTAGGTGTAGGACGTGGGCACCTGGTCAAGGTTGTCCAGGGCATCGTCGCGCCAGTCCAGGCCGGATCCGTAGCCGAGAAAATTGTGATCGTCGCTGCCATAGCTGTAGCGGGTTTCCACATTGGTCTGGCCGTTGCCGGGTACCAGCCGGTGGCTGCTGACCCGTGGCAGCGGAGCACGGCCGGGAACGGGGTGCAACTGTCCCTGACTGTGGTAGTCGATGTATTCGGTGACACCGGTGGGGGTGCGCACTTCGGTCAGGCACAGTAGCCCGGAATCGTTGACGTTCTGGTAGCTGAAGCACCAGTTGGCATGGTTGTCGGGGGGCAGGCTGAGGCGTTCGACGCGGTTTTCCGCGCCCACGAGCTGCAGGCAGTAGAGTGCCTGGGACGGGCTGTCAGGGTAGACGATGACCTCCACCCGGGTGCTGCTGCGGCTGACCTTAAGCAGTACCGAGCCATCGGCCTGGCGGATCTCGCTCAGGTGCCGGGTGTTGCGAAAACTCACGTAATGCAAGCTGATGCCATGCCCCTGGGACGAGAACATCTGCACCGGCAGGGCCAAACGTTCGCTATCGCCGCCGAGCTGGAGGACTTCCACCAGGCCGCTGCGGTGGGTGATGCGGTAGCACTCGCTGCCCAGGTCGACGAAGCGAAAGCTCGATGGCTTGCGTTCCTCGACCTCCAGCTCGGAGCCGGCGCCGGAGACCTTGAAGCTTTCGCCGCTGTGCAAGGTGAGGATGCCACTGACCGGGTCGAACTGCGACAGTTGCAGGTTCCAGCCATGGCCGTAACCGCTGTCGGCGTTGTTGAGTGGATTGAAGGCCAGTTGCAGGGGCAGGACCGGGCCGCATCGGTCGTTGCAGTCAAGTTCGGGCAGACTCATGACCAGGGTATACAAGCCGGTACGCGGGTCGACGCCGCTCTGCAGGTGGCTGAGGAAGTTGAAAGCGTTGGAGTGCACGGAAGTGGAGGTGGTCATGATGGAACTCCATGTCGGAACCCCATCCAAGTTAGCAGCAATGAATTCTTTGAATAACTAGCAATTCTGATAGGGCTTCGCACAGGCAACTGCGATAAGCCCTTGGGCGTCGGCGGGGAAATGATCGCGGGGCAAGCCCGCTCCCACAGGTGCTGTGGGAGCGGGCTTGCCCCGCGATGAGGCCATCAGGCCAGGCTCTTGCTCACCACTTCATACACATCGCTGGACAGCGCGCCGGAGGCAAGGATGCGCTCCAGCTCGCCCTTCATCAGCGCCTGGCGGGCGCCATCGTACTTGCGCCAGCGGGTCAGTGGCGCCAGCTGGCGCGAGGCGATCTGCGGGTTGAGGGCGTTGAGCTCGATCACCAGGTCCGCCAGGAAGCGATAGCCGGAGCCATCGGCCGCATGGAAGTTGACCAGGTTCTGCCCGGCGAAGGCACCGATCAGGGCACGCACCTTGTTCGGGTTCTTCAGGGTGAACGCCGGGTGCTGCATCAATGCCTTGACCCGGGCCAGGCCGCCCGGCAGGGTGCTGGCCGCCTGCACGCTGAACCACTGGTCCATGACCAGCGGGTTGTCCTTGAAGTGCTCGGCGAAGGTCGCCAGCGCCTTGGCCCGCTCGGCCTCGAACGGCGAGTTGACCAGCACGGCCAGCGCAGTCAGGCGCTCGGTCATGTTGTCGCAGGCGTCGAACTGCTCCAGGGTCGCTTCCAGCACCTGCGGCTTGCCGCTCTGCATCAGGTACGACAGGGCGATGTTCTGCAGGCTGCGGCGGGCGAAGTGCTCGGCTTCGGCCACGTAGGCGGTCTTGCGCGAGACCTCGCGGTTGGCCGTGTAACGGGCCAGCAGCGCCTCGAACAGCTGATCGGCGATCTGCTGGCGGGCGAACTCGCGGGCGGCGTGGATGGCGTCCACGTCGGCCACTTCGCTGATCTCGGTGAGGTAGGCCTCACCCGGCAGCGACAGCATCTCGGCGACCATGGCCGGGTCCAGCGCGTCATTGCCCAGCACGGTACCCAGGGCGGTGATCAGGCGCTGGTCGAGCACCAGTGCCTCGCCGCGCTGATGCTGGCCGATCAGTTCCTGCAGCACCTGCACCGACAGTTGCTGCCCCGCTTCCCAGCGGTTGAAACCATCGCTGTCATGCTGCATGAGGAACATCAGCTGGTCGCGATCGTAAGGGAAGCTCAGCTTGACCGGTGCACTGAAACCACGCAGCAGCGACGGCAGCGGTTTGCCGGCGATGTCGACGAAGGTGAAGGTCTGCTCGGCCTCGGTCACCGACAGCACCCGCGAGGTGCCGGCCGCGGCCGCTTCGCCTTGCAGGCGCAGGGCGATGTCGTTGCCCTGAGCGTCGAGCAGGCCCAGCTCCACCGGGATCACGAATGGCTTTTTCTCGACCTTGTCGGGGGTCGCCGGGTAGCTCTGGCGGAAGGTCAGGCTGTAGGTCTGCGCGGCGGCATCATAGTGCTCGCTGACCGCCAGGCGTGGGGTGCCGGCCTGGCTGTACCAGCGCTTGAACTGGCTCAGGTCGACGCCATTGGCATCTTCCATGGCCTTGATGAAGTCGTCGCAGGTCACCGCCTGGCCGTCGTGGCGCTCGAAGTACAGGTCGCTGCCCTTGCGGAAACCCTCGGCCCCCAGCAGGGTGCGAACCATGCGCACCACTTCCGAGCCCTTCTCGTAGACGGTCAGGGTGTAGAAGTTGGAAATCTCGATGAAGCTGTCCGGGCGCACGGCGTGGGCCATGGGGCCGGCATCTTCGGCGAACTGGTGGGTACGCAGGTAGGCCACGTCCTCGATGCGCTTGACCGTGCGCGAGTTCATGTCGGCGCTGAACTCCGAGTCGCGGAACACCGTGAAGCCTTCCTTGAGCGACAGCTGGAACCAGTCGCGGCAGGTCACGCGGTTGCCCGACCAGTTGTGGAAGTATTCGTGGGCGACCACCGCCTCGACCCGCTGGTGCGCGGCATCGGTGGCAGTTTCGGCGCGGGCCAGCACGCAACTGGAGTTGAAGATGTTCAGGCCCTTGTTTTCCATGGCGCCCATGTTGAAGTCGTTGACCGCGACGATCATGAAGATGTCCAGGTCGTACTCGCGACCGTAGACCTCTTCGTCCCAGCGCATGGACTTCTTCAGGCTGGTCATGGCGTGCTGGCACTTGTCGATGTTTTCCGGCTCGACATAGATGCGCAGGGTCACGTCACGGCCCGACTGGCGGGTGAAGGTGTCTTCGACGCACCACAGGTCACCGGCTACCAGGGCGAACAGGTAGGCCGGCTTCATGAACGGATCTTCCCAGGTCGCCCAGTGCCGACCGTCGTCCTGCGGACCGCTGCCGACCGGATTGCCGTTGGACAGCAGCACCGGGTAGCGATGCTGCTCGGCGATCACCGTGGTGGTGAACTTGCTCATCACATCCGGGCGATCGAGGTAATAGGTGATCTTGCGAAAACCCTCGGCCTCGCACTGGGTGCAGAACATGCTACCGGACTTGTACAGGCCTTCCAGGGCGGTATTGCTCTCCGGGTGGATGCGCACGCTGCTGTCGAGGGTGAAACGCTCGGCCTTGGGCTGCAGGGTCAGGTGGCTGTCGCTCAGCTGATAGTCGCCTGGCGCCAGGGCCTGGTCGTCGAGGGCGACGCTCAGAAGCTCGAGCTGCTGGCCGTCGAGCACCAGCGGCGGCAGGCCCGGGCCACGTGCAGGGTTGCGGCGCATGACCAGCTGGGCGTGGACCAGGCTGTGGTCCTCGAACAGTTCGAAGGTCAGGTGCGTCTCGTCGATCAGGTACTCGGGGGCCTGATAGTCCTTGAGGTAGATCACTTGCGGCTGTTCGGTACGCATGTGGCGGTCCTTTTACTGATGCACGGCGAGCTGGTACGCCGTGTACTTGCGAATATTGATCACGCCGGTGTCGAAGATCAGGTACTGGCCCTTGATCCCCAGCAGCGTGCCTTCGGCCACCGGGTTCTTGTCCAGGTTGAAGCTGACGATCTTGCTCGGGTAGGCCTGGACCGGGTAACGGATCTCCAGCACCTGGGCATCGCTCACCGGCTGCACGGCCTGCAGGCCGAAACGCGCCTGCAAGGCGGCGAGGCCCTCGGCGCAGCTGTCGAACAGTTGCTCGCGCACCGCGACCAGGTCGACCGCCTCGGCATCGCCCTTGAGCAGCGCGCGCCAGTTGGTGCGATCGGCCACCTGGCTGCGGAACAGGTCTTCGACCAGCCCGGATTGCTGGCGGGTGGCGACCCGCACGATCGGCAGGGCCTGGCTGGCCCCCTGGTCGAGCCAGCGGGTGGGCAACTGGCTGGCGCGGGTGATGCCGACCTTGATACCCGAGGAATTGGCCAGGTAGACCACATGGTCGGTCATGCAGAACTGCTCGCCCCAGGCAGGCTCACGGCAGGTGCCCTGGTCGTAGTGGCATTTTTCCGGAGCCATGATGCAGGCATCGCACTGGGCCAGCTTGGTCATGCACGGGTAGCAGTAACCCTGGCTGAAGCTGGTCTTGGTCTTGCGTCCGCAGTGGATGCAGTGGATGGCGCCGAGGTATTCCAAGCGCAGGGTCTTGCCGATCAGCGGATTGACCGGCACCTCCTGCTCGCCCAGGCGAAAAGCGTACTGCACCACCGGCGCGTCGAGGCGCGCCGACATTTTACTGATGGAGCCGCGGCCGAGTTCGATCAATGGATCGCATCCGACTTGAACAGGATGTTCGCGACCGGTGCCGACTTCGAGGCGCACTCCTGCGGCCCCATGTAGCCGGTGCGCTGGTCTTCTGGCAGGTTCTGCATTTCCCAGGCGATCACCGCCTGCAGCGACAGTTCCTTCTGCTCGGTGGTGAGCTTGCGCCCGTCCGCCCATTTACCCAGCTCCACCGCCAGTTTCAGGCTCTGGTAGATCTCCGGGGTGATGTTTTCGATCATTTGCGCAAAAGTGGACATAGCGTCTCCCAAAATCAAGCCGTCAGTTTACGCCGGGCCAGCGCCCCGCCCAAGAGCCCGCTGAGGCAACCGACCAACAACCCGCCGACGTGGGCGGCGTTGGCGATCTGGCCAAAGCCCAGCAAGCTGACCAGTCCGGACAGGCACAGCAGCAGCCAGACCAGCATCATCACCAGCACCCCGCGCGGCATGCGATACACCGGGTTCGGCGCCAGCCACTGGTACAGCCAGACATGCCCGAGCAGGCCGTAGAGCACGCCCGACAAGCCGCCGAACAGGCTCGGCCCGCCGAACAGGTACTGCGCGGCGTTGGACACCAGGCTGAACAGCAGGGTCAGGCCCAGCAGCGACCAGGCGCCCTGGCGCAGCTCGATGCGCCGGCCCAGTTCCCAGTACCACAGGGCGTTCATGGCCAGGTGGAGGATGCCGAAATGCACCAGCATCGGCGTGAACAGCCGCCACCATTGGCCATCGGCCAGGCTCGCGGCCAGCGGGGTGAAGTACAGGTACTCGCCCTGTACGCGAAAATCGAGGAAGGTCAGCCAGCTCAGGGTGGCAAAGTTGTCGCCAAGGCCGGTCAGCCCGGCGACGATCAGGCACAACAGCAAGACCGCCGCAGTGGCCTTGCTGGCGCGCACTTGCTCACCCAGGCCCGGACGGGCCGGGACCGCGGGGGCCGCTTCGGCCGGCAACTGGAAGTCGGCATCGCCTTCGGGAAAGCGCTGGTACAGCTGGCGGACATCCTCGGCGAGGTTTTCCGCCACCCACAGTACCTGGTCACCGCCCTCCTCGCTGACCCGGTGCGGCACCTGCAGGCGCCGCAGCAGGCCGACAAAGCCGCTCAGGTCAGTGTTCAAGGGCATGCGCAAGACAACGACAGCGCTCATTGGCTGGCCTCCGGCCGTTCCACGTCGACCCAGACGAACTTGCGCGGGTCGATACGGGTTTCATCATCGAGTCGGTAAGCGACCAGCTTGCCGTACAGCACCGCGCTGTAGTCCAGGCAGGCCAGGTTGGAGCGGATCGGCGCCGGCTTGCCGCTGCGCCAGTAATGGCCGACGAACAGCATCGGTTCGTCCTCGCCGTAGCGCAGCAAGGCATTCTTCTGGCTGTGGCTGAGCGGCGTGCTGGCGACCTTTTCCGGCAAGGCGTCGGGCTGGAAGACGATGTCGCCGTAGGTCTGCGGGTCTTCTTCCCAGAACTTGGTGCGGAAGAAGGCCCGGGTCAGGCCGTCGCCACCGGTCAGGGTCAGGCCGTCGGGCAGGCGCATGTCGGTACCACGCAGCAGGCGGTTGCAGACGGTGGCGGCGAAACTGTCGGCAATCGCCGACGCCTGGACGAAATGCTCATCGATGCGGCCGTCGGGGTGCTGCAGGCGCAGCGGCTCGATCAGGCGCGGATCCCAGCAGGCATGCACCACGCGGAAACGCCCGGCGTCGATGAACAGCGGCAGTTCATAGAACCATTCGAGAAAGTCATGCCAGTCGTGGGGGTGCTGCTCGAACTGGGTCAGGGTTTCATAGATCAGCCGCCCGTGGCGCGGTGTGTGCTCGCGCACGAAATGCTTGCCGCTCTCGGGCAAGGCCGGGGTGTTCCAGCCCAGGGCGTTGTACTCGTGGTTGCCCATGATGCAGTGGGCCTGCCCGGCGTCGACCATGTCGTGGACGATATGCAGGGCCTCGCGGATCCGCGGGCCGCGGTCGATGATGTCGCCAAGGAACAGCGCCTGGCGCTGGGCATGGCGCCAGACACCGCCCTGGCGCTTGTAACCGAGGGCATCGAGCAGGCGTTCGAGGGTCAGTGCACAGCCATGCACGTCACCGATCAGGTCGTAACTGCGGGCCGGATCGAGCATCAGTCGCCTCCACCACCCAGACGGCTGCCCCAGCCGAGTTTGGTCCGGCAGACCTCATAGTAATTGTGGTCCAGCGGATGGATCAGGCGCAGCTTCTGCGGCTTTTTGTTCACCGTGATGGTGTCGCCGGGGGCGCAGGTGAAGTGGTTCTGGCCGTCACAGGAAATCTGCGGGTAGATCTGCAGGTCCTTGGACACCACGATCTTCAGCTCGCTGTTGCCGTCGACCACGATCGGCCGCCCGGACAGGGTATGCGGGTACATGGGCACGATGACGATGGCATCGAGCTTGGGGTGCATGATCGGCCCGCCCGCCGACAGCGCATAGGCGGTCGAGCCGGTCGGGGTGGCGACGATCAGGCCGTCGGCCTTCTGGCTGCAGACGAACTGGCCATCGATGTAGATCTCGAATTCGATCATCCGCGTCGACTTGCCCGGGTGCAGCACCACGTCGTTGAGCGCATCGCCCTGGCCGATGGCTTCGGCGTGGCGGCGCACTTCGGCCTGGAGCAGGAAGCGGTTTTCCACCAGGTAATGGCCATCGAGCACCTCGGCGACCTTCACCTCAAGTTCGTCCGGGCGGATGTCGGTGAGAAAGCCCAGGCTGCCACGGTTGATGCCCAGCACCGGAATGTTGTGCCGGGCCAGGGCGCGGGCGGCGCCCAGCAGGCTGCCGTCGCCACCGACGACGATGACCAGGTCGCAGACCTCGCCCAGCAGCTTGCGCGACGAAGTCTGCAGGCCGTGGCCGGGCAGCACTTCGGCGATGGTGTCCTCGAGGATCACGTGCAGATGCCGTTCCAGCAGGAATTTTTTCAGTCGGCGTATGGTATCGAGCACCTGGGAACTGCCGAGGCGGCCGATAATACCGATATTGCGAAATTGCTCCATGGGGCTCCTGCTAGGCGCTGCGGCGGGTAAAGAGGCGAGGCTCGCCAAAGAGTTCGATTATGGGCGAAAGCGCCGTGCAGCGGCAAACGCCGGAGAAAATCGCCAGGGCGCCGGTCTTAAGCGCTATGCTCGCTGGATGAACCCTTTTCCCGGCCTGACCGACCTGCCCCGCCAGTTGCGCCAGCCTCCGGTGCGCGACCTGGCCTGGGTCATCCTCGCCCCGCCGATGCTGCACCAGACGCCCTGGCCCCAGCGTCACCCGCTGGCGGCCAGCGACTGGGTGGCCGACCCCGGGCGCCTGCGCCAGTGGTTGCTGGCCCTGGACCGGGACAGCAGCCCGCTGCTGGACTGGCTGGCCCAGGCCACCACCCGGCGCCTGGGCCTGTACTACGAACGCCTATGGCAGTTCACCCTGCAGCATGCCCCCGGCGTGACTTTGCTGGCAGCCAACCTGCCAATCCGCAGCGCCGGGCACACCCTGGGCGAGCTGGATATCCTCCTGCGCGACGCGGACGGCGTGCACCACCAGGAACTGGCGATCAAGCTGTACCTGGGGCCGCCGGGGGGCGATGGCCAGGACCCGGCACACTGGCTGGGCCCGGGCTGCCATGACCGCCTGGACCGCAAGCTGGCGCACCTGCGCGATCACCAGTTGCCGATCTCGGCGCGGGCCGAAAGCCGCGAGGCGCTGGCGGCGCTGGAGATCGAGCAGTTCAGCGCCCAGTTGTGGCTGGCCGGCTACCTGTTCTACCCCTGGCCGGGGCATGCCGATTCGCCGCACGGTGCGCATCCGCAACATTTGCGTGGGCAGTGGCTGCATCGGTGCCACTGGCCGGCGTTTGTCGAGCAGAGCCTGGCGGGCGACTGGCAGCCGCTGCCGCGCCAGGCCTGGCTGGCGCCGGCGCGCTGTAGCGAAGAAGAGTGCTGGACGTCGGAGCGCTTGAATCAGTGGCTGGAACTGCTCGACCCGTTGGCGCCGGCGCAATTGCTGGTGCGCCTGGTGGAAGGCGACGACGGCGACTGGGAGGAAGTGCAGCGGGTGTTCCTGGTCTCCGATGCCTGGCCGAATTTGCCGGGGTGACGGGTTTTACGCCTGCTGCGCAGGCGATCGCAGGCTGCGCCAGCTCCCACAGATCTGGAAGCAACTGTTTTTGTGGGAACTGGCGAAGCCTGCGATGGGCCCTCCATCAAACCTGGGTCAGGCGCAGGGCCAGGGCAGCCAGGGTCAACAGCAACACCGGCACGGTCAATACGATCCCGACCTTGAAGTAATACCCCCAGCCGATCTTCACCCCCTTGCGCTCCAGCACATGCAGCCACAACAAGGTGGCCAGGCTGCCGATCGGGGTGATTTTCGGCCCCAGGTCGCTGCCGATCACGTTGGCATAGATCATCGCCTCCTTGACCACGCCACTGGCCGCGCTGGCATCGATCGACAAGGCGCCAATCAGCACCGTCGGCAGGTTGTTCATGATCGACGACAGCAGCGCCGCCAGCAGCCCCGTGCCCATGGCCGCGCCCCAGACGCCACCGGCGGCGAAGTCGTCGAGCCAGCCGGCCAGGTAGTCGGTCAACCCGGCATTGCGCAGGCCATAGACCACCAGGTACATCCCCAGGGAGAACACCACGATGTGCCAGGGCGCTTCCTTGAGCACCTTGCGCGTGGAGATCCGGTGCCCGCGCGCCGCCACCGCCAGCAGCACCGCCGCGCACACCGCCGAGATCGCGCTGATGGGGATGCCCAGCGGCTCCAGGGCGAAGCAGCCGATCAACAGCACCACCAGCACCAGCCAGCCGGCGACAAAAGTGGCCGGGTCCTGCACCACGCTACGCGGGCGGTCCAGCTGCAACGGGTCGTAGTCGGCCGGAATGTCGCGGCGGAAATACCACAGCAACACCGCCAGGGTCGCCGCCACACTGACCAGGTTCACCGGCATCATCACGCTGGCATAGCGGTTGAAGCCGATGCCGAAGAAGTCCGCCGAGACGATGTTGACCAGGTTCGACACCACCAGCGGCAGGCTCGCGGTGTCGGCGATAAAGCCTGCGGCCATGACGAAGGCCAGGGTCGCCGCCGGACTGAAACGCAGGGCCAGAAGCATGGCCACCACGATCGGCGTCAGGATCAATGCCGCACCATCGTTGGCGAACAGCGCCGAAACCAGCGCCCCGAGCAGCACGATATAGCAGAACAACCGGCGCCCGCTGCCGCGCCCCCAGCGCGCCACATGCAGCGCCGCCCAAGCGAAAAAGCCGGCGGCATCGAGCAGCAGGCTGATGATGATCAGGGCGATGAAAGTGCCGGTGGCATTCCAGATGATCTGCCAGACCACCGGGATATCGCCCCACTGCACCACGCCGGTGAGCAGCGCCAGCAGCGCCCCGCCGGTAGCACTCCAGCCCACCCCCAGGCCACGCGGCTGCCAGATCACCAGGGTAATGGTCAGGAGGAAAATCAATGACGCCATCAGCATGAGTCGCAGCCTTGCACGTACGGGTGGAAAACGGCGGATTCTAGCGACAGATCAATACCGGGGTAATGAAATTTTGTTTCAATGGCCGAGTAATCGGCGGTCCAGCGATTACAGTGAAATCACAGCGCCGCCAAGAGCGTGGACTTCGACCTGATGACGAGGATTGACCATGACCCTGAACACCCCACAGGCCCGCTACAACGGCCTGTCGATCGCCCTGCACTGGCTGATGCTGGTGCTGCTGGTGGCGGTCTACGCCCTGATCGAACTGCGCGGCCTGTTCCCCAAGGACAGCGCCGAACGCAACCTGATGAAAGACCTGCACTTCATGCTCGGCCTGACCGTGTTCGTGCTGGTGTGGCTACGCCTGGCCGTGCGCCTGGTCCGCCCCGCACCGCCGATCGTCCCGGCCCCGCCGGCCTGGCAGACTGGCCTGGCGCACCTGATGCACCTGGCCCTGTACCTGCTGATGATCGGCCTGCCGCTGGCTGGCTGGATGATCCTCAGCGCGGCGAACAAGCCGATCCCCTTCTATGGCTTCGAGCTACCGGCGCTGCTGGCACCGGACCCGGACCTGGCCAAGTCGATCAAGGGCTGGCACGAGCGCATCGGCAGCTGGGGTTACTGGCTGATCGGCCTGCATGCCGTGGCCGGCCTGTACCACCACTATGTGCAGCGTGATAACACCCTGCTGCGCATGCTGCCACGCGGCAACTAGGCAAAACCGCGGCGGCCCTGCAGGCCGCCGCTGTGCAGGAAGATCAGCCGTGTACCGGGGGCGAAGGCGCCCGCCTCGACCTGCTCGCGCAGGGCCAGCAGGGCCTTGCCGGCGTACAGCGGCTCCAGCGGCAGGCCCGATTCGCGCTCGCACGTGTCCATGAAGGCCAGCAAGGCTTCATCGACTTTGGCAAAACCTCCACGGCTGGCATCGTACAAGCGGTAGCCAGCGGGCCCGACCAGCGCCCGGACTGCTTCGGCCACGCCATGATCCGCTGGCACCGCCAGCGCGCCATGGACCGCATGGCCACCCTCCTCCGCCAGCACCAGCCCCGCCAGCGTGGTCCCCGTACCGGCAGCCAGCCACCAGGCGTCGTAGTCCGCCCAGCCCAGGTTCGCCAGCTGGGCCCGGGCCTGTGCGACGATCAAGGCACAACCCTTGGCGCCCAAGGGGCCGCCGCCCCCTTCAGGCACGCAGTGCCAGCCCGGATAAAGTGCCTGCCAGGGTTGCCAGAAGCCGGGTTGATGACGCTCCCGGTAGCCGCCGTAACCCAGCCAGTGCACCTGCATGCCGAATGCCTGCAGGTCGCGCACCGTCGGCGTGTCCTGGCAATGGCCACGCAGCAACCCTGCCGTGGCGAAGCCGAAGCGCTTGCCGGCGGCCGCCAGGGCGTGCAGGTGATTGGAATGGGCGCCGCCCAGGCTGATGATGCCGGGCGCTCCGGCGTCCTGGGCCAGGCGCAGGTGCTCCAGCAGCTTGAACCATTTATTGCCGCTGATCAGCGGGTCGATCAGGTCCAGGCGCAGCACCGCCAGCTCGACGTCAAACGGGCGCAGCCAGCTCAACGCCAGCGCTTGCAGGGGTGCCACGGGAAGGGAATCGAAGCCGGTCATTGACGCATCACTGCTGCAGGGAAGCAGCAGTCTACCAGCGCGGCGGGATCGGCACCCCGCCGCGCCTGTGCATCAGAGTTCGGCCGCCAGGCGCGAGCCCTGGTTGATCGCGCGCTTGGCATCCAGCTCGGCGGCCACATCGGCGCCGCCGATCAGGTGCACCGACTGCCCGGCGGCCTGCAGGCCATCGTGCAGTTCGCGCAACGGATCCTGGCCGGCGCAGATCACCACGTTATCCACAGCCAGCAACTGCGGCTCGCCCTCGCCAACGCGGATATGCAGGCCGTCGTTATCGATGCCCAGGTACTCGACGCTGTTGAGCATCTGCACCTGCTTGTTCTTCAGGCCCGTGCGGTGAATCCAGCCGGTGGTCTTGCCCAGGCCGTCGCCGACCTTGGACTTCTTGCGCTGCAACAAGAACACCTGGCGGGCCGGTGCATGAGGTTCGGCCTTGATCCCGGCCACCCCGCCACGGGCCTCCAGGGCGGTGTCGATGCCCCACTCCTTCCAGAACGCCTCGCGGTCCTGGCTGGTGGCCTTGCCCTGGTGCACCAGGTACTCGGAGACGTCGAAACCGATGCCGCCGGCACCGATCACCGCCACCTTCTGGCCCACCGGCTTACGCTCGAGCAGCACGTCCAGATAGCTCAGCACCTTGTCGTGTTCGACCCCCGGGATCGCCGGCAGGCGCGGCACGATACCGGTGGCCAGGATGATCTCGTCATAGCCGCCGGCCGCCAGTCGCTCGACGTCGACACGGGTGTTCAGGCACAGCTCGACTCCAGTGGTCTGCAGTTTGCGCTTGAAGTAGCGCAAGGTCTCATAGAACTCTTCCTTGCCCGGTACGCGCTTGGCGACGTTGAACTGGCCGCCGATCTCGCTGGCCGCGTCGAACAGCGTCACCTGGTGGCCGCGCTCGGCCGCCACGGTGGCCGCGGCAAGCCCGGCCGGGCCGGCGCCGACCACGGCAATATTCTTGACCTGGGTGACCGGCAGGTAGTTGAGCTCGGTTTCATGGCAGGCACGGGGGTTGACCAGGCAACTGGTCAGCTTGCCGCCGAAGGTGTGGTCCAGGCAGGCCTGGTTGCAGCCGATGCAGGTGTTGATCTCGTCGCCACGCCCGGCAGCGGCCTTGTTGACGAAGTCCGGGTCGGCGAGGAATGGCCGCGCCATGGAAACCATGTCGGCATCGCCCTCGACAAGGATCTGCTCGGCCACTTCCGGGGTGTTGATGCGGTTGGTGGTGATCAGCGGGATCTGCACCGCGCCGCGCAGCTTGGCCGTGACCTTGGCGAATGCCGCCCGTGGCACCTTGGTGGCGATGGTCGGGATCCGCGCTTCGTGCCAGCCGATGCCGGTGTTGATCAGGGTCGCGCCGGCCTGCTCGATGGCCTTGGCCAGCTGCACGATCTCTTCCCAGTTGCTGCCACCTTCGACCAGGTCGAGCATCGACAGGCGGAAGATGATGATGAAGTTCGGGCCCACGGCCTCGCGCACCCGGCGCACGATCTCCACCGCCAGGCGCATGCGGTTTTCGTAGCTGCCACCCCAGCGGTCGGTGCGCTGGTTGGTGTGGGCGGCGAGGAACTGGTTGATGAAGTAGCCTTCCGACCCCATGATCTCGACGCCGTCGTAGCCGGCGCTTTGCGCAAGCTGCGAGCAGGTGACGAAGTCCTGGATCTGTTTCTCGATGCCCGCCTCGTCCAGTTCGCGTGGCTTGAACGGGTTGATCGGCGCCTGGATGGCGCTCGGCGCGACCTGGCGCGGGCTGTAGGCGTAACGACCGGCATGCAGGATCTGCATGCATATCTTGCCGCCGGCCTCATGCACGGCACGGGTGACGATGCGGTGCTTGTCGGCCTCTTCGGCGGTGCACAGCTTGGCCGCACCGGAATACACCCCACCCTCGTCGTTCGGCGCAATGCCGCCGGTGACCATCAGGCCGACACCGCCACGGGCACGCTCGGCGAAATAGGCGGCCATGCGCTCGAAACCACCGGGCTTCTCTTCAAGGCCGGTGTGCATCGAGCCCATCAGGCTGCGGTTGCGCAGGGTGGTGAAGCCCAGGTCCAGCGGGGCGAGCAGGTGCGGGTAGTGAGCGGCGGCCATAGTGAACTCCACAACAGGCGTAATCACGGGATGCGGGTGCCTCGCAGAGGGAAGCGGGCCCCGTCGGTTATCTGTGACCGACATTAAAGAGCCCACCCCGAACGCTCAATGACCGAAACTTACAAGTTAATGACCCTACTGCTCAGCACCGACCTCAACGCGCCTCCGCATACGGCTTCAACGGGTTGACCGGCAGCGGCAGATTGCCCTGCCACGGATCGAAGCTGTAGCGCAGGTACAGCAAAGCGCGATTGGGCGAGTAGTCTTCGCTGCGTTGCAGGGTGAAGCCGCCGCCCAGCACCCAGTGATCGTCCAGGCGCCGCTCGACCAGGGCCTGGGCCAGGTAGCCCAGGCCCTTGTTGTCGTCGCTGCCACGCAGTTCGTCGATGTTGCTGCTCAGCAACGGCCCGTACTGATCGAGTATGTCGTCGTTGACCGATGACACCGGGAAGGCGCGTTCGGCATCGCTGTGCGCCCAGGAATAACCCACCGAGCCCTCCAGGTACACCGACCAGTCGGCGTTGCGCCAGGCATAGTTGACCGGCACGCCGAACGACAGGTAACGCTGCGGGCTGTAATAGCCGCCCTGGCCCAGGGTGTAGCCGCCCAGGTTGCGCTCGTAATGCCAGGTCATGGCCGTGGCGCCGATGCGCAGCTCTTCATCCGCCCGGTTGATCAGCCGGTAGTAATAGCCGCCCATGGCCCGCCAGCGCGTGTTGTCCTCGACGTTCTTGCCTTGCAGCCAGTGGTAGCCCAGGCTGGCCCAGACACCATCGTCCAGCCCGCGGTCATGGCTCAGGCCAAGGGTCACGCCGGTGGCCGTCACCCCGCCCCAGCTGATACCGGTGCGCGGGTCCTTGGCGCCGGCGTAGGACAGCAACGAGTTGTTCATCGGCCGGCGCGAACCGGTCAGGGTCCAGCCGATGCCGTGGCTCTTGCCATTGAAGGTGACGCCGCCCAGCAGGTTCTGCACCTCGAAGCCCATGGGCGAGGTGCCGATGTCGGCGCTCACCCCATCGCCCTGCCAACCGGCGGCCAGGGTGATGCCATCGGCGGTTTCCTTGCCGCCGGGGCAGCCGCTGGGAATGGCACCGGCGGCGTTGCGGCCACGGAACGAGCAACTGCCGAAGGCTTCGCGGTGCAGGCCATCGGCGTCGGTATCGAAGCTGGCCGCGCGCAACGACACTTGCTCGACCCGGGCAAAACCCAGGCCCTCGCCCACCGGCAACTGTGCATAGACCATGGTGGTCGAGGTGGTGAGGTCGGAAATGCCTTCGGCGCCGTCGTTGTCGCGCCAGCCGTAGTCCTGCTGGACCGTGACCGTGGGGCTCTGCCACTGGTAGAGCTGGTCGACGTCACGGCGCAGGCTCTGGCGCAGCCAGTCATCCTCGTCACTGGCGCGGCTGGCACGGGTCAGGGCGATGTCGTCGCGGGGGCTGGCCTGTTCGGCAGCGAGCAAGCCGGCATCGCGCATCGCCAGCGCGTAGTAGTCCAGCGCATGGTCGGCCTGCTGGCGCGGCACCATGCGTGCCAGGTCGCGGTACAACAAGGCATCCGGGGCGGTCTTGCGCCGGGCCACATCGGCCAGCAGCCGCCGCGCCCTGTCACGCTCGCCGACGGCGGCCCAGGCATTGCCCAGGCGCCGGCGGCCGTCGAGTTGGTCTTCAGGTACCAGGGGTTCATGTTGCTGCAGCGCCTGGCGCGCAGCCGTAGTGTCGCCCCGCTCGATCATCACCTCGATCTGCCCCAGGCGCGCCAGCGCGTCACCCGGCTGCAAGGCGAGGATGCGTGAGTAATAGCCGTCGGCAGCGTCAAGGTCACCGGTCTTGCGTGCCCAGCCGGCCAGTTGCTGCAGGTCGCCAAGCTGTTGCGCCAGCGGCTGGTCGGCTCCCAGCTGCCCTTGCAACACGGCCATGGCCCCGGCGGTGTCGCCGCGGTCGTCCAGGGCGCGGGCGCGCTCCACCACCACCTGACGCTGCAGGCGCTTGTGCAGGGCCTGCATGCCATCGTTCCATTGACCGGCCGGCACCTGTTCGAGGGTGTCGAGTCCGGCCTGGTTGCGTCCGCTTGCCTCCAGGTACAGGCCGTGGGCGAATCGCGCGGTCGGCTCCCGGCCCAGGCGCGCCAGCAGGTCGGCGAACACGGCGTCGGCCTGGGCGTCCTTGCCCTGCATGCGCAAGGCCCGGGCCAGGTCGCTGGCCAGCCAGGGGTCGTTGGGCGCCAACTGACGGGCCTGGCTCAACTGACGCTCGGCGCCCGCCCAGTCTTCGCGCTCCAGCGACTGCCGGGCCTGCCCGCGCAGCAGCTCCACTTGCGAGCCGGTGCCCGCCTGCCCACTGCCACTGCCACTGGCGGGCAGCGCCGCCCACTGCCGCTGTTTGGCCGGCAGGCTGGCGACGTAGCGTGAATGGCGCGCCGGGGACTGCGCCTGGTACAGGCGCGACAGGGCCCGCACGGTGTTCTCGTTACCCGGTTGCAGCTGCGCGGCCTGCAGGTAGTACTGCTCGGCTCGCGGCAGTTGCTTGCGGGCCATCGCCACATTGCCCAGCCCGAGCAGCGCCAGGGGCTCCTTGGGGTCGCGCCGGGCCGCTTCTTCATAGGCTTGCTGGGCGGCGTTGTAGTTGCCGGCGTTCAAGGCCTGGCGGCCGCGCTGCATCACCAGCCAGTACTCGGTGGACGCCAGTAGTTCATGCCATTTGCTGAGGATGTAGGTGTCCTGCTCCTCGGCCACGGCCTGCTTGAGCCAGTCCACCGCTTCCTGACGCCGCCCCTGGCGCGCCAGGGCCAGGCCCAGGTAACCCTTGAGGGTGGCGTCCTTGGGATAGGCCGCCAGCGCCTTGCGCAGGTTGCGCTCGGCCACGGCCGGTGTGCGTCGCTCCACCAGCATGCGGATGCCCAGCTGGCCGGCGCGCCAGGCCGGATCGCCGGTGAGCTTTTGTTGCCCGGCAAGCAACGTCTGGACCTGCTCCTGGTGGCTGTCACCCGGGTAGCGCTGCAAGAACGCCTGCCAGGCCCGCACGCTGGCATCGCTGGTCGGCTGCTTGCTCAGGTAAGCGAACTCAAGGCTGGCAGCCTGTTTGCGCGACTGGGTTTCGCCGGCCATGCGCTGCACCACCAGCAGTGCCTCGTCATTGCGCTTGGCACGGAACAACTGCTCGGCAAGGAATTGCTGCAACTCGGGGCTGCCCGGGTACTGCTTGTCCAGGGCGTAGAGGTGGTCGATGGTGGTCGGCAATTGATCGGGCAAGCGACTGCGGATGTGCCAGTACTCCAGGGCCAGCTCCAGGCTCGGCGGCTCGCCCTTGCCAAACGCGGCCTCATAACGCGACAGCGCCTCGTCGAATCGACCGGCAGTGGCCAGCAGGCGGATCTGCTGCAGGGTTTGCGCGCCTTCCCCGCTACTCATTTCCAGCAGGCGAGCCATCTGCCGATCCTGGGGACCGTCCGGGGCCAGGCGATGCAGATCGCCATACAACTGCCGGGCACGGTCAAGTTCGCCGGTGCGCACCGCCTGGCGGATGGAGGCACTGAGGGCGTCCAGGTTGTCCGGCTCCAGCAGGCGCAGGCGCGCCAGGGAGTCCTCGACCAGGCTCTCACGGTGGGTCGCCTCACCCAGGCGAATCTGCTGCATCAGCCATTCGCGCTGCTCGCCGCGATCGGCCGGCTGGGCCAGCAGGGTCAGGGGCACTGCGCCGAGGCACAGCAAGGTGGTCAATCTTCGCATTGCGCATCTTCCCAGCCGGGTATCAGTCTTCCCTTGGCGTCGAATCGGTAACGACGCTCATCCCATCCCTGGCCGAACAGGCTCAGGACCCGGTTGTAGTAGCCACTGGCGGGCGCTGCCGCCAAGCGCTGGCGCTGCTGCTGCAGGCCGTCCTTCTGGTTCAGTGCCGCCAGCATCGGCAACAGGGCCGCAGAAAAGCCCACGGGACCCTGGCCACTGCCTTCACCGCTGTCGACATTCACCGTTTCCGGTGGCACGCCCTGCCTGAGGGTCAGCTCGACCATCGGCCGGTAGCGCTCCAGCAGCGCCTTGCGCCCGCTGGCCGCGGGGTCGAGCATGCCCAGCCACAGGTAGACGCGGATGGCGTCGTAGCTGCCCTTGGCGCCGTTGACCGGGTCGCTGATCAAGCGGCCGTCCTCGCGCACCGCCAACCAGTCGGGCGCCAGGCCCTTGGGCGCACTGTTGAGCAACAGCGTGCGGCTGTTGTCGGCCAGCTCTTGCCAGAGCGGCGCCAGTTCGGCAAAGCGCTCCAGCACCTGGGGCGGCAGATAGCTGGTGTTCAGGCGAGTGCCCTTGGCCGTGACAAAGCCGCGGTCGCCCGGCAGCAGCATCACCCCCACGCCCGGCAGCGGGCGCAGGGTCTGCGCGGCCACCCGCCAGAGCACTTCGATGGCCAGTTCGCGGTACTCGGCCACCGCCCACAGACGCCCCGCCTCAAGCAGGCTGTAGGCCAGCCACAGGTCGGCATCGCTGGCATTGTTGCTGTCCAGTACGCGCCATTTGCCCTTCTCGTCCTGGCCCCACTTCCAGGCCGGCAACTGCTTGCTCAAATTGCCGCCAGCCAGGTTGTTCTCGGTCCAGCTGAGCAACTGGCGAAAGCGCTCGTGATCATTGGCCACCAGGGCGAAGAACAAGCCATAGGTCTGCCCTTCGGAGGTGCTGATGCGGCCTTGGGCCGGGTCGATCACCCGGCCGTCGGCTGTGACCAGCTCGGTCCTGAACTGCTCCCACGCCGGCCAGCAACTGGCGGCTGCCACGGACGCACACAGCCACAGCGCGCCGCCCAGCAGCCATCTGGCGCCCATCATTCCTTGCCCTCGGCCAGGCGCCGACGCGCCACCCAGGCCAGCAGGCGCCAGGCCACTATGCCCAGCAGCACGATGCTCAGTACCGCGCCCAGGGCCAGCAGCACCGGATGATAGGAGAGCTGCACCCAGAGCAGCATCCACCAAGGCAGGCGACCGACGAAGTAGGTGTCGCCCACGTAATGGCTGCTGACGCCGCTACTGCGGATCAGGCTGATCGAGCCGCGAATATGGTCGTTGAGCTTGCCGGGGTCGGTCAGGGCCTGGCGCAGCAGCGTGTAGTCGCCACTGTCGCTGGCCAGCAGGGCGACGATGCTGCGCTGTGCATGGTACGGCGACTGCATGCCGGTGATCGCCGCGATCGGCGCCCGCGCCACCACGTCGACCTGGCTGGCCGCGGCGTTGCCCGCACCTTCGCGCAGGCGCTGGGCACTGTTCACTTCAAGCGGCCAGGGCGAGCGCGCCTGGCGCAGCCAGTCGCGGGAACGGTCGAGCAACAGGTTCAGGGCGCGCCCCTCGGCGCCGCGCAGGTCATCGGGCAGCGGTCCCAGCACCAGCAGGTCGGCGTCTACCTTGGCCGCTGCCGCCCAGTCATCGGACAGTTGCAGGCCCAGGGCCGGATAGCCGATGCGCGAGGCCATGCCGCCGACCAGGTCGAGCATGGTGCCCAGTTGCAGTTCATCAGGCTTGGCCGGCATCAGCAGCAGAGTCTGCGACAAGTCGGCCATGCGGCTGAACGGGAACGCGCTACGGGCGAATGCACGCAGGTCGGGCATGGCGATGTAGTGGTAGAAGCCCGACAGGTCGATGGTCGAGTTCTCGTCGATGGCCGCCTGCACGTCCGCCGGCAGGTAGGTCTGGCACTGGCCGTTCTGGGCATTGCCGACCTTGCTGGCGAAGCTGAAGTCGTAGCGCAGCTTGTTGCGGTCATCGACCTTCAGCGCCGGCACCAGGGTCTTGTCGGACAGCGTCGAAGTATCGGCCGAGAACACCCGGGTGCGCAGTTCCTGCAGGGCCGCGCCCATGCCGTCGGAGCCTGGCAGGGGAATGCTGCCGACGAAGTGGTCGTTGAGGCGAATGGTCAGGCGCGATTCATCGGTCACCACCGGCGGCGTATAGCGATACAGGGTTTGCAGGGCCACGCCCTGGTTGCGCCAGACGAACAGGTCAGGCGGCAGGTTCAGCGACAGCTCGATCGGTTGCGGGCGCAGGCCGTTGACCTGCAACTGCCCCGGGTAGTCGAGCAGCTCGGCGAAGCGCACCGGACGGTCGGTGCGCACCCAGTTCGGCGCATCGTAAGGTACCCGCGGCTTGAGTTCCTGCACCTCTTGCACCGCCACTCGCGAGCCACGGAACAGGTCGGTGCCCACGGCCAGGGCCGAGGCCGCCTTGACCAGGTCATCCTCGTTGCGCCCCAGCACCAGCAGCACTTTGCTGTAGCGGTTGTCCGGGTGGGTGATCTGCTGGATCACTGGCCCATCTACCGGTGGAAAACGCTCGGGGTCGGCCATAAAGGCCGGACGGCGGTCGTTGGTGGCAAAGACAATGCTCGGCAGCGGTTGCAGGCTGGTCTGCGCCGGCAACTGGTTGTACAGCACCGGGAAAGTCGCCAGACGCCATTTCGCCTTGCTGCCGAAATAGGAGGCGAGGATGGCCGCGGCCTTCTGCGCGCCGAGCCCCGGGCTGCCGGCGAAGACCATGGGGATGCTCAGTTGGTCGGTGTCGCGCGCATCGAAATACGGCAGCGGGAAATACGCCAGGTCGTTGTCGGTGACCAGCGCCTGCTCATCGACGCGGATCACGCTTTTACGGCTGACGTTCAGCCACAGCGAACTGTGCGCAGGGTCCTCGCAGATATCGGTGTAGTGACCGACGAACTCCACACGCACGCGGTTGAAGTCCTGCACCAGCTTCGGGTCGAGGGCCATGCGCTGCTGGCGCGGCTGGCCGATATCGTCGGCGCTGATCGGCACCACGCCCATCAACTCGTCGTTCAGGTACACCCGCAGGTGCGACAGGCGCGGCACCAGGGCCGGCGAGGGGGTGAAGTTCAGCTCCAGCTCGACGTTGCTGGCCAGGCGGTCGCGGCGCAGGCTGAATTCGATCTGATCGCTGTTGCGCACGCCCATCAGCAGGCTGTCGCTGCCACGGCCCAGGCTTTCGAAGGTGTGCGCACGCAACCAGTGGGGCACCTGTGGCGCGGCGTCAGGGGGCACCGGCTGCTCCTGGGCAGCCAGCGAGAACGGCAGGCCCATGGCGGCCATCAGCAGGGTCAGGGTCCAGGAAGACAGGAACGAACGCTTCATGTCGTGCTCTTCATTGAGTCAGGGGGAATGGGACGCGGCATCCGCGGGAAGAAGCTGAGCAACCACCGCGTTGCGACAATGAGCGGCTGTGCCGGCAGGCGCACCCAGGCCGGGGCATACTCGATGACCCGGTAGTAGCCCGTGGCGCCCAGCGCCAGCACATCGAAGAAACTGCGCAGGGGTTTGTCAGGCACGTGGCTGTCGGTCCAGCCCAGCCAGTTGTCGGCCCGGGCGAAGGTGCACTGCACGTAATCGATGCGTTGTTGCAGGGTCAGGTCCGCCAGGCTGATGCCCACCTGGCGGTCGACCGTGCGCATGACCCGGCCGGGAAAGACGAACTCGCGCCCTGCCCGCTCCAGCAGCAATAGCACCTGGCTGCCCGGTTCGAGCGCGCGGGCGGTTTGCAGCTCGATCCCGGCACCGCCGTCGGAGTAGTCATAGAGCAGCCCCGGGTACAGGTGCCCGTCCGCCAGGCGCAAGGCCGCCGGCAACTTCACCGGCACGCGATGGAAGCGCCGCACCTGGCGCACCTCGGCCGCCACCGCCAGGGCCGCGCCGATCAACAGCAGGTTATAGATCACCCACAGTGAGCTGACGATCACCGTGCCGTATTCATTGCTTGGCCCGTAGCTGAAGCGCCACACCGCGAAGGCCAGCCCCACCACGTTGAGCGCGGCAAGCACCAGGTAAGGTCGGGCGATGCGCCAGTCGAGCCGGTCGCTGTCGGTCATGCCGCCCTTGACCGTCACATCGAAGGCGCCGCGCTTGGGCGAGAACAGCGCCACCAGGGTCGGGCGCATGATGTACCAGGCCAGCACCGACTCGTAGACCTCGCCCCAGAACGTCTGCCGATACGGCCCCTGGACCCGCGAGTTGACCAGGCTGGCATGCAGCATGTGCGGCAGCACATAGAGCAACAGCAGCACTGCCGGCGCATAGATCACATAGGCATGCAGGAACAGGAAGGCCAGTGGCGCGGTGAGGAAGATCAGTCGCGGCAGGCCGGAGAGGAAGTGCAGCATGGCGTTGGCGTAGCACAGCCGCTGGAACAGGCTCAGGCCCTTGCCCAGCAACGGGTTGTCCAGACGAAAGATCTGCACCATGCCCCGCGCCCAGCGGATGCGCTGGCGCACGTGGGCGGCCAGGCTGTCGGTGGCCAGGCCCGCCGCTAGGGGAATGCGCATGTACGCCGAGTTCCAGCCGGCGCGGTGCAGGCGCAAGGCGGTGTGGGCATCCTCGGTGACGGTCTGGGTGGCGAAGCCGTTGATGTCATCCAGGGCCGCACGGCGCAGGACCGCGCACGAGCCGCAGAAGAAGGTGGCGTTCCACAGGTCGTTGCCGTCCTGGATCAGGCCGTAGAACAACTCGCCTTCGTTGGGCTTGCGGCGGAACGAACCCAGGTTGTGTTCGAACGGGTCGGCCGAGAAGAAGTGGTGTGGGGTCTGCACCAGGGCCATTTTCGGGTCCTGGAGGAACCAGCCGACAGTCAGCTGCAAGAAAGCCCGCACCGGGATATGGTCGCAGTCGAACACCGCAACCAGCTCGCCGGTCAGACGCTGCAGCGCGTGGTTGAGGTTGCCGGCCTTGGCGCCGCGGTTGTCGTGGCGGTCGATATAACCGACCCCGACCTCCCTGGCGAAGGCACGGAACGCCGGGCGGGCGCCGTCATCGAGGATGTACACCTTGAGCTTGTCCTGCGGCCAGTCCAGGCCCAGGGCGGCCATGACCGTGGTGCGTACCACCGACAGGTCTTCGTTGTAGGTCGGGATCACCAGGTCGACCGTCGGCCACAGGCGCCGGTCCTCGGGCAGCGCCAGCACCGGCCGGCGCAGGGGCCAGACGCTCTGCACGAAGCTCAGGATCAGCACCAGCCAGGAATAGGTCTCGGCCAGCAGCAGGATCATGCCCAGCACCAGGTCCAGGTCATTGGCCCAGTGCAGCGTCGAGGTGTAGCGCCACCACAGGTAGCGGCAGGAGATGGTGATCGACAGGATGATCATCATCAGCGTCGGGAAGCGCCCGGGCATGTAGCGCATCAGCATCGCCATGGCGCCCAGGGTCAACACGAACACCAGTTGCGCGTAGAGGTTGAATGGCGAGGTGATGCAGGCCAGCGCGATCAGCAGCCCCACCACCGCCAGGACCCAGTAGAACAGCCGTTCGCCACGTGTGCCGCTGGCCTTGATCCGTTGCTGGGTCTGCGCCAGGGCGTCGCTGTGACCGATTCGCCGGGGCAATCCGCGCATCAGGCGAATCAGCGGCTGGCGTACCCCTTGCACCAGGGCGTAAGTTGCGCGCCCCAGGCGCCGTAGCCAGGTAACCCCGCGTCCACGTTTGAGATCGGCACCCCGGGCCGGGCGCGCAGGCTTGAGCAGCAACAGCCAGAGCGTCTGCACCAGGCCACGCAACGGATCGCCCAGGCTCGGCCGCTTGTTGGCCAGTTGCGGGTAGTACTGGCGCCAGTTGCGCAGCAGGCGTTGCCACTGCGGCGAGTCCAGGCGCAGGAACACCCAGGCCAAGGCAGCGCCGAGGCTCAGCACCACTGCTGTGAACGGCCGGGCGCCGCGCTGGCGATAGGCGCGATAGTGGTTCATCAGCCCTGCGCCCCCTGTGCCAGCAGCCAGGTGGCCAGGCTGCGTACGTCATGGCTGGCGAGCGAGTCGGGGGCGTAGTAGCCCACCGGGCTCTTCCAGGCCAGGGCGCAGGCCATGGCCTCGTCGCGGTGGATCACCTGGGGAATCAGTTTCCCTTGGCGCTCGCCCCAGAGCAGCAGCAGGTCGCGTTGCAGCTGGCTGATCGGGTCGAAGCGGTTGACCAGCAGGAAGTCGTCGCCCGCCCCTTCGGTGCTCAGTAATGCATGACAGGCGGCGTCGGCCTCCAGCACCCGGATGCGCGTCACCGGCTCAGGCAACGCTGGCCCGCCCGGTTGCCCGCCCGGCAAGATGGCCGGCATGTCCAGCAATATCCAGTCGAAGTGCGCCTGCAACTGTTGCAGGCGTTGCGTCCATTCTTGCGCCTGCTCGTTCAGTGCACCCACCTCCAGCCGCCCGAACGGTAGCAGGTACAAGCCCTCCACCACCTCAAACAAGGCCTCGCTCCAGCGCCCCTCGGCGTCCTGCTCGGCAGTGGCCCAGCCCCGGGTCGCGTCCAGGGCCAGGTTGCAGTGCAGGCGCAGCAGGTTGCGCGGGTGCAGGTCGATCATCAGGACGCGTTGCTGCAGCCCGTGCAGGGCAAAGCCCAGTGCCGCGACCATCGACGTGGTGCCCACACCACCGCGCAGGCCGCTCAGTGCCACTACCGTCATGCCTGGGGCGCCTTGTGGTTGGCCTGTGCCCGGACCGGGGCACCGTCGCCGGACCAGCCCTCGCTTTCGGCCAGCAGCGGCCAGCGCCGGCACGCGGCCAGCAGCTCGCCCTCGCGGCTGATGTCCTGGTACGGCATGGCCTCTTCGCCCAGGCGCTGCTTGAGCCGGGCAATGTCATCGTTGCGTTGTTTACGGTCGTCCTGAGCCATATCGCCTCCTCATCACTGTCACTCGGGATACAGCATCCATTGCGTCTGCCCCTTGATCCGCACATAGGGTCTGCCCTGGTACTCGACTACCGCCGAATCGGAGTTCTCCGACACGGCTGCCGTAGTCGGCAGGTCATGGGTCAGGGCCGCCAGGTCCAGCGGACCGCCCTGCTGGGCATACAACCGGGCAATCAGCTCGGAGACCGCCAGGTAGCTGGAAGGTGCAGCAACGTGCTGTGGCCCTTGCTGGTCGTTCTCGCCCATGTTGATCAGCTTGATCGCCGCCGGCACATGGGTGATGGAACGCGACGGGATCTCGCGCATGCCGGAAATCTGCATGCGGTCGCCGTGCACCGCCGCGCCATGCTCGGGCACCAGCACCAGCACTACGCGCCGGCCGCTTTGCTGGACCATGTCGATGAACTGGTCGATGTCGCCGAGGAAGGTCTTCGCCCGCTCCTGGAAGGAGGCACGCCGGGTGCTGCCATCGGCATTGGTGATGCGGTTGCCGTCATGCAGGGTGATGGTGTTGTAGAACAGCGATACCGCCGGTTTCTGCTCCTTGAGCCGGCGACTCCACCAGGCGTTCAGCACATCGTGGTCGCGGGCGATGTTGGCGCCGTCGTACGACTTCAGCGCGGTGGGGAAGTCATCGCTGCTCATCAGTGGCGCAGGCAGGTGCTGGCCGGCCAGGAAGGTCATGTACTTGCGGGTGATGGGGCCGTTGTGGTTGAGCATCAGCTCCGGGCTGTAGCCCAGCTTGGCGAGGTTGTCGAACAGCATGCACTGCGCGTTCGCCGGCTCGTACAGCTGAACGTGATGGGGCTGGCCACAACTGGCGCGCAGCATGCGGATGGCCGCCGGGCCGCTGTAGGAGGTGGCCGAGTTGAAGCGATCGAACACCACGTTCATGCGCCGGAACAGGGCGTTGTCACGCATCCCGGCGTCTTCCAGGTCGTCCCAGGCCAGCGAGCAGACGTTGAGCACCAACAGGTCGAAGGGCTCGGCCGTGGTGTTACGTTCAGGGAAACGGGTGCTCTTGCCGGCCTGCTCACGGTAGAACTGCTCCAGCCAGGCGTCGATCGCCTTGCTTTCGGCCACCGGGCTGCTGGCGCCCTGGGTTGTACCGGCTTCACCGGCAACCGACTGCACCGGCGCGCTGATCGCCGGCAAGGCCCCGGCCAGGTACACCCACAGCAGCAAGGCAACGCTGACCAGGGTCAGGCGCACCCAGGGGGCAATGAACAAGTACAAGAGGCCCACGGCAAACAGCACACCCAGCACATCCCAGTTGACGAAACGCCCGAGCAGGTCGATGACGTAGTCGACGGAGAACGCCAGCACCTCGGACTGCTCGAACAACCGGCGGATCGGCGGATACCAGGTGTCCTTGTAGAGCAGCGCGGCACCCAGCATCACCGTCACGGCCTGGCGTATGCGTGGCAGCCATACCCCGGGCAGGGGCAGCAGGATGCCGGCGGCAAGCAGCAGGTTGAGCAAGGCATTGAAGTCCAGCAGGCCCATCCACAACAAGACGAACTTGGCCAGGAAATACAGGTTCCACAGCCCGAGCTCCGGCCAGCGTATTACCGGCGCAGTGGCCACCGCATCAGTCATGGACGCCCTCCTTCTCGGCATCACGATTGATCCGTACCCCCCGGGCGATGAGGTGACGCGGCGGCAGGCGACGATCGAGCCAGGTGGCCAGGCGTCGCCCCCACAGGAACAGGACAATGGCCAGCGGTGCCGTCAGCAAGGCGGTCAGGCCGATGACCCACAGCAGTTCGTCATAGGTCATGGGTGTGACTCCAGCGATTGCAGGGAAACAGGTTTGGGTTGCAGCGGCCGGAAGGCCTCGGTGTCCGGCGGCGTGTCCACCGGCTCCAGTACCCGGGTATCCACCAGGGCAACGTCATCGGACTGGAACGCTAGCGTGGGCAGGACCCGCGACGGCAATACACTTTCGTATCCGGCGATCACATCTTCCCAGGGCAGGCGCAACACATTGCGCAGCGCGGCCTCGACCAGCGAGGGGCTGCAGGCGAACAGGAACAGGTACGGCACACCATCGGCCAGGCAGGCGACATCACCGTAACGACGCAGCTGCAACTGCTGCATCACGGCAACAGGGCTCAAGGTCGACAGCGGTTGCAGGCGCAGCAACTGGTGGCGCACCTCGGTGCCGACCGTGTTGTCGACCATCTTCTTCACCGCCGCGGCGAAGGCCCGTGGCGACAGGCTGCCACGCACCTCGAGGGGACGCAGGCGGGCCAGCAGGGTCGAGGGTTCGGCAGCCAGCGGACGTTGCCAGCGTTGCCCCTGGATACCGCGCATCAAGGTCAGAAAACGCAGGAAGGGCGTACCGTGGGGGACGATCAGGTTGGCGCCGCTGGCCAGCAGCAGTTGTTCCTCATGCTGACGCAGCCCCGGCAACATTTCGCGCACCACCAGCTTGAGCGCGCGGCCGCAATGGCTGCGCAACTGGTACAGGCGCGTGGCGAGTGCGTTGACCTCGTCCGTACCGCTCAAGGCGAAGATCAGGGTCGCCGCCTGGGTGTCCATTCCCCGCTCCAGCAGTGCGTCCGGATCATCGAACAGTTGCCACTGGGCGGTAGGGGGCGCTTCGCCGCCCAGCACCTGCGCCTGCGCCAGCACCTGACGTTGATCGTTTGCGGCGGGCGCCGAACGCTCATCATCAGGCAATGGCGAAACCCGAAAGCCCCTGCCCTCGTCGAGCAGCAGCAAGTCATGCGGCCCGTTCACGCCCGCCTCATTGCTCCAGAAGTGCACCAGCAAATGCCGAGCGCCCTGGGCAATGTAGACCTGGGCCAGGCCGGAGATATTGTCGTTGTGACGTATCAGGATATCGAGCAACGCCGGTGGCGGTGAGTCGCCCACCACCAGCAGGGTACTGCCCACCGAACGCAGCCAGTCCTGGGCGCGGGCACACCACAGCGCCAGGGAGTCCGCCACCAGTTCGTCCCAGCCCTTGTGCGGCACCCGCACCAGCCACAGCGCCCCTTCCCCGCCGCGCACCCGCGGCACGTCATGGCGCAGGGCCTGGATCAAGCGATTGGTAGACATCGAAGGCAGGTCGAACAGGGTCAGATGCCCCGGGCCGTGATCATCGGCAATGCCCTTGACCAGGTCGCGCGAGGCACCGGTGGCATTGACCAGCAACGCTCGCGCCGTCGCCGGCAAGCCCGCCAGCAGTTGCGTGCACAACCTGTCCGCGGTATCCGGCGACTCACAGGCCAACCAGTACAGGCCGCCTATGCGCATTTCAACTTGTCTGTCGGGTAGGCCGGGCAATACCGGCGTCGACACATGCAATGGCCACCTCCATGAGGGCACGGGTAATTCTGTCCATCAGTCCAGCGTGCGGGCAATTGCATTGCGCGCAGCGCTCGGCAGGGGGCTGTCCCGGGGGTCGGGATCTATTGATTTGAACGAGCCTTCAGCAAAGAACTCTAGACCCGTTTACTCAGGTCGTAGGACGTTTGCTTGGCAGAAGGAAAAAATCCGATACGGCTGCACACCCTGTCGCACAGGGTGTGCAGTCCGAGACTAGCGAAGCTTGCTTGCTTTCCAACGACGCACCACCAGTTTCTCGAGTTCAACCGCAAAGAAAACCAGTACGCCAATGCCTAAAGCCACCATCCAGCTGCTGAATGGCAAGGGCACGGTGTGGAACGCCGTTTGCATGAAGGGCGCGTAAGATATCAGGCATTGCAGCAAAATCAAGCCAAGTGTGACCGTCAGCAACGCGCCGTTACGTAACAACGCCATGTTCAGCGAGAACTGGTCCTGCAGCCGGCAGTTGAACAGGTAGGCCCACTGCGCGGTGACCAGGGTGTGCAGGATCATGGTGCGGATATGGTCGGTGTCCTGGCCATCGGCGACCATCCAGGCCTCCAGCGCAAAGGCCGCCGCCGTCAACAGTGCCCCCACGAACAGGACGCGCCACACCGCATAGCCATTGAGGATCGACTCCCCCGCTTTCCTCGGCGAGCGGCGCATCATCCCCGATTCGCCCGGTTCGAACGCCAGGGCGAAGGACAAGGTGGTGGAGGTGGCCATGTTCATCCACAGGATCTGCAGCGGCGACAGCGGCACCACGGCACCGACCAGCAGGGCCATGACGATCAGCAACCCCTGGGCCATGTTGGTCGGCAGGATGAACAGCACGGTCTTCTTCAGGTTGTCGTAGACCCGGCGCCCCTCGCGCACGGCATTGGCGATGGTGGAGAAGTTGTCGTCGGTCAGCACCATGTCGGCGGCTTCCTTGGTCACCTCGGTGCCCTTGATGCCCATGGCGATACCGACGTCGGCCTGCTTCAGCGCCGGGGCATCGTTGACCCCGTCGCCGGTCATGCCCACCACCTGCCCATTGGCCTGCAGCGCACGCACCAGGCGTAACTTGTGCTCGGGGCTGGTGCGGGCAAACACCGAGTAACGCATGGCCAGTGACTTGAGTGCGGTGTCGTCGACCTGCTCCAGCGCCTGCCCGGTCATGGCCCGCAGGTCGTTGCCCATACCCAGCATGCGGGCGATGGCGACGGCGGTGTCCGGGTGGTCACCGGTGATCATCTTGACCTCGATACCCGCCTGCTTGCAGAGGGCGATCGCCTCGATGGCCTCGGGGCGCGGCGGATCCATCAAGCCGGCCACGCCAAGGAAAATCATGCCCTGACGCACGTCCGGATGATCGATCTGCTCGCCTGCGCCGGTTGCCGGGCGGTAGGCAGCCGCCAGCATGCGCAGGCCCTGCTCGGCGATATGACCCATCTCGCGCTCCCACCAGGCACGATCCAGCGGCTCGGGACCGTCCGCCCCCAACTGCTGCTCACACAGGTCCAGCAACACGTCCGGGGCGCCCTTGAGATAGATCAGGCTTTCTCCGTCGACCTCGCAACGGCGGGCCATGTACTTGTAGGCCGAGTCGAAGGGAATCTTGCCCAGGCGCTGGACGTCCACCGGCGCCAGCTCGGCCTTGCGCGCCAGCACCTTGAGCGCACCTTCGGTAGGGCCGCCGATCACGCTCCAGCGCCCCTGCTCGTCGCGCTGCAGGCTGCTGTCGTTGCAGATGTCCACGGCACGGATAAAGGCCGCCAGACTACCGTGCGCCGTCCAGTCCAGCGCCTCGGTCGCCCCGGCCAGGGTGATACGCCCGCGCGGCTCGTAGCTCTGCCCGCCGACAGCGTAGAACCGGTTGGCGGTCAGCACCTGCTTCACCGTCATCTCGTTCATGGTCAGGGTGCCGGTCTTGTCCGAGCAGATCACATTCATGGCGCCCAGGGTTTCCACGGTGGGCAGCTTGCGGATGATCGCCTGGTTGCGCGCCATGCGCTGCACACCCAGGGAGAGAATGATCGACACGATCGCCGGCAGCCCCTCGGGCACCGCCGCCACGGCCAGGCTGATCAGCGACAGCGACAGCTCGCCCAGCGCGTAGTCGTGCCAGAAGAAGCCAATGATGAACAGCAGCACCATCATGCCGATGATCAGCTGGAAAATACGCGTGCCCAGCTGGGCGATCTGCCGAAGCAGCGGCGTCTCGGTCTCGTCCACCGTGGCGATCATGCGGTTGATCTTGCCCAGCTCGGTGGCGGCGCCGGTCTCGACCACCACGCCCTTGGCGTTGCCGGCACTGACACTGGTGCCGGAGAAGGCCAGGTTGGTACGGTCGGCCAGTTGCACGTCATGGTCCAGGGCTTCGGTCTGCTTGGCGACGGTCAGCGACTCGCCAGTGAGCATGGACTCTTCCACCTGCAGCTGATGTACCTGGAACAGGCGCACATCAGCCGGCACCTTGTCGCCGGGACGCAACACCACGATATCGCCCGGCACCAGCTCCCGCGCATCGATTTCCAGTTTCTGGCCGTCACGCACCACATGGGCCGTGCTGCTGAGCATGCCGCGCAGCGCTGCCAGGGACTTCTCGGCCTTGTTCTCCTGGAAGAAACCGATGGCCGCGTTGATCAGCGCCACCGTGAGGATGACCAGGGTATCGGTCCAGTGGCCCATCATCGCCGTGGCCAGGGCAGCGGCCAGCAGGATGTAGATGAGCACGTCGTTGAAGTGGCGGGCGAAGCGCAACCAGATCGGCTCCACGGCCTTGGCGGGCAAGGCGTTGGGCCCCCGGCGCAGCAGGCGCGTCCTGGCCTCCTGGGGCGCAAGGCCGGCCTCGCTGGTCTGCAGGTCGGTCATGGCTTGTTGCGGGCTTTTTCGATACCAGGGTGTTGTGCTGCGTGTTTGCGGTTGCATGGATCCCATATCGTCCTCCCGGCATTCGTCCTGAGGTGGAGGCGGCAAGCAGCGATCTACGCTGGGCTGAACAGCACACACCCGCTTTTTTGCGCCGAACTTCGCGCGCCAACCCGGTCCAATAGCGATGATGGGCTATTTTTGCTTCCGTGTAGGTGCCGGTGTTTGACTCAGATCAGCAGTGCGGGTGTAAAAAATATCTGCCGGGCATCAATGCCGCTTACTATTAGGGCAGTAGAACGGCGCTAACCCCTTGATTTGCTAAATGGCCGCTTCAGAACTCGATGAAAAGTAAAGCTTGATGCGAAAACTCCTGTTATGCGCCCTGGCGCTGGTGGTCATTGCTGCGCTGTGCGGCTACGGGTTCTGGACCGAACAACGGCCGGCCGGGCATTACCTGTCGGACCTGCGGATCGAACTGGCCTTGAGCGAAGGCGTCCCTGGCGAGCAGGGCAACCTGCTGGGGGTCGAGCCGCTGCTGTTTCCCGGTGACTACCAGAACCTGGACCGCCTGCACCGCAAGCTGGCCGCCTACCTGGAGCAGGCCCGCGCCCAGGGCCTGGTCAATGCCCGCACCATCGTCATCCTGCCCGAGCACATCGGCACCTGGCTCTGGGCCCGGGGCGAAAAGAACGAGCTATACCAGGTCACCCAGCGCCGTGACGCCTGGCAATGGCTGGAGTTGAGCAACCCGATCAGCTATGGCCTGGCCATGCTCGGCGCCGAGGGCGACGACTGGCGCGCCGATGCCCACCTGCGCATGAAGGCGCAGCAGATGGCCAGCGACTACCAGCAGGTGTTCGGCGGCCTGGCCAGAGAGTTCGGCGTCACCCTGGTGGCGGGCTCCATTGTCCTGCCCTCCCCTTATGTCGAGCGCGGCACCCTGCGGGTCGGCTCCGGGGCCCTGTACAACAGCAGCCTGGTGTTTGCCGGCGACGGCTCGGTGCTCGGCCAGCCGCTGCGCCAGCAGCACCCGGACAGCGAGGTACGGCGCTACATCGATAGCGGCATCGACCAGCCCCTGCACGTGCTGCAGACGCCAGCCGGGCGCCTGGGCGTGCTGATCGGCAGCGACAGTTGGTACCCCAGCAACCAGCAGCAACTGGTCAACCAGCGCGCGCAGTTCATTGCCAACCCCGCGTTCCTGGGCGGCAAGGACAGCTGGAACGGGCCCTGGCGCGGCAACCGCCACCAACCCCTGGCGGCCGGACTGGCCTTCAAGCCCGGAGAAGTCAGCGAGGCCCGGGCCTGGCAGCAACTGACCCTGAACGCCAACCCCACTGGCATCAGCAGCATGAGTGTGTTCCTGCGCGGCCGCTTCTGGGACGTAGCCGCCGAAGGCCAGGGCTTTGCCAACCGCGCCGGCCTAAACCTCAGCGGCAACAGCGCCCATGGCGCGCGCCTGCTCAACCTGTGGCTGTAGGTTCGCCCATGCCCCGTCCGAGGATGCGCCTGGGTGACCTGTCCGTCGGTTTCATCCAGAACATGGAAGAAGCCCTGCAGCAACGCGGCATCGATCCCGCCCCGCTGCTGGAGCGCTACGGCCTGCACGAAGCGCGCCTGGCCGAAGCCGGTGCACGCTTGTCGATCCCGCGCTACATGCACCTGGGCCATGCCGCCATCGAACTGGCCGGCGACCCGGCCCTGGGCCTGCACATGGGCCGCATCAGCCGCCTGAGCCAGGCCGGGCTGGCCGGTGTCACCGCCGCCCAGGCGCCGACCGTGGGCGAAGCGGCGCGCACCCTGCTGCGCTTCGAGCCGCTGTACGCGGCCAACTACCGCGGCCATTCAAGCTTTCATGAGGACGCCAGCGGCGCCTGGCTGCGCTTCTATTCCATCAGCCCGTACAATGCCTACAACCGCTTCGTGGTGGATTCGCTGCTGTCCGGCTGGCTGGCCCAGCTCTCGCGGCTGGCGGGCGTGGTGCTGATGGCCGAGCGGGTGGAGATCGAATTCGAGGCACCTGCCTACGCCGCGCACTACCAGGCGCTATGCAGCAACCCGGTGCACTTCGGCGCCCAGGCCAATCAGCTGCGCCTGAGCCGCGCCAACCTGATGCTGCGCAACCCGGATCACTGCCCGAGCACCTGGCAGCACCTGCTGAAGTTATGTGAGGCGGAACTGGAGCAGCGCACACGGATCCGCAGCCTGGGCGAACGCATCGCCCACCTGCTGGGGCCGTTGCTCAATGGCGGGCGGGAACCGGATCTGGAGGAAGTGGCGCGGCACCTGCAATTGCCGACCTGGACCTTGCGGCGCAAGCTGGCCGAAGAAGGCACACAGTTTCGCGCCATCCTCAACGATACCCGCCGCGACCTGGCCATGACCTACATCCGCGATACGGAACTGGCCTTCGGCGAGATCGCCTACCTGCTGGGCTTTGCTTCGGCCGAAGCTTTCCAGCGCGCCTTCAAGCGCTGGAACAGCATGACCCCGGGGGAGTTTCGCCGCAGTCAGCGGCTGGGTGGCTGAACTACAGCTCGGTGGCGTCGTCGGCAGGCTCGGGAGTATCGAGCTCGAAAGCCAGTAGTTCGAGTAGTTCTTCTTGATAGTCGTCCATCGTCTGCTCCGTCGTTTTCGTTCATGTCTTGGATTCATCAACGAGCCTAAAGTGCCGTGATGAAAGAAAAATGACAATGACGCGTATCAACTCAACGTAGCAGCGAATGGAGAATTCTTCCGCCCTTACAACGGCGCCTGCTCAGCATTGCCGGCAGGTGCCGCCGGGGCGACGGTCGGTTGTGGCTCTGCCGGCGCTGGAGCGGGCTGCTCGGCATTGATCGGTGCGGCCTCGGCAGGTGGCGGCACCGGCTGGGAACCCTTGCTGTCGTCGACCACAGGGGCTGGTGCAGCCTCGGCGGCTGGCGCCGGCTCGCTCACTTGCGGCGCTGGTGCGGGTGCTGGCGCGGCTTCAGCAGGCGCCGGCGCCAAGGCGGTAGGCGCAGGTTCAGGCATGCCCAGTTCCGGCGCCGGCTTTTCCACAGGCTTTTGCGCCGCGCTCTTTGGCTTCTGCTCCTTGGGCAGGAAGCTCTCGACCAGGGCGAAGTAGCGCTCGTAGAACTTGGCCGAGGTCACGGTCTCGCTGGCCACCTTGACCATGGAGTCGTCCGTGGAGCCTATCGGCATCGACAGCGAGCCCAGCACCCCTACACCGACACTGGCCGAGGTATTGGATTTTTTCAGCGCATAGCGGTCCTGCAGGGCGTTGGCGAACATGGTCGAGCGCAGTTCGTCGCCACTGTCACGGGCACAGACCACGCTGAAGCTGATCTGCAGGTGCGACTCGCCGGTCTGCTGGAAACTCTTGTTGCCACTGACCTGGCCGGCGCCGCTGCTGGTGATGATGTAACCCTGACTGAGCAAGGCGCGGCGGGCCGCTTCACAGGTGCCCGCTTCACTCACCGCAAAGCTGCGCGAGTAGGTGCCCGAGTCGTCGAAATTCTCGTGTTCGTAGATCGCTGCTTTTTTCGAAGAACAGCCGGAAACACCCGCCAGCACAAGGGCCAGCCCGAGCGCGCTGAAGACGGTCGACTTTGACATTGCAAATCCTGAGTAAAACGTTCTGTGCCTATTGTGCAACACATCGGCGGATCTCTGGAACCGTAGCCGGGCAATCACCACAGAAAATTCACTTACAACCCCTTAAACCCCCTTGTTTAACGGGACGACGCCGCTGGTCGAAAAGTACTCAACTGCCAGAAAAAACCCTGACGCCCGGATAGGACGGGTCCGACTTTTGCGCTCCTTCACCAACGTCTAAGCTGGCACGTAGCCATCACTCATTCCACAGGACGACAGGAGTCAACGCGGTGAAGAACCTTTCCGTCAAATTCAAGCTGCTGCTGGGCTTTACGCCCATTCTGGTGCTCATGGCGCTGCTCGCCCTCACCGCCATCAACAGCCTGGACACCCTGACCCGGCGCGCCGAACGCCTGGTGTCGGTCAATTACATTCTCGACAACCTCAATGAAATGCGCGCCGCGCAGTTGAGCTACGAGCAAACTCGCGAGGCCACCTTCGCCAGCCAGTTGAACCAGGCGCACCGCCAGGCCAGCCAGCTGCTGGAGGAAAACCTCGGGCAACTACCCGATAGCGATGCCCAGCGGCTACTCAAGGCCACCCGGGATGACCTGGGCAATTACCTGGAGCAGTTTCGCCAACTGCAGGGCGCAACGGCCGGTAGCCCGGAGCAGGCCCGGCTGCATGACCAGTTGCTGGCGACCGTGCACAACGGCCTGGAGGCGATCAACCAGCTGATCACCCTGCAGAACCGGCAGAGCACCGAGGAATCCCGGCACAGCCGCCTGCTTATGCTCGGCCTGCTGGCGTGCGCCCTGGTCCTGGGTGGGCTGATCAGCGCCTTGATCATCCGCCAGGTCACCCTGCCCTTGCGCCGCGCCGTGGAGATCGCCCGGCGCATCGGTGAAGGCGACCTGACCGATACTGCCAGCGAGCCGCGCCGCGACGAGTTCGGCCAGTTGCTCCAGGCCCTGGCGCAAAGCGGTCACAACCTGCGCGAGATGCTGGGCCAGGCCGGGCATGTCACCCGCCAGCTGTCCAGCGCCGCCCAGGCGCTGTCGACCATCACCGAACAGACCAGCGCCGGTATCAGCTGCCAGAAGGTCGAAACCGACCAGGTCGCCACGGCGATGAGCGAGATGGTCGCCACCGTGCAGGATGTGGCGCGCAACGCCGAAGAGGCCAGCGAGGCCACCCGCCAGGCCAACAGCCAGGCGAACCAGGGCAACCAGGTGGTGCAGCGGGCCCTGACCCAGATCGGGCAATTGGCCGACGACATCGGCAACTCCGCCAGCGCGGTCACGCGGTTGTCTGAAGAAAGTGAACGGATCAGCAGCGTCATGACCGTGATCAACGCCATTGCCGAGCAAACCAACCTGCTGGCGCTCAACGCCGCCATCGAAGCCGCCCGGGCCGGCGAGGCCGGACGCGGCTTTGCGGTCGTGGCCGACGAGGTGCGCGGGCTGGCCCAGCGCACCCAGCAGTCCACGGCGCAGATCGAGGCGCTGATCGTCTCCTTGCAGCAAGGCGCCCAGAAGGCGGCGGACATGATGCACAGCAGCCATCAGATGGTCGGCACCACGGTCACGCTTGCCAATGAGGCAGGCGTCGAACTGCAGGCCATCACCCAGACCGTCACGGCCATCCAGGGCATGAACCTGCAGATCGCCACCGCCGCCGAACAACAGAGCGCGGTGGCCGAAGCGATCAACCGCAGCGTGCTCAGTGTTCGTGATGTGGCCGAGCAGTCGTCGACCGCCTCGCAGCAGACGGCGGCCGCCTCGGTGGAGCTGGCGCGCCTGGGCAGCGAACTGCAACAGCTGGTGGCACGCTTCAGGGTCTGAAGCCGTGTGGGAGCGGGCACAAAAAAAGCGACCCTAGGGTCGCTTCTCTTGTTACATCAATATGGCGCAGCGGACGGGACTCGAACCCGCGACCCCCGGCGTGACAGGCCGGTATTCTAACCGACTGAACTACCGCTGCGTGTCGTACTGGCTTGCACCTGCTGGCAGGCACAAAAAAAGCGACCTTTAGATCGCTTGATCTGTTGCATCGAGGTGTTCATGGGGCCTCGAAGCGAAGATGGCGCAGCGGACGGGACTCGAACCCGCGACCCCCGGCGTGACAGGCCGGTATTCTAACCGACTGAACTACCGCTGCGTATCGCACAGGCTTTCGCCTGCTTGAAACTGGGATCTGGCCTGAAGGCTTTGCTGCCTTCGGACCTCAAACCGGTCATTGACCGATCTGGAGAAAAATGGCGCGGCGGACGGGACTCGAACCCGCGACCCCCGGCGTGACAGGCCGGTATTCTAACCGACTGAACTACCGCCGCGCAGTGTGGACTCTCGTCCGGTTCCTCTCAGGTGACACCTTCTTGCGAACATGTCGAACCAGGAACATCTCAGGAAGTGGTGGGTGATGACGGGATCGAACCGCCGACCCTCTGCTTGTAAGGCAGATGCTCTCCCGGCTGAGCTAATCACCCGTGTGCTTCGCTGAGGTGGCGAAATTTACGCAGGTATCGAACCTAAGTCAATACCCCCGTTGAAGTTTTTTTCAAAAAGGGCAAAAAAAGCAGTGTTACTTGTAGATCATCTTCTTGGTCATGCCGCCGTCGACCACGAACTCTTGCCCGGTGACGAAGCCGGCATTGCGCGACAACAGCCAGGCGACCATGGCCGCGACATCTTCCACCGCCCCTACCCTGCCCGCCGGATGCTGGGCATGATCAGACTCGGTCAACGGCTCGGCGCGACGCTGGGACGGGTCCCTCGCATCGATCCAGCCAGGGCTGACGGCGTTGACGCGGATCTCCGGCCCCAGGCTCATGGCCAGGGCGTGGGTGAGCGCCAGCAGCCCCCCTTTGCTCGCCGCATAGGCCTCGGTATCGGGCTCCGACTGCGCGGCGCGGGTCGAGGCCAGGTTGACGATGGCCCCGCCATGGGCGCGCAGGTAAGGCGCACAGTGCTTGGCCAGCAGCATCGGCCCCGTGAGGTTGACCGCCAGCACACGGTTCCAGTACGCCAGGCTCAGGGTTTCCAGGGTGGTGTTGTGCGGATCGGCAATGGCCGCGTTGCACACCAACGCGTCCAGCCGCCCGAACTGGCCGAGTACCTCGGCCACCCCGGTCTTGACCTGGGCCTCATCGGCCACGTCCATGGCGATGAACCAGGCGTTGTCACCCAGTACCTTGGCGGCCTTGGCACCACGCACGCGGTCAAGGTCGGTGAGCACCACCTGCCAGCCCTCGGCGATCAGCCAGGCAGCGATGCCCAGGCCGATTCCCCGGGCGGCACCGGTGACCAGGGCGACGCGGCCATTATGGCTGCTGTCGTCCACCGACCAGTCGATCACAGCGCCGCCAGACCGCGGGCCAGGTCGGCCTTGAGGTCGTTGACGTCTTCCAGGCCCACGGCCACGCGGATCAGGCTGTCGCGAATGCCGGCGGCTTCACGCTCCTGCGGCGACAGACGACCATGGGAGGTGGTGCCCGGATGGGTGATGGTGGTCTTGCTGTCACCCAGGTTGGCGGTGATCGAGATCAACCGGGTGGCGTCGATGAAGCGCCAGGCGCCCTCTTTGCCGCCCTTGACCTCGAAGCTCACCACCGCGCCGAAGCCGCTCATCTGGCGCTTGGCCAGTTCATGCTGCGGATGGCTCGGCAGGCCCGCGTAGTGAACCTTCTCGATGCCGTCCTGCTGCTCCAGCCACTCGGCCAGCGCCTGGGCGTTGGCACAGTGGGCGCGCATGCGCAGGTTGAGGGTTTCCAGGCCCTTGAGGAAGATCCAGGCGTTGAACGGGCTCAGGGACGGCCCGGCGGTGCGCAGGAAACCCACCACTTCCTTCATCTGCTCGCTGCGCCCGGCCACCACGCCGCCCATGCAACGGCCCTGGCCGTCGATGAACTTGGTTGCCGAATGCACGACGATGTCGGCGCCCAGTTTCAGCGGTTGCTGCAGGGCCGGGGTGCTGAAGCAGTTGTCGACCACCAGCTGTGCGCCTTTGCCGTGGGCGATCTCGGCCAGGGCAGAGATATCCACAAGCTCGGCCAGCGGGTTGGACGGCGACTCGACGAACAGCAACTTGGTGTTGACCTTGATCGCCTTCTCCCAGCCGGAGAGATCCGCCAGGGGCACGTAGTCGACCTGCACGCCGAAGCGCTTGAAGTACTTCTCGAACAGGCTGATGGTCGAGCCGAACACGCTCTGGGAGACCAGCACGTGGTCACCGGCGCTGCACAGGGCCATTACCGTGGAGAGGATCGCCGACATGCCGGTGGAGGTGGCCACCGCCTGCTCGGCGCCTTCCAGGGCGGCGATGCGCTCTTCGAAGCCGCGCACGGTCGGGTTGGTGTAGCGTGAATAGACGTTGCCTGGAACTTCGCCGGCGAACCGGGCAGCGGCATCGGCCGCTGTCCGGAACACGTAGCTGGAGGTGAAGAACAGCGGGTCGCTGTGCTCACCTTCCGGCGTGCGATGTTGGCCGGCGCGTACCGCCAGCGTATCGAAAGCGACCCCTTCGAGGTCGCTGTCCAGGCGCCCGGCATCCCATTCCTGTGTCATGCCGCTGCTCCTAACGTTAGTTGTTGTAGAGGTCGATGATCGCGCTGACGGCCTGGTTCTTGACCTTGGAGGCGTCGTTGCGGGCCTGCTCGATCTTGTTCAGGTAGGCCTCGTCGATGTCGCCGGTGACGTACTTGCCGTCGAACACCGCGCAATCGAACTGCTCGATCTTGATCTTGCCACCGCCGACCGCCTCGATCAGGTCCGGCAGGTCCTGGTAGACCAGCCAGTCGGCGCCGATCAGCTCGGCGACGTCTTCGGTACTGCGGTTGTGGGCGATCAGCTCATGGGCGCTCGGCATGTCGATGCCGTAGACGTTGGGGAAGCGTACCGCCGGGGCCGCCGAGCAGAAGTAGACGTTCTTGGCGCCGGCTTCGCGGGCCATCTGGATGATCTGCTTGCAGGTGGTGCCGCGCACGATGGAGTCGTCCACCAGCATCACGTTCTTGCCGCGGAATTCCAGTTCGATGGCGTTGAGCTTCTGGCGTACCGACTTCTTGCGCGCGGCCTGGCCGGGCATGATGAAGGTACGGCCGATGTAGCGGTTCTTGACGAAACCTTCGCGGAACTTGACGCCCAGATGGTTGGCCAGCTCCAGCGCGGCGGTACGGCTGGTGTCGGGAATCGGGATGACCACGTCGATGTCGTGGTCCGGACGCTCGCGCTGGATCTTCTCGGCCAGCTTCTCGCCCATGCGCAGGCGCGCCTTGTACACCGAGACGCCGTCGATGATCGAGTCGGGACGGGCCAGGTAGACGTGTTCGAAGATGCACGGGGTCAGTTGCGGGTTGGTCGCGCACTGACGGGTGTGCAGCTTGCCTTCCTCGGTGATGTACACCGCTTCGCCCGGGGCCAGGTCGCGGATCAGGGTGAAGCCGAGCACGTCCAGGGACACGCTCTCGGAGGCGATCATGTACTCCACGCCTTCGTCGGTGTGACGCTGGCCGAAGACGATCGGACGGATACCGTGGGGGTCGCGGAAACCGACGATGCCGTAACCGGTGATCATCGCCACCACGGCATAGCCGCCGACGCAGCGGTTGTGCACTTCGGACACCGCGGCGAACACGTCTTCCTCGGTCGGCTGCAGCTTGCCGCGCACCGCCAGCTCATGGGCGAAGACGTTGAGCAGGACTTCGGAGTCGGAACTGGTGTTGACGTGGCGCAGGTCGGACTCGTAGATCTCCTTGGCCAACTGTTCGACGTTGGTCAGGTTGCCGTTGTGCGCCAGGGTGATGCCGTACGGCGAGTTGACGTAGAACGGCTGGGCCTCGGCCGAGGTCGAGCTGCCCGCAGTCGGGTAGCGCACATGGCCGATGCCCATGTGGCCGACCAGGCGCTGCATATGGCGCTGCTGGAACACATCACGGACCAGGCCGTTGTCCTTGCGCAGGAATAACCGGCCATCATGGCTGGTCACAATACCGGCAGCGTCCTGGCCGCGGTGCTGGAGGACGGTTAGCGCGTCATACAGCGCCTGATTGACGTTCGACTTACCGACGATACCGACGATGCCACACATGCGACGCAACCCCTACTTAATGAAACTGGACTGAACAGCGCTCAAGGCGTTTTGGGCCCCAGCAACTGTTCCTTGAACGGGAGATCAACCGGTGCGCTGATCCCGCTGGCTAGCCACTGACTGGAGAACCCCAGAATGAGGTTTTTCGACCAGTCAGCCACCAATAGAAATTGTGGCAGCAGGCGAGACTCCTGCCACCACGGGTCCTGTTGTACCGGCCCCAGGCTCAACAGCCCGACGGCCACGGTCACCAGCAAGCCACCACGGGCGGCGCCGAAGGCCATGCCCAGGAAGCGATCGGTCCCGGAAAGCCCGGTAACGCGAATCAGCTCGCCGATAAGAAAGTTGATCATGGCCCCCACCAGCAGGGTGGCGACGAAAAGAATGGCGCAACCGCCGATGACCCGGGCCGAAGGCGTCTGGATGTAAGGTTCCAGGTACTGCGACAGCGAGCCACCGAACATCCAGGCAACGGCACCGGCAATGATCCAGGTAAGCAGCGACAAGGCCTCTTTGACGAAGCCGCGCTTGAGACTGATCAGCGAAGAAATGGCGATGATCGCGAGAATCGCCCAGTCGACCCAGGTAAAAGCCACAGTGTTGCCTGCAAACGGATAAGGCGGCGCATTTTACCAGAGCGGCGGGCTGTCGGTAAGCCGTGATTTGCCGCCCGGCACAGGCCGGGCGACGAGCAATCATCCGCGTTCGGGCTGGAAGCGCACGATAATGCCGTTCAGCTTCTGCTGGCGGCTGATCACATCACGCAGGCGCTCGGCCTCGGCGCGCTCGATCACCGGCCCCACATACACCCGGTTCATGCCGCCGGCAGAGCGGATGTAGGCGTTGTAGCCCTGGCTGCGCAGGGTTTTCTGCAGGTTGTCGGCGCCGGCCCGGTTGGACAGGCTGGCGAGCTGGATCGACCAGCTGACCGGCAGGCCATTGGCGTCGATCTTGCCAGCCGCGGGCTTGGCCGCAGTGGCCACTGTGGCGGCCGGCTTGGCTTCGACCTTGGCCTCAGGCTTGGGCGCAGGCGGTGGTGACACCGGCTTGGCGGCCACGGCCGGCGCTGGCGCAGGGGCTGGAGCGGGCACGGCAGCGGGCGCCGGTGCAATCGGGGCAATTGGCGCGCTCGGCGCCTGGGCCGGTGCCGTCGACTGCTCGACGATCACCGGTTGCTCCTCAGGCAGCACCTGGGGCTCAGGCACCGCCACCGGCTCGACCTGAACCTGAGGCATATCCGGTGCAGCCGGCGCCTCGGGCGCCTCGACACGCACCTGGCGCATCTCGTCTTCGCGGGAAAACAGCATCGGCAGGAAGATCACCGCCAGCGCCACCAGCACCAGCGCACCGACCATGCGTTGCTTGACTACCTTATCCAGCAAAGCCATTTGCGCCCTCCTCCGTGGCCTGCCGGTGAAGCCACTGCAGGGCTTCGCCGACACAGAAAAACGATCCGAACAGCAGGATTTCATCATCCGCCGTCGCCAGCGCGCATTGAGCCTCCAGTGCCTGTGCCACGCTGGAGCAGGATTTCACATCCGCGCCCAGGTGCGCCAGCGCCGTTTCAAGCTCGGCCGCCGGACGGCTGCGGGACGTATCCAGCGGTGCCACCGCCCAGTGCTCGACCAGCCCCTGCAAGGGTTGCAGCACACCGTCCAGGTCCTTGTCGGCCAGCAGGCCGAACACCGCCAGGCGCTTGCCCTTCGGCGGCCGTGCGGCCAGGCGCTGAGCCAGGTACTCGGCGGCATGGGGGTTGTGGCCGACATCCATGAGGATAGTCAAGGCCTTGCCCTGCCAGTGGAAGGCGCGACGATCCAGGCGCCCGACCATCCGCGTGCCTTGCAGCGCCGCGGCGATCTGCCCGGCCTCCCAGGGCAGGTCCATCAGCAGGTAGGCCTGCAGCGCCAGGGCAGCGTTTTCCATGGGCAGGTCGAGCAGCGGCAGGTCGCGCAGCTCGACCACCTGTCCACGGCTGTCGACACCCCGCCACTGCCAGAAGCGGTCGGTGCTGGCCAGGTCGAAATCACGCCCACGCAGGAAGAACGGGCAACCCAGCTCGCGAGCCTTGTCCAGCAACGGCTGCGGCGGATTGAGGTCGCCACACAGCGCCGGCTTGCCCTGGCGGAAGATCCCGGCCTTTTCGAAGGCCACCGACTCACGGGTATTGCCCAGGTAGTCGGCATGATCGACACCGATGCTGGTCACCAGGGCCAGGTCGGCATCGACGATATTGACCGTGTCCAGGCGTCCACCGAGGCCGACTTCGAGCACCACGGCATCCAGCGCCGACTGTTTGAACAGCCAGAACGCCGCCAGGGTACCGGCTTCGAAATAGGTCAGGGAGATTTCACCACGGGCCGCCTCGACAGCGGCGAAGGCCTCGCACAGCTGCTGGTCGGCCGCTTCTTCGCCGTCGATCTGCACCCGCTCGTTGTAACGCAGCAGGTGCGGCGAGCTGTAGACCCCGACCTTGAGGCCCTGGGCACGCAGCAACGCGGCCACGAAGGCACAGGTGGAGCCCTTGCCGTTGGTGCCGGTCACGGTGACTACCCGTGGCGCCGGCTTGTCCAGCCCGAGCCTGGCCGCAACCTGTTGCGAACGCGCCAGGCCCATGTCGATGGCCGAGGGATGCAACTGCTCGAGATAGGCGAGCCAGTCGCCAAGGGTACGTTCGGTCATACGGTGGCAGGCGCCGGCGGAACGACGATCGGCTCGACCACAGGGGCGACGAACTTAGGCGTCGGCAGGCCCATCATCTGTGCCAGCAGGCTACCCAGGCGCTGACGCATTTCCTGGCGCGGGATGATCATGTCGATGGCGCCGTGCTCCAGGAGGAACTCGCTGCGCTGGAAGCCTTCTGGCAGTTTTTCCCGTACGGTCTGCTCGATCACGCGCGGGCCGGCAAAGCCGATCAGGGCCTTTGGCTCACCGACGATGACGTCGCCGAGCATCGCCAGGCTGGCGGAAACACCGCCGTAGACCGGATCGGTCAGCACCGAGATGAACGGAATGCCTTCTTCGCGCAGGCGCGCCAGTACCGCCGAGGTCTTGGCCATCTGCATCAGCGAGATCAGCGCTTCCTGCATGCGCGCACCGCCGGAGGCCGAGAAGCAGACCATCGGGCAGCGGTTTTCCAGGGCGTAGTTGGCGGCACGTACGAAGCGCTCGCCGACGATGGCACCCATCGAACCACCCATGAAGGAGAATTCGAAGGCGCTGACCACGACCGGCATGCCCAGCAGGGTACCGCTCATGGAGATCAGGGCGTCTTTTTCGCCGGTCTGCTTTTGCGCACCGACCAGGCGGTCCTTGTACTTCTTGCCATCGCGGAACTTCAGGCGGTCGACCGGCTCCAGGTCGGCACCCAGCTCGGCACGGCCCTCGGCGTCAAGGAAGATGTCGATGCGCGCACGTGCGCCGATGCGCATGTGGTGGTTGCACTTGGGGCAGACGTCGAGGGTCTTTTCCAGCTCCGGACGATACAGCACGGCCTCGCAGGACGGGCACTTGTGCCACAGCCCTTCGGGTACCGAACTCTTCTTCACCTCGGAACGCATGATCGAAGGGATCAGTTTGTCTACTAACCAGTTGCTCATGCTTTCTTTCTCCAGTAACGGTGACCGGCAGGCTTGGCCGCCAGCTCACGCGTATGCCCTTGAGCTCAATACGTGTATGTCGCGATGATGGACCGGCTCCGGCGCCTGGCCTGTAGCGAGTCGCGCCGCTACCGTTCCATCGTCATCCTGTATGGGCGACGCCTGCGGCATCGCCCGGTAATTTCGACCGGCCCATGGGCGCGATCCGGCAGCAACGGGCTGCGAAAGCTATGGACGATGGCGCGCGGCCAGCCGTCACATCGACAACAGCAGACGTCATCACGCCTGCTTCACCGCCTTGATGAAGGCTTCGATCCGGGCAGCGTCCTTGATGCCCTTGGCCTGCTCCACCCCGCCGCTGACGTCCACGGCATAGGGGCGAACCTGGGCGATGGCAGCGGCGACGTTGTCCGCCGACAGGCCACCGGCGAGGATGATCGGCTTGCACAGTTTCTCCGGCACCAGCGACCAGTCGAAGGCCTCGCCGGTGCCGCCCGGCACGCCGGCCACATAGGTGTCGAGCAGGATGCCGCGGGCACCGCTGTACAGCTTGCAGGCAGCCTCCAGGTCATCCCCGGGGCGCACCCGCAGGGCCTTGATCCAGGGCCGGTGGTAGCCTTCGCAATCGGCCGGGGTTTCATCACCGTGGAACTGCAAGAGGTCCAGCGGTACGACCTCGAGGATTTCATTGAGTTCGCAGCGGCTGGCGTTGACGAACAGGCCGACGGTGGTCACGAACGGCGGCAGCGCCCTGACGATTTCCCGCGCCTGGCGGACATCGACGGCGCGCGGGCTCTTGGCATAGAACACCAGGCCAATGGCATCGGCGCCCGCCTCGGCTGCGGCCAGCGCATCTTCGATGCGGGTAATACCGCAGATTTTGCTGCGAACGGCGCTCATGACCTGTGAACCTCAGCTGATCTGGAAAGCACCGGATGTTAGCAAATGGCTTGCGGGTCGTCAGCCGCCAATGACTCGTAACCGGTAAGGAAGTGTGGGCCGATGTAACGCTGGGGCAGCACGAACTCATCCTGGTACTCGACCTGCACCAGGTACAGGCCGAACGGGTGGGCGGTAGGCGCCGCCGTGCGCCGATCGCGGCTCTCCAGCACTTCCCTGGCCCACTCCACCGGGCGCTCGCCGGCACCGATGGTCATCAGCACTCCGGCGATGTTGCGCACCATGTGGTGCAGGAAGGCACTGGCACGGATGTCGATGACAATCATCTTGCCGTGCCGGGTCACCCGCAGGTGATGGATGTTCTTGACCGGTGACTTGGCCTGGCACTGGCCGGCGCGAAACGCGCTGAAATCATGGACGCCGAGCAGGTATTCGGCGGCCAGGGACATGCGCTCGACATCCAGCGGGCGGTGATTCCAGGTGACTTCCTGCCCCAGGTGCGCCGGGCGGATCTGGTCGTTGTAGATCACATAGCGGTAGCGCCGGGCGACCGCCTTGAAGCGGGCATGAAAATGCGCCGGCATCTCCTGGGCCCAGGCCACGCTGATGTCGTGGGGCAGGTTGATGTTGGCGCCCATGGTCCAGCCCTTCATGCTGCGCACGGCCCGGGTGTCGAAATGCACCACCTGGCCGCAGGCATGCACTCCGGCATCGGTGCGTCCGGCGCAGTGCAGCACGACGGGTGAGTCGGCGACCGTGGACAGGGCGTCTTCCAGGGTTTGCTGGACACTCGGCACGCTGGTGGCCTGACGCTGCCAGCCACGGTAGCGGGAACCTTTGTATTCAACGCCCAGGGCGATGCGGAAGAAGCCTTCGGGTGCCGATTCGGCCGCCGTGTTATCAATGTTTTCCAAGAAGATGCAGCCTGTCGATTTAGCAGATGGCGGGAATTATAACGACAACGGCAGCCACTGGGGCTGCCGTCGGACACACAAGAGCAGGACTCAGACCAGACGCGAGAGCATCTCTTCGGCTTCCTGGCGCTGGGCATCGCTGCCCTCCTTGCGCACCTCGTCGAGGATGTCGCGGGCGCCTTCATGGTCACCCATGTCGATGTAGGCGCGGGCCAGGTCGAGCTTGGTCGCGGCCTCGTCGGCGCCGCCCAGGTAGTCGAACTCCAGGTCATCACCCAGGTCGTCGCTCATGGCGGCGTCCTCGGCGGTGAAGTGGTGCTCGATCGAGGGCTGCTCCAGGCTCTGGGACAGCTTGTCGAGTTCGGCGTTGACGTCTTCGAGCTCGGAGGCAAAGTGCTTGGCGGCGTCCGAGTCATCCTCCAGCGACAACGACAGGTCGAAGTCTTCCGGCAGGTCCAGCTCGCTCAGCGGGTCGAACTCCGGCATGGTTTCGTCGAAGGCGGCCAGTTCGGCGGCGATATCCACAGGTTCGCCAGCCGGCACGGGAGCCGGTTGCTCAGCCGCGACGTCGAGGTCGAAGTCGGCCAGGTCATCGAGCACCACCGGCGCTGGCTCCACCGGTGTTTCAACCAGCACCTGCGGCTCGGGCTCGACCGGTTGGGCCTCGACCAGTGGCGCGGCCTCCAGCGAAGCGTCCAGCTCGGCCTCAAGCGCCGCGTCGTCGAGCAACGGCGGCTCTTCAAGCTCCAGGCCCTGCAGATCGTCATCCAGGCTCAGGTCGAATGCGCTGTCGAGGTCTTCCTCGACCACTGGTTGCGCCTCAACCACTGGCTCCGGTTCGACCACTGGTTGCGCCTCAACCACAAGCTCCGGCTCGGCGACAGGTTCCGGCTCCGGCTGCACCTGAGGCTCGTCCTGCAACAGCTCCTTGACGTACTGGGCATCCATTTCCGCCGCCAGCGCCGCAGCGCCGAGACCACCCGCCGCCACAGCCAGCATGGCCGGGAAGCGCCCCTTGAGGGCCTCGACATCGGCATGGTTCTTACCGGTTGCGATCAACTGACGCTCATGGCCGACGAAGGCATCCCGATCGCCCTGACGGGCATAGACTTCCATCAGTTTCAGGCGCAGTTCGCTGCGTCCGGGTTCGGCGGCCACGGCCGGTTCGAGCAGGTCGGCGGCATGGTTGAGACGACCACGGACAATACTCAGGTCCGCCTCGTCGAGCAACGCATCACCGCTTGGCACGGATGCTGGCTCGGCGGCCGGCGCCACCAGCGGTGCAGCCATCGGCTGCGGCCGGACGGGTGCGGGCTGCGCCGCTTTTTCAGGCGCAGCTGCGCTGGCCGGCGCCTCTGCGGCACGGGCAGCGGCAGCAGAAGCGGCGACTACCGCCGGCGCCAGGGTCACGCTCGGCAGCGACACGTCCAGCCCCTCGAAGCTGCCAGGTGGCAGATCCAGGTCCGGACCCCGCTCGCTTTCTTCTGCCAGGGCACGGGCCATGCGCAGGTGTTTTTCCGCTTCCTGGTCGGCCTTGCGCTTGCGTGCCAGCAGCAACAGCAGCAGGAGCAGCACCAGCAAGGCGGAACCGGCGATCAGCGCCAGCAACAGCGGGTTGCCGAGCAGGTCGTCGAGCACCTTGCCGGAACTGCCGGGCGTGGCCTCCTGCGCCGCGGGCGCGGTGCTGTCGACCGGAGCGGTGTCGACAGCCGCCGGTGCTGGCGTAACTGCAGGTTCGGCCGGTGCCGGCTGCAGTTCGGCGGAAATGGCCGGCGCTTGCGGCGTACCTTCGGCTGCCGGCGCCTCGCCCGCAGCCCCTTGGGCTTCAAGCCTGGCCAGTTGATCGTTCTTCAGGGCGATCAGGCGCTCCAGCTTGTCCAGTTGGCTTTGCAGGTCGGTCATGCGGCTTTTCAGCTCGGCATTGTCGCGCCGGCTGGTGTCGAGGCTTTCCTGGGCAACGGCGAGCTTGTCGCTGACCGCCTTGCCATTGGCCGCCTTGCCACTCGGGGTGACCAGGCGCAGGTTGTCCTGGTTGGCGATTTGCGCTGGAGCGGCCTCGGTGCCGGTGCGATGGGTGGCGTCCAGCTGCCGCGCACGCGGGCCCAGGCGCCGGCCTTCGCGCCAGGCAGCATAATGCTCGGCGACCTCGGCCACGGCCTGGCCCTGGGGAGTGCTCATGATCTGTTGCTGGTCAGGCAGGCGCAGGACCTGGCCGGTTTTCAGCTGGTTGATGTTGCCGTTGACGAAGGCATCGGGGTTCAGGGCCAGGATGGCCATCATGGTTTGCTGCACCGAACCACCCTGGCGGGCCTTCGAGGCGATCTCCCATAAGGTATCGCGACGCACGGTAGTGTAGTTGGCCGCGGTAACTGCCGGCGACACACCCGCCGTCGCCGGCTGCCTGGCCTGGGTATTGAACTTGGCCGGGTCGATCAGCACGCTGTAGTCGCGCAGCAGGCGCCCGCTCGGCCACATCACCTGGACCACGAACTTGACCATGGCTGCCGGCAACGGCTGGCTCGAGGTCACCCGCAACACACTCTTGCCGTTGGGGTTGATCACCGGCGTGAAGGTCAGGTCATTGAGGTAGTCCGGGCGCTGGATCCCGGCCTTGACGAACTCTTCCTGCGGCGCAAGGCTCGGGGCCATTTCCGCGGCTGTGAGATCGCGCACATCGAGCAGCTCGATCTCGGCATCCAGTGGCTGGTCCAGCGTTGACCTGAGGGTGAGCTCGCCAAGGCCCAGGGCATGCGCCATACCGGACGACAGCGCCGACGCCGCGGCTATTGCTAAGACCAGTTTGCGAATTCGAAGCATGACCTCTTCCTTTGAAAGAACCGTCCCCGGCAACCGAGAATCATCCGGCAAAAATTATCGGCAAGTATCTTTTACGCAATCTGTTTTATCAACAATTGCGCCAGTTGCACGGCGTTCAGGGCCGCGCCCTTGCGTACGTTGTCGGTGGTCAACCAGAGGTTGAGCTGCTCGGCATCGTCGATTCCACCGCGCACCCGTCCAACATAGACCACGTCCTGGCCCACCGCGTCACCGACCGGCGTCGGATAATCACCCTCCTCCACCAGCTCAATGCTCTCGGCGGCCTCCAGCGCTGCATTGACTGCAGCGAGGTCGATCGGTTCACGACTTTGCAGCGACACACTGTAGCTATCGCCAAAAAACACCGGCACTTGAACGCAGCTCACGGAAATCTTCAGGGCCGGCAAGCCCAGTACCTCACGCAGTTCACTGACCAGGCGACGCTCCAGCAGCCCATGCCCCTGGGCATCGCTGGCGCCGACCTGGGCCAGCAGGTTGAAGGCCATCTGCCGATCGAAGAAGCGTGGCTCCAGCGGACGGGCATTGAGCAGCTCGGCGGTCTGCCGGGCCAGTTCGTTGACGCCTTCGCGGCCCTGGGCCGAGACCGCCAGGCAAGCGGTGACGTTGACCCGCTCGATGTCGAGCAGGCCCTTGAGCGGCGCCAGGGCGACGGCCAGCGCCACCGCGGCGGTACTTGGGCTGCTCAGCTGGTAAGGTTGCGACAGGCTTTGCAGGCGCTCTGCGCTGGCCTCGGGAACCAGCGTCGGCGCCTGCTCGGCCGACAAGCCGCCCGACAGGTCGATCACCGCACAACCGGCTGCCTGGGCCCGGGGCGCAAAACTGCGGGTCACGGCCGGACCTGCGGCGAAGAAGGCCAGTTTGACCTTGGCGAAGTCGAAGCTGTCGACCTCGCGCACGCGCAGGCTCTTGTTGCGAAACATCACGCCACTGCCGGCCGACTCGTTGCTGGCCAGCAGGTGCAAGGTGCCCAGCGGAAAATCCTGCTCTTCGAGTATCTGCACCAGGGTTTCACCGACGACTCCGGTGGCACCGATCACGGCGATATCAATAGGCTGGCTCATGGAAAATCCTCTGCTGGAACGGCGGGAGCGGCACTTTACTTGGATTCGTGGCGGTGGAACAGCTATCGCGGGGCAAGCCCGCTCCTACAGGTCCCGTGGGAGCGGGCTTGCCCCGCGATGCGGCTGCAATGACCAACAAAAAAGCCCGCACTGTCACCAGCACGGGCCTTGGTTCATCACGCTGGTGCGATCAACGCTCCAGCAGGATCCGCAGCATGCGACGCAGCGGCTCGGCCGCGCCCCACAGCAGCTGGTCACCGACGGTGAAGGCGCCCAGGTACTGCGAACCCATGTTCAGCTTGCGCAGACGACCCACCGGGATGTTCAGGGTACCGGTGACGTTGGTCGGGCTCAGCTCCTGCATGCTGATCTCGCGCTGGTTCGGCACCAGTTTCACCCAAGGGTTGTGCTGGCTGATCATGCCTTCGATATCGGCGATCGGCACGTCCTTGTTCAGCTTGATGGTCAGCGCCTGGCTGTGGCAACGCATGGCGCCGATGCGCACGCAGATGCCGTCGACCGGGATCGGGCTCTTGAAGCGGCCGAGGATCTTGTTGGTCTCGGCCTGGGCCTTCCACTCTTCGCGGCTCTGGCCGTTCGGCAGTTCCTTGTCGATCCACGGGATCAGGCTGCCGGCCAGCGGCACGCCGAAGTTCTCGGTCGGGTAGGCTTCGCTGCGCATGGCCTCGGCAACCTTGCGGTCGATGTCGAGGATGGCGCTGGCCGGGTTGGCCAGGTCATCGGCCACGGCGGCGTGGGTCGCGCCCATCTGGCGGATCAGCTCGCGCATGTTCTGCGCACCGGCGCCCGAGGCCGCCTGGTAGGTCATGGCGCTCATCCACTCGACCAGGCCGGCTTCGAACAGACCGCCCAGGCCCATCAGCATCAGGCTGACGGTGCAGTTGCCGCCGATGTAGTTCTTGGTACCGGCGTCGAGCTGCTGGTCGATGACCTTGCGGTTGACCGGATCCAGGACGATGACCGCGTCATCCTGCATGCGCAGGCTGGAAGCGGCGTCGATCCAGTAGCCCTGCCAGCCGGCTTCGCGCAGCTTGGGGAAGACTTCGTTGGTGTAGTCGCCGCCCTGGCAGGTCAGGATTACATCGAGGGTCTTGAGCTCTTCAATGCTGTACGCGTCCTTGAGCGGAGCAATATCCTTGCCCACTGCCGGACCCTGGCCACCGACGTTGGAGGTGGTGAAGAACACCGGCTCGATAAGATCAAAATCCTGCTCTTCCAGCATCCGCTGCATGAGCACGGAACCGACCATACCGCGCCAACCGATCAGACCTACACGTTTCATCGCAACTACACCTTTGCTAAAAAGTGGGCCGCTGCTTCACATGGAAAAACAGCAGCGGGCCCGAGAGATTACAGATTCCGCAGCGCTGCGACTACTGCGTCGCCCATTTCCTGCGTACCTACCTTGCTGCAACCGGCCGACCAGATGTCGCCCGTGCGCAGCCCCTGATCCAACACCAGGCTGACGGCCTTTTCAATGGCTTCGGCTGCCGCCTGCTGGTTGAAGCTGTAACGCAACATCATCGACACCGACAAAATGGTTGCCAGCGGGTTGGCGATGCCCTGCCCGGCGATGTCCGGCGCGGAGCCGTGGCAAGGCTCGTACATGCCCTTGTTGTTGGCATCCAGGGACGCCGAAGGCAGCATGCCAATGGAGCCGGTCAGCATGGAAGCTTCATCCGACAGGATGTCGCCGAACATGTTGTCGGTGACCATCACGTCGAACTGCTTGGGCGCACGCACCAGCTGCATGGCGGCGTTGTCGACGTACATGTGCGACAGCTCGACGTCCGGGTAGTCCTTGGCCACTTCCTCGACGATTTCGCGCCACAGCTGGCTGGACGCCAGGACGTTGGCCTTGTCCACCGAGCAGAGTTTCTTGCCGCGCACGCGGGCCATGTCGAAACCGACCCGGGCGATACGGCGGATTTCGCTTTCGCTGTACGGCAGGGTGTCGTAGGACTGACGCTCGCCGCCTTCAAGCGTACGGGTGCCACGTGGCGCGCCGAAGTAGATGCCGCCGGTCAGCTCGCGGACGATGAGGATATCCAGGCCCGAAACGATTTCAGGCTTGAGCGACGAGGCATCGGCCAGTTGTGGGTAGAGGATCGCCGGACGCAGGTTGGCGAACAGGCCCAGTTGCGAGCGGATCTTCAGCAGGCCGCGCTCGGGGCGAATGTCGCGCTCGATCTTGTCCCATTTCGGGCCGCCCACGGCGCCCAGCAGCACGGCATCGGCCTGGCGCGCACGCTCCAGGGTCTCGTCGGCCAGCGGCACGCCGTGCTTGTCGATGGCCGCGCCACCGATCACGTCGTGGGACAGGCTGAAGTTCAGCTGGAACTTGTCGTTGGCCAGCTCCAGCACCTTGACCGCCTCGGCCATGATTTCCGGACCGATGCCATCACCTGGGAGAATCAGAATCTGCTTGCTCATGGGTTCCTCTTGTTCGAATCAAGCGACTCGCCGCAACGGCGGGCCGGAAAAATAACTAGCGCTCGGCCCAGAGCACCAGGACATCGGTGCTGAACGAGCCATCGGCTTCAATCTGGTAATACTGCCGTACTTCTTCGCCCATTGCCTGCTGCAAATGGCGTATGGCGTCACGCATCACCTGCGGGGTGCGCATGCGCTCGACCCAGGAGCCGAACTCCAGGCGCAGGCGCTGGCGGGTATGGCTGCGGGTGAACAGGCCGGCGTCGCTGACCTGCTGCAGCCACTCGGCCGCGGAAAAATCACGGACATGGCTGGTATCGCGCAAGACTTCGACGCTTTGCAGGTAGGTGTCGAGCAGCGGGCTGCCCGGCGACATCACGTCGATGAATGCAGCCACGCCGCCCGGCTTGAGCACCCGACGCACCTCGCGCAGGGCCAGGCCCAGGTCGCTCCAGTGGTGTGCCGAATAACGGCTGAAGACGAAGTCGAAGCTGGCGTCGGCGAACGGCAGGCGCTCGGCGGCGCCACGCGCGGTGACAATGTTCCCCAGTTGACGCTCGGTCGCGGTGGCGGCGACCACGTCGAGCATCTGCTGCGACAGGTCATAGGCCACCACTTCACGCACCAGTGGCGCGACATGGAAACTCACGTGTCCGGCGCCGCAACCCAGGTCCAGCACCCGTGCTTGCTCCTGCCCGGCCAGCTCAGCCTGCAGCAGGGCGAACTCACTGCCCTGGGCGTGTACGGCGCTGCTCAGGTAGGCGTTGGCCTGCTCGCCGAACTGGCGCTGGACGACATCCTTGTGGGTGGTGCTGGTCATTGGCATCTCCTGGGTCTTGATCGCGGGGCAAGCCCGCTCCTACAGGTGGGTGTAGGAGCGGGCTTGCCCCGCGATAGGTTCAACACATCAATCAGGCGTCACGAAACAGCCACGGCTGGCTCGCCCGGTGCTTGCCCTCGAACGCCTCGATGGCATCACGGTCCTGCAAGGTCAGGCCGATATCGTCCAGGCCATTGAGCAGGCAGTGCTTGCGGAACGCGTCGATCTCGAAGCTCAGTACCTTGCCGTCAGGACGGGTCACGGTCTGCGCCTGCAGGTCGATGGTCAACTGGTAGCCAGGGTCGGCTTCAACCTGCTTGAACAACGCGTCGACTTCCTCATCGCTGAGGATGATCGGCAGCAAACCGTTCTTGAAGCTGTTGTTGAAGAAGATGTCGGCGTAGCTCGGCGCGATGATGCTGCGAAAGCCGTATTCTTCCAGCGCCCACGGCGCATGCTCGCGGCTCGAGCCGCAACCGAAGTTCTCGCGGGCGAGCAATACGCTGGCGCCCTGGTAGCGGTCGTGGTTGAGGACGAAGTCCGGGTTCTTCGGACGCTTGCTGTTGTCCTGGTACGGCTGGCCGACATCCAGGTAACGCCATTCGTCGAACAGGTTCGGGCCGAAACCGGTGCGTTTGATCGACTTCAGGAACTGCTTGGGGATGATCTGGTCGGTGTCGACGTTGGCACGGTCCAATGGCGCGACGAGGCCGGTGTGCTGGGTAAAGGCTTTCATGCTGCGCTCCCTTGGATCAACTCACGGACATCGATGAAACGACCGGTAACTGCGGCGGCGGCGGCCATGGCCGGGCTCACCAGGTGGGTACGACCGCCAGCACCCTGGCGACCTTCGAAGTTGCGGTTGGAGGTCGAGGCGCAATGCTCGCCGCTCTCCAGGCGGTCCGGGTTCATCGCCAGGCACATGGAGCAGCCAGGCTCACGCCATTCGAAACCGGCCTCGATGAAAATCTTGTCCAGGCCTTCCTTCTCCGCCTGGGCCTTGACCAGGCCCGAGCCTGGCACGACGAGGGCCTGCTTGATGGTCGAGGCGACCTTGCGGCCCTTGGCGATCTCGGCGGCGGCACGCAGGTCTTCGATCCGCGAGTTGGTGCAAGAGCCGATGAACACCCGGTCGAGCTGGATGTCGGTGATCGCCTGGTTGGCGCTCAGGCCCATGTACTTCAAGGCGCGCTCGATGGAGCCACGCTTGACCAGGTCCATTTCCCGGGCCGGGTCCGGCACGCGCTGGTCGACCGCCAGGACCATTTCCGGCGAAGTGCCCCAGCTAACCTGCGGCTTGATCTGCGCGGCATCGAGCTCGACCACGGTATCGAACACCGCATCGGCGTCGGACACCAGGTCCTTCCAGGCCTCTACCGCCTGCTGCCACTGCTCGCCCTTGGGCGCGTACGGACGGCCCTTGACGTACTCGACGGTCTTCTCGTCGGTCGCCACCAGGCCCACGCGGGCGCCGGCTTCGATGGACATGTTGCAGATGGTCATGCGGCCTTCGACGGACAGGTCGCGAATGGCGCTGCCGGCGAATTCCATGGCATGGCCGTTGCCGCCGGCGGTGCCGATCTTGCCGATCACGGCCAGGACGATGTCCTTGGCGGTGACGCCGAACGGCAATTTGCCTTCGACGCGCACCAGCATATTCTTCATTTTCTTGGCCACCAGGCACTGGGTGGCGAGCACGTGCTCGACCTCGGAAGTGCCGATGCCATGGGCCAGGGCGCCGAACGCGCCGTGGGTGGAGGTGTGCGAGTCGCCGCAGACCACGGTCATGCCCGGCAAGGTCGCACCCTGCTCCGGGCCGATGACGTGGACGATGCCCTGGCGCACGTCATTCATCTTGAATTCGGTGATGCCGTATTCGTCGCAGTTTTCGTCGAGGGTCTGCACCTGCAGGCGCGACACCTGGTCGACAATGGCGTCGATGCCGCCCTTGCGCTCAGGGGTGGTCGGCACGTTGTGATCGGGCGTGGCGATGTTGGCATCGATGCGCCAGGGTTTGCGATTGGCCAGGCGCAGGCCTTCGAAGGCTTGCGGCGACGTCACTTCGTGAATGATGTGACGATCGATATAGATCAGCGCCGAACCATCGTCGCGCTGTTTGACCAAATGCGAATCCCAGAGCTTGTCGTAGAGCGTTTTGCCGGCCATCAGACTCTTCCTCATCATCTTTCTATGCCAATAACCCCTTGGCTTGTACGGACGATGCTATGAGGTTAGATTGAATAACTCAAATTCATAATTTTTATGCTTTGGATAACCAAAAGGAATTCGAGCAGTGGACCTGGCCAACCTCAATGCCTTCATTGCCGTCGCCGAGACCGGCAGCTTCTCAGGCGCCGGCGAACGCCTGCACCTGACCCAGCCGGCGATCAGCAAACGCATCGCCGGGCTTGAGCAACAACTGGACGTACGGCTGTTCGACCGCCTGGGCCGCGAAGTCAACCTGACCGAAGCCGGCCGCGCCCTACTGCCGCGCGCCTACCAGATCCTCAACGTGCTGGACGACACCCGCCGGGCCCTGACCAACCTGACCGGCGAAGTCAGCGGACGCCTGACCCTGGCCACCAGCCATCATATAGGCCTGCACCGCTTGCCGCCGCTGTTGCGAGCCTTTACCCGCCAGTACCCGCAGGTCGCCCTGGACATCCAGTTTCTCGACTCGGAGGTGGCCTACGAGGAAATCCTCCACGGCCGGGCGGAAATCGCGGTGATCACCCTGGCGCCGGAGCCTCATCACCTGGTACGCGCCGTGCCGGTCTGGGACGACCCGCTGGACTTCGTCGCCGCACCGGAGCACCCGCTGGCCTGCAATGGCGCGGTAAGCCTGGCGGACATCGCCCATCACCCGGCGGTCTTTCCCGGCGGCAACACCTTCACCCACCATATTGTCCAGCGCCTGTTCGAAGCCCAGGGCCTGACCCCAAACATCGCCATGAGCACCAACTACCTGGAAACCATCAAGATGATGGTCTCCATCGGCCTGGCATGGAGCGTGCTGCCACGCACTATGCTCGATGAGCAGGTGGCGCCCATCGCCTTGCCGGGCATACAGCTGTCCCGCCAGCTAGGCTACATTCTGCACACCGAGCGCACGCTGTCGAATGCGGCCAGAGCCTTCATGGCCCTGCTCGACAGCCATGCCAGCACCCCGAGCCATTGAGGTAGAACCCGGTCAGTACGACTCTCCAGGACGCGTCACCGCCAAAGGTCTGGTATCGATGCCCAAATCAGCGAATCCCTTTCCGCGCCTGCCGCGCATTCATGCGGCAGACCCCCAGGCGCTGGAGGAAACCTGGGAGAACGCCCCGCAGCTGCTGGCGGCGCTCAATGGCGCGCGCCTGGGGGCCTGGTTCTGGGACGTCGAGACCGGGCAGATCAGCTGGTCGCGGGGCACCCAGGCGCTGTTCGGCTTCGATCCCCACCAGCCGCTGCCCAATGACGTCGACTACCTCGAACTGCTCCCCCCAGAAGACCGCGCCCGCACCTTGCAGGCCTTTCATGCGGTGATCAACGGCGAGCCGGTGGAACAGGCCCTGCGCCACCGCATCCGCTGGCCCGACGGCAGCCTGCACTGGCTGGAGATCAACGGCAGCCTGGCCAAGGACAAGCATGGCCGGCCGCAGATGATCGGGGTGATCCGCGAGATCACCCGCCAGCGCGAACGGGAAACCGCGCTGATCAACTCGGAAAAGCGCTTCGCCACCCTGTTTCACCTGAGCCCCAACGTGATTCTCCTGAGCCGGCGCTCCGACGGCCTGATCTACGAGGTCAACCAGCACTTCGAACAGATCCTTGGCTGGCCGTGCCAGCAGGTGGTCAACAAGACCACCATCGAGCTGGGCCTGTGGGTCAATCCGCAGCAGCGCAATGTCGTGCTCGAAGCCACCCGCAACACCAGCGGCCCGGTGATCCTCGAGGTGCAGTTTCGCGCCAGCAGCGGCAAGATCCACGACGGCATCCTCAGCACCCAGAACATCGAACTGGAAGGCACGGCCTGCCTGCTCAGCACCTTTGTCGACACCAGCGAACGCAAGCGCGCCGAACAAGCCCTCAAGGACAGCCAGGAACGCCTCGACCTGGCCCTGGACTCCGCGCAGATGGGCACCTGGGACTGGCACATTCCCAGCGGCATGCTCTATGGCTCGGCCCGTGCAGCGGAATTGCACGGCCTGGAGCCGGTGCCTTTTCACGAGTCCTTCGAGGCGTTCTTCGAAGGGGTACCGGAGCATGAGCGCACCACGATGCGCCAGGCCTACCGCACCCTGCGCGAAGGACCGGCCGGCAACTACCAGTTCACCTACCGCATCCAGCTGGAAAACGGCACCTCGCGCTACATCGAAAGCCGGGCCCGGCTGTACCGCGACGAACAAGGCAGACCGCTACGCATGGCCGGCACCCTGCTGGACATCACCGAACAGGTCGAGCGCGAGCAACGCCTGGTCAGCTCGGAGGAAAAATTCGCCAGTCTGTTCCAGGCCAGCCCCGACCCGATCTGCGTCACCCGCCAAGACACCGGTCAGTTCATCGAGATCAATCCGGCCTTCACCCAGACCTTCGGCTGGAACACCAAACAGGTGATCGGCCACACCGCCGAAGAGATCGGCCTGTGGGCAGAATCGGCCCAGCGGGCCCGGCGCATCGAACGGGTGATCCGCGACCAGGCCCTGAACAACGTCGCCGTGGTGGTCAACCACAGTGATGGGCAACCCCTGACCTGCGTGATATCCAGCCGCCTGATCAAGGTCGACGACCAGCCCTGCAGTGTCACCACCCTGCGCGACATCACCCAGCAACAACGGGCCGAAGCGGCACTCAAGGCCAGTGAAGAGAAGTTCGCCAAGGCGTTTCATTCCAGCCCCGACGCCATCACCATTACCGAACTCGACAGCGGTCGTTACCTGGAGGTCAACGACGGTTTCTGCCGCCTGACCGGCTACAGCACGGCCGAGGTGATCGGCCGCACTGTGTACGAGATCGGCATCTGGGCCGACGACAAGCAACGCTCGGCACTGATCAGCGAATTCCAGGACAAGGGCCGCGTCCACCACCGGGAAATGCTCGGGCGCAACAAGCGCGGCGACATCCTCACCGTGGAGGTGTCGATCGAGCCGATCACCCTCAATGAAACCGAATGCCTGCTGCTCACCGCCCGCGATGTCAGCCTGCTGAAGAACGCCCAGGCGCAGATCCGTCACCTGGCCTACCACGACCCCCTGACCAACCTGCCCAACCGCGCCTTGCTGATGGACCGCCTGAGCCAGCAGATCGCCCTGCTCAAGCGCCACAACCTGCGCGGCGCCCTGCTGTTCCTCGACCTGGATCACTTCAAGCACATCAACGACTCCCTGGGCCACCCGGTCGGCGACACCGTGCTGAAGATCATCACCGCCCGCCTGGAAGCCAGCGTGCGCCTGGAAGACACCGTGGCGCGCCTGGGCGGTGACGAATTCGTGGTGCTGCTCAGTGGCCTTGAGGGCAGCCGCGACGAAGTCACGGAAAAGGTCCGCGAACTGGCCGACACCCTGCGCGAGCTGCTGGCCGAGCCCATGTCCCTGGATGGCCAGCGCCTGCAGGTGACACCGAGCATCGGCGTGGCGCTGATCCCCGATCACGGCACGACCCCCGCCGACCTGCTCAAGCGCGCCGACATCGCCCTGTACCGGGCCAAGGACTCCGGGCGCAACACCACCCAGTTGTTCCACACCACCATGCAGAAGGCCGCCAGCGAACGCCTGCGCATGGAAAGCGATCTGCGCATGGCCCTGGCCCGGGGCGAACTGGCCCTGCACTTCCAACCCCAGGTCGATGCCCGCGACAACCGTATCGTCGGCGCCGAAGTGCTGCTGCGCTGGCACCATCCGCAACTGGGCCAGCAACCGCCGACGCAGTTCATCCAGGTGCTGGAGGAAAGCGGACTGATCCTCGAAGTGGGCAGCTGGATACTCGACGAAGCCTGCGATGCCTGTGCCGGCATGCTGCGCGATCACCTGATCGATGCCTACGACTTCAGCCTGTGCGTGAACATCAGCCCGCGCCAGTTCCGCCAGAACGACTTCGTCGAGCGGGTCCTGCGCAGCCTCGATGACTTTCGCCTGCCCTACAGCATGCTCAAGCTGGAAATCACCGAGGGCATCGTCATCCAGAACCTGGACGACACCATCAGCAAGATGCGCGAGCTCAAGCGCTATGGCGTGAGTTTCGCCATGGATGATTTCGGCACCGGGTATTCATCGCTGACCTACCTCAAGCGCCTGCCGGTGGATACCTTGAAGATCGACCAGTCGTTCGTCCGTGATGCACCGGAGGACCCCAACGATGCGGAGATCGTCCGCGCCATCGTGGCCATGGCCCGCAGCCTGGACCTGTCGGTGATTGCCGAGGGGGTGGAGTTGTCGGAGCAGCTGGAGTTCCTGGAGCGGCTGGGGTGTCATTTGTACCAGGGATATCTGCACAGCCGGCCGTTGCCCCTGGGCGAGTTCCGGCGGATGTTGCTGGAAGCACCGGCCCTGTGACCTGTAGGAGCGGGCTTGCCCCGCGATTGCCGTCTGCCAGTTGCACCGTATCGCGGGGCAAGCCCGCTCCTACACGCGCCCAATAAAAAGGGCACCCGAAGGTGCCCTCTTGTGCATCACATCACTCAGTTCAGCGCAGGCTTGCTATCGCCGTTGATCGGGATGCGCTTGGCCTTGGCCTCTTCCGGGACGATGCGCAGCAGGTCGATGCTGAGCAGGCCGTTGGCCAGGCCCGCGGCCTTGACCTCGATGTGGTCGGCCAGGCGGAAGGACAACTTGAACGCCCGCTGGGCAATGCCCTGGTGCAGGTAGGTGACGCTTTCGCCGCTGCTGTCACGCTTGCCGCCGGTGACGGTCAGCACGCCCTTTTCCACTTGCAGGTCCAGATCCTGCTCCTGGAAACCGGCTGCAGCAACGACGATTCGATAGTGGTCATCGCCATGTTTTTCAACGTTGTAGGGAGGGTAGCTGCTACCCGCCTCATTACGCGCCGCGGATTCGAACAGGTCATTGAAACGGTCGAAGCCTACGGAATGACGGAACAGTGGAGCCAGAGAAAAAGCAGTAGTCATGGTACATCTCCTGAAAATCAGCGAGGTTGTGTAGTAGCGCGACCCGACTTCGGCATCGCGTACTCCTTAGATAAGGACCCTCGCCGGCTTTTCAAGCAACCCGACGAAAATTTTCACGCCGCCTGGCTGACCGGCATGCCGATCAACTGGCCAACCCGATCGCAATCGGTTTCCCGGCGCAGTTCGGCGAACAGTTCCACAGCCTCAGGGTAGGTACGGGTCAGCATCGCCACCCACTGCTTCAAGCGTCCCGGTGCCTGGCGCGGGGTCATCTGCGCCACCGCCTGGCCCCAGAAGTCGCGGATCAGCGGCAACAGGCCGTGCCAGTCCATGGGTACGAACTCGACGCCGTCGCGGGCAGCGGCGATCTGCCGGGCCAGGTCCGGGCGCGAAACCAGGCCGCGGCCGAGCATGATGTCCTCGACGCCGCTGACTTCACGGCAGCGCTGCCAGTCTTCGAAGGTCCAGACTTCACCGTTGGCGTACACCGGCACCTTGACCACGTCCTGTACCCGCGCCACCCACTCCCAGTGGGCCGGTGGCTTGTAGCCCTCGACCTTGGTCCGCGCATGCACCACCAGTTGCTCGGCGCCGCCTTCGGCCAGGGCACGGGCGCAGTCCAGCGCCACATCGGGGCTGTCGAAGCCCAGGCGCATCTTGGCGGTAACCGGAATGTGCGCAGGCACGGCACGGCGCACTTCACGCAGGATGGCATGGAGCAGCTCCGGCTCCTTGAGCAACACCGCACCGCCGCGGGACTTGTTGACGGTCTTGGCCGGGCAGCCGAAATTGAGGTCGATCACCGGCGCGCCCAGCTCGCAGGCCAGCACCGCGTTTTCGGCCAGGCACACCGGGTCGGAGCCGAGCAATTGCACACGCAAGGGCACCCCGGCCGTGGTCGCGGCGCCCTGATCCAGCTCCGGCGCCAGCTTGGCGAAGGTAGCGGCTGGCAGCAGCCGGTCGCAGACACGAATGAACTCGGTGACGCACCAGTCGATGCCGCCCACCTGGGTCAGTACGTCACGGAGGATGTTGTCGACCAGCCCCTCCATCGGGGCCAGGGCAATTTGCATGGGTGGCATCTCGGCTGAAAAAGGCCGGCAGTCTAGCAAAATCCGCGGCCTACAGCGCTCCGGCCATCAGCGCCGCACCATAACCTTCGATGAACTCGCTGGGCATGCGCTTGGGCCGACCTGTGGATAACTCGATACACACGAAAGTGGTCTGCGCGCGCAGCAAGGTGGTGCCGTCGCTGGGACGCACCAGCTGGAAGCGCCGGGTCATTTTCAGGCGTTGATCCCAGTCGACTATCCAGGTCGCCAGTTGCAACTCATCGTCTTCATAGGCCGAGGCCAGGTAGTCGATTTCGTGACGAACCACGGCCATGGCCCGGTCCAGGCGCCGATACTCGGCCAGGTCCAGGCCCAGGCGCTGGGAGTGGCGCCAGGCACAGCGCTCCAGCCAGGTGACGTAGACCGCGTTATTGGCGTGGCCGAGGCCATCGATGTCTTCGGCACCGACGCGCAGGTCGATGGTGAACGGTGTTGCCAGATCCCAACTCATGCCCGCTCCAGTTCTCTGATGAACGGGCAGAGTGTACCGGATGCTCAGGCCGATTGCCGCTCGCTGGCGTGCCTGGGCGCGAGCAGCGCCTGCACGCCTTCGATCAGTTGCGGGTCGGACAGCACACGCTGATGCCCCCCTTCGGGCAGCAGCAACAGGCGACTGTCGAACCAGGCCTCGTGAATGGCCAGCGCCTCGCTGGACGGCACCAGGCCGTCATCCTCGGCATGCACGACCAGTGCAGGAATATCCAGTTGATAGCCTTTCACATCAAGGCGCGCAATCGGCATCCCGACATCCCGCTCGACCTGGCGCACGAAGGCTGCTCGCGCCCGCGCCGGCATGCCCAGCCGGCGGGCGAAGCCACGCAGCACCCCCAGCAGTTGCGCCGGCGCGGCAATACTCACCGCCGCCTCGGCGCGCAACCCCCACTGCAGGGCCAGCATGACCGCAGAACCGCCCATCGAGTGACCGATCACCGCCCGCAGCGCCGGCAATTCGGCAGCAGCCTCCAGCAAGGCCCGGGCGAACAGCACGACATGCGCCTGATTACCCGGGGAATGACCATGGGCGGGCCCTTCCAGGGCCACGGCGGTGTAGCCGGAACGCACCAGGGTATCGATCAGGTGGGCGAACTGGGTCGGGCGCCCTTCCCAACCGTGCATCAGCAATACCGTTGGCCCCTGACCCCAGCGCAAGGCCGAGAGGCCGAAGCGCAAGGTAATACGTTCGGCGCGGGCCAGCAGCGGCAACTCCCAGTCCCGCGGCGGCAGGTTGCGCGGCGTCATGAACGCCCGGCGCATCTTGCTGGCCACATGCTCCGGTACCAGGTGTCCGAGGGTGCCGTTGACGCTACGAATCCAGCTCAAGGTATTCATCGCTTCGCTCCGGTGGATGGCGCAGGTTCAGACAACCGCCGACTTGGCGGCACGCAGGATGCGGTCAGACAATTCATCAGTGCCCAGGGCACGGGCCAGGGCAATGCCACCGACCATCAGGGCCAGGTCGGCCAGGACCTTGTCGGCGTCTTCGGGGCTGTCGGCCATGTTGGCCATCATCAGTTCGATGTGTTCGGCCAGGACTTCGCGGAAGGCATCTGGCAGGCGCGCCATCTCCACCAGGGAGGTGGGCAACGGGCAGGCATGTTCGGTGGCGTCACGGTGCTTGCGCGACAGGTAGAAAGCGGCGACCAGGCCACGGCGCTCCTCGCCGCTCATGTTCGGGTCGACTTCGGCGAGCAGGGCTCGACGCTCGGCAAGCAACTGGCGGAAGGCTTCCAGCATCAGCGCGTCCTTGCTGTCGAAATGCGCATAGAAGCCCCCGACCGTCAGCCCGGCAGCGCCCATCACCTGGTTGACGCTGGGTTCGGCGGGGCCGTGCTGGATCAATGCACTGCGGGCTGCCTCGAGAATCCGTTCGCGGGTTTTCGCCTTCTTGTCGTTCATGACCTGCCTCCAAATATTATGCTCACAATATTATTCTCATAATATTTTTCTGCAAGCACTATCGCCCGCCATTTGTCGTGGGGGTGCATAAGGAAGAGGAAGGAAGTTTTTTTCGCGGAAAAAACAAAAGGCTCATTCAATAATCGAATGAGCCTTGAAATCCCACAAAGTGGGTAAAGTGGCGTCCCCTAGGGGACTCGAACCCCTGTTACCGCCGTGAAAGGGCGGTGTCCTAGGCCACTAGACGAAGGGGACTTGTAACCTTCGTGCAGATCCGTTTTCACGAATCCTGGCAAAATTGGTGGAGCTAAGCGGGATCGAACCGCTGACCTCCTGCATGCCATGCAGGCGCTCTCCCAGCTGAGCTATAGCCCCAGATTTCTAGCCTCGCGGCCCAGCGACCTCTTTCGATGTCGCTTGTGTGAAACTGGCGTCCCCTAGGGGACTCGAACCCCTGTTACCGCCGTGAAAGGGCGGTGTCCTAGGCCACTAGACGAAGGGGACGAACCTTCTTACCTTGCCAACCCGGTCGCTGGAGCCCGGTTGACTCTGAAGTTGATACTACCAACTCCAGATCGGAATTTGGTGGAGCTAAGCGGGATCGAACCGCTGACCTCCTGCATGCCATGCAGGCGCTCTCCCAGCTGAGCTATAGCCCCACAATGTCGCTTTGAACTTGATTCGCTTGGCTGGGTGCTTCGCGTTTCGTTTTCGTTCATCGCTGTGGACGGGGCGCATATTAAGATCGGATCGCACACCTGTCAAATTTATTTTCGACTTTTTTTGAATTTTTTTTCCGAGATAACAAACACTTACCTTGGAACGCCCGGTTTTATTGGGCGCGACCGCTAAAACGCATCGCGGGACAAGCCCGCTCCTACCGTAGGAGCGGGCTTGCCCCGCGATGGGTACAACATTGAAAAAAGGTCAGGCGATAGTGCCCAACAGCTTCTCCCACTCCTTGTTTTCTTTCTTCGACACACCACCGAGCAGGTCCAGGGCCTGGCGCAGGCGGTAACGGGTCAGGTCCGGGCCGAGGATTTCCATGGCATCGAGCACCGATACCGAGCTGGCCTGGCCGGTGATGGCGGCGAACATCAGCGGCATGGCATCACGCAGCTTCAGCTCCAGCGCCTCGACAACGGCCTGGATGCAGCCGGTGATCCGCTCTTTTTCCCACTGGCGCAGGCTTTCGAGCTTCCACAGGATCAACTGGATCACCTGGCGAACCTGGTCGCCCGACAATTTCTTGCTCTCGAACAGCTTGGCATCGAGCTTCAGCGCGCCTTCGAAGAAGAAGCCGCCCAGCGGTGCGACCTGGCTGAAGGTCTCTACCCTGCCCTGCACGTGCGGCGCGATCTTCATCATGTAGTCGCTGTTGAACGCCCACTTCTGCAGGCGTGCGGCGAATTCTTCCACCGGCAGGTCACGCAGCCACTGGCCGTTGAGCCACGACAGCTTCTCGATGTCGAAGATCGGCCCGCCCAGGGACACTCGCGACAGGTCGAAGTGCTCGACCATCTCGGCCAGGGAGAACTTCTCGCGCTCGTCCGGCATCGACCAGCCCATGCGGCCCAGGTAGTTGAGCATCGCCTCGGGCATGAAGCCCATGCGCTCGTAGAAGGTCACCGAGGTCGGGTTCTTGCGCTTGGACAGCTTGCTCTTGTCCGGGTTGCGCAGCAGCGGCATGTAGCACAGTTGCGGCTGTTCCCAGCCGAAGTATTCGTAGAGCTTGATCAGCTTGGGAGCCGACGGCAGCCACTCCTCGCCACGCAGCACATGGGTGATGCCCATCAAGTGGTCGTCGACCACGTTGGCCAGGAAGTAGGTCGGCAGGCCGTCGGTCTTCATCAGCACCTGCATGTCCATGCGGTCCCACGGGATCTCGACTTCGCCACGCAGCATGTCCGGCACCACGCAGACGCCTTCGCTCGGCACCTTCATGCGGATCACATGCGGCTCGCCAGCGGCCAGGCGGCGCTGTACTTCTTCAGGCGAGAGCAGCAAGGCGCGGCCGTCGTAGCGCGGGGTTTCGCCGCGGGCCATCTGCTCGGCGCGCATCTGGTCCAGCTCTTCGGCGGTGCAGAAGCACGGGAAGGCGTGGCCCAGGTCGACCAGTTGCTGGGCGTACTGCTTGTAGATATCGCCCCGCTCGCTCTGCCGGTACGGGCCGTGCGGGCCGCCGACATCCGGACCTTCGCTCCATTCGATGCCGAGCCAGCGCAGGGCGTCGAAAATCTGCTGCTCGGACTCGCGGGTCGAACGCAGCTGGTCGGTATCTTCGATACGCAGGATGAATTCGCCGCCGTGCTGCTTGGCGAAGCAGTAGTTGAACAGGGCGATATAAGCGGTGCCGACGTGGGGATCGCCAGTAGGCGAAGGCGCGATACGCGTGCGAACGGTGGTCATGGACAGTCTCGAACTAGAGATGAAACAAAGGCTGGATGTTAACAGGGAGCGGGCATCGGGCTCCAGCAATGGGCGCGATCGGCACTTGTGAGCCTGGATCCAAACATTGTTAAATTTGCTTACATTTTTGGAACGATGGTACTCATGCCTGCTCAACTCAAACGCCGCCTGCTGGTTTTCATGACCCTGGTTGCGCTCGTCGCCCTCGCCTTTCTCGCCCACTGGTACATCAAGGGTCGCTTCTACGAAAGCACCGACAATGCTTATGTGCAGGGCGAAATCACGCGGATTTCCAGCCAGCTCGGTGCCCGTGTCGATGAAGTCCTGGTCCAGGACAACCAGCATGTCGCCAAGGGTGACCTGCTGGTTCGCCTGGAGCCGGATGATTTCCGCCTGGCCGTGGAGCGCGCCCGCGCCGCCCTGGCCACCCGCGAGGCCGAACACCAGCAGGCCGAAAGCCGCCTGACCCAGCAATCGAGCCTGATTGCCGCCGGCAAGGCCCAGGTCGCCGCCAACCAGGCCACCCTGGGACGCTGGGAACTGGACCTGAACCGCGCCCAGGCCCTGCGCAAGCCGGGCTTCGTATCGGAAGAACGGGTCACCACCCTGGCGGCGGAAAACAACGTTGCCCGCTCACAAGTCAGCAAAGCCCAGGCCGACCTGCAGGGCCAGCGCCAGCAGGTCAATGCCCTGTCCGCCGAGCTCAAGCGCCTGGATGCGCAGATTGCCAACGCCCGCGCCGAACTGGCCCAGGCCGAGCTGAACCTGACCCGCAGCGAAATCCGCGCCCCGATCAGCGGCATGATCGGCCAGCGTGCCGCGCGCAATGGTCAGGTGGTCCAGGCCGGCACCTACCTGTTGTCGATCGTTCCGGATGAGGACATCTGGGTCCAGGCCAACTTCAAGGAAACCCAGATCGGCCATATGCAGCCTGGGCAAATGGCCGAACTGTTGTTCGACAGCTACCCCGACACACCGATCCAGGCCCGGATCGACAGCCTGTTCGCCGCCTCCGGCGCGCAGTTCAGCCTGCTGCCGCCGGACAACGCCACCGGCAACTTCACCAAGGTGGTACAGCGCATTCCGGTCAAGCTGACCTTCGCGGCCGACAACCCGCTGCGCGGCAGGATCCGCCCGGGCATGTCGGTCACCGCCATCGTCGACATCCGGAACCACACCGACAATGGCCGGTGATGCGTTGATCCGTCCCGTCGGCGAACCCAGCCGGCGCGACTGGATCGCAGTAATGAGTGTGATGCTCGGCGCCTTCATGGCCGTGCTGGATATCCAGATCACCAACTCCTCGCTCAAGGACATCCAGGGCGCCCTGTCGGCGACCCTGGAGGAAGGCTCGTGGATCTCCACTTCGTACCTGGTGGCCGAGATCATCATGATCCCGCTGACCGCCTGGCTGGTGCAGTTGCTCTCGGCCCGGCGCCTGGCCGTGTGGGTGTCGCTGGGTTTCCTGGCCTCCTCGCTGCTGTGTTCCATGGCCTGGAACCTGGAGAGCATGATCGTCTTTCGCGCCCTGCAGGGCTTCACCGGCGGCGCGCTGATTCCGCTGGCCTTCACCCTGACCCTGATCAAGCTGCCCGAGCATCACCGCGCCAAGGGCATGGCGATGTTCGCCATGACCGCCACCTTCGCGCCGTCCATTGGCCCGACCCTGGGCGGCTGGCTCACCGAGAACTGGGGCTGGGAATACATCTTCTACATCAACATCCCGCCGGGCCTGTTGATGATCGGCGGCCTGATGTATGGCCTGGAGAAGAAAGAGGCGCACTGGGAACTGCTGAAAAGCACCGACTACGCCGGCATCGTCACCCTGGGCGTGGGCCTGGGTTGCCTGCAGGTGTTTCTCGAAGAGGGCCACCGCAAGGACTGGCTGGAATCGAGCCTGATCGTCGGCCTGGGCAGCATCGCCCTGCTGAGCCTGATCACCTTCGTGATCGTGCAGTACTCCAAGCCCAATCCGCTGATCAACCTGCGCATTCTCGGCAACCGCAACTTCGGCCTGTCGAGCATTGCCAGCCTGGGGATGGGGGTTGGCCTCTATGGATCGATCTACCTGCTGCCGCTGTACCTGGCGCAGATCCAGAACTACAACGCCCTGCAGATCGGCGAAGTGATCATGTGGATGGGGATTCCCCAGCTGTTCCTGATTCCGATGGTGCCGCAGCTGATGAAGGTGATTTCGCCGAAGATCCTCTGCACCCTGGGCTTTGGCCTGTTCGGCCTGGCCAGCTTCAGCTCCGGGGTGCTCAACCCGGACTTCGCCGGCGAGCAGTTCAACCAGATCCAGATCATCCGCGCCCTCGGCCAGCCGATGATCATGGTGACCATCTCGCTGATCGCCACGGCCTATATCCTGCCCCAGGATGCGGGCTCGGCGTCGAGCCTGTTCAACATCCTGCGCAACCTGGGCGGCGCCATCGGCATCGCCTTGCTGGCGACCTTGCTGGATGCGCGCACCAAGGTGTACTTCGACTACCTGCGCGAGTCGCTGGTGCCGAGCAACCCGCAGGTCGCCGAGCGCCTGGCGCAGCTGGCTGAAAGGCTGGGCAGCGACGCTGCGGCACTGGGCAAACTGAGCGAGATTACCCATCAGCAGGCAATGATCATGGCCTACAACGATGCCTTCCATTTTGTCGGCATCGGTTTGGCGATCAGCATGGTGGCGGTGTTGATGACGCGGACATTGCCGCAGGGGTTGAAGGCGGGAGAGGCCCACTGACGGCGGCGTCTGAATCGCGGGGCAAGCCCGCTCCCACCGGCTTTGTGGGAGCGGGCTTGCCCCGCGATGGCGTCCTCACGCCGTAATCATTCGCTCGCGCAATGCAGCAATCTCGTCGCGCAACTGCGCCGCCGCTTCGAACTCCAGGTCCCGCGCCAGCTGGTACATCTTCTCTTCCAGCTGCTTGATGCGCTTGGCGATTTCGCCCGGGGTGCGCAGTTCGGCTTCGTAGCGGGCGCTCTCCTCCGCGGCCTTGGCCATGCCCTTGCGCTTCTTGCTGCGCGAGCCGGGCACGTTGGCGCCTTCCATGATGTCGGTGATGTCCTTGACCACGCCCTTGGGCACGATGCCGTTGGCCTGGTTGAAGGCGATCTGCTTGTCGCGGCGGCGTTCGGTCTCGCCGATCGCCCGCTCCATGGAGCCGGTCATGTTGTCGGCATAGAGGATCGCCCGGCCATTGAGGTTGCGCGCCGCCCGGCCGATGGTCTGGATCAGCGAGCGCTCGGAGCGCAGGAAGCCTTCCTTGTCGGCATCGAGGATCGCCACCAGCGATACCTCGGGCATGTCCAGGCCCTCGCGCAGCAGGTTGATGCCCACCAGCACATCGAAGGTGCCCAGGCGCAGGTCACGGATGATCTCGACCCGTTCCACCGTGTCGATGTCCGAGTGCAGGTAGCGCACCCGTACGTCGTGGTCGGCCAGGTAATCGGTGAGGTCCTCGGCCATGCGCTTGGTCAGGGTGGTGACCAGCACGCGCTCTTCCATGGCCACCCGCTTGCGGATTTCCGACAGCAGGTCGTCGACCTGGGTGGTGGCCGGACGCACTTCCACCTGCGGGTCGACCAGGCCAGTGGGCCGTACCACCTGCTCCACCACCCTGCCGGCGTGATCGGCCTCGTAAGGCCCGGGCGTCGCCGAGACGAAGATGGTCTGCGGGCTGACGCTTTCCCACTCGTCGAACCGCATGGGCCGGTTGTCCAGCGCCGACGGCAGGCGGAAACCGTATTCGACCAGGGTTTCCTTGCGTGAGCGGTCGCCCTTGTACATGGCCCCGACCTGGGGAACGCTGACGTGGGATTCGTCGATCACCAGCAAGGCATCGGCCGGCAGGTAGTCGTAGAGGGTCGGCGGCGGCGCCCCGGCCGGACGCCCGGACAGGTAGCGCGAATAGTTTTCGATGCCGTTGCAGTAGCCCAGTTCGAGAATCATCTCCAGGTCGAAGCGGGTGCGCTGCTCCAGGCGCTGGGCTTCGACCAGCTTGTTGGCCTTGTGCAGGTACTCCAGGCGCTGTTGCAGTTCTTCCTTGATGCCCTCCACCGCTTCGAGCAGGGTTTCCCGCGGGGTCACGTAGTGGCTCTTGGGATAGAAGGTGAAGCGCGGCAGCTTGCGGATCACCTCGCCGGTCAGCGGGTCGAAGGCGGCAATGTTCTCCACTTCGTCGTCGAACAGCTCGATGCGGATGGCTTCCAGGTCCGATTCGGCCGGGAAGATGTCGATCACGTCGCCGCGCACACGGAAGGTGGCGCGGGCGAAGTCCATCTCATTGCGGGTGTACTGCAGGTCGGCCAGGCGGCGCAGCAGGGCGCGCTGGTCGAGTTTGTCGCCGCGGTCCACGTGCAGGACCATCTTCAGGTAGGTTTCCGGGCTGCCCAGGCCGTAGATGCACGACACCGTGGTGACGATGATCGCATCGCGCCGCTCCAGCAGCGCCTTGGTCGCCGACAGGCGCATCTGCTCGATGTGATCGTTGATCGAAGCGTCCTTCTCGATGAAGGTGTCGGACGACGGCACATAGGCTTCGGGCTGGTAGTAGTCGTAGTAGGAAACGAAATACTCCACGGCGTTATTGGGGAAAAACGCCTTGAACTCGCCATACAACTGCGCCGCCAGGGTCTTGTTCGGTGCCAGCACCAGGGTCGGGCGCTGCACCTGGGCGATCACGTTGGCGATGCTGAAGGTCTTGCCCGAACCGGTCACCCCGAGCAGGGTCTGGTGCGCCAGCCCCGCCTCGATGCCCTCGACCATCAGGCGAATGGCCTCGGGCTGGTCGCCGGCCGGCTGGAAACGGGTGACGAGCTGAAACTCGGACATGACGGACCTCTGTGTTATCGCGGCTGCAGGCAACTGTATCTATAGACAGTAGTTATACCGAATTTGTGTCACTGAGTGCCAGTTTCAACTCAGTGTTGCGGGCAATTGCCTCACCGGACCGGTCAATTCGACTAACGGTCGAAAATATTTCGGCCAAACAGCAGGAAAAGCTGCACCAGACTGTCGCCGTGACCGGTGGGTATCACTATACTGACTCCCCGTTTGTGCACCGCTCTAGTGCATTCGGCTGGAGCGTGCGAACTCTTCCACTCTCCATTCGAGCCAAGGTAATAATGAGCCTGTTTTCCGCTGTCGAGCTGGCACCACGCGACCCCATTCTGGGCCTCAACGAAGCATTCAACGCCGATACCCGTAGCAACAAGGTCAACCTGGGTGTAGGTGTGTACTGCAACGAAGAAGGGCGTATCCCACTGCTGCGCGCAGTGATCGAAGCCGAAACCCAGCGCGCTGCCCAGCACGCTTCCCGCGGTTACCTGCCGATCGACGGCATCGCCGCCTACGACCAGGCCGTGCAGAAGCTGCTGTTCGGTGCCGAGTCGCCACTGCTGGCCGCTGGCCGCGTGATCACCACCCAGGCCGTCGGCGGTACCGGCGCCCTGAAGATCGGTGCCGACTTCCTCAAGCAGATCTCGCCAGATGCCGTGGTCGCCATCAGCGACCCGAGCTGGGAAAACCATCGCGCCCTGTTCGAAACCGCCGGCTTCCCGGTGCAGAACTACCGTTACTACGACGCCGCCAGCAACGACGTCAACCGTAGCGGCATGCTCGAAGACCTCAACGCCCTGCCGTCGGGCTCGATCATCGTCCTGCACGCCTGCTGCCACAACCCGACCGGCGTCGACCTGAGCCTGGACGACTGGAAAAACGTCCTCGAAGTGGTCAAGGCCAAGGGCCACGTACCGTTCCTCGACATGGCCTACCAGGGCTTTGGCGACGGCATCTACGAAGACGCCTTTGCCGTACGCCTGTTCGCCGAGTCGGGCCTGAACTTCTTCGTTTCCAGCTCGTTCTCCAAATCCTTCTCGCTGTACGGCGAGCGCGTTGGCGCCCTGTCGATCATCACCGAATCCAAGGAAGAGAGCGCTCGCGTGCTGTCGCAGGTCAAGCGCGTGATCCGCACCAACTACTCCAACCCGCCGACCCACGGCGCCAGCATCGTTGCCGCCGTGCTCAACAGCCCGGAACTGCGTGCAATGTGGGAAGCGGAACTGGGCGAAATGCGCGGTCGCATCCACGGCATGCGCAAGCAGATGGTCGAGCTGCTGGCCGAGTACGGCGCGCAGCGCGACTTCAGCTTCGTCGGTCGCCAGCGCGGCATGTTCTCCTACTCGGGCCTGAGCGTTGAGCAAGTCGCCCGCCTGAAGAACGAGTTCGGCATCTACGCCCTGGACACCGGCCGTATTTGCGTGGCCACCTTGAACCAGAGCAATATCCATGTGGTGACCAAGGCTATCGTCGAGGTCCTGTAACTGATTAATTGCCCGGGGGAGGCTTGACTTCCCCTTAGCAATCAGTAAGATACGCCACAGATTCCGCGATAGCTCAGTCGGTAGAGCAAATGACTGTTAATCATTGGGTCCCTGGTTCGAGTCCAGGTCGCGGAGCCAAATACTTGAAAAACCTCCAGTTGCGCTGAGCACTGGAGGTTTTTTCGTTTCAGCCCTCCCCTATTGTGGATAAGGCTCGGTCACCGGCCGCTGCTCATCCACCAGAATCCAAACCAGCAATTTTGCCGGCTTCGCCTCACTGGCATTGCGCGACACCAGGTGCACGGCGCCCGGCGGCTCGTACCAGAAATCACCCGTCTTGTAGTTAACCGGCTTTTGTTCACCCTTGAGCTGGGAAACCACTTCGCCTTCGAGCACATAGGCCATGACCGCGCCCGGATGCTGGTGCGCGACGGACTTCTGCCCCGGCGCATAGTCGACCGTCAGCATGATGGCTTTCTTGCCCGGCGCGTTGGCTGGCAGTTGCTGCTGCAGGATGCCGACCGCCTCCTGGCCTTCTTCCGGGCCATGGGCCCAGGCGCCCGGCAGGGTGAACAGGCTGGCGACGATCAGCGTACTGATGGGTAACAGACGGGATTTCATGGGCATTACCTCGCAGGAGTGGATGCCGGCAGGTTATGCCGACGCCCGGGAGGTAAAAAGCGCCAATTCAGGGAAAAACGCGGAGGCTAATCAGCTGCGGCCAATGGGGTAGAAGGTGCCCGCGCTCCAGACGCCCAGCCATTCCTGGCCATCGATCTGGCGCGGCACGGCCAGCTCCACCAGCTGGTAGAACACATTGCGATGGATCAACGCTTCCAGGTTGCTGCGCATATGCACATAAGGCGAAGGCTCCTGGGTACTGGCATCGATCTCGAAGCGCAGAGGATGCTCAGGCCCCGCCTCGACCTGATCCTCGACATTGCTGGTGAAGCGCAGCACCTGCTGCTCACCACTGCCCTGCACGTCCAGGGCAACCGCCACGAATGGCGCATCATCGACCTTGATGCCGACCTTCTCCACCGGCGTCACCAGGAAGTAGTCGTCACCGTCGCGACGGATGATGGTGGAGAACAGCCGCACCATCGGTTTGCGGCCGATCGGCGTACCCAGGTAGTACCAGGTGCCGTCACGGGCGATGCGCATGTCGATATCACCGCAGAAATCCGGGTTCCACAGGTGTACCGGCGGCAACCCCTTCTCTGACTTGGGGATCTGCGCCAACAGATCATTGGCCTTGCCGCTTGCTGACATCACCCTCTCCTTACTGACTCATGCCCAGAAGACTGCGAGCGTAATCCTCAAGCGGTGGGCCAAGCAAATCTTCCGGCTTGTTGTCATGGAACGTCAGCAATCCGCCACGGCTGTTGATCCGCGTCGTGTCGATCAGGTAGCGGGTGCTGGTTTCGATCAGCATCAGTTGAATCACACCGGTATCGATCCCTAAGCGATCGACCGCCTGCTCGTCATACCATTCATCGCCATTGCCGATGCGGTCATCGGTGCGGGCAAAGCGCGCATACAGGAGGTAATGGGCGCCCACCGAACGCGCCTCGACCAGGGCGTCTTCAAGGCCCAGCGGCCCCTGGGCCCTGCGCACCAGGGGGAAGTACTCGATGAAGCCCTTGAAGGCCTCTTCGGCGACCACGTTGGGCCGTGGATAAGGGCCCTGGCCCGGCGGGACGAAGGCACCCTGGCCAATGTAGATGAACGAGTCAGGCTGCAAGCGTACCGACAGCGAGCGGCGGGTGTCGCTGTGGTCGAGCAGGCCAGCGTCGCTCATGTGGTAGCGAACACCCTCGCCCATATCGCTGACATTCATGCAGCCGCCCAGCGCCGTCAGCGCCAGCAGCAAACCCAGGCTACGCATCAATCCTCCAGTGGCCGGTGACGGAAAACCGGCGAATGGCCGACAGATGCAGCTTTTGCGCCAGTCTTAGCCGCCGATGATTTTCATCACCGTCACGCCACCGGAAAACGCCACCGGCTGCTTGTCGCCCAGGGCCTTGACCAGCAGCCCTTGCAGGGCAGGCAGCGCTTCATGGCGCGGCTTGTCGAGCAGGTCGCCGATGTAGTGACGATTGCTCGACGACAGGCAGCCGTGCAGCCAGCCGGTGGAGGACAGGCGCAGCCGCGAGCAGGTCCGGCAGAACGGCACGCTTTCGTTGGCGATCACGCCAAAGTAACCCAGGCCCGGGATCTGGTAGCGCAAGGCCGTGGCATCCACTGGCGCGTTGGCCTGCAAGTATTCGTAGCGCTCGCCGATCAGCTGCAGCAGGTGCTCGAGGCTGACAAACTGCTGCAGGAAGGCATTGTTGTCGCGGGCCAGATGGCCCATGCGCATCAGCTCGATGAAACGTAGCTCGAACCCGCGCGCCAGGCAGTATTCCAGCAGCGGGATCACCTGGTCGAAGTTCTGCCCGCGCAGGGGCACCATGTTGACCTTGATCTTCATCCCCGCCGCACTGGCCTGCTCCATGCCATCGAGCACGGTGGCCAGGTCGCCGCCGCGGGCGATGCGACGGAATGCATCGGGATCGAGGGTATCGAGGGAGACGTTGAGACGACGAATGCCCGCAGCACGCAGCAACGGCAGCTTGCGCGCCAGCAACTGGCCATTGGTGGTCAGGCTGATTTCATCCAGCCCCAAGGGCGCGACCGAGGTCAGGAAGGTTTCCAGCTTGGGGCTGACCAGGGGTTCGCCGCCGGTGACCCGCAAACGCTCGATGCCGGCCGCTTCGATCAGGTAGGCCACGCCGCGCGCCATGGCTTCGGCAGACAGCTCGTCCTGGGCCGCCACCAGACGCTTGCCGTCCGGTACGCAATAGGTGCAGGCATAGTTGCAGGCAGCGGTGAGGCTGACGCGCAAGTTGCGAAAACGCCTGCCTTGGCGGTCGACGATCATGGATGACTCCGGCATGGATGAATCGGGCTTGCAAAACCTGACTCAAAAATCAGGTTTTTGCAAGCCTTCATACCTGAGTATATTCCTGCATTGCACTTCCCTGTAGCGGCATCGGGCTGCCGAATGTGTCAGTTACCGGCCGCATCCGGGTCGCGCTTGCGCTTGTTACCCATGCGCACGCCGATGTCCATCAGGAACTGGAAGAAGCCTTCCTGGTCTTCCAGCACATTGCTCCAGAACGGCGAGTGATACAGGGCCACGGCACCGTGCACCAGGGCCCAAGCGGCGCAGTAGTGGAAGTACGGCGGCACGTCTTCGAGCTTGCCTTCGCTGATGCGCCCCTTGATCAGCAGGGTCAGGCGGTCGAAGTTGGAGGCACGGATCTTGTGCAGCTCCTCGACCATTTCCGGCACCTGGTTGCCCTTGACCACCTTCTCTTCGAGGCGGTCGAACAGCCGGTAGCGCTGCGGGTCGCGCATGCGGAATTCGAAATAGGCGCGCGACAGGGCTTCCTTGTCGCGGTCAACGTCGGCGGAGTGCAGCAGTTCGTTCAAATCGCGCTCGTAGTCGAGCATCAGGCGCAGGTAGATCTCCGCCTTGGATTTGAAGTGCTTGTAGATCGTGCCTTTGCCGATACCGACAGCATCAGCGATCATCTCGACGGTGACGCTGTCTTCACCCTGGTCGAGAAACAGCTTGAGCGCGGTATCGAGAATTTCCTGCTCACGGCGACGAAACTCACGGACCTTACGAGGTTCTTTCTGCATATGATGGACTGGATCGGAATCGAAGCCGGTTATTATGCCTAACTTGCGCCAAAATGCACGGATCATCCAACCATGTCTATGTTTCTCGATGAGTTTGAACAGGCACCAGGACTGCGCTATCTGAACCATGCAGCAGTGGCTCCCTGGCCGAAACGCGCCAGCCAGGCGGTTTCGCGCTTCGCCGACGAAAACGTTTGGCTAGGCGCAAGGGACTATCCGCAGTGGCTGGCAACGGAGCAACGCCTGCGTGAGCGGCTGATGCGCCTGACGAATGCACCGTCGACCGATGACATCGCCCTGATCAAGAGCACCTCGGAAGCTCTTTCCTTCGTCGCCTTCGGGCTTGACTGGCAAACGGGCGACCAGATCGTCATCAGCGACGAGGAGTTCCCGTCCAATCGCATCGTCTGGGAAGCCCTGGCCGACCGGGGCGTCGATGTAATCCAGGTCAGCCTCAAGGGCGCCGACCCGGAAGCCGACCTGCTCGCCGCCTGTGGCCCGCGCGTGCGCCTGCTGGCGATCAGCGCCGTGCAGTTCGCCAGCGGTCTGCGCATGGACCTTGCACGGCTTGGCCAGGGCTGTCGCGAGCGCAATGTGCTGTTCTGCATCGACGCCATCCAGCAACTGGGCGCCCTGCCCTTCGACGTGCAGGCCTGCCAATGCGACTTCGCCATGGCCGACGGGCATAAATGGATGCTCGGCCCGGAAGGCCTCGGGGTGTTCTACTGCCGCGCCGAGGTGCGCCCACGGCTGAAGCTCAGCGAGTATGGCTGGCACATGCTCGAACGCATGGGCGACTACTCTCGCCCCGAATGGGAACCGGCCCACAGCGCCCGGCGCTTCGAATGCGGCAGCCCGAACATGCTCGGCGCCGCAGCACTGGAGGCCAGCCTGTCGCTGCTGGAGGAAGTGGGCATCGAACAGGTGGCCGCGGCCCTGCAGCAGCGGGTGACCTGGCTACGCGACGGCCTGGCGGCGATCGCCGGGGTACGCCTGCACAGCCCGCAGGATCCGGCACGACGCAGCGGTATTGTGTCGTTCAGCATCGACGGCATTGATAACTTCGTGGTCTATCAACACCTCAAGCAGGAGCAGGTGGTGTGCATTACGCGAGGTCCTGGCGTGCGTTTTTCGCCGCATTTCTACACACCAAAGCACGTAATCGACGAAACTCTGGCTATAGTGCGACAGATTGCAGAGCGATGAGTGCTCAGCAGCCGCAGCCGTATTCCAAATCTGTTTAAAAAACGAGCAATGCGCGCTGGCAGCCCGCCAATCCTGACCAATACTTCAGGTGTTGACGCGGCACATCCCCCCAGTGGCGCGCCGATAAAGGTGCTCAGGGACCGCGTACCTTTGTTTTACTCCTAATGGTCTTAACCCGGATTCACCCCCCAGAACCCGGGTTTTTTTTGCCTGCAATAATCTGCCGGCACCACCATCAATCCGTGGAGGAGCTGTGGGAGCTGGCGTAGCCTGCGATACCAACACCGCGCAACCCATGACACCGCATCGCAGCTATCGCCGGCGATGCCGGCTCCCACAGTAGCCAGCCAATCAAGGCAAATGCCCTGTCAGCTCACCCGCGCCAGCGGGAACAGGCGCTTGAAGTTGGCGGTGGTCTGCTGCGCCAGTTGCTCGTAGCTTTCCCCCCGCAGCATGGCGACGAACTCCGCCACTTCCCGCACGTACTGCGGCAGGTTCGGCTTGCCCCGGTAGGGAATCGGCGCCAGGTAAGGCGAGTCGGTCTCCACCAGCAAGCGGTCGGCCGGCACCTGGCGGGCCACGTCGCGCAACGCATCGGCATTGCGGAAAGTGACGATGCCGGACAAGGAGATGTAGTAACCCAGGTCCAGCGCCGCCTTGGCCATGTCCCAGTCTTCGGTGAAGCAGTGCAGCACACCGGCCTGGCCCAGGTCAGCCTCGCGCAGCAAGGCCAGGGTGTCGGCGCGGGCTGCACGGGTGTGGATGATCACCGGCTTGCCGGTGGTTTTCGCAGCCTGCAGGTGCAAGCGGAACGACGCCTGCTGCAACTTGGCCGCTTCCGGCTCGTAGTGGTAGTCCAGACCGGTTTCGCCGATGGCCACCACATGGGGGTGTTCAAGCTCCTTGAGCAGCCAGTCCAGGGCCGGCGCACCGTCACTGGTCAGGTCCAGCGGATGGACGCCCACCGAGCAGTCGACATCGCTGTAGCGCTCGCTCAGCGCCTTGACCGCTGCCGCATTGTCGGCGCTCACGCCGATGCACAGGAAGTGCCCTACCCCCCTCGCCCGCGCCGCCTGCAGGGCAGCATCAAGGGAGCCCTGGTGGGCCGAAAGATCAAGACGGTCTAGGTGGCAATGGGAATCTACAAGCATGGCATCACGGCAACTGTGGAAAATGAATGGATTCGGGCTAACCGGCTCAACGCTGGCCGGGCAACATGGCCCAGGACGCCAGCAGTGCTTCGAGCAGCAGCACGCGGTTGAGGTTGGCCTTGGACAGGACTTTCTGGCGCTGGGCGAGGATCCAGTCCTGGATCTCCAGCACCTTGCCCTGGCCGCTCTTCTGCGCCAGGTACTGCACGACCTTGCGCATATCGCTCAAGCCTAATCCTTCCTCATCCTCGGTCAACTGATAGCGCAGGATCAGGTTGGACCAGTCGCAGAACCAGTCGAACAGCTGCAATAGCGGAATGGCATTCCAGGCCTCGGCCAGCTGGCTGGGGGATTGCTGTTGCTTGAGCAGCTTCTTCACCCCGTCGACCACCTGTGCACGCTGTTCACGCACGCCCTGGGCGTTCAGGGTGATGGCGGCCAGCGGCGAGCCGGCGGCCAGGCTCAGCAGCTCGAGGCGCTCCTGCTCGTCGCATTCCGGCAGCGCGCTGGTCAACCAGGCCAGGCTCTGGGCAGCATCGGGCAAGGGGCAGGCCTGCTGCACGCAGCGGCTCTTGATGGTCGGCAGCAAGCGGCTGGGCTGGTGGCTGACCAGGAGCAGCACGGTGTCGCCGGACGGCTCTTCCAGGCTCTTGAGCAAGGCATTGGAGGCGTTGATGTTCATCGCCTCGACCGGCTCGATCAGCACCACCTTGCGCCCGCCCAGCTGGGCGGTCTGGACCACGAAGGACACCAGGTCGCGCACCTGGTCGACCTTGATCGGCTTGTCGGCCTCCTCCGGCTCCAGCACATAGTTGTCCGGATGACTGCCGGCGGCCAGCAACAGGCAAGACTTGCACTGGCCACAGGCCTGCAGGTTGGCCGGGCGCTGGCACAGCAGCAACGCCATCAGGCGCTCGGCCAGGGCCCGCTTGCCGATGCCCTGGGGCCCATGCAGCAGGTAGGCATGGGCATGCTGGGTGCGACCGGCCAGTTGCTGCCACAGCGCCTGTTGCCAGGGGTAGGCTTCAGCCACGGCAACGCTCCAGGATTCGCGGCAGCACGGCGTCGAGTGTGTGCTGTACCTGCGCCAGCGGCTGCGACGCATCGATCAGCGTGTAACGTTGCGGGGCCGCCTTGGCGCGTGCCAGATAGGCCTGGCGCACGGCCTCGAAGAACGCCTGGCCTTCCTGCTCGAAGCGATCCAGGCGACCACGGGCTGCGGCCCGGGACAAGCCGATCTCTACCGGCAGGTCGAAGACCAGGGTCAGGTCCGGGCGCAGCTCGCCCTGGACAAACTGCTCCAGGGTGGCGATGCGCTCGAGCGACAAGCCGCGACCACCGCCCTGATAGGCATAGGTGGCATCGGTAAAGCGGTCGCACAGCACCACTGCGCCTCGCGCCAGCGCCGGACGAATCACTTGCGCCAGGTGCTGGGCACGCGCGGCGAACACCAGCAGCAGCTCGGTGTCGGCGTCCATGGTTTCGTCACTGGGGGCCAGCAGCAGTTCACGAATTTTTTCGGCCAGCGGCGTACCGCCGGGCTCACGGGTCAGGACCACGTCCACGCCCTGGGCACGCAGATGCGCGGCCAGGTACTCGCGGTTGGTGCTCTTGCCCGCGCCTTCGGGACCTTCCAGGGTAATAAACAAGCCGCTCACAGGCAGTCCTTAGAATTGATCATTGCGAGGTGGTTTCGCTGTCCGGTGCAGACGCTTCCGTCTGCGCCCCCGGCTGTGCTTCAGGCTGTGCGTCAGGCTGCACCTGAGACGGCTCCGGCTGCTCGGCAGGCGACTCCTGCGGCGTTTCGGCTGCAGGCTGGCCCTCAGGCGCAGGGCTTGAGCGGTAATCGGCGCGACGCTTGAGCTGATACTCGCGAACCGCCGAGTTATGGGCATCCAGGTCATCGGAGAAGACGTGGCTGCCATCGCCCCGGGCGACGAAATACAAGCTGCTGCCCGGCGTCGGATTCAGCGCCGCGTGAATCGCCTCGCGACCGACCATGGCGATCGGCGTCGGCGGCAGGCCGGCGTTGGTGTAGGTGTTGTAGGGCGTCGGCTCGCGCAAGTCGGCGCGGCTGATCTTGCCATTGTAGCGCTCACCCATGCCGTAGATCACGGTCGGATCGGTCTGCAGCAGCATGCCGATGCGCATGCGCCGCACGAACACGCCGGCAATCTCGCCGCGCTCCTGGGGCACGCCGGTTTCCTTCTCGATCAACGAAGCCATGATCAGCGCCTGGTACGGATCGCGATACGGCAAGTCGGTCGGACGCGCCGCCCACTCCTTGGCCAGCACCTCCTCGAGACGGGCATAGGCCTGCTGGAGGAACTCCACATCGGTCATGCCACGCACGAAGCGGTAGGTGTCGGGGAAAAAGCGCCCCTCGGGAAAGACCCCGGGATGACCGAGCTTGTCCATCACTTCGGTATCGCTGAGACCATCGAGGGTCTGCTTGATCTTTTCATGCTTGGCCAGCGCCGCACGCACCTGGCGGAAGTTCCAGCCCTCGACCAGGGTCAGGCTGTATTGCACCACGTCGCCACGGCGCCACACCTCGAACAGGTCGTGCACGGTCATGCCCGGGCTCAGGCGGTATTCGCCGGTGTGCAGCGGCACGCCGGCCATGTTGAAGCGCCAGTACAAACGCAGCCAGAACGCATCGTCGAGCAGGCCTTCGCGCTCCATGCGGTAGAACATGCGGTTGGGGTTGGTGCCGGTGGGCACGTCGAGCAATTGCTCCTGGCTGACGTGCAGGGGTTGGTCCAGCGCCGAGTTCACCTTCCAGGCGGAAAACCCCAGCATCAGGCCTGCCAGAATCAATCCGGTCTCCAGCAGCACCAAGAATTTACGTCTCACAAATCAGGTATCCAGTAGCGTACGGGCAATGGCCTGCAGTTTAAGGGTGAGCGGCCCCGGCGGCCAGTTCAGCGATGCAAAAGCGCGCACCGGCCAGATGCCGTAGACACTGTTGCAGACGAAGACTTCATCGGCCAGCTCCAGGTCCTTGAGGGACAGGTCGGTAATGCGCACGGCAATACCGGCAGCAGCGGCCTGTTCGATCAGCGCCGCGCGCATCACACCGGCCACGCCGCAGCGGCTCAGGTCGGCGGTCAGCAGCTCGCCTGCGCGCACCAGAAACAGGTTGCTGTACACCCCCTCGATGACCCGACCCGACGTGTCGCGCATCAGCCCTTCGGCATGCTCGGCATCCTGCCACTCGGCCCGCGCCAGTACTTGTTCGAGTCGATTGAGGTGTTTGAGTCCGGCCAGCAGCGGTTGTTCCGCAAGGCGTGTGGAACAGGCAAACAGGCGCACACCCTGTTCGGCATTGGCGGTGGGGTAAGCAGGCAAGGGACTGCCCTGAAGGATGCGCCGGGGCGCGCCCCCCGCAGCCGGCGCATAGCCGCGCTGGCTGTCACCGCGAACCAGGATCAGCTTGAGCACGCCATCACCCAGGGCACTGGCGTAACGGCACAGCTCATCGCGAATCAACCCGTGATCGGCGCTGATCGCCAGGCGCTGGCAACCCAGCGCCAGGCGATCGAGGTGAAACGCGAGCAACGAGGGTCGACCGGCCCGCACGGCGATGGTCTCGAACAGACCATCGCCATAGGCCAGCGCGCGGCTTTGCAGATTGACTGCATCGGCCGGCAGGCCATCGACCCAGGCGTGCATCAGCCGGCGAACCGGCGGAACACCAGCGAGCCGTTGGTACCGCCAAAACCGAAGGAGTTGGACAGCACGACGTCGATCGGCATGTTGCGCGCCTGGTGTGGCACGAAGTCCAGATCGCAGCCCTGGTCCGGCTCATCGAGGTTGATGGTCGGCGGTGCTACCTGGCTGTTGATCGACAGCACGCTGAAGATCGCCTCCACCGCACCGGCAGCGCCAAGCAGGTGACCGGTCATCGACTTGGTCGAGCTGACCGCCAGCTTGTAGGCGTGATCGCCGAACACCGACTTGATCGCCGAGGCTTCGGCCAGGTCACCGGCCGGAGTCGAAGTGCCATGGGCGTTGATGTAGTTCACCTGGTCGGCGTTCAGGCCGGCATCGCGCAGGGCATTGGTCATGCAACGCGCGGCACCGCTGCCGTCTTCCGGCGGCGAGGTCATGTGGTAGGCGTCGCCGCTCATGCCAAAGCCCACCAGCTCGGCATAGATGGTCGCGCCACGGGCCTTGGCGTGCTCGAGTTCTTCGAGCACCAGAGCGCCGGCACCGTCGGACAGGACGAAACCGTCACGGCCCTTGTCCCATGGACGGCTGGCACGGGTCGGGTCGTCGTTGCGGGTCGACAGCGCACGCGAGGCACCGAAGCCGCCCATGCCCAGGCCGCAGGCGGCCATTTCCGCACCGCCGGCGATCATCACGTCGGCTTCACCGTAGGCGATGTTGCGCGCAGCCATGCCGATACAGTGGGTACCGGTGGTGCAGGCAGTGGCGATGGCGTAGTTGGGTCCCTGTACACCCAGGTGGATCGACAGGAAACCGGAAATCATGTTGATGATCGAACCGGGTACGAAGAACGGCGAAATGCGCCGCGGGCCCTGGTCATGCAAGGTCCGGCTGGTTTCTTCGATGTTGGTCAGGCCACCGATGCCCGAGCCCATGGCCACGCCGATGCGCTCGCGGTTGGCGTCGGTCACTTCCAGGCCGGCATTACGCACTGCCTGAAAACCGGCTGCCAGGCCGTACTGGATGAACAGGTCGAGCTTGCGGGCTTCCTTGACCGACAGGTACTGCTCGACTTCGAAGCCCTTTACCGAGCCGCCGAAACGGGTGGAGTAGGCAGACAGGTCCGTATGCTCGATCAGACCTATGCCACTGCGGCCAGCCAGAATGCCCTGCCAACTGCTCGGCACATCCGTACCCAGTGGCGACAGCATACCCATACCGGTGACCACGACGCGTCTACGCGACACAGCACTCTCCTTATTCAACATTGACTACATGTCTTGTAAAGAAAAAACCGCACGCCGGCGAAGGCAGTGCGGTTTTTCCATGACAAGAAGCGACGACTACAACGTCTTAGGCCTGGTGGGCGTTGACGTAGTCGATAGCAGCTTGAACAGTAGTGATCTTCTCGGCTTCTTCGTCAGGGATTTCGGTCTCGAATTCCTCTTCCAGAGCCATCACCAGCTCAACGGTGTCAAGGGAATCGGCACCCAGATCTTCGACGAAGGAAGCAGTGTTCACGACTTCTTCTTCTTTAACGCCCAGTTGCTCGGCGACGATTTTCTTGACGCGTTCTTCGATGGTGCTCATACCTTGTTTTCACTCCTAATGGACATATGTCAGGCAGCTGGCCGGTGTGTAAGTGTATAGAAAGACGTCTGCTTTTCAAGCGCAACACGCCTTACCAGACCACACCTGCCAACCGACTAGAATCTGGATGCAGCTTTATAACGGATTTTAGACAGCTCGTATGACATTTTTTTGAAGCAATCCGTCACATTCGATTTACATGTACATGCCGCCGTTGACCGGAATGGTCGCGCCGGTCACATAACCTGCGCCTTCGGAAGCCAGGAACGCCACCACATTGGCGATCTCCTGGGCCTGGCCCAGGCGACCCAGTGGAATCTGGGTCTGCAGCGCTTCACGCTGCGCTTCCGGCAGTTCGCGGGTCATGTCGGTGTCGATGAAGCCCGGGGTCACCGAGTTGACGGTGATGGCGCGGGAACCGACTTCACGGGCCAGGGCGCGGCTGAAACCTTCCAGGCCGGCCTTGGCGGCGGCGTAGTTGACCTGGCCGACGTTACCCATGGCACCGACCACCGAGCCGATGCTGATGATACGACCCCAACGGGCCTTGGTCATGCCGCGCAGCACGCCCTTGGACAGACGGTAGAGGCTGTTGAGGTTGGTGTCGATGACGTCGAACCACTCGTCGTCCTTCATGCGTAGCATGAGGTTGTCGCGGGTGATGCCGGCGTTGTTGACCAGGATGGTCGGCGCGCCGAACTGCTCCCCGATAGCGGCCAGGACGGCGGAGACCGACTCGTCGCTGGTCACGTTCAGTTCCATGCCGGTACCGGTGATACCGTGTTCCTTGAGGGTAGCGGCGATACGCTCGGCACCCGAGGCGGAGGTCGCGGTACCGATCACGGTCGCGCCCAGACGGCCCAGTTCCAGGGCGATGGCCTGGCCGATACCACGGCTGGCGCCGGTAACCAGTGCAACTTTACCTTGCAGGCTCATGCAAGCTTCTCCTAAATCAGGCCAGCGCCGCGCGGGTGGCGGCGACAGCATCCGGGGTGTTGAGGTTGTAGGTGGTGACGCCGTCGGCGCAACGCTTGTTCAGGCCGGCCAGGACCTTGCCCGGGCCGCACTCGACCAGGTTGACCGGGCCGTTGGCGGCCAGGGTCTGCACGCACTCGACCCAGCGCACTGGCTGGTAGAGCTGTGCCAGCAAATCTTGCTTGAGCGCGGTCAGGTCTGCAGCGACCGCCGCGGTGACGTTCTGCACTACCGGAATTTCCGGGGCCTTCCAGTCGATGGCGTTGACCGCCTCGGCGAAGCGCTCGGCAGCCGGGCGCATCAGTTCGCAGTGCGACGGCACACTTACCGGCAGTGGCAGTGCACGCTTGGCGCCCTTGGCCTTGCAGGCTTCCATGGCGCGCTCGACAGCGGCCTTGGCACCGGCGATGACCACCTGGCCCGGCGAGTTGAAGTTGACCGCGCTGACCACTTCGCCCTGGGCCGCTTCGGCGCAGATGGCGACGACGTCGGCGTCGTCCAGGCCGAGAATGGCGGCCATGGCGCCCTGCCCGGCCGGCACGGCTTCCTGCATCAGTTGACCGCGGCGCTCGACCAGCTTGACCGCATCGGCCAGGCTCAGGCTGCCGGCGGCGACCAGCGCGCTGTACTCACCCAGGCTGTGGCCGGAGACGAATGCAGGGCGCGCACCACCCTCGGCCAGCCACAGGCGCCACAGGGCGATGGAGGCGGTCAGGATCGCGGGCTGGGTTTTATCGGTCTGATTGAGTTGCTCCTCCGGGCCTTCCTGGACCAGTTTCCACAGGTCGTAACCCAGAGCCTCGGAAGCTTCCTTGAAGGTCTCGATGATCAGCGGCTTTTCTGCGCCGAGCTCGGCGAGCATGCCGAGGGACTGCGAACCTTGACCGGGAAAGACGAATGCGAGGGATGCAGACATTGAACAAGCCCCTAATGATCTTGTCGTCGGAAAATGAAGCGCCCGGCACCGGGCCGAGCACAAGAAACTGAAGACTTGGATGATAGCGAGCACCAAGCGGTCACATTTAACCACTTCCTGGCGGATTATGCCTAAAGCAACAGGTCTTCCAGGCGCCCGTGCAGACGCTCGGGCAGGTTCTCCTGGATCTCGATCAGGGCGCGCTGGATGGCGCTCTGGAACCCTTGCACGCCGGCAGAGCCATGACTTTTGATGACAATGCCCTGCAGGCCGAGAAAGCTTGCGCCGTTATGTCGCGCCGGCGCCAGGTCAGCACGCAGGCGCTTGAGCAGCGGCATGGCCATGGCACCCGCCAGGCGCGCGCCCACGCCACCCTTGAACAGGGCCTCGATGCGCGCAGCGATCATGGTCGCCAGGCCTTCGCTGGACTTGAGCAGGATGTTGCCGACGAAACCGTCGCACACCACCACATCGGCCTCGCCGCGGTACAGGCCATCGCCTTCGACAAAGCCGATGTAGTTCAGGCCACGGGCGTTCTGCAGCAGGTTGGCCGCAAGCTTGACCTGCTGGTTGCCCTTGATGTCTTCGGTGCCGACATTGAGCAGCGCCACGCGCGGCCGGGAGATACCCAGGGCCTGGGCCGCCACCGAGCCCATCACGGCGAACTGGAAGAGGTTTTCCGCGCTGCAATCGACATTGGCGCCCAGGTCGAGCAACTGGCAGTAGCCGGTCTGGGTCGGAATAGCCGCGACCATGGCCGGACGGTCGATGCCGGGCAGGGTCTTGAGCACGTAACGGGACAGCGCCATCAGCGCACCGGTGTTGCCGGCACTGACGCAGGCCTGCACCTTGCCATCACGCAATAACTCAAGGGCCACGCGCATGGACGAATCGGGCTTGCCGCGCAACGCCTGGGACGGCCGCTCGTCCATGCCGATCACTTCGCTGGCCGCAACAATCTGCAGGCGCGCGCGATCCGCTGCCGACTGGCCAGCGATCAGATCTTCAAGGAGGGAGGGTTGACCGACAAGGGTCAGGTGTAGCGAGGGGGTAGCCGACAGGCAAGCAATACTCGCCTGAACAATGCTGCGGGGACCGAAGTCCCCGCCCATTGCGTCAATCGCAATGATCTGAGCGGACAAGGATTACTCGTCAGCGCCCTTGTCGATCACTTTACGACCACGGTATACGCCTTCTGGCGATACGTGGTGACGCAGGTGCACTTCACCAGTGGTTTTCTCTACGGACAGAGCGTTTTCCGAGAGGGCGTCGTGGGAACGGCGCATGTCACGGGCAGAGCGGGATTTTTTGTTCTGCTGAACAGCCATAATTGATTAACTCCTAAACGTTTGGGTCACGCTTTAACTGCGCCAATACACTGAACGGGTTGGACCGTGTTACCTCGTCCTTGCTCGGTTCGGGCTCATCGGCGCCCGCCGGCTGCTGGCATTCTTCCGGATGATGAGCAGGCACGATGGGCAGGGCGAGCAGAAGCTCTTCCTCGACCAAGGCCTGCAGATCCAAAGGATCTTCGCCCAGTTCCAGCACGTCATAACCTTTCGGTAACGACTGGGTATTCGCACCCTCCTTCACCACGGCGTAGGTACACTCGCTGTGGATCGGCAGGGTGACCAGCTCAAGACAACGCTGGCAAACCATCTTGACCTCGACGTCGAGTTCGGTGTGGATCACCACAGCCTTCTGCTCGTCTCGCTCAAAATCGAATTTAGCCTGCACCGTACCGACATTGTCGGAAAGCGGGTCGCAGAGTCTCTCCAAATCGGCGAGCTGCAGCGTTCCTTCAATAGAAACACCACGATCGGCCAATTTGCGCGGGTCAACGTGAGGTGGAATCGGGTCATTCAACATAGGCGCAGCATTCTAGGGATGACCCCCGCCCCTGTCAAAGGAAATTCGGCCCCGTTCAGCATGTTAGAATCGTTTCACTTGCCCAGGAGTTTATCATGCTGCCTTTGTTACTGGCTTCCAGCTCACCTTATCGCCGTGAATTGCTCGAGCGCCTGCGCCTGCCGTTCAGCTGGGCGAGCCCCGACATAGACGAACAGCGCTTCGACGAAGAGCCCGCCGTGGACCTGGTCAAGCGCCTGGCCCGGGAAAAGGCCCACGCCCTGGCCGACAGCCACCCCGATCACCTGATCATCGGCTCCGACCAGGTCGCCGTGCTCGGCGAACAGATCCTCGGCAAGCCGCACACCTTCGAGCGGGCCTGCGAGCAACTGCTGGCCGCCAGCGGCAACCACGTCACCTTCCTCACTGGCGTCGCCCTGCTCAACAGCCAGACCGGCCACTGCCAGGTCGACTGCGTGCCCTTCACGGTGAACATGCGCGAACTGGACCTGCCGCGCATCCAGCGCTACCTGCGCGCCGAGGAACCTTATGACTGCGCCGGCAGCTTCAAGGCCGAAGGCCTGGGCGTCAGCCTGTTCCAGAGCACTCACGGGGTCGACGCCACCAGCCTGGTCGGCCTGCCCCTGATCCGCCTGGTCGACATGCTGCTGGCCGAAGGCGTGAACCTGCCCTGATCCTGTGGGAGCGGGCTTGCCCCGCGATACGGCAGTGCGACCGATCGCGGGGCAAGCCCGCTCCCACAGGCACAAAAAAGCCGACCCCAGGGTCGGCTTTTTCTTGCAGCGAATCACTCAGCGCAGCGACGGCCCCTGGAAGCCCATCCACAGCGCCAGGCGCTCGGCAATGCTGGTGCCCAGGCGCTTGGAGAAGCGATCGAACGGCGACTCTTCGACCGTGAAGTCCACCAACTCCTTCTCTCCCACCACTTCGCGGGCCACGTAGCCGGCACTGCCCAGGCCATCCACCAACCCCAGGGCCAGCGCCTGCTCGCCCGACCAGATCAGGCCACTGAACAGCTCGGGATGGTCCTTGTCCTTCAGGCGCTCGCCACGCCCCTGCTTGACGCTGGCGATGAACTGCTTGTGGGTGGTTTCCAGCACGCCCTGCCAGAACGCCGTCTCTTCCGGCTTCTGCGGCTGGAACGGATCGAGGAAGGCCTTGTGCTCGCCTGCGGTATAGGTGCGCCGCTCGACGCCCAGCTTCTCCATGGTGCCGACAAAGCCGTAGCCCGCCGCCGTGACACCGATGGAGCCGACCAGGCTGGCCTTGTCGGCATAGATCTGGTCAGCGGCACTGGCGATGTAATAGGCGCCGGAGGCTCCCAGGTCGCTGATGACCGCGTACAGCTTGATGGCCGGGTACTCGGTACGCAGGCGACGAATCTCGTCATAGATGTAGCCCGACTGCACCGGGCTGCCGCCCGGGCTGTTGATCCGCAGGATCACCGCCTTGGTCTTGGAGTCCTTGAACGCGTCGCGCAGGCCGCTGACGATGTTGTCGGCACTGGCAGGCTCCTGGTCGGCGATCATCCCGCGCACCTCGACCAGCGCGGTGTGGCTGACGCTGCGCGAGGCTGCCTTGTCCATGTCCATCAAGGGCGAGAACAGGGCCAGGATGCCGAACAGGTACACAAAGGTCAGCAGTTTGAAGAAAACCCCCCAACGCCGCGCACGACGCTGCTCCTGCACACCCGCCAGCAGGGTTTTCTCCAGCAGCTTCCAGCTCTTCTGCTCTTCGTTGCTCTCGGCGTCGGGCGCCTTCCACTCGTCAGCCATGCTCACCTACCCTGGAATTACCGCGGCAGGCGTCCGGCTCAGCCAGGCCTGCAAATGTGAAAAATGCTCGATACAGACCTGCGGCCCAAACGCGCTCAAGGCCTGCGGCGACATGGCCCCATAGCTGACCGCCACCGAATGCATGCCGGCATTGCTGGCCATCAACAGGTCGAACGATGAGTCACCGACCATCAATGCCCGCGCAGGCTCGACCTGGCAATGCGCAAGGATCTCCTCGAGCATCTGCGGATGGGGCTTGCCCCGACTTTCGTCGGCAGCCCGGGTGATATCGAAGTAATCTTCCCAGCCATTGGCCCGCAGCACCCGGTCCAGGCCGCGACGCGCCTTGCCGGTGGCTACAGCCAGACGATAACCCTGGGCACGGAAGACTTCCAGCGACTCGACCACCCCCTCGAACAGCGGCGACGGCTGGTCGTCGAGGGCCATGTAGACATCGGCGTAGTGCTGGCGAAAGCTCGCCACCTGCCCGGCATCCAGGTGCGGATACAGCACGCTGATGGCCTCGGGCAGCGCCAGGCCGATGATGCCCTTGACCGCCTCGTCGTCACAGGTGGCCTCGCCGGCGCGCCCGGCCGCCAGGTGCATGGCCTCGACAATGCGCCCGATCGAGTCCGCCAGGGTGCCGTCCCAGTCGAAGATCAGCAGGTCGTAATCACGCTGCACTCAGGCGCTCCACGGTCTTGGCCCACATCTCGTCGACCGGCGCTTCGAGCTTGAGCTCACCGCCATCGGGCAGCGGCACGGTCAGGGCGTAGGCATGCAGGAACAGGCGCTTGCCGCCCAGTTCGCGAATCTCGCGGGTGAAATCTTCATCGCCGTACTTGCTGTCGCCCGCGATGCAGTGACCGGCATGCAGGGCATGCACGCGAATCTGGTGGGTACGCCCGGTGATCGGACGCGCCTCGACCAGGGTGGCGAACTCGCCGAAACGGCGCAGTACGCGGAACAGGGTCAGCGCCTCCTTGCCTTCATCGTTGACCTCGACCATGCGCTCGCCCGAGCGCAGGTTGCTCTTGAGCAACGGCGCGTTGATCTGCTTCTTCGCGGTCGCCCAGTGGCCACGCACCAGCGCCATGTAGCGCTTGTCGACACCGTCGCCGCGCAAGGCGGTGTGCAGGTGGCGCAACATGCTGCGTTTCTTGGCGATCATCAACAGGCCCGAGGTATCGCGATCGAGGCGATGAACCAGCTCCAGCTCCTTGGCATCCGGACGCAACTGACGAAAGGCTTCGATCACGCCGAAATTCAGACCGCTACCGCCATGCACAGCAATGCCGGCCGGTTTATTGAGCACGATCAAAGCCTTGTCTTCGTAGACGATGGCGGCCTCAAGACGCTGAAGCAAACCCTGGGCCACAGGCACGGGCTCGTCGCGCTCAGGCAGACGAACGGGCGGAACGCGCACTACGTCGCCCGCCTGCAGCTTGTACTCAGGCTTGATCCGTCCCTTGTTCACACGCACTTCGCCTTTGCGCAAAATGCGGTAAATCAAGGTCTTGGGCACACCTTTGAGCGCAGTGATGAGGAAATTATCGATTCGTTGGCCGGCAAGTTCCGGCGCGACCTCAATCAGCTGGACGCCGGAGGTCGGAGGGGCATTAGTCGTCATTTGCCAATCATAACAATTTTTGATGGATTTGAAGCACTTAATGATTGCTGCTATAGTCGCGAACGCCGCCAAAAGCGGCTGGCCAGCGGACCCACGGCTTCTAGCCGGCCCTGACCGACGCAATTCTCGAGGACGCGAGGCCGTCCGACGGGGCTTTTGCCAGTTTACAGAAATGCCTGGAATCGCCACCAGCGCCGTGCAGAGAAGACCGATAAAAAACAACAAGAGCGGTGTTTTGCCCTCCCCCACGTTTTTTTCGATGCCACTCTGCCAGTGCCGTCAATTTCACGCACTCATGGCGAAGGCTTCGGAAACACCTGCCTTGAACATAAAAGGCGCGGGCTCCCCTTTTGGAGCCGGCGAAAATGCAACCCGTTGCGGATTCAGCGCGCGGCAGCACCCGAATTATCAGGGATACGTGTAGGGTGGAGATGCACAACCGTCGGACCGTGTAGTACTGCGTCCGGTCCACCGGCCAATCTGGCCAGGTGAGCGGACCCGGTCTTGATCAAGATGCCCCTGGGGCGTCCACGGCCGAAGGCTGATTCCTCCTCCTGACTGAGTGCATTTGACACCACAGCAAGCAGGACGCGTCGTCGCGACTTCGGCAGCACTGGGTTACCAGCCTGGCTCGAATGTCGCTGGACACGGGGGTGGCCCGCCACCCCTTGCGCACCTGACACCGACCGTGAGAAGTCGTGTGTGCCGAACGCCGTTTCCGGCAGCCCGGAAACCGACGGTATTACATGAAAAGAATGCTGATTAACGCGACTCAACCCGAAGAGTTGCGTGTAGCGCTGGTAGACGGCCAACGTCTCTACGACCTGGACATCGAGTCCGGTGCGCGCGAGCAGAAGAAGGCCAACATCTACAAGGGCCGGATCACCCGGATCGAACCCAGCCTCGAAGCCGCCTTCGTCGACTTCGGTTCCGAACGTCACGGCTTCCTGCCGCTGAAAGAAATCTCCCGCGAATACTTCAAGAAGTCCCCGGAAGGCCGGGTGAACATCAAGGAAGTACTCAGCGAAGGCCAGGAAGTCATCGTCCAGGTCGAGAAAGAGGAACGTGGCAACAAGGGCGCGGCCCTGACCACCTTCATCAGCCTCGCCGGTCGTTACCTGGTGCTGATGCCGAACAACCCACGTGCCGGTGGCATCTCCCGCCGCATCGAAGGCGAAGAGCGCAATGAACTGCGCGAAGCCCTGAACGGCCTGGTCGCCCCTGCCGACATGGGCCTGATCGTGCGCACTGCCGGCCTTGGCCGCAGCAGCGAAGAAATGCAATGGGACCTGGACTACCTGCTGCAACTCTGGACCGCCATCAAGGAAGCCTCCCAGGACCGCGCCGCACCTTTCCTGATCTACCAGGAAAGCAACGTCATCATCCGCGCCATCCGCGACTACCTGCGCCAGGACATCGGCGAAGTGCTGATCGACAGCATCGACGCCCAGGAAGAAGCCCTGACCTTCATCCGCCAGGTGATGCCGCAGTACGCCAGCAAGATCAAGCTGTACGAAGACAGCGTCCCGCTGTTCAACCGCTTCCAGATCGAAAGCCAGATCGAAACCGCCTTCCAGCGCGTGGTCGACCTGCCGTCCGGCGGCTCGATCGTGATCGACCCGACCGAAGCCCTGGTGTCCATCGACATCAACTCGGCGCGCGCCACCAAAGGCAGCGACATCGAGGAAACCGCCCTGCAGACCAACCTGGAAGCGGCTGAGGAAATCGCCCGCCAGCTGCGCCTGCGTGACATCGGCGGCCTGATCGTCATCGACTTCATCGACATGACCCCGGCCAAGAACCAGCGCGCCGTCGAGGAAAAGGTCCGTGAGTGCCTGGAAGCTGACCGTGCCCGCGTACAGGTCGGTCGCATCTCGCGCTTCGGCCTGCTGGAAATGTCCCGTCAACGCCTGCGTCCTTCCCTGGGCGAAAGCAGCGGCATCGTTTGCCCACGCTGCAGTGGCACCGGCATCATCCGTGACGTCGAGTCGCTGTCGCTGGCCATCCTGCGCCTGATCGAAGAAGAAGCCCTGAAGGACCGCACCGCCGAAGTCCGCGCCCAGGTGCCGATCCCGGTTGCCGCCTTCCTGCTCAACGAAAAACGCAATTCGATCACCAAGATCGAACTGCGTACCCGTGCGCGTATCGTCATCCTGCCGAACGACCACCTGGAAACCCCGCACTTCGAAGTCCAGCGCCTGCGTGACGACAGCCCGGAAGCCCTGAGCGGCCAGTCCAGCTACGAGATCGCCGCCGCCGAGGCCGAAGAAGCCCAGCCAGCAGCCGCCACCCGCACCCTGGTTCGCCAGGAAGCCGCGGTCAAGACTGCACCGGCCCGCGCCAACGCCCCGGTTCCGGCCACCCCGGAACAACCACCGGTTGCCGCCCCGGTTCATGCCGCGCCAGAGCCAAGCCTGTTCAAGGGCCTGGTGAAGTCGCTGGTCAGCCTGTTCGCCGGCAAGGAAGAGCCTGCCGCAGCGCCGGTTGTCGCCGAGAAGCCGGCCGCCGAGCGTCCGCAGCGCAACGAAGAGCGTCGCACCGGTCGCCAGCAGAGCCGCAACCGCAACGGCCGCCGCGAAGAAGATCGCAAGCCGCGCGAAGAGCGTGCGCCGCGTGAAGAACGCGCACCACGCGAAGAGCGTCAGCCACGCGAAGAGCGCGCCCCACGTGAAGAACGTGCACCGCGTGAAGAGCGTCAGCCTCGCGCCCCACGCGAAGATCGCCGCCAGCGCGAAGAGCGTCCGGTCCGCGAACTGCGCGAGCCGCTGGACGCCGCTACCCCGGCTGTTCGTGAAGAGCGTCCTGAGCGCGCCCCGCGTGAAGAGCGCCAGCCTCGTGAAGAGCGTGCACCGCGTGAAGAACGCGCACCACGCGAAGAGCGTCAACCGCGTGAAGAGCGTCAGCCACGCGAAGAACGCGCACCACGTGAAGAGCGTGCACCGCGTGAAGAGCGTCAACCTCGCCCACCACGTGAAGAGCGTCAGCCTCGCGCCGCCGAACAGGCTGCCGAAGCGGCCGAAGAGCAACTGCCGAACGAAGAACTGCTGCAGGACGAGACCCTGGAAGGCGCCGAAGGCGAACGCCCACGTCGCCGCTCCCGTGGCCAGCGTCGTCGCAGCAACCGTCGTGAGCGTCAGCGTGACGCCAACGGCAACCTGGTCGAAGGCGCCGAGGAAGGTAGCGAAGAACAGCCACAGCCAAGCGAGCTGGGTGCTGAACTGGCTGCCGGCCTGGCCGTGACCGCTGCCGTCGCCACCAGCAACATCAGCGCCGAAGCCGAAGCCGAGGCCAACCAGCAGGCCGAACGCGCCACCGCTGCCGTCGAAGAAGCGGCACCGGCTGTCGAGGTTGCCGCTGCCGAGCCTGAAGCTGTCGAAGCACCTCAGCCAGTCGTGGCCGAAGTGGCCGAAGTCAGCGAAGTGGCTGAAGCGGTTGAAGTCAGCGCCGCTCCGGTTGTCGAGCAGCCGTTCCAGGCCCCGGTTGAAGCTGCCGAAGTCAGCATCGCCCCGGTGGTCGAAGAAGTGGTTGTCGCCTCGGTTGAAGTGGCCGAGCCAGTGGTTGCTGCCGAGCCGGAAGTCCAGGCACCTGCGCAGGCCGAGCTGCAAGCGGTTGCCGAAGTTGCTGCAGAGCCAGCGCCAGTAGCGGTAGAAGCCCCGGCTCCGGTCGTTGAAGCAGCTGTCGAAGCACCAGCTCCGGCCAGCGCCTTGACCAGCACTGGCCGCGCGCCTAACGACCCACGCGAAGTGCGTCGTCGCAAGCGCGAAGCCGAAGCCGCAGCCGCTGCTGCAGCTGCCGCCGCTGAAGCCAGTGCCGATGCCGCCACTGAAACCCTGGAAACCGCAGAAGAGCACAAACCGCTCGTCTGATCTTCCAGGCTGAAAAAAAGCCCTGCCAGGTAACTGGCGGGGCTTTTTTATGGTTCTTCACGGAATCCCGGAGGGGCTAGGCTCCTTGGGCTTGGGCTTGGGCTTGGGTGTCGAGGTGGCGAGCTTATCCATTCCATGCAGTGACGCTGCCGGCCCCTTCCGCCTTTACGGCGGGTCCCTTTTGTCTTGGCAAAAGGAACCAAAACCGCTCGCTCCTACATACGGCCCTACGCTGCGCTCCGGGTTCCCTCGCTACGGTGTCTTCCAGGGGCTGCGCGGCCTACGACTTGCTTCGCCAAGTCTACGGCTCGCGTTCTTCGGCTACGCCGAAGGGTGCTGCGCACCCGCCCCCTCCAGACACCTACGCTCGGCCTCCTGAAGTCGCGAAGTTACGGGTGGCGCCTGTGCTGGCGTATCTTCGAAAGCAGATTGTGGCGCAGCCTGGCTGACGCCATCGCGGGGCAAGCCCGCTCCTACGGTTGCTCTTGATCTTCATGCGCGTCAGTTCAGGCGCTGCAGAATGCGACTTCAGGAGGCCGAGTGGAGGTGCCTGTAGGGGCCGTGCGCAGCACCTTCGGCGTAGCCGAAGAACGCGAGCCGTAGACTTGGCGAAGCAAGTCGTAGGCCGCGTGGCCCCGGAGGGCGCCGGAGCGAGGGGACCCGGAGCGCAGCGTAGGGCCGGATGCAGGAGCAGGCGGTTTTGCCTACTTTTTCCAAGAAAAAAGTAGGCCGCCGTAAGGGCGGAAGGGGCCGGCAGCGTCGCCACATGGAATGGATAAGCTCGCAAGCCCAAGCCCAATCCCAATCCCAATCCCAAGGACCATAGCCCTCAGGATTCCGTGAAGAACCTTTTTTATTGGACCCTGAAACCACCCTGTAGGAGCGGGCTTGTCCCGCGATGCGATCTGACTGGCGCGATCGCGGGACAAGCCCGCTCCTACAAAGGCGCATCAGTACAGGTTCGGCTCCATTTCCAGCTCGACCCCGAAGCGCTCGAGAATGTCAGCCTGGATCTTCTGCGCCAACTGATGCAACTGCTTGCCGCTGGCCTGGCCATAGTTGACCAGCACCAGCGCCTGCAGGCGATGCACCCCGGCATCTCCCTCGCGATAACCCTTCCAACCTGCCTGCTCGATCAGCCAGCCTGCCGCCAGTTTCACCTGGCCGTCAGCCTGTGGATAAGCCACCAGGCCCGGATGCTGCTGGCGAATCCGCTCCGCCAGTGCAGCCGGCACTACCGGGTTCTTGAAGAAGCTCCCGGCATTGCCCAGCTCGGCCGGATCCGGCAGCTTTTCACGACGAATGCTGCAGATGGCATTGCTGACATCCTGCGCAGTCGGCGCAGTGATGCCCTGCTCGCTCAGGCGCTGGCGCACCGGGCCATAGTCCAGGTGCGCCTGCAGAACACGACTCAAGGCAAAGCGGACACGCAGGATCAACCAGCGTCCCAGATGACGCTTGAACAGGCTGTCGCGGTAGCCGAACTGGCACTGCTCCAGGTCGAACTCGCACAGCTCGCCGGTCTGGCGATCCAGCGCCGTGAGGCTGACAAACACATCCTTGATCTCGACCCCGTAGGCACCGATGTTCTGCATCGGCGCAGCGCCGACCGTGCCCGGGATCAAGCTGAGGTTTTCCAGGCCCGCCAGGCCCTGGGCCAGACTCCACTGGACGAAGGGATGCCAGGGCTCGCCGGCCTCGGCTTCGACAATCACCCGCTCGCCGTCGTCGGCAAGGATGCGTAGCCCGCTGCTCGCCATACGCAGCACCAGGGCCTGCACATCCGTCGTCAGCAGCAGATTGCTGCCGCCACCGATCACCAGCACCGGAACCTGCTGGCGCGCCGCCTCTGCCAGGGCATCACGGACGTCCGCATCGTTATGCGCCTGGGTGAAGTAGCGCGCCTTCACATCGATGCCGAAGGTGTTGTAAGGCTTGAGCGATACCTGTTCCTGCCACTGCCCGCTCATAGACGTCCCTTGAGTTCGATGACCAACCGCTGGCAGGCCGCTTCGATCAGGTCCAGCACCTGCTCGAAGCCTTGTTCGCCGCCGTAGTAAGGATCTGGCACCTCATCCAGCACGCCGTCGAAGCGGCGCAGGAACAAGTCCAGCTCGGCCTTCGCCCCTGCCGGCCGCATGGCCTGCAGATGGCCAAGGTTGCTCTTGTCCATGGCCAGGATCAGGTCGTAGTCGTTGAAATGCGAAGCACGCACCTGCTGGGCGCGTTGCTGCGACAGGTCGTAACCGCGCAGCTGGGCCGCGCGGCGGGTGCGGCTGTCGGGCTGCTTGCCGACATGCCAGTCACCGGTGCCGGCCGAGGCCACTTCGATCAGTGCATCCAGGCCTTCGGCCTGCAACTGGTGGCGCAGCACGCCTTCGGCCGTGGGCGAACGACAGATGTTGCCCAGGCAGACAAACAGAACCCGCATCAGGCCTCCAGCAAGCGCCGTACGCGCTCCAGGTCTTCAGGCGTGTCCACGCCCACCGGCGGCGCCTCGAAGGCATCGGCGACATGGATACGCACGCCGTGCCAGAGGGCACGCAGCTGCTCCAGCGATTCGGTCTGCTCCAGCCAGCATGGGCCCCAGCCGACGAAGTCGTGGAGAAAGCCGGCACGGTAGGCATACATGCCGATGTGGCGACGGTACGGCACGCCCGCAGGCAACGCGTCGCGGTTTTTTGCAAAGGCATCACGCGCGTAGGGCAACGGCGCGCGGCTGAAGGTCAGCGCCAGGCCATTGCAGTCGCTGACCACCTTGACCGCATTGGGATTGAACACGGCGCCGACATCGCTGATCGGTTCGGCCAGGGTGGCGATACCGGCTTCAGGGTGTGCCGCGAGGTTAGCCGCCACCTGATCGATGATCACCGGCGGGATCAACGGCTCGTCGCCTTGCACGTTGACCACGATGGCGTCGGCGGCCAGGCCCAGCTTGGTGGCTACTTCTGCCAGGCGATCGGTGCCCGACTCGTGGTCTTCACGGGTCATCAGCACTTCGGCACCAAAGGCCTCGCACACCTGGTAGATACCGGCGTCGTCGGTGGCGATCACCACACGGCTCGCGCCGCTCTTGCGTGCCTGTTCCCAGACATGCTGGATCATCGGCTTGCCGGCAATCGGCAGCAACGGTTTGCCCGGCAGGCGAGTGGATCGCAGCCGTGCGGGAATGACCACTGTGTAATTCAGGCTCATTTATCCAGGCGCTCGTCATCGCTCAGGGTACGGGCCTCGCTTTCCAGCATCACCGGGATGCCGTCGCGGATCGGGTAAGCCAGGCCTGCGCCCTTGCTGATCAGCTCGGTCTTGTCGGCGCTGAGCTTGAGCGGGCCCTTGGTGATCGGGCAAGCCAGGATATCGAGCAGTTTGGTGTCCATGGGTATTCCTTGAGGCCGGTGGCCGGAAAAAGAAAGCAATCAGGGCTGTGGCGATGCCTGCAACAAACGCTCTAGCTGGCCGTCGAACCAGGCCAGGAAGGCCGGGGACGGCACGGCGTCGACCGCCAGGTACCACCAGTCGTCAGCGGCGAAGGCACGGCATTTGACCGCGTCCTTCTCGGTCATGATCAGCGGCAGCGAAGGCGAGAAGCTCAGGGCCTCGGCGTTGTACTGCGCGTGATCGGCAAAGGCATGCGGTACTGGCCGCCAGTTTAGCCCTTGCAGGGTATTGAAGAAACGTTGCGGGTTACCGATGCCGGCCACTGCGTGCACGGCCTGGCCAGGCGCAAAATGTTCAAGCCCCACCCGTTCGCCACTGCGCAGGTTGACCAGCGCGCTGGGCCTGAGGGTAAAGGCGAAGCCATCGTCGCGGTCGGCAACAGCGCCATTGTAGAGCAGCGCATCCACTTCCTGCAGACGCTCCACCGGCTCGCGCAGGGGGCCGGCGGGCAGGCAGCGGCGATTGCCCAGGCCGCGGGCAGCGTCGATCAGCACCAGCTCCAGGTCCCGGGCCAGGCGATAATGCTGCATGCCGTCGTCGCAGAGGATCAGGTCCAGCACCTCGCTGGCCAGCAGTGCCTGCACGGCGCGGGAACGGTCCGGATCGATCATCAGCGGCACGCCGGTGCGCTGCACGATCAGCAACGGCTCATCACCCGCTTCGCTGGCGTCCTGCCCGGCCGTCACCCGCCAGGGCAGTTGCGGTGGCTTGGCGCCGTAGCCGCGACTGACCACGCCAACCCGCAGGCCTTGCTGGCGGCAATGCTCGATCAGACAGAGGATCATCGGGGTCTTGCCGGTGCCACCGATGGTGATGTTGCCCACCACGATCACTGGCACCGCTGCCCGGTAGCTGGCGCTCTCCCCGCTCAGGAAGCGGGCGCGCTTGCGCAACACCACCCGGCGGTAGAGCGCCTCCAGCGGACGCAGCAGCGCCAGTGCCGGATGGCCATCGTACCAGGCGGCAAGCAGGCGATCGGCAAGGGCCATCAGGGTGTCCCCTGAGCCGCCTCGACCGTGGTCATGCGCAACTGGCTGAAACCGAGCTTACCGGCCGCATCCATGGCAGTGACCACCGCCTGGTGCGGGGTCTTGCCGTCGGCGCTGATCGACAACGGCAGTTTGGTATCACCGGCAGATTCTTTCTGCAGGGCTTCGGTCAGGGTCGCCAGGTCGCTCCTGGGCAACAGGTTGTTGTTCACCGAATAGATGCCGTCGGCGCTGATGGTGATATCCAGGCGCTTGGGTTCGTCGTCCGGTGCCGGCGCGCCGCTGACCGACTCGGGCAGCTCGACGCGCAACTGGGTTTCGCGGGTGAAGGTGGTGGTCACCACGAAGAACAGCAGCAGGATGAACACCACATCGATCAACGAGGCCAGGTTGATGTCCACGGTCTCCCGTGGCTTGCGCCGGAATTTCACGCCTTGCCCTCGGCCAGGTCGACTTCACGGTCGCCCTGCACCACTTCGACCAGCTTGATCGCCTCCTGCTCCATGCCGACCACCAGCTCGTCGATGCGTCGCTGCAGGAAACGGTGGAAGAACACCGACGGAATACCGACCATCAGACCGGCAGCCGTAGTGATCAGGGCCTTGGAAATACCACCAGCCAGCACCGAGGCATTGGCTGCCATGCCGGTACCCATGAAGGCGCTGAAAATGTCGATCATGCCGAGCACCGTACCCAGCAGGCCCAGCAACGGCGCCATGGCGGCGATGGTGCCCAGGGCGTTGATGTAGCGCTCCAGTTCGTGGATCACCCGGGCGGCGGCTTCCTCGATGCACTCCTTCATGATCTCGCGACCATGACGGGAGTTGGCAAGGCCGGCGGCAAGGATCTCGCCCAGCGGCGAATCGGCGCGCAGGGCCTTGAGCTTGTCACTGGTCAATTGCTTGTCCTTGATCCACATCCACACCTGGCCCAGCAGGTGCGGTGGAGTGACCCGGCTGGCGCGCAGGGTCCAGAGGCGCTCGGCGACGATAGCCATGGCGGCGATGGAACTCAGAATGATCGGCAGCATCATCCAACCACCGGACTTGACCAATTCCCACACAGTAAGCATCCCCTTGAAAAAGTCCGTAACTCTACCATAGGACCCCTGCACGCTCATCTGCCGAAGGTCGTCAACCGGGCTGGCGCCAGAAGCGCCGCTGCTCGCGCAGCCCCGACGGCCTGCCGAAAGCCCCCAGTTGCAGGCGTAGCGCACCATGTACAGCGCTGTCGAAGGCTTCGACGCCATTGGTCCGGTAGCGTTCCATGACCTCGGCATGGGGGTGGCCGAAGGCGTTGTAGCGGCCACGGGAAATCAGCACACCGCGCGGCGTCGTGGCATCCAGCAGGGCTTGGCTGGATGAACTGCGACTGCCGTGGTGCGGCGCCTGCAGCCAGTCGATCCGGGTGGCCTGCCAGTCCCGGGTCCAGGCCCGCTCGCCGGCAGCGTCCAAATCGCCGGTCAGCAACAGGCGCTCGCCGCCCGCCTCGACCAGCAGCACGCAGGACTCCTGGTTGCTGTCACCCGCGCCCCGCCACTGCCAGAGCGAGAAACTCACACCGTCCCATTGCCACTGCCGTCCGCTTGCACAGGGCTGGGCCTGCAAGACGGCTGGCAGCCTGGCCGCCTCACCGCCGACCACGCTGCGCACCGGCAATCCGCGCTGTACCGCCGGCGCACCGCCAGCATGATCGGCGTCGGCATGGCTGAGCAGCATCAGATCGACCGCGCTCACGCCCAGCTTGTGCAAGGTCGTCAGCACGATCCGCTCGCCCAGGTCCTGGTCGGCCAAGGCAGGGCCTGCGTCATACAGCAGCGTGTGGTGACGGGTACGCAGGACCAACGCCAGGCCCTGGCCGACGTCCAGTTGCCAGACCTCGACCTGCCCGTGCGGCACCCGCTCCCTCGGCGCAAATACCGCCAGCAGCAGCAAGGGCCAGCCCAGCACCCGCATCGGCAGGCCGCGGGGCAACAGCAGCAACAGCACCCCCAGGGTCAACAGGCCCCAGACCAGCCATGGCACCGGCTCCGGCACCCAGGCCGGGCGCCAATGGGCCATTGCCGCCAGTAGGCGAAACAATCCATCGAGCAACCCGCCCGCCAGCCACAGCATGGCTTCGCCCAGTACCGGCAGGGGCAATAACAGGGTACCCAGCAGCGCCAGCGGCAATACCGCCAGGCTGACCCAGGGCACGGCGATCAAGTTGGCCACCGGCGCACTGAGGCTGACCGGCAGGCCCAGCGCCAGCAGCGCTGGCAGCAGGCCGACAGCGATCATCCATTGCGCCCTGCCCCAGGCCAGCCAGGGGTTCCAGGCGCCTAAACGACCGCTGAAGGTAAAGATCAGCACCGCGACGGCGACGAAGGACAACCAGAACCCCGGCTGCAGGCTGGCCAGCGGCTCCCACAGCAATACCGCATCGAGCGCCAGCAACAGCGGCACACCCACGCCCAGATGGCGATAGCGCAGGCGCCAGAGCAACACCACCGCCAACATCAGGCAGGCGCGCTGTACCGGCACCTGAAAGCCGGCCAGCCCGCCATAGCCAAGCGCCGCACCGAAGGCTGCGGCACAGGCCCAGGGCAACCAGGGCACGGCCCGCGGCCACAGGCCCAGCCGCGCCAACCCGGCGACCAGTCCATAGACCAGCCCCGCCAGCAACCCGACATGCTGACCGGAGATCACCAGCAGATGCACCGTGCCCGTGGCCTGCAGCGTCTGCCAGTCCTCCCGGGCAAGGCCGGCGCCATGCCCCAGCACCAGGGCCACCAGCGCCGCCTCGCGGCCCTGGGCCTGCACCGCCAACAACCGCTGACGCAGGTCGTTGCGCCAGGCCGGCCCGGCAGCTTCCAGGCGCTCGCCGGCCTTCACGCTGCCCGTGGCGCCGATGCGCCGGGCCAGCAGGGCCGCCTCGCGATCCGGACCATGAGGGTTGAGCAAACCCTGGGGGCGCTTGAGCGTGACTGCCAGGCGCCAGCGCTCGCCACTGGCTACCGTCGGCCCGCCAAACCAGCTCAGTTGCAGGCGTTGCGGCAACTGCGCCCGCCGCGACCAGGGATCGTCAAGTTCGAAGCGTACTGCTCGAGCGCCCTGCTCCGGCAGGCCGCTGACCCGGCCCTCCAGCCACAGGGTGCGGCCATCGAGGGCGGAATCCAGGCGATCATCCAGTGCCTGCTGCGCCGACAGGCAGGCCCAGCTCAGGCCCAACAGGAACAGCCCCAGCGGACGAGCCCGCCAGGGCAAACAACAAAGACCGACCAGGGCGATGACCACCAGCATCCCGACCGATGGCAACACCGGCAGAGCGCCCAGGCACAACAGCCCCAGTGCAAGCGCCAACATCCCTGTGCGCATGGCTTGAAGCTCCAGAAGCGATTCACCTTCTGAGGCTTAGATCACTGGCAGCGGGTGCTCGCTCAATAATTGTCACAAAGTCTGTAATGGGCGCTTTTAGAATCCGTGCATACTTGCCATCTTCCTACAGTCGAGAGCCTACATGCCGCGTCGTCTCTTCAAACGCTACATGCCCGACCCGACCAGCATCAGGGAACACAAATCCTTACGCTTTCTCGGCCGGCTGTTGCACGACCCGAACCTCTGGCACCTGAATCGGCACTCGGTGGCGCGAGCAATGGCTGTCGGTCTTTTCGCGGCGTTCATCCCGATACCGATGCAGATGCTGCTGGCCGCAAGCCTGGCGATCCTGGTGCGCGGCAACATGCCGATTGCCGTCAGCCTGGTGTGGCTGACCAACCCGTTCACCATGCCGCCGGTGTTCTACTGCACCTACCAGATGGGCGCATGGCTGATGCAGATTCCGCCCAGGACCTTGCCCGAGGAACTGACCTTCGAGTGGATCACCGACCAGCTGTCGACCCTGTGGCAGCCGTTCCTGCTGGGCTCGGTGGTGTGCGGCCTGCTGCTCGGCGCCCTGGCCTACTGCCTGACCATGCTCTATTGGCGCTGGTGGGTAGGCCGGCAGTGGCGCCGGCGCAAGCAAAAGGTGTCAGGTGCGCATTCCTCGGCCGCTGACCAGTAACCGGGCGCAGCCGACATACAGCACGGCAGTGGCTACCAGCATGAAGGCGATGGCCACGCCGATGCGGATATCCGACACGCCGAGAATGCCGTAGCGGAACGAGTTGACCATGTGCAGCACCGGGTTGGCCAGCGACACGGTCTGCCAGAACGGCGGCAGCAGGTTGATCGAATAGAACACCCCACCCAGGTAGGTCAGCGGCGTCAGGACGAAGGTCGGAATGATCGAGATATCGTCGAAGTTGCGCGCAAACACCGCATTGATGAAACCGAGCAACGAGAAGATGGTCGCCGTGAGCAACACCACCAGCACGGTCACGCCCAGGTGGTGCACTTGCAGGTCGGTGAAGAACAGCGACAGCAAGGTGACGATCACCCCCACCGCCAGGCCGCGCAGCACGCCACCCAGGGTGTAGCCGATGAGGATGGTATGCGGCGATACCGGCGAGACCATCAGCTCTTCGATCGAGCGCTGGAACTTGCTGCCGAAGAAACTCGACACCACGTTGCCGTAGGAGTTGGTGATCACCGACATCATGATCAGCCCCGGCACGATGTACTCCATGTAGGTGAAGCCACCCATGTCGCCGATCTGCCGGCCGATCAGGTTACCGAAGATGACGAAGTACAGGACCATGGTGATCGCCGGGGGCAGCAGGGTTTGCGGCCAGATCCGGGTAAAACGACGTACTTCACGGTAGACAATGGTATTGAGGGCGACCAGGTTGGCGCTCAGCTCCGAACTCATACCGCCACCTTCGCCAGGTTTTTCTCGACCAGGGACACGAACAGCTCCTCCAGGCGGTTGGTCTTGTTGCGCAGGCTCTGTACCTCGATGTTCTGTACCGCCAGCTGGCTGAACAGCCCGGTGATGCCGGCTTCGTTGTCCACGCCCTTGTCCACCTGCACCTCCAGGGTATTGGGGGTGACCAGGCGGCACGGGTAGCCGATCAGCGTCGGCGCCTGGGCCAGCTCCTGCTTGAGGTCGAGCAGGAAGGTCTCGACATGCAGCTTGCCCAGCAACTCACGCATGCTGGTGTTCTCGACGATGGTGCCGTGATCGATGATGCCGATGTGACGGCACAGCTGCTCGGCTTCTTCCAGGTAGTGGGTGGTGAGGATGATGGTAATGCCCTGCTGGTTCAGCTCGGTGAGGAAGCTCCACATCGAACGGCGCAGCTCGATATCCACACCCGCGGTCGGCTCATCGAGGATCAGCAGGCGCGGCTCGTGGATCAGCGCCCGGGCGATCATCAGGCGCCGCTTCATGCCGCCGGACAGCGAACGCGACGGCACATCGTGCTTGTCCCACAGGCCCAGCTGGGTCAGGTACTTCTCGGCGCGCTCCTTGGCCACCTTGGCCGGAATGCCGTAGTAACCGGCCTGGGTCACGACGATGTCGAAGGTCTTCTCGAACTGGTTGAAGTTGAACTCCTGCGGCACCACGCCGATGCTGCGCTTGAGCGCGGCGGGCTTGCGGTCCAGGTCGTGGCCGAAGACGCTCACGCTGCCGCTGGTCTTGTTGACCAGGGTCGAGAGGATGCCGATGGTGGTCGACTTGCCAGCACCGTTTGGGCCGAGCAAAGCAAAGAAGTCACCTTCGGCGACATCCAGGTCAATGCCTTTGAGGGCCTGGAAACCGTTGCCGTAGGTTTTGGTTAGCTGCCTTATGGACAGAGCAGAACTCATAGCGGGTCATGTACCAGTATCGAAGGTTCGGAACGCGGTCGGGCAGGCCGACCGCAACGTATATGAGCATGGTGCTTGTCCAGGTCATACAAGTACAGTCATGAGTATCGATAGTAACTATCAGATTGACCGTTGTGATCAGGTCAAGGCGGTCATCACCGCCGCCTGGAAGGCCGGCCGCTCCTGCAGGCGCTCGTACCAGGCGCGCAGGTGACGCATTTCGGGACGCTCGATGGGCATCTCGAACCAGGCGTAGGCGAAGCAGCCCAGGGGGATGTCGCCCATTCCCAGTTGCTCGCCCGACAGGTAGGGACGTTCGGCCAGGGCCTGGTCGGCAATCGACAGCAACTGCGCGCAGGTCTTGTGCGCGGCATTGATCGCCACCCAGTCGCGCTGCTCGGCCGGCGTGCGCAGGATGCCCCAGAACAGCGGGCGGAACGGCGTGGCCAGGGACGAAGTGGCCCAATCCATCCACTTGTCGGCCTCGGCGCGCTGGCGCGGATCCTCGGCGTACCAGCCCGAATCCCGGCCATATTGCGCCGACAGGTAGCGCACGATGGCGTTGGACTCCCAGAGCACCAGGCCCTGGTCCTCGATCATCGGCACCAGGCCATTGGGATTGAGTGCACGGTATTCAGGCTCGTTGACCAGGCCGAAGGCACCACCGGCATCGATCGATTGGTATTCCAGCCCCAACTCTTCTGCGCACCACAGTGCCTTCCTGACATTGGTCGAATTCTTTCGGCCCCAGATCTTGAGCATGACGACGTCCTTATGGGTAGGCGGGGCGCCCAGTCTACTCCAGACATCGACCCTGGCAATCGCCGGGGTGAACGCCTGCAGTCATGGCCTGTCACTGTTCAGACAGGCCGACCTGCAGATGCGGACTAAGCTCTGAGGGATCGGCCGACGCCCTGGATTCACGGAGGAAGGATTATGTTGCTGTTGTGGATAGTGGTTCTGGTGATCGGTGCGGCCTACCTGGCCCACCGGCGTATCGCCGCCGTGCCGGCGCTGGCCATGCTCGCAGCGTACCTGGTGCTGATGGGCATCTTCAGCCATGCGCCCGGCTGGCTGCTGGCAATTTTCTGGCTGGTGCTGGCCGCCAAGGCCGCGCTGGTACTGCTGCCCGAACTGCGCCGCAAGGTATTCAGCGGGCCGTTGTTCGGCTGGTTCCGGCGCACCCTGCCGCCGATGTCGCAAACCGAACGCGAGGCCATCGATGCCGGCACCGTGTGGTGGGATGGCGAACTGTTCAGCGGCCGGCCGAACTGGAACACCTTGCTCGGCTACCCCAAGGCGCAGCTGAGCGAAGAGGAACAGGCCTTTATCGACGGCCCCACCGAAGCGCTCTGCGCCATGGTCAGCGACTGGCAGATCGGCCAGGACCTTGACCTGCCGGCAGCCGCCTGGGAGCACATCAAGGCCAATGGCTTCTTCGCCCTGATCATCCCCAGGGAGTACGGCGGCAAGGGTTTCTCGGCCTATGCCCACTCACAGGTGGCCATGAAGCTGGCCACCCGCAGCGGCGACCTGGCCTCCACCGTCATGGTGCCCAACTCCCTGGGCCCTGCGGAACTGCTGCTGCACTACGGCACCGACGAGCAACGCAATCACTACCTGCCGCGCCTGGCCCGCGGCGACGACATCCCCTGCTTCGCCCTCACCGGCCCCCTGGCCGGCTCCGATGCCGGGGCCATGCCCGACACCGGGATCGTTTGCAAGGGCCAGTGGCAAGGTGAAGAAGTCATCGGCCTGCGCCTGAACTGGGAAAAGCGCTACATCACCCTCGGCCCGGTGGCGACCTTGCTGGGCCTGGCGTTCAAGGCCTACGACCCAGACCACCTGCTGGGCGAAGAGGAAGAACTGGGCATCAGCCTGGCCCTGGTCCCCACCGACACCCCCGGCGTCGAGATCGGCCAGCGTCACCTGCCCCTGGGAGCGGCCTTCATGAACGGCCCCAACAGCGGCAAGGACGTGTTCATTCCGCTGGATTTCCTCATCGGCGGCCAGGCCATGCTGGGCAAGGGCTGGATGATGCTGATGAACTGCCTGTCGGTAGGCCGCTCGATTTCCCTGCCGGCAGCCGGCACCGGTGCCGCCAAGTACGCCAGCCTGGTCACCGGCCAGTACGCGCGGATCCGCGAGCAGTTCAACGTGCCGCTGGCCGCCTTCGAAGGCATCCAGGAATCACTGGCGCGCATCGGCGGCAACGCCTTCCTGATGGACAGCGCCCGCCTGCTGACGGCCAAGGCGGTGGACCTGGGCGAAAAGCCCTCGGTGTTGTCGGCCATCCTCAAGTACCATCTGACCGAACGCGGCCGCGAATGCATCCAGCACGCCATGGACGTGCACGGCGGCAAGGGCATCATCATGGGCCCGAACAACTACCTGGGGCGCGCCTGGCAAGGCGCACCGATCTCCATCACCGTCGAGGGCGCCAACATCCTCTCGCGCAACCTGATGATCTTCGGCCAGGGTGCGATCCGCTGCCATCCTTTCGTGCTCAAGGAAATGGCCCTGGCGGCTCGCGAGGACCACGACCAGGCACTCAGGGAGTTCGACTCGTTGCTGATGCGCCACATCGGCTTTGCCGTTGGCAACGCGGCCAGCACCCTGGTACTGGGATTGGGCCTGGGGCATTTCGAGAAAGTACCGGGTGATGCCCTGAGCCAGGGCTACTTCCGCGCCCTCAATCGCCAGGCGGCGGCCTTCGCCCTGCTGGCCGACCTGTGCATGATGCTGCTGGGTGGTGAACTCAAGCGTCGCGAACGCCTGTCGGCGCGCCTGGGCGATGTGCTGAGCCACCTCTACCTGAGCTCTGCGGCGCTCAAGCGCTACCACGACCTGGGTTCTGCCGAGCACCTGCAACCGCTGCTGCGCTGGGCCATGGAAGAAAGCCTGGGCCAGGCCGAGAAAGCCCTGGACCGGCTGCTCGACAACTTCCCCAATCGCTTCCTTGGCTGCGCCCTGCGCCTGGTGGTGTTTCCGTTTGGCCGCCGGCATACCGGGCCGGGCGACGAACTGGACGCCGAGGTGGCGGCACTGATCGGCCGGGCCAAGGGCGACCCGGCGCTGGAGGCGCTGCTAGTCGGCTGCTACCGGCCGCAGGATGCCGACGACCCGGTCGGCGCCCTGCAGCACGCCAGCACCTTGCTCGATGAAGCCGCGCCGCTGTACGAAAAACTGCATCAGGCGCACAAGAACGGCCAGTTCAACAGCGCTCCCGGGCAATCCCGGATCGAGGCCGCGCTGGAGGCCGGCGTGCTGCAAGCCGGCGAAGCACAAACCCTGCAGGCCACCGAAGCCGCCCGCCGCGCCGTCATCGATGTCGATGCCTTCAACCAGGAGGATCTGCTGCCCACGCCCGGTAAAATTCGTTAACGGTCGGGACACAGGGCGCCGGGAGCCGTATACTCCCGCGCCCGTTTTTTTGCTCAAGAGGATCGCCCCATGGCCAACCCACATCTGGAGTATCACCTCCTTCTGCTCGATCACCTGCGCAGTATCCTGGTCGCCCTGGGTGAAGCCGAGCAGGTCCCGGAAGAGAGCCATGCCTTGTTCATGGAGCGATTCGATGAACTGCGCGCGCAATTGCCCGTCGATCCCCTGGAGAGCCAATACCTGGGCCAGGACCTGATGTGCCAGGTGATCCAGCGCTACCCACAGATCGCCCACCTGGTGCCACGCGACCTGCTGTGGTTCTTCGGCGGCGACTGCCTGCACTACATGCCCGACGAAGAGCTGCAGGTCTACCAGACCCTGGAAGAGCGCCGCTACGAGGCCGAGCAGAACGATGAGCCGTTTGACTGGAACCAGGAAAAGCAGCTGTTGAGCCTGTCGGACGACGACAGCAAGCATTGACCTGCGAAGGCGCGCAGGGCACACGTCTGCCCTGTCGCCTGACAGGCGCGAAAAAATCGAGACGAAAAAAAACGCCGTTCAATCGAACGGCGTTTCTTTATTTGGAGCGGGAAACGAGACTCGAACTCGCGACCCCGACCTTGGCAAGGTCGTGCTCTACCAACTGAGCTATTCCCGCAAATCTTGAAGCAACCGGATTAACCGGCAGGAAAGAAAGTGTAAACACCCTCTTTCCAACGCATGCAGTACCTTGGGTACTGCGACGCCAAATCTGGAGCGGGAAACGAGACTCGAACTCGCGACCCCGACCTTGGCAAGGTCGTGCTCTACCAACTGAGCTATTCCCGCAAAAATGGCGTCCCCTAGGGGACTCGAACCCCTGTTACCGCCGTGAAAGGGCGGTGTCCTAGGCCACTAGACGAAGGGGACGACGCCCGAAACATGTAAAACATGCTTCAGTTATCCGGATCAAACCTTAAGGCAAGACCCTGGATTCTTTAACAAGCCCTGCCGTTAAGCAAAGCCTTTGTAAACTGGAGCGGGAAACGAGACTCGAACTCGCGACCCCGACCTTGGCAAGGTCGTGCTCTACCAACTGAGCTATTCCCGCATTGGCGTCCCCTAGGGGACTCGAACCCCTGTTACCGCCGTGAAAGGGCGGTGTCCTAGGCCACTAGACGAAGGGGACACACTACAACATTCACTCCCTGCCGCGTTTCGCTGTGTGCTTTACGCTGCAAGTGGCGCGCATTCTAGGGATGCTTTGAGAGGTCGTCAACCCCTCTGTATAAATTTATTTAAATCAATGACTTCCCGGTGCTTTGCAATGCTGTACGCGGTTATGCGCGCCTGGGCTTTGGCGTTTATTTTCTGACACCCGGCCCTGGCTCAAACCCGCGTGCCTGCGGCAGGCTACCAGCAAAACGCTATCAGGGAGCCCCCGAGAACCGCCAAACAACCCTATCCGCCCAAATGCTTAGCCACTACACTCGAACGGTAAATCATCCTGTATGAGGCGTTATCGGTGACACCACTAATGATCACCCTGCTTATCGTGGCGGGGATCGCACTATTGATCGTGATCGGCTACCTCAACAATGTGGTCGAGAACAACAAGCTCGAGCGCGCCCGACTCAAGATCGAGCTGGCCGACCGTTTGCGCCGCTGTGGTGAGATCACCGAAACCTTCCCCGGCCAGTTGATGACCCCGGCCCTCAAGCTGCTGCTGACCCGCCTCGAACTGAACCTCAACCAGCGCCAGTTGGCCCTGGACAAGAACAGCCGCGAGATCCGTGCACGCATCGCCGAACTCGAAGGCCTGATCGCCCAGGGTGAGTCGCTGCCGGTCAACAACCCGCCCTCCCCGATCCAGACCGAGGCCCGGGCCAAGGATGTGCGTTTTCTGCTCGAAGGCATGCACAACCAGATCACCCGCGCCGCCCAGGAAGGCTTCCTGCCGACCACCGAGGCCAAGCACTGGATCAAGGAGATTCGCCACATCCTGGTACTGCTGCATATCGAGTTCTTCAACAACCAGGGGCAACAGGCGCTGCAACAGAGCCAGCCCGGCCATGCCCGCCTGGCGTTCGAACGCGGCGTCCAGTACCTGCGCAAGCAGCAGGACCCTGCGCTCTACCGTGAACAGCTCGAATACATGGAAAAACTGCTGGCCCGGGCCAATGCCCAGGTATTGAGCCAGCTGGAGCCGGCCGAGGATGAGGTCAACGAGCTGACCGAAGGCCTGAAGACCGACACCAGCGAAGACTGGAAGAAGAAAGTCATCTACGACTGATAACCCCCATCGCAGGCTTCGCCAGCCCCCACAAAGACAGTTGCTCCTACAACCTGGTGGGAGCTGGCGAAGCCTGCGATCGACCGCATAGCGGTCGTCAGCAATCGGTCAGGCGCAGGAAAATCTGTGCCAGACGCTCAAGCCCCGCCTGATCCGCCTCACTGAAACGCGCCAGTTTCGGACTGTCCAGGTCCAGCACGCCAATCAAGCGCCCGTCCTTGACCAACGGAATCACCAGCTCGCTGTTCGACGCACTGTCGCAGGCGATATGCCCGGGAAAGGCATGCACGTCTTCGACCCGCTGGGTCTGGCGACTGGCTGCAGCGGCACCGCACACGCCGCGACCGAATGGAATGCGCACGCAAGCCACCTGGCCCTGGAAAGGCCCCAGCACCAGCTCTTCATTGCGATTGAGGTAGAACCCCGCCCAGTTCAGGTCCTCGACCTGGCTGTACAGAAAGGCCGAGAACTGCGCGGCATTGGCAATGAAGTCGCGTTCGTCGGCGAACAGGGCTTCCAGCTGCGCCGCGAGCAGGCCGTAGCCTTCCAGGCCCGCGCCGGCAGCATTGAGGTCGATCATCGTTTTTGCTCCAACAGTTGCAGTCCTACCCAGTACCGGGCGAACTGATAGGCACAACGGCCATTACGGTTGCCGCGGCCGGTTGCCCAGCGCACAGCGGCTTTTTCCAGGGTTTCGTCGCGCTGCCAGACCAGCCCCGGCCCCTTGGCCAGTTCACTGATCCAGTGCTCGACAACATCGAGAAAGTGTTCCTGGGTGAACGGGTAGAACGACAGCCACAGGCCGAAGCGGTCGGACAGGGCAATCTTGTCTTCCACCGCCTCGTTGGGGTGCAGCTCGCCGTCGACCATCTTCCAGTTTTCGTTGTCGCTCTGTTTTTCCGGCACCAGGTGCCGACGGTTCGAGGTGGCGTACAACAATACATTGTCCGGTGCCTGCTCGAGGGAGCCGTCGAGCACGCTCTTGAGCACCCGGTAATCGCCCTCCCCGGCTTCGAACGACAGGTCGTCACAAAACAGCACGAAACGCTGGGGCAGCTTGCTCAGTTGCTCAACCACCCGTGGCAGGTCGGCCAGGTGATCGCGCTCGATCTCGATCAGGCGCAGGCCCGCCTGGGCGTGTTCGGCCAGCAAGGCGCGGACCAGCGACGACTTGCCAGTGCCGCGCGAGCCCCACAGCAGCGCGTGGTTGGCCGGCATGCCGTCGAGGAACTGGCGAGTGTTGCGCCCCAACTGATCACGCTGCAAGTCGACCCCGATCAGGTCGGACAGACGCATGTCCAGGCTGACCTCAAGCGGCAGCAGATAACCGCTGCGGCCATCACGCTGCCAGCGCGCAGCCAGGCAGTGGTTCCAGTCGATCTCCGGGCGCAGTGCCGGCAACAGGGGTTCAAGACGGGCGAGCACGGTTTCGGCACGCTCCAGGAATGCATTCAAACGAGAGTCCACAAGGCTTCCTCAGACGGTTTCAAGGACAACGGCACTGCTGAATGTGTGACAGGGCGTGCCAGCAGCCGGGACTGATCGGCTATGCTTCGCAGCGCACGGAACGTGAAACTGGCTCGGGACTCATGGATATCAAGTTCACCAATCGCCTGTCCTACAAGCAAGCCCGGCTGACGGTCCTGGTCGGCTTCATCCTGGGTACATTGCTCAGTCTCATCCAGATCGGCATCGATTATGCCAGCGAAGACGCCTCCATCAACCGCGAGATGCAGGCCCTGCTGCAAATCAGCCACAACCCGGCCTCGCGGATCGCCTACAACATCGATGCCGAGCTGGCCCAGGAACTCACCGCCGGCCTGCTGCAATCGCCGGCGATCACCCGCGCCAGGCTGGTCGACAACACCGACACGGTACTGGCCGACGCCCAGCGTCCCCGCCAGGAAAGCAGCTATCGCTTCATCAGCGACTTTCTCTTCGATGAAAGCCGCCAGTTCCAGGATTCACTGCTGCTCAGCCACATGCCGGACGACTACCTGGGCACCCTGTACCTGGAAGTCGATACCTTTCCGTTTGGCAGCCGCTTCCTCAAGCGCGCCGAAGTCACCTTGCTCAATGGTTTCATACGCAGCCTGATCCTCACCGGCATCTTGCTGGTGCTGTTCTACATCATGCTGACCCAGCCGCTGGTCCGGGTGATCAGCGCCCTGGCCAGCAGCAACACGCGCCATCCGGCTCGCTCGAAGCTGTCCTACCCGCCTGGCCACGAGCACGATGAGATCGGTGTGCTGGTCAAGGTCGCCAACCAGCAGTTCGTCAGCATGGCCACCGAGATCGAGCAACGGCGCAACGCCGAAAACCGCCTGACCGATTACCTCAACGAACTGGAAAACATCGTCTCGGCGCGCACCAATGAACTGAAGGCCAGCAACACCCGCCTGAGCCAGTCCAACGAGGAACTGGAACAAGCCCGGCGCCGCGCCCTGGACATGGCCCAGGCCCGGGCAGCATTCCTGGCCAACATGAGCCACGAGATCCGCACCCCGCTCAACGGCCTGCTGGGCATGATCGCGCTGTCGCTGGACAGCCCGCTCAACGCCGAACAACGCCAGCAGCTGTCGATCGCCCACGACTCGGGCAAAGTCCTGGTGGAGCTGCTCAACGATATCCTCGACCTGTCCAAGTTCGACGCCGGCCAGCTGGAGCTCGAACGCATCCCGTTCGACCTCGGCGCCCTGGTCGAGGACACGGCCAACCTGCTGTCGCAGAATGCCGCCCCCAGTGTCGAGCTGACCTGCCTGATCGACCCGAACTTTCCGTCCATGGTCCTGGGCGACCCTACCCGCGTGCGGCAGATTGTCAGCAACCTGCTGTCCAACGCGCTCAAGTTCACCCGTTTCGGCCGCGTCGATGTGCGCCTCAGCGCCACCCATGCCGGAGTGCGCCTGGAGGTCTGCGACACCGGCATCGGCATTCCCCGGGAAGCCCAGGTGCGGATTTTCCAGCCTTTCACCCAGGCCGGTGCCGGCATCACCCGGCAATATGGCGGCACCGGCCTGGGCCTGGCCTTGACCAACAACTTGTGCGAAGCCATGCAGGGCCGCCTGAGCATCAGTTCCGAAGCCGGATTCGGCAGCCAGTTCAGCGCCGAGCTGCCCCTGCCCAGCCACAGCCCGGCCATCCCTGTCGGCCGCCTGCGCGGCAGTGTCGCTGCCATCAGCAATGCCGGCAGCGGCCTGGCTGAACTGCTGCAGACATTGCTGCCGGCGTGGGGCGTGGACTATCGGCGTTATGACAGCCCCCAGGCCTTGGGTCAGGTTTCACCCGACCTGCTGATCACCGACGACCTGGACAGCCTGTTCGACCTGCGTCCCCATGTCCACGCGCCGATCCTGCTGGTCACCGCCTACGGCAACTTCCTCCCGGGCGAACAGGCCGCGAACCTTTCGCCATTGCAACAACAAGCCCGGCCACTGGCACGCAGCGCCCTGTACCAGGCCCTGCGCCGCACCCTGCAAGGTGCCGACAGCATCCACCCGTCCGCCCACGACGGCGCCCTGCACAGTGAACGCCGCGCCCGCATCCTGCTGGTGGAGGACAACCCGGTGAACCAGTTGGTGGCCAAGGGCATGCTGGCCAAGCTCGGCTGCGAGGTGAGCATCGCCGCCCACGGCGCCGATGCCCTGGAACATCTGGAGCGCGGCCATTTCGACCTGGTGCTGATGGACTGCAACATGCCGGTCATGGATGGCTACGAGGCCAGCCGGCAGATCCGCCAGAGTGGTCGCTGGCCGGAGCTGCCGATCGTTGCCCTGACCGCCAACGCCATGCCCGAGGAGCGTGAGCGCTGCCGGGCGGCGGGTATGAGCGACTACCTGGCCAAGCCCTTCCGTCGCGAAGAGCTGCTGGCCCTGATCGATCACTGGGTGCCGCTGACCGCTAGCTGAGCAGCTTCTCGATCGAATCGACCAGCGCCGCCGGCTTGGTGCTCGGCGAATAGCGGGTGACCTTGCCACTGGCCGGATCGAACAGGAACTTGGTGAAGTTCCATTTGATCCCCTGGGAGCCCAGCAGCCCCGGCGCACGTTTTTTCAACTCGACGAACAGCGGGTGGGCACCGGCGCCATTGACCTCGATCTTGCGAAACAGCGGAAAGCTGACGCCGAAATTGGTCTCGCAGAACTGGGCGATTTCCCGGGCATCCCCCGGCTCCTGCTTGCCGAACTGGTTGCAGGGAAACCCCAGCACCACCAGGCCCTGGCCCCGGTATCGCTGCCAGAGCTGTTCAAGCCCCTTGTACTGCGGAGTAAAACCACACTGGCTGGCCGTGTTGACCACCAGCAGCGCCTTGCCCTGGAAATCGCCCAGGACCTTCTGCTCACCGCCCAGGGTGACGCAGGGAATGTTCAGCAGCGAGTCGGCCATGACGTGTCACTCCTCTGTCAGCGTGGAACCAGGTCCAAGCAGACCGAGTTGATGCAGTAGCGTAGCCCGGTCGGCGGCGGACCGTCGGGAAATACATGGCCCAGGTGGGCGTCACAGTGCGCGCAGGTCACTTCGGTGCGGATCATGCCGTGGGAGGTGTCGCGAATCTCGATCATCGCGCTGTCCTCGATCGGCTCATAGAAGCTGGGCCAGCCGCAGCCGGAGTCGAACTTGGCCTTCGAGTCGAACAACGGCGCATTGCAGCAGATGCAGTGGTAGACGCCGTCGGTCCGGGTGGCGTTGTACTTGCCGCTGAACGGTCGTTCGGTGCCCTTGAGGCGACAGACCTGGTACTGCTCGGGGTCGAGCATTGCGCGCCATTCTTCCAGGGTTTTCTCGATCTTATCCATATGCAGGCCTCGGCAGACTAAAAACCCCGCACGGTGTCTTTTCCACAGCGCGGGCGGCACGTATATTATTGCGCCTCATCAGACATCAGTCTGGCACCCGCGTTACACGCATTTCAAACGATTTCACAGCGCAGTGCGCGGCGATCTTTTCTAATCGGGATCACATCATGCAGGTCAGCAAATCGAACAAGCTCGCCAATGTCTGCTACGACATTCGCGGCCCGGTGCTCAAGCACGCCAAGCGCCTGGAAGAGGAAGGCCACCGCATCCTCAAGCTGAACATCGGCAACCCGGCGCCCTTTGGTTTCGAAGCGCCGGATGAAATCCTCCAGGATGTGATCCGCAACCTGCCGACCGCCCAGGGCTACAGCGACTCCAAGGGCCTGTTCAGCGCGCGCAAGGCGGTGATGCAGTACTACCAGCAAAAGCAGGTCGAAGGTGTCGGCATCGAGGACATCTACCTGGGCAACGGCGTTTCCGAGCTGATCGTGATGTCGATGCAGGCGCTGCTCAACAACGGCGACGAAGTGCTGATCCCGGCCCCTGACTACCCGCTGTGGACCGCCGCCGTGAGCCTGGCCGGCGGCAACCCGGTGCACTACCTGTGCGACGAGCAGGCCGACTGGTTCCCTGACCTGGACGACATCAAGGCCAAGATCACCTCCAACACCAAGGCCCTGGTGATCATCAACCCGAACAACCCGACCGGTGCGGTGTACTCGCGCGAGCTGCTGCTGGGCATGCTGGAGCTGGCCCGCCAGCACAACCTGGTGGTGTTCTCCGACGAGATCTACGACAAGATCCTCTACGATGAAGCCGTGCACATCAGCACCGCCTCGCTGGCCCCGGACCTGCTCTGCCTGACCTTCAACGGCCTGTCCAAGTCCTACCGGGTGGCGGGCTTCCGCTCCGGCTGGCTGGCCATCTCCGGGCCCAAGCAGCACGCCCAGAGCTACATCGAAGGCATCGACATGCTGGCCAACATGCGCCTGTGCGCCAACGTGCCGAGCCAGCATGCGATCCAGACTGCCCTGGGCGGCTACCAGAGCATCAACGACCTGGTCCTGCCGCCAGGCCGCCTGCTGGAGCAGCGCAACCGCACCTGGGAACTGCTCAACGACATTCCTGGCGTCAGCTGCGTCAAGCCGATGGGCGCGCTCTACGCCTTCCCGCGGATCGACCCGAAAGTCTGCCCGATCCACAACGACGAGAAGTTCGTCCTCGACCTGCTGCTCTCGGAAAAACTGTTGATCGTCCAGGGCACGGCCTTCAACTGGCCGTGGCCGGATCACTTCCGCGTGGTCACCCTGCCGCGGGTCGATGACCTGGAACAGGCCATCGGCCGTATCGGAAACTTCCTGAAGACTTATCAGCAGTAACCTACAGGCATCCTGGAAAAGCCTGCGCCCCTTCAGCGCAGGCCTTTCAGATCAATCCCCCACCTCTTGTAAGCCTCGACGCTCTGGCGTGCGGGATGACGGATTTCGTCTGTAATACATAGAAGTACACAGTTTGAAATAGTCGCCCGGTTGAATCACTACGGCCCGCGCCTTATATACCCCGCATACGTGACATTTTTATCCGTCAGGAGACCGTAACAACCATGATGCGCATCTTACTGTTTGTAGCCACCAACCTTGCGGTCGTGCTGATTGCCAGCATTACCCTGAGCCTGTTCGGCTTCAATGGGTTCATGGCGGCAAACGGGGTTGACCTCAAGCTCGACCAGCTGCTGATTTTCTGCGCCGTGTTCGGCTTTGCCGGCTCGCTGATCTCGCTGTTCATCTCCAAGTGGATGGCGAAGATGAGCACCGGCACCCAGATCATCAGCCAGCCGCGCACCCGCCACGAGCAATGGCTGTTGCAGACCGTCGAGGAGCTGTCCCGCGAAGCCGGCATCAAGATGCCGGAAGTGGGCATCTTCCCGGCGTACGAGGCCAACGCCTTCGCCACCGGCTGGAACCGCAACGACGCCCTGGTCGCCGTCAGCCAGGGCCTGCTGGAGCGCTTCTCGCCCGATGAAGTACGTGCCGTGCTGGCCCACGAGATCGGCCACGTCGCCAACGGCGACATGGTCACCCTGGCGCTGGTGCAGGGCGTGGTGAACACCTTCGTGATGTTCTTCGCCCGCATCATCGGCAACTTCGTCGACAAGGTGATCTTCAAGAACGAAGAAGGCCAGGGCATCGCCTACTACATCGCGACCATCGTCGCCGAACTGGTCCTGGGCATCCTCGCCAGCATCATCGTCATGTGGTTCTCGCGCAAACGCGAATACCGCGCCGACGAAGCCGGTGCCCGCCTGGCCGGCACCAATGCGATGATCGGCGCCCTGCAGCGCCTGCGCTCGGAGCAAGGCGTGCCGGTGCACATGCCCGACACCCTGAACGCCTTCGGCATCAACGGCGGCCTCAAGCAAGGTCTGGCCGGCCTGCTGATGAGCCACCCGCCACTGGAAGATCGCATCGAGGCCCTGCGCCGTCGCGGCTGATCGACACAGCAATGAAAAAGGGCGACTTCGGTCGCCCTTTTTTCATCAGCGCTGCAGGCGATACACCCGCTCGTACAAACTCGTCACCCCCGCCTGAAGGAACTTCGGACTGTCTTCGATCACATCCCATGCCTCCAGCGCCTCTGGCTGCCAGGCTGCGAACAGTTGTCGCACTTCCTGATCGGGCACCGAGAAAGGCGGCCCGTCCAGCCGTTGCTGGTCATAGTCCAGGGTGATCATCAGGCCTCTGCAGCCCTGGGGCAGGCTGCCAGTCAGATGCGCGGCATAGCGCTCGCGCATGGCCGGCGGCAAGGCGATCACGGCGGCGCGATCGTACAGCCCGGCGCAGTCGCCGATCTCCTCACGGCCCAGGGCAAAGAAGTCGCCGCACAATAGCTCCAGATTGTCGTGGCGATAGACCTTGAAGGCACCCCGCTCACTGATCTGTGGCTGCAACCCTTGCTCGGCGAAAAACTGCTCGACGGCAAGCTGGGAAAGCTCCACGCCAAGCACCTGGTGCCCCTGCGCAGCCAGCCAGACCAGGTCCAGGCTCTTGCCGCACAAAGGCACCAGCACCTTGCTCGCCGCCGGCAGATTCAACAACGGCCAGTGTCGTTGCAGGTAGGCATTGACCTGCCCCTGATGAAATCCGATCTGGTTGTCCGCCCAGCGCTTGTGCCAGAACTCCGCCTGCATGGCATACCTCGAATATTTCGATCGATTAATGCTAAAACTTATATTGGATTTAGATTAATGACCTGATTGAAGATAGGCCCATCTTAACCTTCAGGACCCTTCTCATGCTGCCCAGCCTGTTTATTTCCCACGGCTCGCCCATGCTCGCCCTGGAGCCCGCAGCCAGTGGCCCTGCCCTCGCCCGCCTTGCCGCAGAATTGCCCAGACCGAAAGCCATTGTAGTGGTGTCGGCACACTGGGAGAGCCATGAGCTGCTGGTCAGCAGCGGCGCGACGCCAGCGACCTGGCATGACTTCGGCGGCTTCCCGGCGGCGCTGTATGCCGTGCAGTACCCGGCTCCGGGCGATCCGGCCCTGGCCCAACGCCTGAGCGAACTGCTCGGTGCCGCCGGCCTGCCCGCCCGCCTCGACCCGCAACGCCCCTTCGATCACGGCACCTGGGTGCCGCTGTCGCTGATGTACCCCAAGGCGGATATCCCGGTGGTGCAGGTGTCGCTGCCCACCCGGCTCGGGCCCAAGCTGCAGGAACAGGTGGGGCGCGCGCTGGCCGGTCTGCGTGAAGAGAACATCCTGCTGATCGGCTCGGGCAGCATCACCCACAACCTCGGCGAACTGGACTGGCATGCCGGCCCGGAAAGCGTCGAGCCCTGGGCCCTGGCATTTCGCGACTGGATGGTCGACAAACTGGCGGCAGACGACACCGCTGCCCTGCATGACTACCGGCAGCAGGCACCGTTTGCCGTACGCAGCCACCCGAGTGACGAGCACCTGCTGCCGCTGTACTTCGCCCGCGGTGCCGGTGGACGCTTCGGCATTGCCCACCAGGGGTTCAGCCTGGGCGCGCTGGGGATGGACATCTACCGCTTCGATTGACCCCCGTCGGAGCGGGCTTGCCCCGCGATAGCGATTCTTCAGGCATATCGCATCGCGGGGCAAGCCCGCTCCCACTCGAGGCAGTTGCCCCCACTGAAGATCAGGCAAAAAAAATCCCCGAACCAGTCGGGGATTTTTTTATCGCTCGCGGATCAGTCTTCGCGGTAGCGGCGCAGCTTCAGCTGCTTACCGGCAACGCGGGTGTCCTTGAGCTTGGCCAGCAGACGCTCCAGGCCCTCTTCCGGCAGCTCGACCAGGCTGAAGCTGTCGCGCACCTGGATGCGGCCGATGGCTTCGCGGGCCAGGCCGCCTTCGTTGAGGATGGCGCCCAGCAGGTTCTTGGCGGCGATACCGTCACGCGCACCCAGTGCGGTACGGCAACGGGCACGGCCTTCAGCCAGCGGCATCGGCGCACGACGCTCACGCTCGCCACGCTCCGGACGTTCACCGGTGCGCTCACGCGGGGTGTAGGTCGGCACCAGCGGCTGTTCTTTCTCTACCGCTTCCAGGGTCAGGGCCTGACCGTTGGTAGCCTTGCGCAGCAGGGCCGCGGCCAGGGCGCGCGGGCTGCAACCGATGTCGGCGGTCAGGCGATCGAGCAGATCACCGTGGGTCGATTCGGCGTCGGCAACCAGCGGTGCCAGGCTGTTGGTCAGCTTCTTGATGCGTGCATCGAGAACGGCCTGGGCGTTCGGCAGGCGAACTTCGGCAACCTTCTGACCGGTAACACGCTCGATGACCTGCAGCATGCGGCGCTCACGCGGGGTGACCAGCAGCAGCGCACGGCCTTCGCGACCGGCACGACCGGTACGGCCGATACGGTGAACGTAGGACTCTGGATCGTACGGCATGTCGACGTTGAACACGTGAGTGATGCGCGGTACGTCCAGGCCACGGGCAGCGACGTCGGTAGCGACGACGATGTCCAGGCGGCCATCCTTGAGCGAGTCGATCACGCGCTCGCGCTGGTTCTGGGCAATGTCACCGTTCAGCGCAGCGGCTTTGTAGCCTTTGGCTTCCAGGGCGCTGGCCAGGTCCAGGGTGGCTTGCTTGGTACGCACGAAGGCGATCAGCGCGTCGAACTCTTCCACTTCCAGCAGGCGCAGGACAGCGGAGACCTTCTGGTCGGCATGGACCATCAGGTGGGCTTGTTCGATCGCGGTAACGGTCTGGGTCTTGCTCTGGATCTTGACGTGCTTCGGCTCGCGCAGGTGACGCTCGGCGATCGCGCGGATCGAGGCTGGCAGGGTGGCCGAGAACAGAACGGTCTGGCGGCTTTCCGGCATGGCCTTGAAGATCACTTCCAGGTCATCCATGAAGCCCAGCTTGAGCATTTCGTCGGCTTCGTCGAGTACCAGGTGGTTGACGGTAGCCAGGACCTTCTCGTCGCGACGCAGGTGGTCGCACAGACGGCCCGGGGTAGCAACGACGATTTGCGCGCCGTTACGGATTGCTTTGAGTTGTGGGCCCATCGGGGCACCACCGTACACGGCCACCACGGTTACGCCCGGCATCTGCTTGGCGTAGGTTTCGAAAGCGGTGGCAACTTGCAGCGCCAACTCACGGGTTGGCGCCAGGATCAGGGCTTGCGGCTCGCGCTTGCTCGGGTCGATGCGGTTCAGGATAGGCAGTGCGAAGGCAGCGGTCTTACCGGTACCTGTCTGCGCCTGACCGATCATGTCGTGACCGGCGAGAATAATCGGGATCGATTGCTGCTGGATGGCGGATGGCTCTTCGTAGCCGGTAGCCAGCACAGCAGCAACAATGCTCGGATGAAGATCGAGAGCGGCGAAGCCGCCGGTTTCCTGGGTCATGGGTCTGCCTCTAAGTGCATCCGCAAAGACCCATGCTCCAAAGCTGCACATGCCTTGTAAGACCCGAAGGTCACCCTGGCAGCTTTGTCGGCGGGGATTTGCGAAAACGATTGAAGAAAAATAGGAACGTCAAGGAGAGTCCGCGGGGCGGACGCGCAGCCGAAGCTGGCTTCGGGGAATTGCACACCTTAAACGAGGTCCGGTAAAAGACCGGCGCGTACTATACCTGAATTCGCCATTTACGGGAGATTTTTTTATTGCAACGCACAAGGCCCAGGCCCCGTCTCGACGGTGCCCGGGGTGATGATGGGGCTGGCGGCTGAATCGATTATCCGCCGCCGGCCCGGCAACCCGGCTCAGGACGCCGGGCGTAGCGCGGCAATCAGCGATTGCAAGGAATAGCCCAGGCGTGGCGCCAGGGCCTCGGCGCGGGCATTGAGGCCCTCCAGGTCGAGGGTCTGGTCGAGGTCGGCCGGCACCATGAGGATCACGTTGCCCTCCTTGACCGGCAACTCCCAGTAGTGACGATGGTAAAGCCCGCGCAGCAGCGCCGCGCCCAGGGGCTTGCCGTCATCTCCGGCCCACTGGTTGATCACCAGCCAGCCACCGGGATTGAGGCGCTTCTGGCAGTTTTCCAGGAAACGCCAGGCCAGGTGAGCGACACCCGGGCCGTGGTCGGTATAAAGGTCGACGAAGATCAGGTCGGCCGGCTCGGCAGTGTCCAGCAGTTCCACCGCATCGCCGATACGGATATACAGGCGCGGGTCGTCGTCCAGGCCCAGGTACTCGATGGCCAGGCGCGGCACATCGGGACGCAGTTCGATGGCTTCGACATCCTCAAGGGGCAGGAACTTCAGGCAGGCCTGGGTCAGGGTGCCGGCGCCAAGACCGAGGAACAGCGCGCTCTCAGGCTCCGGATGGCACAGCGCACCGATCAGCATGGCACGGGTGTAGTCGTACTCCAGCCAGCTCGGGTCGGCGGTAAACACGCAGCTCTGCTCGATGGCCTCGCCGAATTCGAGGAAACGATAGTCCTCGACTTCAAGCACGCTGATGGTGCCGTACTCGTCCCGCACCTGGGCCAGCAGCCGCTCCACCCGTTCCTCTGTCATGCTGTCTCCCGGCACACGCCGCTACCCCAGGCAAAAACCGCCATTGTCCGTCAATGGCGCCAGTGCAACAAGGCGCGCGGCAACTGTTAAGATGGCAGGCAGCCCTTCTACGACAAGACCGAGCCTGTGATGAAGCAACCCTGGAGCCCTGACAGCTGGCGCGCCCTGCCGATCCAGCAGCAACCGACCTACCCCGACGCCGAGCACCTGCTCAAGGTCGAGCAGACCCTGGCCAGCTACCCGCCGCTGGTTTTCGCCGGCGAAGCCCGGGAGTTGCGCCGACAGTTCGCCGAGGTCACCCAGGGCCGGGCGTTCCTCCTGCAAGGGGGCGATTGCGCCGAGAGTTTCGCCGAGTTTTCCGCCGCCAAGATCCGCGACACCTTCAAGGTACTGCTGCAGATGGCGATCGTCATGACCTTCGCCGCCGGCTGCCCGGTGGTCAAGGTCGGACGCATGGCCGGGCAATTTGCCAAGCCACGCTCGGCGGGCGACGAGACCATCGGCGGGATCACCCTGCCGGCTTACCGGGGCGACATCGTCAATGGCATCGGTTTCGACGAAAAGAGCCGGGTGCCGGACCCCGAGCGCCTGCTGCAGGCCTACCACCAGTCCACCGCCAGCCTCAACCTGTTGCGTGCCTTTGCCCAGGGCGGTTTTGCCGACCTGCACCAGGTGCATAAATGGAACCTGGACTTCATCGCCAACTCGGCCCTGGCGGAAAAGTACAGCCAGCTGGCCGACCGCATCGACGAAACCCTGGCGTTCATGCGTGCCTGCGGCATGGACAGCTCGCCGCAACTGCGCGAAACCAGCTTCTTCACCGCCCACGAAGCGTTGCTGCTCAACTATGAAGAAGCCTTCGTTCGCCGTGACAGCCTGACCAATGACTACTACGACTGCTCGGCGCACATGCTGTGGATCGGCGACCGTACCCGCCAGCTCGACGGCGCCCACGTCGAGTTTCTGCGCGGGGTCAACAACCCCATCGGGGTCAAGGTCGGCCCGAGCATGGACACCGACGAGCTGATCCGCCTGATCGACGTGCTCAACCCGGCCAACGACCCGGGCCGCCTCAACCTGATCGTGCGCATGGGCGCCAGCAAGGTCGGCGAGCACCTGCCGCGCCTGATCCAGCGGGTGGAACGCGAAGGCCGCCAGGTGCTGTGGAGTTCCGACCCGATGCACGGCAACACCATCAAGGCCAGCAGCGGCTACAAGACCCGCGACTTCGCGCAGATCCTCAGCGAGGTCAAACAGTTCTTCCAGGTGCACCAGGCCGAAGGCAGTCATGCCGGCGGCATCCACATCGAGATGACCGGACAGAACGTCACCGAATGCATCGGCGGCGCCCGACCGATCACCGAGGACGCCCTGTCGGACCGCTACCACACCCACTGCGACCCGCGCATGAACGCCGATCAGTCGCTGGAGCTGGCCTTCCTGATCGCCGAGACCCTCAAGCAGGTCCGCCGCTGAAGGCACTGCGGGCGAGCGCCACGCGCAAGCGTGCGGCGCTCGCCCGCGGGCAGTTCAGTTGCACCCGGGCCAGGCCCAGCCAGGCGGCCATGCGCTGCAGGCTGTCGGCCAGGGCCTGCATCCCCGCCTCATCCAGCCCCGTCGCTTCTTCATGCACCGCGTGAACCGCCAGCTGCTCCTGGGCGCGTTCGGCGCGCAGGTCGACCCGGGCGGCAATCCGTTCGTTGTGCAGGAAGGGCAACACGTAATAGCCGTACACCCGCTTGTGCGCCGGGGTGTAGATTTCCAGGCGGTAGCGGAAGTCGAACAGGCGCTCGGTGCGGTCGCGCTCCCACACCAGCGAATCGAAGGGTGACAGCAAGGCGCTGCTGGCGACCTTGCGTGGCAGGCGAGCGGACTCCAGACAATACGCCGGTTGCGACCACCCCTGCACCGTGCAGGCCTGCAGCACGCCCTCCTCGACCAGCTCGGCCAGTCGTGCCTGGCTGTCCGCTGGCGCCAGGCGAAAGTAGTCACGCAGGTCCTTCTCGGTCGCCACCCCCAATGCGCCTGCCGCGTGCAACAAAAGCCCGCGTTGCGCCTGGGCCTCGGTCATGGCCGGTTGCTGCAGCAAGGCCTCGGGCAGCACCCGCTCGGGCAAATCGTACAACCGCTCGAACCCCCGACGACCGGCGACACTGACCAGCCCGGCGGCAAACAGCCATTCCAGCGCATGTTTCTCCGCGCTCCAGTCCCACCAGGGGCCGGCGCGTTCCTCTCGGGTCGACAGGCTGCCGGCCCCCAGCGCGCCCTGCTCGGTGACCGCCGCCAGCACCCGGGCGATGGTCGCCTGCTGTTCACGGCCAAAGCGCGCCAGCTGTTGATAGATGCCCTGCCCCTGCCGCGCCCGCTCCATGCGCCAGCGCAGCAAGGGATAGAGTTGCAGCGGCAACAATGAAGCTTCATGCCCCCAGTACTCGAACAGTTTGCGCTGGCGACTGCGTCCCCAGGCGAGCTGGTCCAGCAGTGCCTGTGGATAACTGCCCAGACGGGAAAACAGCGGAAGGTAGTGCGAACGCACCAGGGCGTTGACCGAATCGATCTGCACCGCGCCCAGGCGTTCGATCACCCGGCCCAGTTGCGCTGCGCGAACGCCGGGGCCCGCCTGGCGACTGCCGAAACCCTGGGCGGCCAGGGCCAGGCGACGCGCTTGAAGCAGGGAAAAGGACTGAGTGGTGGGCATGTCCGGCTCCTTGTGAACAGGCCCACCTACAGTAGTCGTGGCCCCTCCCTGGCGCGACTCATTTTTTCAGCGGGTCATCCCAGAATGGGCGTTCCACTTCCTGCCAGACATCGGCACGACTCATGCCGATATCGTGCAGCGCGGCATCGCTCAGGCGCGCCAGTTCCATGCGCTGGGCATGCAGTTGGCGCCAACGCGCCAGTTGCTGGATCGCGTCGTGGATCAGGTGGGAGAAGCCGCCGTGGTGAGGCTGCGGATGGATCAGGACAAAGCCTTTCTGACCTTTCATCGTCTTACCCTCCTTGTTGGGATGACGCCAGTCTCTGCCCGGGACTAAGATCAATCCAACGAATGTTCCTGATGCAACACATCTAGGAGATTGATGCCTTGTCCCAGTACCAGAGTATCGATTCCGAGGTCCTGCGCACCTTCGTGGCCATTGCCGAACATGGCGGCTTCACCCGCGCCGGCGAAGTGGTCAACCGCACGCAGTCAGCGGTGAGCATGCAGATGAAGCGCCTGGAGGAGGACATCATTCAGCGCCAGTTGTTCGAGCGCGATGGCCGCCAGGTGCGCCTGACCGCCGAGGGCCAGGTCTTGCTGGGCTATGCCCGGCGCATCCTGAAACTGCATGGGGAAGTGTTCAACACCCTGCGCATGCCGCACATGGTCGGGATGGTGCGCATCGGCACGCCGGACGACTATGCCATGCGCTTTCTGCCCGGCATCCTTTCCAGCTTCGCCCAGACCTACCCGCTGATCCAGGTCGAGGTCCATTGCGAAAGCTCGCGGCAGTTGATGCAACGCCAGGACCTGGACATGACCATCATCACCTGCGAGCCCGGCCATGAGGTCGGTCAGTTGTTGCGCCGCGAGCGGGCGGTGTGGGTCCAGGCCCAGGGCTTTTGCCCCCATGAGCACAATCCGCTGCCACTGGCGGTGTTCAACACCGATTGTTGTTGCCGCACCTGGGCCTGCAATGCCCTGGATGCGATCGAAAAGGAGTACCGCATCGCCTACACCAGCGCCAGCACCGCCGCGATCATGGCGGTGGTCAGCGCCGGGCTGGCCGTTACGGCGCAGTTGCAGAGCCTGATCACCAGCGAGCTGCGGGTGATCGGCGAGGCTGAAGGCCTGCCCGGCCTGCCCACCGCCAGCATCATGCTGCTGCGCAACAACAGCAGCCAGTCGCCGATGACCGACTGCATGGCCGACTACATTGCCGAAGGCTTCAGATCTTGAAGGCGAGCATCACTGCACAAAGCACGAGGAAGGCGCAAAACAGTGAACGCAGGACTTTTTCCGGCAGGGCGTGAGCCAGTTTCACCCCCCAGCTGATACTCAGCAGGCCACCCACGGCCAGGGGAATGCCCATGCTCCACTGCACATGCTGGTGCAGGCCGTAGGTCAGCAAGGTCACCGCCGTGCTCGGCGCCGCCAGGGCCAGGGACAACCCCTGGGCGACCACCTGGGTAGTGCCGAAAACGCTGGTCAGCACCGGCGTCGCCACCACCGCCCCGCCCACGCCGAACAGGCCGCCCAGCACCCCGGCACCACCGCCGAGCACGCCAAGCCACGGCCAGGGGTGGCGCATCTCGCTGCTCGGCTGCGCCGCCCCCATGAACATCCGGGCCAGGTTCCAGGCCGCCAGCGCCACCAGGAACAGTACAAAGCCGAAGCGCATGGCCTGGGCATCGACACCCACCGCCCAGATCGAACCGAGCCAGGCAAAGACGAAGCCGGCCGCCGCCAGCGGCAACGCATGGCGCAGCTCGATGCGATTACGCTGGTGATAGCGCCACAGCGCCAGCAGCACGTTGGGCACCACCATCACCAGCGCCGTGCCCTGGGCCAGCTGCTGGTCCAGGCCAAACAGCACGCCAAGCGCCGGAATCGCGATCAGCCCGCCGCCGATGCCGAACAATCCGCCCACCGTGCCCAGTGCCGCGCCCAGCATTATGTACATCGCCCACTCGATCATTGCTGCCCCTCAAGAAATCCAGTGCAGCCATGCTACTGATCTGCTGCTAGCGGGGAAACGCACAGCAACGCACAATGGCTATGCCATTTACGCAAAAGCAGATCCGGCAAATGAACCCTGACGCCCTGACCGAACAACTGAGCCTGTTCCTCGATGTGCTGGAAACCGGCAGCTTCTCCGCCACCGCCCGCCGCCACCCGCTGACTCCATCGGCCGTGGCGCGGCGTATCGATGCGCTGGAAAGCGCGGTCGGCAGCCGCCTGTTCATCCGCAGCACCCACGCCGTGCGCCCGACTCCGGCCGGCAATGCCTTCGCCGAACGCGCCCGGCGCATTGTCGACGAGCTGCGCCTGGCGCGTGCCGAGGCCGTGTCGTTGAGCAATGCACCGGAAGGCCTGATCCGCATCGATGCTCCGGCCGCCTTCGGTCGTCGCCACCTGGCACCAGCCATCGCCGACTTCCTGGTGGCCTACCCTGGGCTCGACGTGCAACTGCGCCTGATCGACAGCTTTGTCGACCTGCACGGCTCACACCTGGGCGAAGTGGACCTGGTGCTGCGCGCCGGCCCGCTGGCCGACACCCGCCTGGTGGCCACGCCACTGGCCTATATGGTCCGTGTCGCCTGCGCCAGTCCCGCCTACCTGGCGGCCCGCGGTATTCCCACCACCCCGGCCGAACTGCCAGCACACGACGGGCTGGATTGGGACGGCCTGGCCCCGCCCTTTGCCTGGCGCTTTTCCTGCGACGGCCAGATGCGCCTGTATCGCCCGACCCGCATGCGCATGAGCGCCAACAATGCCGAAACCCTGCTGTTCGGCGCCCTGGCGGGCCTCGGCATCGCCCACCTGCCCACCTGGTTGATCAGCGACTACCTGCTGCGCGGCGAACTGTTGCCGCTGTTCTGCGACAACGGCTTGCCGGCCGCCGAATCCAGCGGCATCTACGCCCTGCGCCTGGAACATGAAACGAACTCGCGCAGCCGCTTGCTGCTCGAATTCCTCAAGAGCCGCTTCAGCCCGGTGCCGCCCTGGGACCTGGCGCTGCAAAGCGGGCTGCGCTGGTAATCAGCGCGCTAATGAACAGCGTGCTAAATTCAAAGGATCAATCGATCAAGGACCTGCATGAACGCCGACACCAAAGCCCCCGCCCCAGGCCACGAACTGCTGCTGGACAACCAGGTGTGCTTCGCCCTGCACTCCACTTCGCTGCTGATGACCAAGGTCTACAAGCCGTTGCTGCAAGCGCTGGGCCTGACTTATCCACAGTACCTGGCGATGCTCGTGCTGTGGGAACAGGACGGTTTGACCGTGGGCGAGATCAGTCAACACCTGCTGACTGACCCGGGCTCGCTCACGCCCCTGCTCAAGCGCCTCGAAGCCGAAGGCCTGCTCAAGCGCACCCGCAGCCGTGAAGACGAACGGGTGGTGCTGGTGCACCTGACCGACCAGGGCCGTGCCCTGCACACCAAGGCCCAGAGCGTTCCGCCCTGCATCCTGGCGGCCAGCGGACAAACCGTGGAACGCCTGCAACAGCTGCAGCGCGACCTGCTGGAACTGCGCACCAACCTGCAAAAAAGCCTCTGAGGTCTATGCTGTGAGTGGCCGTTTGAACCTGTGGCCGAAAATTAGCTTGCGCACTAAATAATTGCGCGCTAAGTTAATCCCATACCCACTCAGCGCTGCGGCGCAATACTCAAGCGAGGCTCACTATGCAAAAGGTCACTCCGCTGTACATTGCCGAAGCCAAATCCACTGGCGGTCGCGACGGCAGCTCGCGCTCCAGCGATGGCAAACTCGAAGTCAAGCTGAGCACCCCCAAGGAACTGGGTGGCGCGGGTGGTGACGGCACCAACCCCGAGCAGATGTTCGCCGCCGGCTATTCGGCCTGCTTCATTGGCGCCCTGAAGTTCGTCGCCGGCCAGGAGAAAAAAGCGCTGCCTGCCGACAGCTCCATCACTGCCAAGGTCGGCATCGGCCAGATCCCCGGCGGCTTTGGCCTCGACATCGACCTGCACATCAACCTGCCGGGCCTGGCCCAGGCCGAGGCGCAAGGCTTGGTCGAAAAAGCCCATCTGGTCTGCCCTTACTCCAACGCGACCCGTGGCAATGTCGATGTACGCTTGCACGTCACTGTCTGACACTAAAACGCAGGCATAAAAAAACCCGGCCAAGGCCGGGTTTTTCATGGGCGCAAGAATTACTTCTTGGAACGGCCCTTGAAGCTGTTGTCGCGGGTGTCGATGTCGATCCACTCGTCGATCTGGATGAAGTCGGCAACCTGGACTTCAGTGCCGTTCTTCAGCTTGGCAGGCTTCATGACCTTGCCCGAGGTGTCGCCGCGAGCAGCGTTCTCGGTGTAGACAACCTGACGGCTGATGGTGGTCGGCAGTTCTACCGATACCAGGCGGCCTTCGAAGAACACGGCTTCGCAGATGTCTTCCATGCCTTCTTCGACGAACGGCAGAACGGCCTCGATGTCTTCGGCGTTCAGCTCGTACATGGTGTAGTCGGTGGTGTCCATGAAGGTGTAGGAGTCACCGCTGATGAACGACAGGGTCGCTTCTTTGCGATCCAGGATCACGTCGTCCAGCTTGTCGTCCGCACCGTAAACGGTTTCGGTCTTGTAGCCGGTCAGCAGGTTCTTCAGCTTGGTCTTCATGATCGCGCTGTTACGGCCCGATTTGGTGAATTCAGCTTTCTGAACCAGCCACGGGTCGTTGTCGATCCGCAGTACGGTACCGGGTTTCAGTTCTTTACCAGTTTTCATTACGTGATATCCGAATTTGGATGGATTTACAAAAATCGAGGCCGCGTATCATAGCCAATTTCGGTAAAACTGTACCAGCGCCGTGGCGAGGTCCGGCTGAGCGGCCTGAACGGCGCTCCAGCGGCGGGCATGCCGGTCGAGCTCGTCCCAGTGCTCAAGCACCTGTTGCCAGGCCTGGCCCATGTCGCGGTCCATGTTCCAGGCGCGCCACAGATCGACGATGGCCGTCTTGGCCGGCTGCGACAGCCCCTCGACGTAGTGATCGAGAAACGCCTCGAGTTTTTCCCAATGGGCGTATTCTTCCTGCACATAGATATGCCAGAGCAGCGGACGCCCCGCCCATTGCGCACGCACGAACGAGTCTTCGCCGCGCACGGCGTTGAAGTGGCAGCACCAGAGTAGCTGATCGTACTCATCCTGGCTGACGAACGGCAGGATCTGCACGGTCAGGGCACCACGGCTGGCCACGCTGCCCACCTGCAAGGCGCCCTCGCCCAACCAGGCCTGCACGTCCCCCAGAATACGCCCCTCGGGCACCAGCAAATGGTTGGCGCGACTGTCGGCCGCCAGGGCATCGAGCCAACTGCCAAGGCCCGGATTCTCGTAGGCGAACAGCGAGATCAGGCGTGCGTCGTCGGCTGCCGTCACGCCCAGGCGCTGGAGAAACGCTTGCTTCGCAGCCGGATCCTGTTCGAACGCTTCGCGCCGCGCCAGCAGGGAAGCCTCGCGCAGCAGGCCGCCGGTCTTCGCGGTAAAGCCGGGAAAGAAAAACACCTTGCGCAAACCATTGGGCTGCGGCGATGGCAAGCCATGGCAGCCTTCGACCCAGTGTTCGGCGCTGAGGTACTCAAGATTCAGCCACAACGGCGCACGCGCGCAGTCGAGCATGGCCTGCACGTACGCGGCCGGCAGTTGACAGGCAAAGGCGCCGATGACTACGTCGGCGACCGGGGTCGGCTGCCAGTCCGCCTGCCAGTGGCAGACTTCGACGCCCTGCTGCCATTGCTGCGCCGCCAGGGGATCGACTTGCGGACAGATGCGGGCAAAGGCGCCGAGGTCATCCACCCACAGGCGCACGGCAACCCCCTGCTCGGCCACCAGTTGCCGGGCCAGGCGCCAGGTCACGCCGATGTCGCCGTAGTTGTCGACGACACAACAGAAGATGTCCCAGTTCGCTTTCATCGCGGGTTCCGTGGAAAAAGCGCCGATTGTCCGGGTAAATCATCGCAGACAAAAGCGTGATACGAAAAAAACCTGCCGCGCCATGCGACAATGAGCTTCCGTCCCGGCCAGGAGGCCATCATGCCCCGCCCTCGCGAACTGAAAATCACCCTCAAGCCTGCGCAGTTGATCCTGTGCGTCGCCCTGGGCCTGTGGCTCGGCGCCGTGGCCATTGCCCTGAGCCTGTGGTTGGCCGGGCGCCTGCTGCCCGAGGCGGTACAACCCCTGGGCCAGGTACTGAGCCCAGCGGCGAGCGCCCCGGCCTATCCAGCGGCGCAATCCGATGAGCAGGGCCAGATGTTCGAGCACTACAAGCAGATCCTGCGCAACCAGGAACTGCAACAAGCCCAGGAGCAAGCCGAAGGCAGCGTGCGCAACCTGTCCAACCCCAAGTGCCAGTTCTGGCTGCAACAGAACCGTACCGCCCCGACTGAAAAAAGCCGTGCCCTCGTCCTGGAATTGTGCAACTGACGCCATGAACAAAGCCGACCTGCTGCAACGCATCATCGATGCCCTGGGCGTCGATCTGGACGTGGTCCAGCGTGCCGCGCAAACCGCCTATGAAGCGGCCACCGCCGAAGAGAACATCGCCGAGAACAAGTACGACACCCTGGGCCTGGAAGCCTCCTACCTGGCAACCGGACAAGCCCGACGCATGGAAGAGATCCGTCAGGCGCGCAAGGCGTTCCAGCACTTGGTGCTGCGCGACTACGACCCGGCCTGCGGCATCCAGGTCAGCAACCTGGTGACCCTGGAGGCCGAGAGTGGCGGTTGCCAGCGGCTGTTTCTCGGGCCGGAAGGCGCGGGGTTGAAGATTGGTGAGGGCGAGCAGCTGGTTACGGTGATTACCCCGCGTTCGCCACTGGGGCAGTGCCTGGTCGGCAAATGCGAGGACGAAGAGGTCAGTCTGGTTCTGGGTGGCGTACCCCAGTGCTTTGTCGTGGTCGCAGTGAAGTGAATCGGCCTGAGGGTCTCTTCGCGGGGCAAGCCCGCTCCTACAGGCATTGCACCCGGTAGGAGCGGGCTTGCCCCGCGATGCGTTCAGCTCCCCAACGCATCGAACCGCCGCGCCAGCCCCTGCACGGCAAACTGCTCGATGATGAAATCGATGAACGCCCGGGTCTTGCCCGGCAACAGCCTGTGCTCGGCGTAATACAGGGAAATGTTGCCATCATCCACATACCAGTCCGGCAACACCCGCACCAGGCTGCCCGCCTGCAGGTAAGGCACGGCAAACGGCATGCTCACCAGGGCCACGCCCAGGCCCTGCTCGGCGACGCCACAGGCGGCCTCCGAATCGCTCATGGTCATGCGTAGGCGCAGGTTCAGCGGGCTTTGCTCCTGCTGGCGACTGGTCAATGGCCAGGAGCGCACCCGCCCGGTCTGGGGTGAGCGGATCAGGATGCCGTCCAGGTCCTTGAGGTCGGCCGGCTGACGAATCGGCGGGTGGCGCTCAAGAAACGCCGGGGAGGCCACCAGGATCCGGTGCGCCGGGGTCAGCTTGCGCGCCACCACCCCTTGGGGCAGGTCGAAGCCACCGCCAATGGCCGCGTCGAAGCCCTGGCCGATCAGGTCGACCTGGCGGTTGTCGAAGTGCCAGTCCGGGCTGATGGCGGGATAGCGCTGCAGGAACTCGGCCAGCAGCGGCACGACATACAGGCGGCCAAACACCGTCCCCATGCTCACCTTCAAGGTGCCGGCCGGCTGCCCTTCGGCGCTGGCGAGATTGGCCACGGCATGCTGGATGGTCTGGAAGCTGCTGGCGACTTCACCGAGAAAGCGCTGGCCGGCCTCGGTCAGGGTCAGCCGACGGGTGCTACGCTGGAACAGCCGCACCCCCAGACGCGCTTCCAGGCGGGCGACGTTCTTGCCTACCGCTGCCGGCGTCAGGCTCAGGCGCCGGGCCGCCTCGGCGAAGCTGCCGACTTCGGCGCTGCGCACGAAGCATTCAATACTGCTGAAGGTTTCCACACCCGCGATTCCATACCTTTGGTTTACACAGACTATAGCGATTACCGGCTACTCAGTAGGTAATACGCCGCCGATACTGAGCACCATCCAAGGCATCCAGCCTTGTTCTTTCGGGAGCATGACATGTCGACTCAAACTCGCCTCACCGGCAAGGTTGCCCTGATCCAGGGCGGATCACGCGGCATCGGCGCCGCCATCGTCAAACGCCTGGCCGCCGAGGGCGCCAGTGTCGCCTTCACCTACGCCAACGCCACGGCGCAGGCCCAGGACCTGCAGCAAAGCATTATCGCCAATGGCGGCAAGGCCCTGGCCATCCAGGCCGACAGCGCCGACGCCCACGCCGTGCAACAGGCCGTGGAGCACACGGTTGCCGCTTTCGGCGGCCTCGACATCCTGGTCAACAACGCCGGTGTGCTGGCGGTGGCGCCACTGCTGGAATTCGACCTGGACGATTTCGACCGCACCCTGGCGGTCAATGTGCGCAGCGTCTTCGTCGCCACCCAGGCCGCGGCCCGGCACATGGGCCAGGGCGGGCGCATCATCAACATCGGCAGCACCAATGCCGAGCGCATGCCGTTCGCCGGCGGCGGCCCGTACGCCATGAGCAAATCGGCACTGGTCGGCCTGACCCGTGGCCTGGCCCGTGACCTCGGCCCGCTGGGCATCACCATCAACAACGTACAGCCCGGCCCGGTGGACACCGACATGAACCCGGCCAAGGGCGAGTTCGCCGAAAGCCTGATGGGTTACATGGCGGTGGGTCGCTACGGTGAAGTCGAGGAAATCGCCGGTTTCGTCGCCTACCTGGCGTCCCCGGAAGCGGCGTACATCACCGGCGCCAGCCTGACCATCGACGGTGGCTTTGCCGCCTGATGCCGTCAGCCGCCATCCCGGGCAGCCAGGCTGTGCTCGATCATGCGCACAAACGCCCTGGCTGCCGGGGTCGGATGCTTCGACCAGATCGCATACAGGTGGCGCCGCGGCGCATCACGCACCACTGCCGTCGCCACTGCCTCGAAGCCGCTGGCAATGCGTGCTGGCACCAGGCCCACGGCCAGGGCGCGCTGGACGAATTTTTCCACCAGGCGAATATTGCTCACTTCGAACTGCACCCGGTGCGGTACACCCGCCGCCGCAAAGGCTTCGTCCGTCTGCCGGCGGGCACCGGTGCCGGCGGGAAAGTCCACCAGCGGCAGGTCGCGCAGATGAGCCAGCGACAAGCCGTCAATAACCGCCAGAGGATGATCAGGCGCGAGCACCGCCACCAGTTCCTCTTCGGCCAGCAAGCGGTACTCCACCCCTTCCGGACGCTCCCCCGACCAGACGCCGATAAAACCCACGTCCAGGCGACGCTCGCGGACATCGGCAATCAACAGCTCGCTCTTGGCCATCAGCCAGCGAATATCCACTTTCGGGTACTGGCGATGAAAGCCGGCCAACAGATCGACCAGATCCAGTTCGGTCAACGAGGAGATTTCGCCGATCGACAACTGCCCACGCACCTCGCCACAGGCGGCCGCCACGTCTTCAGCGATACGCCGGGTGGCCTCCATGGCCGGCCGGGCACTCTGCACGAAGGCTTCTCCGGCCGGCGTCAGGCGCACCCGCCGCGAGCTACGCTCGAACAGGCTGGCGCCCAGGGTCTCCTCCAGCCGGGCGATCTGGTGGCTCAAGGCCGACTGCACCACATGACAGCGCTCGGCGGCGCGAGTGAAGCTGCCGGTTTCGGCTACCGCCAGGGCGTACTCGATCTGCTTGAGGTTCATGGATTGATCTATTTTCGAGATGGATAGAATGAAAACGATACATTGGCGTCATGCTAGCGCATTTCCGATACTGTCACTCTCCAACTGCCACTGATCGAGACGGTCCATGACCTCCTCCACCATTACCCTTAGCCGCGGCCTGATCCTGCTGATGGCAACCGCCACCGGCCTCGCCGTGGCCAGCAACTACTACGCCCAACCGCTGCTGCACAGCATTGCCGAACATTTCGGCCTGACCACCGCCAGCGCCGGGGCCATCGTCATCGCCGCCCAGCTCAGTTATGGCGCCGGGCTGTTGTTGCTGGCGCCGCTGGGCGACCTGTTCGAACAACGCCGGCTGATCGTCAGCATGATCGGCATCAGCACCCTGGGCCTGCTGATCAGCGCCGTGTCGCCAGGGCTGCCCTGGCTGTTGCTGGGCACCACCCTGACCGGTCTGTTCTCGGTGGTCGCCCAGGTGCTGGTGCCCATGGCCGCCGGCCTCAGCGACCCGGGCCAGCGCGGCCGGGTGGTCGGCACCCTGATGAGCGGCTTGCTGCTGGGCATCCTGCTGGCACGCACCGCCGCCGGTTTCATGGCCGAACTGGGCGGCTGGCGCAGCATCTACCTGCTGGCGGCGGCACTGATGGCGATCTGCGCCATTGCCCTGTGGCGCGCCTTGCCCGAGCGCCACCAGCATGCCGGGCTCAATTATCCGGCGCTGATCGGCTCGGTGTTTCGCCTGTTCGTCGACGAACCGATCCTGCGCCTGCGCTCGCTGCTCGGCTTGCTGGCGTTCAGCCTGTTCGCCCTGTTCTGGACGCCCCTGGCCTTTCTCCTCTCGGCAGCGCCTTATCACTACTCCGACGCTGTGATCGGCCTGTTCGGCCTGGCCGGTGCCGCCGGCGCGCTGTCGGCCAACTGGGCCGGACGCCTGGCCGATCGCGGCAAGGGTCCACTGGGCACCACGGTCGGGCTGCTGGCGCTGCTGCTGTCCTGGGTGCCGCTGGGCTTTGCCCAATCGTCGCTGCTGGCACTGCTGATCGGCGTACTGTTGCTGGACCTGGCGGTGCAACTGGTACACGTGAGCAACCAGAACGCCGTGATTGCCCTGCGCCCGGAAGCACGCAATCGGCTGAACGCCGGTTACATCACCTGCTACTTCATTGGCGGTGCGCTAGGCTCTCTGCTCGGCACCCAGCTGTTCCAGGCCCGGGGCTGGCAGGGCATTGTCGTCGCCGGCTTCATCATCGGCAGCCTGGCCCTGCTGGTCTGGGCCCTGGCCGAACGCCAGCGCAGCCTGAAGGCACGTACGGCCTGAGGGGCAGTGCAGATCCCGGGCGACCCTCCGTCGCCTGGCGATTGACTTGTGGTGGTGCCGGGCGCTCAGTAGCGCGTGGACAATTGCCCTCTCAATCTGGATGACACGATGACAAGACTCACGGTTCAGTCCGGCGACTTCTTGCAAGGTGAAGGCGAATATCGCAACGGATCGCTCACACTCAAGACCTGCCGCAGCCCCTCCCCCGGCGAAAAAATTGCCGTTACCCGCATCAGTGAGCTGGTAGTCGCCAACCAGGAGTCCAGCCGCAGCCTGGGCAGCGCCCTGGGCTGGGGCATGGCCGGTGCCCTGGTGGCAGGTCCCGTCGGCCTGATTGCCGGCTTGTGGCTCGGCGGCAAGGAAGAGGAGGTGACCTTCCTGGCCACCTTCAAGGACGGGCGCAAGCTGCTGGCCATCACCGACAGCAAGACCTGGTCGAAGATCAACGGCCACTGGCGCCGTCATTCGCCAGCGCTGGCGGATCGCTGAACCCGCCAGTCGTTCGCTCAACCGCTTGAAACCTTGTAGACAGGGGCACCCTGATCCGGTCGCCCCTGCTAAGATGCGCGCCCGCCTGCCCGGCGCAATGCCGGCGGCTATCCACACGTTGTGACTTTCAACCCCATCCCCATGGACCGCGACGACGCCTGTCGGCGCGTCTGCTGCGTGCTTTCAAGGAGCTTTTTGCATGACCCTGCCCCACCCTCGCCTGCCCTTGAGCCTGCTTGGCTTGAGCCTGGCCCTGCCCGCCTCGCACAGTCTGGCCCAGGACAGCGTCATCCTGGCCCCGGTCGAGGTGTCGCAAACCTACAACGAGGGTTACCAGGTGCAGGAAGCATCGGTGGCGGGTTTCGCCCCGGCAGCGTTGCTCGACACTCCGGCATCGGTGGCCGTGTTCAGCCAGCAACTGCTCGCCGATCGCCAGGTGCGCCTGCTCAGCGAAGTGCTGCAAAGCGATGCCTCGGTGGGTGAAAGCTATGCACCGATCGGCTACTACGAGAACTTCAACGTGCGCGGCTTCGAGCTCAACGCCGCCAGCAGCTACAAGATCAACGGCCAGACCATCGCCGGTGAACAGAACGTGGCCCTGGAGAACAAGCAGCAGGTCGAGCTGCTCAAGGGCCTGTCCGGCCTGCAGAGCGGTGTTGCCGAACCTGGCGGCCTGATCAACTACGTGACCAAGCGCCCTGAAGAGGTACGCTCGGTGACGGTGTCGAGCAACGATGAGGGCGAGCGCTACATCGCCACGGATATCGGTGGCTGGTTCGGCAGCGAACGCCAGTTCGGACTGCGCGCCAACCTGGCCCATGAAGACATCCGCTCCTATGTCGACCACGCCGACGGCACGCGCGACTTCGCCGCCCTGGCCTTCGACTGGCAGATCAACCCCGATGCCGTGCTGCAACTGGACGCCGAGTACCAGCAGCGCGATCAGCGCTCGGTGCCGGGTTACCAACTGCTCGGCGGCACCAGCCTGCCCCACGGTATCGACCCCCATGACCGCCTGGCCTACCAGCAGTGGGCCAACCCGGTCGGCATCGACTCGCTGAACCTGGGCGGACGCTTCGAGTACCGCTTCAACGACACCTGGACCGGCAGCCTCAGCGCCTCGCGCAGCAAAGTGGTGATCGACGACTACAGTTCCTTTGCCTGGGGTTCCAGCGAGGGGGCCTACTTCAGCAGTGCCGGCGACTACGACATCTACGACTACCGCAGCCCCGACGACACGCGGCGTACCGACGAAGCCCAGGCGACCCTCAGCGGGCGCTTCGATGCCCTGGGCCTGGGCCATGAACTGACCTTGGGCAGCAGCGCCCAACGGCGCACCCTGGACCAGCGCCCTTACTTCAACGAATGGATCGGCAGCGGCAATATCTACCAGGACACCCCGGCACTGGCGCCGTCCGACAAGACCCCAGGCGACAGCACCCGCCGCCTGGACAGCCGCCAGTACGGCCTGTTCGCCAGCGACCGGATCAGCTTCAACGAGCACTGGCAGACGGTCCTCGGCGCACGCCTGGTGCGCCTGGACGAGAAAACCTTCGATGAACAGGGCAACCCCGGTCGCCACACCCGCGACTATGAGCTGCTGCCCAATGCCGCGTTGATCTACAAGCCGCGTGCGGACATTTCCCTCTACACCAGTTACAGCAAAGGGATTTCCTCCGGCGGCACCGCGCCGTGGTTCGCCAGCAACAGCGCCGAAATCCTCGCACCGACCCTGTCACAACAGCTGGAAGTCGGCATCAAGCGCGACTGGCAGCGCCTGAGCCTGAGTGCGGCGCTGTTCCAGCTACGCCAGGCCTACCAGTATTCCCGGCCGGATGGCGAAGGCGGCTTCACCTACGTGCAGCAGGGCCAGCAAAAGAACATCGGCCTGGAGCTGGGGGCTAGCGGCTGGCTGACCTCGCGCCTGCAGATCAATGCCAGCGCCGCCGCCATCCGTGCCCGGGTCAAGCACAGCGGCACGGCCGACTACGAAGATCACCAGGCGCTCAACGTGCCGAACCTGCGTGCCGCCGTGCAGGCCGACTACAGCCTGCCGATCGAGGGCCTGGCCCTGCTTGGCGGTGCACGCTACAGCGCCAGCAAATACGCCAACCAGGCGGGCACGGTAGAGGTGGGCAGCTATGCGGTGTTTGATCTGGGCAGCCGCTACAGCACCCGCATCGGTGGCTACGACACGGTGTTCCGGCTGATGGTGGATAACCTGTTCGACAAGCGTTACTGGCGTGATGCCGGGGAGTACCTGGGGGATGGCTACCTGTTCCAGGGGGCGCCGCGGACTGCACACCTTTCGGCTTCGGTGAGCTTTTGAGGCGCTGATCGCGGGGCAAGCCCGCTCCTACACCGGTAGGAGCGGGCTTGCCCCGCGATGGCCCAAACAAAAAGCCCCCGACCTTTTCAGGACGGGGGCTTTTCTAAAAGTGGCGGTGAAGAAGGGATTCGAACCCTTGATACAGTTTCCTGTATACACACTTTCCAGGCGTGCTCCTTCAACCGCTCGGACACTTCACCGGGTATCGTCAGGCGTTCAGCCCGTCGAGGTGCGCTAATGTAGTCGAAACCTTCGTCGATGGCAAAGGTTTTTTTCAGAATTTTCATGCGCTTAAGCCGGATCCCGAAAAAAACCGGGCGCAGGTGGCAAAGCCGCCAATCTCTGGCGTGCTTCGGCAGCCCTGCGCCGCGCACTCCCGCCAGGCAAGGCAAAACGCCACGGAGCTGACTGGCCAGTCAGTCACGGCGCTTTACCTGCCCCTCCGGCCTGAGTAACGTCTGCTCAACTCTCCCCTTAGGAACCTGTGTCATGAGTGAGCTGATTACCTACCACCTCGAAGACGGCATCGCGACCCTGACCCTGAACAACGGCAAGGTCAACGCCATTTCGCCTGACGTGATTGCCGCCTTCAATGCCGCCCTCGACCAGGCCGTGCAGGATCGCGCCGTGGTAATCGTCACCGGCCAGCCCGGTATTCTGTCCGGTGGCTACGACCTCAAGGTAATGACCTCCGGTCCCCAGCAAGCCGTCAGCCTGGTGACCGCCGGCTCCACCCTGGCCCGGCGCATGCTCTCGCACCCGTTCCCGATCATCGTTGCCTGCCCAGGCCACGCCGTGGCCAAGGGCGCCTTCCTGCTGCTCTCGGCCGACTACCGGATCGGTGTCGAAGGCCCGTTCAACATTGGCCTGAACGAAGTACAGATCGGCATGACCATGCACCACGTCGGGATCGAACTGGCCCGTGATCGCCTGCGTCGCTCGGCGTTCCACCGCTCGGTAATCAATGCCGAGATGTTCGACCCGGTCGGCGCCGTGGACGCGGGCTTCCTCGACAAGGTGGTACCTGCCGAGCAACTGCAGGAAGCTGCCCTGGCTGCCGCCCGGCAGTTGAAGAAAATCAACCTGCACGCCCACAAGCTCACCAAGCTCAAGGTGCGCAAGGCCCTGCTCGACACCCTGGACGACGCCATCATCCGCGATCAGGAACACCTGGCCTGACCCCCTACCAAGGCCTGATTGCGCTTGTTTGCGCAATCAGGCCGGGATGACCGCATTCAGCGTTTGCTCACCTCTGTGCACGCCCGTACACTGCGCCGCGTTTGTCTGGTGTGAGTCGTAGAATGCTATTTCTTGTTCGCATGCTCCTGTTGGGGCTGCATTGTTTCGTGGTCGGTGTACTGGGTGTGCTGATCGGCCTGTGCCGGCCGTTCAACCCGGACAACAGCCGGATCTTCGCCCGGCTCTATGGCCTGCCGGCCACCTGGCTGATGCGCCTTGAGGTCAAGGCCGAGGTCGGCCCGCTGTTCGACCAGCCACCCGGCTGCGTGATCGTCGCCAACCACCAGTCCAACCATGACCTGTTCGTGCTCGGCCATGTGGTACCGCCGCGCACCGTGTGCGTGGGCAAGAAAAGCCTGAAATGGATTCCCTTGTTCGGCCAATTGTTCTGGCTGGGCGGCAATGTGCTGGTCGACCGCGGTAATTCCTACCAGGCCCGTCGCGCCATGCAGACCACCACCCGTACCCTGCGCGAAGACGACACTTCGATCTGGGTGTTCCCGGAAGGTACACGCAACCCCAATGAGCAGCTGGTCCCGTTCAAGAAGGGTGCCTTTCACATGGCGGTCGAAGCCGGTGTGCCGATCGTACCGGTGTGCGTCAGCCGCTATGCCAAACGCCTGAGCCTCGGCGGCTGGCGCCGTGGCAAGGTGATCATTCGCTCCCTGCCGCCGATCGCCACCAGCGGCCTGACCCAGCAGGACGTACCGGCGCTGGCCGAACAATGCCGCGCGCAGATGCAACGCTGCATCGACCTGATGGAAGCCGAACTGCCCCGCACCTGAACGGTTGCCGAATCCTGCGTGTCAGACCAAGCTACTGGCACGGTAATCAGAAGAAGCGAACCACCATGGGACGAGTCGTTGCGGCGGCGGTGTACAGCGCCGGCAGAAAAGTCACCAACATCACCCTCGATGAAGGCGCCCAGTGGGCGGCCAAGCCCGGGCATTTTGTCTGGATCGGCCTGGAAGAGCCCAACGCCCAGGAGCTGGCCAACCTGCAACGCCAGTTCAACCTGCATGAACTGGCCATCGAGGATGCGCTGGAGAAGCACAGCCGGCCGAAGCTGGAAACCTTCGGCGATGCGCTGTTCATCGTCACCTACTCGCCGGTGCGCCATGAAGGCAAGCTGGAATTCATCGAAACCCATATCTTCGCCGGCAACGGCTACATCATCACCGCCCGCAATGGCCACTCCCGGTCCTACGCCCTGGTGCGCCAACGCTGCGAAGCACGTCCGCTGCTGCTCGAACATGGCGAGGACTTCGTGCTCTACGCCCTGCTCGACTTCGTCACCGAGAACTACCAGCCGGTCAGCGAAGCCATTCATGGCGAGATCGAAGAACTGGAGCAGAGCGTACTGAACAACTCACTGCAGGAAGAGGACATCCAGCGCCTGCACAGCCTGCGCCGCGACATCCTGCGCCTGCGCCGCTACGTGGCGCCCATGGTCGAGGTCAGCGAAGAACTGCAGCGCCTGACCTTTCCGTTCATCGACAAGAACATGCGCCCGTATTTTCGCGATGTGCAGATCCACGTCACCCGGCAGATGGAAGACCTGGCCGGAATCCGTGACATCGCCAGCCAGACCATCGAGATCGGCATGCTCCTGGAGGCGTCACGCCAGAGCATCGTGCAGCGCAAATTCGCCGCCTGGGCGGCGATCCTGGCCTTCCCCACCGCCGTGGCAGGGATCTACGGGATGAACTTCCAGAACATGCCGGAACTGAGCTGGCACTACGGCTATTTCGCTGTGCTGGGCGTGATCGCCGTGGGCTGCACGGCGCTCTACGCCAGCTTCAAACGCTCCGGCTGGCTTTAGCAGCCTGCGGCTGGGCAATGAAGCGCAGCATCCACTCGCCCACCAGGCCACCCTGGTGCTCTTCGACCAGGCTGGCCACGGCCTTTTCGTAGACCTCCGGGCCCAGGCTTTGCTGGCGCAGGTCCAGCAGCGCCCGCGAGTAATCGTGGACGAACTCGGGGTGGCCCTGGAAGCACAGCACCTGGTCGGCGATGTGGTAGGCGGCGAACGGGCAGAAATCGCTCGAAGCGATGACCGTGGCGTTCTCCGGCAGTTGCGTGACCTGGTCCTGGTGGCTGATCAACAGGGTCAGTTCGGAGACGTGCGGGTCCATCCACGGCGCCCGCGCCGCCAGGGTGTAGCGGTGAATGCCGACACCCCAGCCCTGCTCGGCACGCTCGGTCTTGCCGCCCAGCAGCAAGGCCAGCAACTGGTGGCCGAAACACACGCCCAACAACTTGTCGCCACGCTGATAACGCTCAAGCAGGAAAGTCTTGAGGGTCGCAATCCACGGGTCGTCGCCAAAGGAGTCGGCCTTGCTGCCAGTGACCAGGTAGGCATCGAAGACCTGGTCGTCGGCGGGGTACTCGCCGTTCATCACGTTATACACGTCGAACTCGGCGGCGATCGACTGGTTGGCGAACAGCTGCTCGAACATCCGTCCGTAGCCCTGGTACTGCCCGATCAGTTCGGGTCGCAGGACGTCGGTTTCCAGGATGCAGATGCGTAGCGACATAAAAGTAGTCCTGAACGACAAAGGCGGGATTGCCCCCTAGAGCCTGCCGCGAATAAGGCTTACAAGCAAGTAGGATGCACTGACGAACGGTCATCCACTGTGGATCCAAGTGCCGGACAGACGAAAGCGTCTAGCAAGGGGAATGCTGATTGGTAGCACATGGCCTCATAGCGGAAATACACATTAATTAATAAGTTCATACGAAAGCGTTCTAAAACAGAGCTGACGTTGACCCTAAGGTTAGTTGTATATCCATCAGCAAAGGTTCACGTCTGAACGTCAAACCGCATTACCCATGTTTGCCGGATCGACGACAAGGAAGCCACAAGGCACTCAGGAATAACAACAAAAAGGCGGTCAGCCATGTTCAAAACACACAAAGTACGTCAAGCCGGGCTCATTCTCTTCGCCACGACATTGCTGTTGATCTTGCCGAACTTGTCGCGTCTGTTCGGTTGAACCTCGTTGTGGCTCTTTGCGGTCGTGCGCAGGTAATCTGCCAGCCCTGATGGTTGGAGATTGCCCATGCGCCGCTGCCTCGTCCTGTTATCGACCCTGCTCTGCCTGCCCCTGCAGGCGGCGCAATTGACCCTGGAACTGGGCAACGGCAGTCGTCATTGGCAAAGCGCCGAACTGCTCGCCCATCCCCAGGCCCGGGACATCCGCATCGATGACGATGTGTCCTACAAGAAAACCATGCACTACCGCGCGGTGCCGCTGGCTGCGCTGTTACCGGGCATAACGCCCCAGGACCACCTGCAGGCCGTGGCCGAGGACGGCTTTGCTGCCGAAATGCCCGCCGCCCCCTTGCTCAAGGACGGCCCGAGTCGCGCCTGGCTGGCCATCGAAGACCCGGCCAGGCCCTGGCCTCCCCTGGGCAATGGCAAGCACAGCGCCGGCCCTTTCTATCTGGTCTGGACCCAGCCGCAAGCCGGGCGTATCAGCCCGGAACAGTGGCCCTTCCAGGTGGCCAGCATCCGTCGCCTGGCGCCGGTGGCCGAGCGTTTTCCCGCACTGTTGCCGGCATCGACCCTGGCCGCCGACGACCCGGTCAACCTCGGTTTCACCCTGTTCCAGAAAAACTGCCTGGCCTGCCACCGCCTCAACGGCGCGGGCGACGCGCAGTTCGGCCCAGACCTGAACCTGCCTCACAATCCCACCGAATATTTCCAGCCGGCCTTCCTGCGTCGCTATATCCGCGACCCGCAGAGCCTGCGCCAGTGGCCCCAGGGGAAAATGCCCGGTTTCAGCAGTACGGTACTCAGCGACACGGAACTGGACGCACTGCTTGCCTACCTGGCGCATATGGCCACGCGCAAGCCTTGAGGGTGGGGTGTAAAGGTACTCAGGAAAGGGAAAGCGACTCACAGAGGGCGGGTCAGGCCGCCCCCGTGCGCCTTGTATTCAAGCCAGCTGGCGCTCCTGTTTGACGCCCCAGCCTTCGATTTCCCCGCCCAGGGGAGCGATCACCGCTTCGAAGTTCTGCTCGAATTCGTCGATGCCGCCGTAGGTGGCGTACATCACCTTGCTCAACTCCAGGTGCCAGGCACCATCGTCGCGCTCATGCACCTGGGCGCTGAGCGATTCGCCACGAAACTGTCCCGCTGCCCGTCGTGCCCGCGCCTCATCGGGAAAAACCGCATAGAACTCAATGGGATGGATCTGGGCGAAGTTGAACCCGCCTTCTTTCATCCGGCGCAATACCGTGCTGCTGATGTCCTCGTATTGGCTGCTCATGAATCGTCCTCCTGATTACTGATTGGATAGACTTTCAGTGCAAAACGCACCTGCCCGCCACACAAGCCGTGCGGGGGCAATTCGAGCTGAATGCATGACGTGGATCGGCAAGCCCGGGCTGGGGTAAATCCGGCCCGACCTTGTTTGCAGCGTAGCGCTTTGGCGCCAAGGGTGCCAGCCAGCTGGGCGTTTCAGGGCGCTTCGGTGATCGAGGTGACCTCCACGCCGTTCTGCTCCTTGAGCCATTTGGCCGTGGGCATGCTGTCGCGGCCATCGAAATCATTGAGGTCCAGTTCGTCCATGACCGGAAACAGATGGCTGCGGACCAGGCGCGCAGCCTCCTCGAGCGTGGGTGGTTGTTCGCTGGTGTAGGGCAGCGAGGCTCGCTCGCCTTTCTGATCAACAAAGGTAATGACCCAGTCTTTCATTGGACTCTCCTCTGCACTGATCAACAACAACTTACCTTCCGTTGACTCGCATGGCCGCGAATTGTTCAGCCACGGTCCAGCCAACCCGCAAAAAAAAAGAGGCCCTGAAGGGCCTCTTTTTATTCAGTGTAGCGTTCGCTCACTTACTTGGGCGTACCGTGGACGACACCGGCGGTGTTATCCAGCAGGCTCTTGGTCGCGGTCTGGATGAACGACTCGAGCTTGTGGGTCAGGTCCTTCTGGTCCGGGCTTTCGATCAGCTCGGCCTTGAAGTTGGCGCCCAGTTCGTAGCGATACATGCGCGGCGACATGTCCTTGGACTCGATCAGGATGCGGTCACCCTTGACCAGGCCGACGATCTGCTCGCTGCCCGACGGCTTGATCATGCCGAAGCCTGGGTCGCCCGCCGGCAGGTTGAGCAGATCACGGCCCCAGCACTGGTGACGGGTTTCGCCGCCCAGGCGGCCCATGATGGTCGGCACGATGTCGATCTGGGTACCTACGGTGTGGTTGACCGCACCGAACTTCTCCTGGATGCCAGGGGCGATCAGCAGCAGCGGCACGTTGAAGCGGCCCAGGTCCAGCTCGGTGACTTGCTGGTGGTTGCCGAAGCCGTGGTCGCCGACGATGACGAACAGGGTTTCCTTGAAGTACGGCTCCTTGCGCGCCTTCTCGAAGAACTGGCCCAGGGCCCAGTCGGAGTAACGCATGGCGGTCAGGTGCTGGTCGAGACGGCCCTGGCCGGTCACGGCCTCTACCGGCAGCTGGGCCGGCAACGCATACGGGGTATGGTTGGACAGCGTCTGCAGCAGGGCATAGAACGGTTTCTTGCCGTAGTTCTTGGCCAGCTCTTCGGCGCCACGGTCGAACATGTCCTGGTCGGACACGCCCCAGGTCGGATCGGAGAACACCGGATTGACGAAGTCGTTACGGCCAATGAAGGTGGTCATGCCCTGGTTGCCGAAGAACCCGGACTGGTTGTCCCAGGCGAAGTCGCCGTTGTAGACGTAGACATCGTCATAGTCACGGGCGCTGAGCAGTGCCGGCAGGCCCGACAGCTTGTGGCCGCCTTCTGGGGTCTGCATCAGGTACTCGAAACCTGGCAGGTTCGGGTAGCAGGCCATGGTGGCGAACATACCCTGGTGGGTGTGGGTGCCGTTGGAGAAGAAACGGTCGAACAACAGCCCTTCCTTGGCCAGCTTGTCGAAGTACGGGGTGATGTTGTTCGGGCTGCCCAGGGCGCCCACCGAGTGACCGGCGAAGCTCTCCATGAGGATCACCACGACGTTCTTGATCGGCAGGGTGTTGTCGGCCGGCGGGGTGAAATCGCGGCGAATGGCGGCGCTGTCGGCATCGACCAGTTTGTCGTTGTCGGTCAGCAGCATGTCGCGCACGGTCTGGGTGGCCAGGGTCTGCTCGATGGTCGATTTCCAGACGTTGGCACGGTCTTCGCCGAAACGGCTCTTGGCGGCATCGATCAGGGTCAGGGTGCCGTTGAGGCCCAGCTGGTTGACGAAGTTCGAGTCAGTGGTGAAGGCATCGCCCCAGCGCATCGGCGGACCCTGGCGCAGGGTGCCGCGAGCGGCGACGACGGCCACCAGCAGGACCATGAAGAACACCACGCCACGCACGTACCAGGGGGCGACGCTGCGGCTGCCGGCCACTTTACTCTCATAGACGCCACGGGGACGGGTCAGGCGGTCGATGCCCTTGAACAGCAGGCTCAGCAGCCAGGTGCCGACAATCCACGCCAGCAGGTAACGCACCACCGGGAAGCCGTACCAGAGCATGCTCAGTACGGTCTTGGGATCTTCCTTGATGTACTGGAACACCAGGCCGTTCAGGCGCTGGTGGAACTCGCGGTAGAAGTCCATCTCCATGAGGCCGAGGAACATCACGACGCTCGAACCCAGGGTCAGCCACAGGCGGAACAGGCCGCGCGCAGCCATGGCCCGGGCGCTGAGGACGGCCAGCAGCAGCGGAATGCTCAGGTAGACCACCACCCGCAGGTCGAAGCGCAGGCCGTTGAGGAAACCCTCGGCCACGGTCGACATTGGTGTGTTACCAATCATGTCATTGTTGTAGATCAGCAGGCCCAGGCGGACCAGGCTGAGCATCAGCATGATGACCAGGCCACACAGCAAGGTGTAGGCCAGGTGCGATTTTAGCGTCGGTTGCAGCGGGCGCGACGCGGCCCGCTGGTCACTCAAGGCGTCCGTGTTAGCCATGGATTGGAGGATCCCTAGGATTCAAATTCAAGAAAGGCAAAAAAAGCGAAGCGGCAAATGTGCACTAAACCCGAGGGCAATGCACGGCCATTCGGCGAACGGATAATTGCGCGCGCGGATTTTCCATAATCGAATGTGAAAATTTCGTTGATAACAGCCTTGGGCGGCGACTTGCGCTATCGTGGTCGTTCATTCATTACCCAGGCGAAGCGCCATGTATTACCGCTACCAGCCCAGTCCGCTCGGCCCGTTGTTGCTGGCCGGCGATGAACAGGGTCTGCACCTGGTGCACATGGACGCCATGCAGGCCTGGGAACTGCCGGACACCTGGCAACCGGCCGGCCGGCAACTGGATGAAGTGGCCCGGCAACTGGACGAGTACTTCGCCGGCCAGCGCGAGCAATTCGAGCTGGCACTGGCGCCGCTGGGCACGGCCTTCCAGCGCGAAGTCTGGCAGGCCTTGCAGCGCATCCCCTACGGCACCACCTGCAGTTATGCCGAGCTGGCCCAACGTATCGGCCGCCCACGGGCGGTGCGCGCGGTCGGCACGGCCAACGGTGCCAACCCGATCGCGATCATCGTGCCCTGCCATCGGGTCATCGGCAGCAATGGCACCTTGACCGGCTACGCCGGCGGCGTGGAGCGCAAGCAGCTGTTGCTGGAGCTGGAAGGCGCCTGGCTGATCTGATCACTGTGGGAGCGGGCTTGCCCCGCGATTGCGTGCGTTCAGGTACACCGCAATCGCGGGGCAAGCCCGCTCCTACAGACGGTCAAGCACCGACAGCGGTTACAGGCGCACATTCCCCCGTGGCCCGGCGATCGCCCAGATGATCAGCCCCAGCACCGGCAGCAGCAGGATCAACAGGATCCAGAGAATCTTCGGCCCCATGGCCACGCCGCTTTTCAGCACATTGATGATCGCCCAGATATCCAGGGCGAGGATGATCAGCCCCACCAGGCCGTTGAATGTGGAACCCATTGTTTCGCTCCAGCGCGTAAGTGTGCCCAAAGGATAGTTGGCTATAAGGCCCATAGAAGGGAATCGTTGGCCGGGTTGCGACACCGCTGGTTACACTCGAGCCAAAGAATCCTGCCCCGAGAGGTCGTCATGCCCCCCGCCCAAAGCGCCGCCAGCCCGGCACCCGTGTCACTGCTCAATGCCTGGGTGCAACAGGCACAAGCCGCGCCGTGGCTCAGCGCCGGCCTGGGCCTGAGCCTGCTGGCCGTGCTCGGCCTGCTGCTGGCCAGCGCCTGGAACGCGGTGCACGGCGATCACCAGCACAACCTGCAGCTGGCAACGCTCGGCGGTCTGGCCGGATTTGCCGCCACCGCCCTGGGCGCCATCATGGCCGTGGTGCTGCGTGATGTCAGCGCCCGCAGCCAGGATGTGATGCTCGGCTTCGCCGCCGGAATGATGCTCGCCGCCAGTTCCTTCTCCCTGATCCTGCCAGGCCTGGACGCCGCCCGCGAGATCACCGGCAATGGTCCCTTTGCGGCATTGACCGTGGTGGTCGGCATGGGCCTGGGCGTGTTGCTGATGCTGGGCCTGGACCGCTTCACCCCGCACGAGCATGAAAGCACCGGCCCCTGCGGGCCACAGGCCGAACGGATCAACCGGGTCTGGCTGTTCGTGCTGGCGATCACCCTGCACAACCTGCCCGAGGGCATGGCCATCGGCGTGAGTTTCGCCAATGGCGACCTCGCTGTCGGCCTGCCGCTGACCAGCGCCATCGCCATCCAGGACATTCCCGAAGGCCTGGCCGTGGCCCTGGCTTTGCGTGCCACGGGCTTGTCGAGCTTCAAGGCGGCGTTGGTGGCCATCGGCTCGGGCCTGATGGAGCCGCTGGGCGCCATCATTGGCCTAGACATTTCCACCGGTTTTGCCATCGCCTACCCAGTGAGCATGGGTCTGGCTGCCGGCGCCATGATCTTCGTGGTGTCCCACGAGGTCATCCCGGAAACCCATCGCAACGGCCACCAGACCTCGGCGACCCTGGGCCTGATGGGCGGCTTTGCGGTAATGATGTTCCTCGACACCGCCCTCGGTTAAACGTGCACCGCCACCCGCAGCGCCTCCAGGGCAGGTGCTGCGGCGATCTTGAGTGCCTCGCAGAGTTCCAGCACCCGCGCCAGGTCGTTGTTGCCGACCATGACCATCTGCAGTTCGTCATCGAGCAACTGACTGAAATTCACCAGCACATAGCCCCCCTGCTCCTTGTTCAACGCCCCCATCTGCACCTGGATGCGGTTGAGCGCGGTCAGCGGATCGACCTTGGCCAGTTGCTTGGGCTGGAGGTTGAAAGCCACGCTCTTGTCGAAAGAAGCGACGATTTGGGCGAACAGGTCTTTGTAGCTGTCGGCCTGGAACAGCACGGTGTCCGGCAGGCTGCCCACCACGATCCATTCGCCCAGGGAGAACGGGAAGCTGTCGTCGTAGTTGATATCGGGATTGGCGGCGAGAAAGGCTTGCGGGTCGGCATAGGCCTGGACGGCTTCGTCGGCGATGCGCTCGATTTCGTCCTCGCGCATGCAGCCAGCGCTGATTTTGCCGATGAGTTCGACCAGTTGGGATTTCATGAAGGGGCCCTGCGACGATAAAAAAAGTCGCCAAGGATAGCCGCAAAAGCCCCCCGGGGGTTAGCCGGCCAGCGCCTTCAGCTGTGCGGCGGTGTCGTTGGCGCCCATGGCCTGGGCAGCACCCAGGGCGGAAATACCCCTGGCATCCTGGCGCTGCGGATCGGCGCCCTGGCCCAGCAGGTACTCGACTATGGCGCTGCGGTTGAACATGGCCGCCATCATCAGCGCGGTGCGCCCATCGGCCCCGGCCGAATCCACGGCTACCCCCCGCTCCACCAGCAAGCGGACCATGGCCAGGTCACCCTTGAAGGCTGCACCGGCCAGGGGCAACTGGCCGTTGTCATTGGCGATCATCGGGTCGGCGCCGTGTTCGAGCAGAACCCGGACGGCCTCGACATGACCGTGATAGCTGGCGAGCATCAACAAGGTATCGCCCTTGTGGTTGCGCAGGTTGGCCGGCAGGCCGCTGTCGAGCAAACGCGCGAGCATCGCGTCATCACCCTGGCGCGCCCGGTCGAAAACCGCCTCGGCAAACGCGTCGGTTTGATCGTCGTTGATGGGAGTGGCGCTACGTTGATCGGACATGGGGAACCTCCTGGCAGCCGGAAAAGCCCAAGTATTTGCCAGGGACGATTGCCGGTCCATTGTGGATAACCCATGGTGCCGACAGAGCAATTCTATTGGCGGGGAATCTTGCAAAATGCAGGGTGCCAGGTGCACGACCTTGCACATTGCACGGCGGCCTGATTCCAAAGCAAGATGTAAGACATTGATTAACAAGAAAATTATTAATCACAAAAGGCTGGCACAGTCGCTGCACCCATCACTCCATGTCTGCCATCCACAGCCAGGAGTTGATATGGACCTCATCCAGGAAAAATTCGCCTCGGTATTTTCCGCCTACGACGTGACCACCCAGGCGCGTCCCGATGGTGGCATCCTGCTGACCTTGCGTGCGGCAGATGGCAAGCAGGTCAGGCGCTCGATTTCCTACGGCCAGCTGCACAGCGCCGAACAACTGACCTGGGCGATCAGTGCGATTCGCCGCGACCTGGCCGAGCAGGCCAGCGAGTTGCCGATGATTTCCAGGCTGCAGAGCCAGCAGCGGTTTGCGCTGCCGACCTATCGTTGAATTGCGTGGAGTCCCATCGCGGGGCGAGCCCGCTCCCACAGGCCCCTTGAGTCAATCGTCCAGTCGGGCAAAGGACTCGGCGATGGGTTCGCCGCTGTACACCGCAGCCCCGCCCTGGGCATCGCGGTTGAACAAGCGGATCACCACGAAATGCGGGTTCTCGCCCATGTCGACCCAGTGCCGGGTGCCCGCCGGCAGCACGATCAGGTCGTTTTTCTCGCACGCCACGGCATAGACATAGTCACCGACACGCAGGGTGAACATCCCGCGACCGGCAACGAACAGGCGCACCAGATCTTCTTCGAGGGTACATTCGCGCAACTCGACCGCTTGCGGTTCCTGGCTGCTGACACGTTCGACATCGACGCTGCGATAGCCACCTGCGGTCATCAGCCGGTCGATATCGCCCTGGTAGGCGGCGATCAGCGCTTCATCGCTGGCATCCGACGCAATCGGCGCGGCCTGCCAGCGCTCGAAACGCACGCCCTGCTCGGCCAGGGTCGCGGCGATGTCCTCGGCGTGGGTCAGGACCTTGTTGGGAATGTCCGGGGTGGAGCAGTGGTAAACAGTCAGGCTCATGCCCTGTCCTCTTTCATTCGGGTCGCCATGATAACGGCTGCAGCCAGGGCTGCGACGCTGGCAATACTAAAGGTGGTAGCCGGCCCCAGCAGGTTCCAGCTGTAGCCTGAATACAGGGCGCCCAGGGCGCCGCCGGTGCCCGCCAGCGCGGCGTACAGGGCCTGGCCCTGGCCTTGCTGGCGCGCCCCGAAACTGCGTTGCACGAAGGCAATGGACGCTGCATGGAAACTGCCGAAGGTGGCCGCATGCAGGACCTGGGCAAACAGCAGGATCCACAGGTGTTCGGCGAAATTGCCCAGCAGCAGCCAGCGCAACGCCGCCAGGGCGAAACTGGCCATCAGCACCCGACGCAGGGAAACCCGGGCCAGGATCCAGCTCATGGCCAGGAACATCAGCACTTCGGCCACCACGCCCAGGGCCCAGAGCATACCGATGATGCCGCGGCTGTAGCCCAGATGCTCCAGGTGCAGGGTCAGGAAGGTGTAATAAGGCCCGTGGCTGAGCTGCATCAGCGCCACGCAGATATAGAACGCCGCGACGCCCGGGCTGGCCAACTGCTTGAGAAAGCCTGCGCCGCCGCTGCGCTCGTTCTGCCCGGGGGGCTGGGCGTTGGGCACCCAGAGGCTGGCCAGGACAATACCGGCCATGATGATGACCAGGGTCTGCGGGTAGACATCCAGGCTCAACCCGTCGAACAGACGCCCCAGGCCGACCACGGTGAGGATGAAACCGATCGAGCCCCACAGGCGGATCTGGCTGTAACGCGCCGTCTGCCCCTGCAAGTGCGCCAGGGTGATGACCTCGAACTGCGGCAGCACCGCGTGCCAGAAGAACGCATGCAGGGCCATGACCAGCGCCAGCCAGGCGTAGCTCTTGTCGAAGAAGATCAGGGAAAAGGTCGCCAGGGTCGACAGCGCCCCCAGGCGCACGATCAACAGGCGCTGGCCACTGCGGTCACCGAGCCAGCCCCACAGGTTGGGGGCGATGCAGCGCATCAGCATGGGGATGGCCACCAGCTCGCCGATACGCGCGCTGGAGAACCCCAGGTGATCGAAATACAGCGCCAGGAAAGGCGCTGTAGAGCCGAGCAAGGCGAAGTAGAACAGGTAGAAACTGGACAGTCGCCAGTAGGGAATCGGCGCCACGGCTCAGCAAGCCGCGGCGCGCAGGACGGCTACCGGCATTACAGCTGGCCCAGTACCGGCGTGTTCACCTTCACATCGGCGTTCTGCCCGCGATGACGCAGCAAATGATCCATCAGCACGATGGCCATCATCGCCTCGGCGATCGGCGTGGCGCGGATGCCCACGCACGGATCGTGACGCCCCTTGGTGATCACTTCCACCGGATTGCCATGGATGTCGATGGACCGGCCGGGGGTGGTGATGCTCGAGGTCGGCTTCAGGGCCAGGTGGGCGACGATCGGCTGGCCGGAGGAAATGCCACCGAGGATGCCGCCGGCGTTGTTGCTGAGGAAACCTTGCGGGGTCATCTCGTCGCGGTGCTCGGTGCCGCGCTGGGCGACGCTGGCGAAACCGGCGCCGATCTCCACGCCCTTGACCGCGTTGATGCTCATCAGCGCGTGGGCGAGCTCCGCATCCAGGCGATCGAAGATCGGCTCGCCCAGGCCCGGCATCACGCCTTCGGCGACCACGGTAATCTTCGCCCCCACCGAGTCCTGGTCACGGCGCAGCTGGTCCATGTAGGCCTCCAGCTCCGGCACTTTGTCCGGGTCGGGGCTGAAGAAGGCGTTCTGTTCCACCGAGTCCCAGGTCTTGAACGGAATCTCGATCGGGCCCAGCTGGCTCATGTAGCCGCGAATGCGAATGCCCTGGGTGGCCAGGTATTTCTTGGCGATGGCACCGGCCGCCACGCGCATGGCGGTTTCCCGCGCCGAGCTGCGGCCACCGCCACGGTAGTCGCGCTCGCCGTACTTGTGGTGATAGGTGTAGTCGGCGTGGGCCGGGCGGAACAGGTCCTTGATCGCCGAGTAGTCCTTGGACTTCTGGTCGGTGTTGCGAATCAGCAGGCCGATGGCGCAACCGGTGGTGCGCCCTTCGAAGACCCCGGAGAGGATCTCGACTTCATCGGCTTCCTGGCGCTGGGTGGTGTGCCGGCTGGTGCCGGGCTTGCGCCGGTCGAGGTCGTGCTGCAGGTCGGCCAGGGAAATTTCCAGGCCCGGCGGACAGCCATCGACAATGGCGACCAACGCCGGACCATGGCTTTCGCCAGCGGTGGTGACAGTGAACAGCTTGCCGTAGGTATTGCCGGACATGCAGGACGCTCCGCGAATCAGCCTGATTTGAACAAGGCCGCCAGTATACGCAGGCTAACCATTCAGTTCATCCCTGATGGCGAACCTTCTGCCCGGACGCAGGTCAAAAAGCCATCTCCTCGATAGTGGCCCCCTGATGTTGCGCGTTCTCGCGGTACTCGCCCTGCTCTTCAGTGGCCTGGTCCAGGCGGCTGCGCCCACGGTCCTGCAACGACCGATCAGTCTCGATACCGGCAACGGCACGTTGTATGGCAGCCTGTTGCTGCCGCGCAGCGAGCAACCGCCGCCGGTGGTGTTGATCATCCCCGGCTCCGGCCCCACCGACCGCAACGGCAACAACCCCGACGGCGCCCACACCGACAACCTCAGGCAACTGGCCCTGGTGCTGGCGAAAAACCACATCGCCAGCGTGCGCTACGACAAGCGCGGCGTGGCCGCGAGCCTCGCGGCGACGCCGGACGAGCGCGACCTGACGGTCGAAGCCTACGTCGCCGATGCCGTGGCCTGGAGCCACAAGCTCAAGGCCGACCCGCGCTTCGGCCCGCTGATTCTGCTCGGCCACAGCGAAGGCGCACTGATTGCCAGCCTGGCCGCCCAGCCGGCTGGTGCCAGCGCCTTGATCAGCGTGGCCGGCAGTGGCCGGCCGATCGACGAGGTCTTTCGCAGCCAGATCGTCGAGCGCCTGGCCGATCGCTACGTGGCGCCGGCCACCCAGATTCTCGACAACCTGAAGGCCGGACGGGTCTCCTACAGCGTCCCCGCGCCCTTGCGCGATGTATTGCGCCCCAGCGTCCAGCCCTACCTGATCTCACTGTTCCGCCAGGATCCGGCAGCAGCGTTTGCCCAGGTCAAGGTACCGGCCCTGATCATCCAGGGCACCCACGATATCCAGGTCGACGTCAGCAATGCCGAACGCCTCAAGGCCGCCAGGCCCGATGCCGAGCTGGTGCTGATTCCCGGCATGAACCATATGCTGCGCATTGCCCCGCAGGACGCCCGCCTGCAACGCGAGGCGTACCTGAACCCGCAACTGCCGCAAGCCAGCGAGCTGGGTGAGCGGATCTTCGACTTTATCCACAGGCTCCCGGCCGCTTGAACGCCACAGGGCGAAATTCCACCTCCAGTCCTGAACGATCCTGCCGATAAGCCGGTGCTGGCATGGAGATTGTGTCCAGCCTGCTGCGCACAAGAGGATTGCCGTGATGACTGAAGCCGCCCCCCAGGAAGCCCTTGATACGCCAGAGGCCGCGTCGGTACCTGCCCCGCTGCCCTGGGCCGAGGTCGCCCCGGAGCATTTCCAGATGCTGCGCCTGGCGCCGCTGCCCACCGACCGCAACAGCGGTGCCCGGCCGCTGCGTTTCGTCCAGTACGGCTATGCCGAGCGCCACAACAAGGACCTGAGCCTGCTGCGCCTGGCCATCCAGCTGCCGGGGCAGAAGGTGCGCAAGGAACAGAACCACCTGGACATCTGGGTCGACCATCAGGAAAAAAGTGTGCGCGTCGGTCCCGACAGCGGCCTGCAGATCGAGCCCTTGAACCGTGGCCTGGGGCGTTTCCTGCTGGCCCAGGCCGTGATCTGGGCCCAGCGCAAGTGGTCGCACTACCGGGTCGAGGGCGCGGCCCTGGCGAACAAGGACGCGCTCAACGAAGACACCCGCCTGCGCCGCGACCATGTGTTGCACAGCCATGGCCTGGAGGTTGAGTACGCCGATGCCCAGCACCTCAAGGGGCGCTACGTCGAGCTGCAGGTGGGCGAACTCAAGGGGGGATGGAACAGTGAAAAGGTGCAGCGCATCGAGATCCTCGATGCTGCCCAGATGCTCCAGCAGGCCGACCAGAACCTGCAGGAAAAGGAAGCGCAGCTGCGCGAGCGTGACGAGCGAGTCAGCAAGTACCGCCGCGAAGACAGCGGCTTGCGCTTCACCATCACCTGCCTGGTGGCCTTTGCGGTGTTCCAGGCCGGGCTGCTGATCTGGATTGCCACCCACCGCTGAAAGCCATCGCGGGGCAAGCCCGCTCCCACGGTAGGAGCGGGCTTGCCCCGCGAAAAATCACACCTTACACCCGCGAAGCAAACAGCCCCTGATGCTGGCGGCACTGCTCGGCCGTGAGCATGAACACCCCGTGCCCGCCACGCTCGAATTCCAGCCAGGTGAAATCCACCTCCGGGTACAACGCCTCGACATGCACCTGGCTGTTGCCCACTTCGACGATCAGCAGGCCTTTTTCGCTCAGGTGATCCGCCGCCTCGGCCAGCATCCGCCGTACCAGGTCCAGGCCATCGTTGCCGCAGGCCAGTCCCAGCTCCGGTTCGTGATGGTATTCCTCCGGCATGTCGGCGAAATCTTCGGCATCGACATAGGGTGGGTTGGACAGGATCAGGTCGAAACGCTGGCCCGGCAAACCTTCGAAACCATCGCCCTGCACGGTGTACACCCGCTCGTCGAGGCCATGGCGCTCGATGTTCTGGTTGGCCACTTCCAGCGCTTCGAACGACAGGTCGGCCAGCACCACCTCGGCATCCGGGAACACCTCGGCACTGACGATACCGATGCAGCCGGAGCCGGTGCACAGGTCGAGGATGCGCGCAGGCTCGTTCGCCAGCCACGGCTCAAAACGCTTTTCGATCAGCTCGCCGATGGGCGAGCGTGGAATCAGCACGCGCTCGTCGACGATGAACGACAAGCCGCAAAACCATGCCTCGCCCAGCAGGTAGGCAGTCGGCACGCGGTCTTCGATGCGCCGCTTGAGCAGGCGCTGCAGGTGCACGACCTCGTCCTCTTCCAGCTGGCAGTCAAGGTAGCTGTCGGCAATTTCCCAGGGCAGGTGCACCGAGCCCAGCACCAGCAGCCGCGCCTCGTCCCAGGCGTTGTCGGCGCCATGCCCGAAAAACAGGCCATGCTCATGGAAACGGCTGACAGCCCAACGGATATGATCGCGCAGGGTGCGCAGGCGAGAAGTGATCACGACAGACTCCTTGAAAGACGACCTGCGATTCTACCAGCCCGGTCAAGGAAAAGGTCGGCAAAACGCCTTGTAAGTTTTTCACCGGCATGGCTGCAGGCCACTAACCACGCCGCTTGTACGCGAAGCGATTCACATAAGCGCTCAGGCAAGGGACAATAGGTGAAAAGCCCTATCCAAAGGAGCCCTTGATGTCTGTTCCAACGACGATGTTCCACCTCAGTGGCCGCGGCTACCCGCCAGCCAAACTGAGCAATGCCAGCCTGGTCATTATCGACGCGCAAAAAGAGTACCTCAGCGGTCCGCTGGCGCTGTCGGGCATGGACGAGGCGGTGAAGAACATCGCTAAAATGCTCGAGGCTGCGCGCAAGGCCGGTCGCCCGATCATCCACGTGCGCCACCTGGGCACGGTCGGTGGCCTGTTCGATCCCCAGGGCCCGCGCGGCGAGTTCATCCCAGGCCTGGAACCCCGGGGCGACGAGGTGATCATCGAAAAGCGCATGCCCAACGCGTTCAAGAACACCCAGCTGCATGAAACCCTGCAACGCTTCGGTCACCTGGACCTGATCGTCTGCGGTTTCATGAGCCATTCCAGTGTCAGCACCACCGTGCGCCGGGCCAAGGACTATGGTTACCGTTGCACCCTGATCGAGGATGCCTGCGCCACCCGTGACCTGCCATTCAAGGACGGTGTCATTCCCGCTGCGCAGATCCAGCAGAGCGAGATGGCGATCATGGCCGACAACTTCGCCTGCGTGGCCCCCACCAGCAGCCTGATCTGAGCGGTCGGGCGACGGGCTGGCGGAACCACCTTGCGGCTTTTCGGTCAAACTCCGGATATCCATAGAGGAAATCGGCATGAAGTTGTCCGACGGTTTCGATGCCAAACGCTTGCGCCAGCGTGAGCCACGCAACTGGGGCGCACGCCTGGCGGCAGCCTTTTCGGCGCTGCTGGCGACCCTGGGTGTGCTCCTGGCCATGGCCGGCACCGCCAGCCTGCTCGGCAATCCCGAGGCGCTGGCCGAGCTCAATGCCAACCGCTCCGGGGCCGCGGTGATCCTCGCCGCCGGCCTGTTGTTGCTGTACCTGGGCGTCTGGTTCTGGCGCCGCAGCCGTCTGCGCCTGCGCCGCAGCCGCGAGCTGAACCTGTCGCCGCACCTGATGAAGAAACACGATTGACTGCAACCTGTGGAGGAGTCGCGTAAACTGCGCCGCCCAGGCGGAGGCTTACATGCAAGACGACGATTTTTCCCTGTTCAAGAGCGAGATGCGCGGCGTCAAGCCGATCAAGCATGATCGCGCCGAGGTCGGCAAGCCCAAGGCCGACCGCAAGCAGCTGGCCGGCCTGCGCCAGGCGGCCACCGTACGAAGCGACCAGAGTGTGGTCGATGGTCTTTCCGACCAGTTCGTCATCGATGTCGGCCCCGAGGATGATCTGCACTGGCGCCGTGATGGCGTGCAGGAAAGCCAGATGCGCAAGCTCAAGCTGGGCCAGATCGCATTCGAAGGCAGTCTCGACTTGCACGGTATGAATGTCGAGAAGGCCCGCGAGACCCTCTGGGCCTTCCTCGCCGAGGCCACCCGCTTCGAAGTGCGCTGCGTGCGGGTCACCCACGGCAAGGCCGTGCGCCTGGATGGCAAGAAGCCGATGATCAAGAGCCACGTCAACACCTGGCTGCGCCAGCACCCGCAAGTACTGGGCTTTACCTCATGCCAGGCCCGCCATGGCGGCACCGGCGCGGTGTATGTCATGCTCAAACGAACCATGCTCGAAGGCCGTGACGAGTAACGCCGTACTTGCAGCGCCGTCACAGCCGCCGTACCCTTCGCGTTTGCGATAAATACCACAGGTAGATCCATGTCCCTGGAACAGAACTACACCGCTATCCTCGGCCAGATCGGCGAGGACGTCTCCCGCGAGGGCCTGCTCGACACGCCCAAGCGGGCTGCGAAGGCCATGCAGTACCTTTGCCGCGGTTATGAACAAACCCTGGAAGAAGTCACCAACGGCGCCCTGTTCAGCTCCGATAACAGTGAAATGGTCCTGGTCAAGGACATCGAGCTGTACTCGCTGTGCGAACACCACATGCTGCCGTTCATCGGCAAGGCCCATGTCGCCTACATTCCCGATGGCAAGGTCCTGGGCCTGTCGAAGGTAGCGCGGATCGTCGACATGTACGCACGTCGCCTGCAGATCCAGGAGAACCTCAGCCGCCAGATCGCCGAGGCGGTCCAGCAGGTCACCGGCGCCCTGGGCGTGGCAGTGGTCATCGAAGCCAAGCACATGTGCATGATGATGCGCGGCGTCGAGAAGCAGAACTCGACCATGATCACCTCGGTCATGCTCGGTTCGTTCCGTGCAAACGCCGCCACCCGCAGCGAGTTCCTCAGCCTGATCAAGTAAGCAGGCGCGTCATCGAGCCGACCCACCGTGGTCGGCTTTTTTCATTCCCAGGAGTTGCCATGATCGTCAAAGCACTGCGTGTGGGCCTTGGCCAGTTGATCGTATTCGCCGACTGGATCAGTCGCCCGGCCAAGCTCAAGCGCGACCCCGCGGCCCAGGCCAAGGTCGAGCAACAGGCCAAGGGCCTGAGCCTGTATCAGTTCCACGCCTGCCCGTTCTGTGTGAAAACCCGCCGCACCCTGCACCGCCTGAATGTGCCGGTGGCCCTGCGCGATGCCAAGAACGACGAACAGCACCGCCAGGCCCTGCTCGCCGAGGGCGGCAAGGTCAAGGTGCCGTGCCTGCGCATCGAAGAAGGCGGCAAGACCACCTGGATGTACGAATCCAAGGTGATCATCGACTACCTCAACAAGCGTTTCGCTGCCTGATCGTTCAACCGATCATGGGCACATGACGGGGATGGCTGGCGACACGCTCCAGCCATTCCTTCACCGCCGGGTAACCCTCCAGGTCAAAGCCCCCCTGCTGGGCGACATGGGTGTAGGCATACAGCGCGACGTCGGCGATCGAGTAGCTTTCGCCAACCAGGTATGGGGTTAGCTGCAACTGCTTCTCCATCACCCGCAGGGCCTTGTAACCGCCCTTGTGCAAGGTCTTGTACTCCTCGATGCGTTCCTGCGGCAGCCCCAGGTAGAACTGGATGAAGCGCGCCACGGCAATGTACGGCTCGTGGCTGTACTGCTCGAAGAACTGCCATTGCAGCACCTGGGTACGCAAGCGTGGCGAGCTGGGCAGAAACTCGCTGCCATCGGCGAGGAAGTTGAGGATCGCGTTGGATTCCCACAGGTAGGTACCGTCTTCGAGCTCCAGCACCGGCACCTTGCCGTTGGGGTTCATGGACAGGAACGCCGGGGTTTCCGTCTCGCCCTTGAGGATATCCACCGAATGCCACTCGTACGGCAGGTCGAGCAGATGCAACATCAGCTTGACCTTGTAGCAGTTGCCCGACTGGTAATCTCCATAAACCTTGTACATCGCTCCCCCCATTCAAAGGCGCAAACCTGGCCGCACTCATAGTTGGTGACTGTACGGCTAAATGCAATGCCTGCTGTATGGCAACGGTCAATAACCTGCGCGGTAGTCTGAAAAAACTGCTTACACCTAGAACAAGGATCGACCCCCATGTCCGATGCCACTTCCGCGCAATTGCGCCCGTTGGCCGACTCTTCGCCCTCAGCCGTCGTCGCCGGCTTCATCGCCATGATGACCGGCTACACCAGCTCCCTGGTGCTGATGTTCCAGGCCGGCCAGGCCGCGGGCCTGACCAGCGGGCAGATTTCCTCCTGGATCTGGGCACTGTCGATCGGCATGGCCGTGTGCAGCATCGGCCTGTCCCTGCGCTACCGCACACCGATCACGGTGGCCTGGTCGACCCCTGGCGCGGCGCTGCTGATCACAAGCCTGGGCGGCGTCAGCTACGGTGAGGCCATTGGCGCCTACATCACCTGTGCGGTGCTGGTGGTGATTTGCGGCCTGACCGGCAGTTTCGAACGCCTGGTCAAGCGCATTCCCGCCTCGCTGGCCTCGGCCTTGCTGGCCGGTATCCTGTTCAAGATCGGCAGCGAGATCTTCATCGCCGCCCAGCACCGCACCGCCCTGGTGCTGGGGATGTTCTTCAGCTACCTGATCATCAAGCGCCTGTCGCCGCGCTATGCGGTGCTGGCAGCCTTGCTGGTGGGCACGGCCTTGTCCGGCGCCATGGGCCTGCTGGATTTCAGCGGATTCCGCCTGGAAGTGGCGACACCGGTATGGACCACGCCGAGCTTTTCCCTGGCGGCGACCATCAGCATCGGCATTCCGCTGTTCGTGGTGGCCATGACCTCGCAGAACATGCCCGGCGTCGCCGTGCTGCGCGCCGACGGTTACCAGGTGCCGGCCTCGCCGCTGATCTCGGTCACCGGCCTGGCCTCGCTGGTGCTGGCGCCCTTCGGCTCCCACGGCATCAACCTGGCGGCCATCAGCGCCGCCATCTGCACCGGCCCCCACGCCCATGAAGACCCGAACAAGCGCTACACCGCCGCGGTCTGGTGCGGCGTTTTCTACGGTATCGCCGGTATCTTCGGCGCCACCCTGGCCGCCCTCTTCGCCGCCCTGCCCAAGGAACTGGTGCTGTCGATTGCCGCCCTGGCCCTGTTCGGCTCGATCATGAATGGCCTGACCGTGGCCATGAACGAGGCGAAGGAGCGCGAGGCGGCGTTGATCACCTTCATGGTCACCGCCTCGGGCTTTACCCTGTTCTCGATCGGCTCGGCGTTCTGGGGGATCGTGGCGGGCGTGCTGACCTTGATGATTCTCAACTGGCGCAAGGCTTGAAGGATCGCAGGCTCCCACACTCTGCCCCCGTGGGAGCAACTGTCTTTTGTAGGAGCGGGCTTGCCCCGCGATTGCAATCGGTCAGTTACATCGCATCGCGGGGCAA
>NZ_JALRNF010000069.1 GCF_030272895.1 Pseudomonas sp. BGr12 | reverse complement strand
ATCGCCGAGTTCCGCGAAGCGGCGGCGAGCGCCAACATCCCGGTCGTTCAAGCGTAAGCTGAACCCTGGGTAAAAAACCCCGCCAATCGGCGGGGTTTTTTATTGGGCCCGCGGTGCGGGCCATCGCAGGCTTCGCCAGCTCCCACAGGCCTGCGTTCAGAACTTGACCTTGATACCGATCATGCCTTCATAGCTGCGGCTGTCCTTGTTGAATGCCTTCTGGTAACCGAGCGAGCCCGTCACCGTGGTGCGCTCATCGACCTGGTAGTCGACGCCCAGGTTCAGTTCGCCCCAGGTGCCGCTCATGTCCGTGCCAAAGGGGATGTAGCCATTGGCCGAGGAGAACTCGGTCTTGGCCTGGCCCTTGAACTCATGCCAGACGCTTGGGCGAACCCAGACATTGGTGCGGTGCACCTTGCCCTTGGCGTCTTCGCGGAACCAGTCCTTGTCTATGCGTACACCCAGGCGGCCGGTGAGCGAGTCGACGTCTTCGAAACGCACGTCCGATGCGTCATCATGGCTGTCGTCGACCTTGACCCTGGTGACGATCACCTGGGCCTGCGGCTCGATGTGCAGGGTCTTGTCCTTGTTCAGGTGCATCGGGTAGCCGCCTTCCAGCGAAGCCGTCACCCCACGGCCACGGGTCTTGAGCGCGTCCATGTCGTTGGGGCTGGCCTTGATGTCGAAGCGATTGAACTGCAGCACACCATCGAGGTACCAGCCTTCGGGGCCGAAGTGGGTCCAGTAGCCGCCGATGCCATAGGCGCGGACCAGATCATCGCCGGCACTGCTGCCGTTGGTGTGGTCGACGCTGCCGGCAATGCGCCCAACGTTCAGTGACAGGCCGGCCTGGTCGGTGCTGCCGTCGGTGTCTTCGTTGCGATAGAGGTCGGCACCGACCTGGAAGGCCTGCAGGCGGTAGTCGTAGCGGGCGCCCTCGCCCAGTTCGTCCTCGCCCTTGCGCAGGATCAGGCGACCCCAGCCCAGGGACGGGCCGTATTGTTCCAGCGCCTGGTCAGGCAGCGGGTCAGTGGCCAGCCGGCGTTCTTCGCCGACGCGCTCGTGCAGGGTATCGACCATGGCCCGGCTGTAGTTCAGCAGCATCGATGGCAAGGCACGGTACAGGGAGGTTTCCGGACGGTAGTTGGGCACCTGCGGACGAGCCGGGGCAACCGCTTGCTCGACCACGGGAACCAGCGGGGCGACAGGATCTTGCGGATCGACTGGATTGACCGGGATTACCGGATCAACCGGATCGACGGGGTCAACCGGTGCCGCATCGACGGTCGAGCGCAGGTACCAGGCTTCGCCGTTGCTGCCATCGAGGCTTGCGCGGTACAGGTTGTATTCGTAAGGGCCGGCCTTGACCCGGTTGAGCAGGCGGAAAGCCTCGGGATCGGTGGTGGCGCCATGTTGCGCATCGACCACCAGGATGCCGTTGCCCTGGGTCAGGGCGCCGGGGCCGCCGGCGTTGCGGATCAACAGGTTGCTGCTGCCGTCGGCCTTGCCACCGTCCACCACCAGTTTGTCCGACGGCGAGCCGTCGCTGTACAGGTAGGTGTTCAGGGCCAGGGTGCCGTTGGCGCCATGGTAGTCGTTGACCGTGAGGTGCTTGAAGTTGCCACCCAGGGGCGCACTGAAGTCGATCAGGCTGGCGTCGTTGCTCAGACTGCCAAGGTTCGATTCGCCGGTCAGGTTCCACAGGCTGGCGTCATGCAGGCTCACCGTGGAGCTGCTGCCCTCGGCGGTGTGTGCCGAGCCACTGAGCACCGAGCCGGAAACGTCGAGGGTGGCCCGGCCGGTGGCGGCCAGCGAGTTGCCGACCCCTTGCCACTGGCCGGTGCCCATATCGGGGATGCTGCTGCCATCGCTGGCCACCGCGCTGTCCACGTTCAGCCACTGGCCGCTGCCACCGACGATGGTGTCGACCAGGCTAATGTCCGCCACGCCGGCGCTGGCGATGGTGGCGCCATCACGGTTGCGCAGTACGCTGTTGTCGACGAGCGCCTTGCCCACCAGGGCCTCGGTGCCTTGTACGTACAGGGCCGAAGCCTGGCCGCCGCTGGCGTTGATGACGCTGGAACCAGCCTGCAGCTCGCCGCCGTTCTTGGCCACGGCGGCATGGGCCAGGTCGCCGGCGGTGTTCACCCCGACGCCGTCGAGCAGGACGCTGGCACGGTTGTTGGCCAGGGCGCCCAGGGCGGCGGTGCCCAGGGTGTTGACCGCGCTGTTGCTGGCACTCAGTCGTGCGCCGGATTCCGCCTGCAGGCCGTGGGACAGTTGGCCGTGGGTGGTCAGTGTCGAGTCGATCAGCTCCAGGGTTGCTTCAGGTGCCTGGTAGCGGCGGCTGACCAGGGCGCCGGCGGCCTGGTCGCCCAAGGTCTCGACACTGACGTTACGGGCGACCAGGCTCACCTGGCCGGGCTTGAGGGTGCCGATGCCGGCGTACAGGCCAATGGCGTATTGCCCTTGGGTCTGGAGCGACACACCGTCCAGCAGCATGCTGCCGCCGTCGTCCACTGCCGCGCCGTAGGCCTGGCTGCCGGTGGTCAGCACACTGGTGCCGTGAACGTTGAGCTGGGCGCCGGCATTGCGCGACGCCAGGGCATGGGGAAAGGTCAGGTTGGACGGCACCGGCGAGCCATTGCCGGTGGTGGTGACCGAACCGCCGAACAGGTCGATGGTGGAACCGGCGTCGGCCAGCACGCCCATGGCGTTGTCGTTGCCCGAGGTGTGCACCGTCAGGTTGCGCGCCAGCACCGTGGCGCTGCCGGCGCTCAGGCCCGTCGAATAGTTGCCCTGGGTGTCGATCAGGCCGTTGTTGATCGTCAGCTGGGCGCCAGCAAGGGCCCGTACGCCAAAGCTGGTTTTCTGGGTGGTGCGCACTTCGCTGTCGTCCAGTTGCAGGTGCGAGCCACTGCCCTCCACCAGCGCACCGACGCCCCAGGGACCGGCGGCACCGGCGACGGCACCGAGGCTGATATGGCTGTCGCTGACCCCGGCGCTGGCACCTGCGGTGACGTAGACGCCATGGGCACGGTTGCCGGTGACATCGATGCGGCTGCTGTCGACATCGGCCCGGGAGCCGCTGCCCTCGACGGAAACACCGTGGCTGTAGGTGCCCTGGGACGACAACTCACTGCCCTCGATGCTGATCGCCCCGCCGTTCATGGCCCGCGCGGCCGAGGCGTAGTCGGTGGCGCTGCCGGCGCCTTTCACCTCCAGGCTGCCATTACTGAAACTGATCCGGCTGTCGCTGCCTTCGGCACGTACGCCGCCCACGTAGTTGCCAGTGGCGCCGGCCTGCACCGCGTCGGCGGCAATGCTGGCACCGCCCTGGGCATGCAGCACCGCGGTGCTGCTGGTACTGGTGGCGGCGCCGGTGCTGGTGAAGGTGCTGCGATCGAGCTGGATGTGCGCGCTATCCTCGGCCCGCGCACCGCTGGCCGCAACGCCGCTGCTGGCCACGCTGATATCGCTGGCATCGATCCGGCTGCCACTGCCTGTGGCCTTAAGGCCATGACTGGCGGTGGTGGAACTGCTGGCGCCGGTCACGCTGATGGCACTGCCCTGGCTCAGGCTGATATGGCCACCGGCCTCGGCCAGTGCGCCGATCGAGCCCTTGGACAGAGTACTGACGCTGCCACCGGCAAAGTCGATGCTGCTGCCGGCGCCACTGGCCACCAGGCCATGGTTGCTCAGGCCGTTGACGCCACCGCCCAGGGTGACTGTGCTGTCGTGCAGGCTGACCTGGCCGCCGGTCCTGGCCGCAACACCGATCAGGTTGCTGGCGGTCACGGCGGTGCCGTTGCTGGCCTTGGGCACCAGGCTGACGCTCACCCCGGTGCCGCTCAGTTGACTGTTGTCACGTGCCAGCAGGCCGGTCTGGCCACTGGCGTTGGTGGCGGTCAAGGCGCTGGAGCTGACGCTGCCGCGCTCGAAGCCCACGCTGCTGCCCGCCTGGGCCAGCACGCCGATGGTGCGGGCCGCACCCAGGTTGACGCTGGCGTCGACATGGGCGCCGGCGCTGGCAATGCCGATGCCGTCGGCGCTATTGACGATGATCGGCGCCGGCGCCCCCAGCAGGCGGCTGGCGAACACCCGTGGGGCGTCTGTGCTGGCCTGCAGGGCGACGTCCAGGTAAGACGGCGCAACGATGGCCGCCGCTGTCGAGGGCGGGTCGAAATCTTCAGCGGGTGGGTCGACCGCGTTGTTCTCAGCCTCGGCCTCCAGGGCATTGAGGCTGAACACCCCGGCCAGCAGCAGGCCGATGGTGCGGCCCAGGCAGGTGCGCTGGAACTTCGGATGAGGGGCGGGAATGCGTTTGAAACTGTTCATGGAGGGCCTCGCAGGCACTGGAAGTGGAGTGCCTGCAGTCTGCGCGCGGGGGCTTACCGTGAATGTCGGAGCAACTTGCACCCGCTTGTAGGAGTGATTCCCGTCCCGGGCCCCTGGTCTATGCTTGGGGACGGAAAGGGACGCAACGGGACACGCCCATGAGCACCGTGCTGGTCGTGGATCAGCTGCCTATCGTTCGCGACGGCCTGCGCGCCGTGCTCGAACGTGCGGGCCATCAGGTCCTGGCCGAGGTCGACAATGGCCAGGACGCCTTGCTGCAATGCCGCCAGCTGCACCCGGAACTGGTGATCCTCGAACTGCTGGTGCCGCGCCTGGGCGGCCTGGACCTGCTGCGTCGGCTGCGGGCCAGCCATGCAGGGCTCAAGTTGCTGGTCTACAGCGTCCAGGAAGCCGGCCTGTACGCCGCCCGCTCGCTGCAGGCCGGCGCCGACGCCTATGTCTGCAAGACCGATGCGGTCGCCGAACTCGAGCGAGCCGTGCAGGCGGTCAGCCACGGGCGCAGCTACTTCCCCCGCGAAGCCACCCGCCAGGAGGCCCAGGGCCCGCGCAGCGAAGTCGACAGCGAGCTGGCCCAGCTGTCCGGGCGCGAGCTCACGGTGTTGCAGATGCTGAGCCAGGGCCTGAACAACAAGGACATCGCCGAGCAGTTGAGCCTGAGCTACAAGACTGTCAGCACCTACAAGGCCCGCCTGCACCAGAAGCTCAATGTCGGCAACGACTTCCAGTTGCTGGAAGTAGCCCGCAGCCACGGCCTGGTGGCCGGCGAGGATGGTGCCCGCACGTTGGGGGCGCCCACCGATCCCCAATTGCTGCGTGAATACGGCCTGCTGCGCGGGCTGCTCGATGCGGCGCCCTACCCGATGTTCGTACGCGACCTGGAAGGCCGGCTGTTGATGTGCAACCGCCGCTACCTGGCATTGGTCGGCGAAAGCTTCGAAGTCATTCGTGGCACCACGCTGGAGCAAGCCAAGTGGTTGCCGCCACACGTGCGTGTACGCTCGCAGATGCGCTTCAAGCAATCAGTGCGCCAGGAAGAACCCGTGATTTTCGAAGCGGTCGTCGAGTACCTGGGGGTGCCGACTGCCATGTATGGCTGGTGTACGCCCTTTCGCGACGAGGCCGGGCAACTGGTGGCCATGCTCGGCGGCATGCGTGACCTCACCGAGCGCGACAGCATGCTGGCCAGATTGCGTCACGAAGGCGCCGAGGCACGCTTCGAAAGTCATCTGAAAAGCTCGACCCTGGCCGCCATCAGCCAGGAGCTGCAGGCACTGCTGGCGGTCATGCAACAAAGCCTCGATGGCGCGGGCGCGCAGCAGTTGGTAGGGCAGATCGACAGCATGCGCCAATGCCTGGTCAGGGTCGACGAGTTGTGGGCACTGGATGCCCACCGGCAAGAGACCATTACCGAGGCGCACCACCTCGGTACCCTGACCGAAAGGATTCTTGTCCCCTTGCGCCAGCACCTGGAGGCCAAGGGCTGCCAGCTGGACCTGGGGCCCGCCCTGCACACGCTGAAAAGCGCCTGGATCGATGCCCGCCACTATCGTCAGTTGCTCGAGAGCCTGTTCGGCTACCTGCGCCTGGGCACGCTGCCACCCCGGATCAGCCTGCGGTTGACCACCAACCTGCAGCCACGCGGCTTGCTGCGCCTGTGCCTTGAACTGTCACCCTGGCATGAGCCGGACCTCGCCGATGCGTCGGCGCAATGGGCCCATGCCAGCCTGCAGCGGCTGTTACTGCTGCTGCAGGCCAGCGCACAGACGGTCGCCAGCGGGGATGGCGAAGCGCTGGCCTGGCGCCTTGAGCTTGACCTGCCGCAAGCCCTCACCTCCCCCTGACGACACATTCACTGATTGGCCAGCACCTGGTCGACGGTGGCCAGCACCTGGCCCGAGCGCAGTTGCTCGGTGACCGCGATGATGTCGGGATAGAAGGCACGGTCTTCATCGGCCACCGGCACGCGGCTGCGCACCAGTTGGTACAGCGCGCGGGTGGCACTGGAGGCCTTGTCCACCTCGTGGAAGTCCAGGGCCTGGCAGCCGACCAGCAGCTCGATGGCCAGCACCGACTCCAGCTTGCGCGAGACCTGGTAGGCCTTCATGGCCGCGTTGAAGGCAAAGCTCACCGGGTCTTCCTGGTTGCCGCAAGTGGACACGCTGTCGATGGTCGAAGGATGGGACAGCACCTTCATCTCGCCGAGCAGGCCGGCTGCGGTGTACTGGATGATCATGTAGCCGTTGTTCAGCCCGGGGTTGCGCACCAGGAACGCCGGCATTTCGCTGAAGTGCGAGTTGACCATGCGATCGGTGCGCCGCTCGGAGATCTTCGCCAGGTTGGTCATGGCGTTGCACAGGGTGTCGGCGGCCATGCCGATGTACGAGCCGTCGAAGTTGGCACCGGAGATGGCGATGCCGTCCTCGTCGCTCAGTGGGTAGATCACCGGGTTGTCGCCGGACGAGCCGATCTCGTTGTCGATGCAGGCCTGGGCGTAGGCAATGAACTGCTTCGAGGCGCCGTGTACCTGTGGGATGGCGCGCAGGCTGTAAGTGTCCTGCAGACGGTAGTCGATGTTGTCTTCGATCAATTGACTGTCGTTCAGCAGACGCTTGATGGTACGCGCGGTCTGCGCCTGCTCGGCATGGGCCTTGACCGAGTGGTAGCGGGCATCGAAGGCGCGGATGGTGCCCTTGAGCACTTCCAGCGACAGGGCCGCGGCAACGTCCGCGACCCGGGCCGCCTGGTTGGCGTTGTACTGGGCCAGGGTGGCGATGGCGGTGACCGAGGTGGTGCCGTTGAGCATGGCCAGGCCTTCCTTGCACTGCAGGGTGATCGGCTGCATGCCGACCTGGCGCAGTGCACTGGCGCCATCGATCCACTCGCCGCCAGCGACGCTGGCCTTGCCCTCGCCGATCAGCACCAGCGCCAGGTGGCCTTCAGGGCCCAGGTAGCCCACCGAGCCCTCGCCGGGAGCGAACGGCACCACGTCGTTGTTGAGCAGGCCGGCGATCTGTTCGAGCAGTTCCATGCGCACCCCGGAGAAGCCCTTGCCCAGGCTGACCAGGATCATCAACTGCACGGCGCGGACCTGCTCGCGGTTCAGCGGCTCGCCCACCGACACGGCGTGGGAACGGACGATGTTGACCTGCAGGGTCTGGGCGTCTTCGGGCGAGATGACATGGCGGACGTTGTCGCCAAAACCGGTGGTCACGCCGTAGACCAGGCGGTTCTCGTCGAGAAAGCGCTCGACCAGCCGGCGCGAGCGGCCGACCCGGGCGCGGTAGGCGTCGGAAAAACTCACCTTCGCGCCATAGCGGGCCACCGCGATAAAGGCTTCGATGGACGGCTTGGCGTCGTCCAGGACAACAGAGCGAATGTCTTGCGGATGAATGGGCATTGCGGTGCTCTCTCTCTTATTGACGTTTTTCAGGGCGTAGATCGCCTGTCCCGTTGAAGAACAGGCGAAAAAAAGTGTTGTCGGTGGTGTGCTCAGGCGTGGCTGAGGATGAACCGGCTGAAGCGCTCGCAATGCTGCTCGCCGAACATTTCCTGCGGCGTGCCCTGGGACTCGATCAGGCCCTGGTGCATGAACACCACGCGGTTCGAGACATTGCGGGCAAAGCCCATTTCATGGGTGACCACCAGCATGGTGCGGCCCTCCTCGGCCAGCGAGCGCATGACTTTGAGCACTTCGCCGACCAGCTCCGGGTCGAGGGCCGAGGTGGGCTCGTCGAACAGGATCACCCGCGGGCGCATGGCCAGGGTGCGGGCGATGGCCACCCGTTGTTGCTGGCCACCGGAGAGAAAGGCCGGGTAGTGATTGCGCTTGTCGGCCATGCCGACCCGCTCCAGCAGCGCCTCGGCCTCGTCGATACACTCGGTACGGGGGCGCTTTTGCACGTGCAGCGGGCCTTCGATGACGTTCTGCAGCACCGTCATGTGCGACCACAGGCCGAAGCTCTGGAACACCATGCCCAGCTGCGGGCGCAGGCGATCGAGCTGGCGCCGGTCGGCCGCCACCAGGCCTTGCTGGCCGCCGCGCTTGAGCGCCAGCTGTTCGCCGGCGACGTGGATTTCGCCGGCATCGGGGGTTTCCAGCAGGTTGATGCAGCGCAGGAAGGTACTCTTGCCCGAGCCACTGGCGCCGAGGATCGACACCACATCCCCTTCGTGGGCCTCCAGCGAGATGCCCTTGAGCACCTCCAGGTTGCCGAATGACTTGCGCAGGTGCTTTACCTGCAGGACCGGATCATTGCCTGTAGCCATGCCACTACCCTCTTGGTGCGCTCAATGCGTACTTTTTTGTTGTCGGACTCGCGGTGGCGGGTTGCCTTGGCGACAGCCTGCGCTCGACCAGCGTCAGCGTGCGGACGATCAGGAAGTTCAGCACCAGGTAGACCAGGGCGGCGCAGAGGAACACCTCAAGCGTGCGGTAGGTCTCGGCGATGATCCGCTGGGCCACGCCGGACACCTCATAGACCGTGACCAGGCTCGCCAGCGAGGTGGCCTTCATCATCAGGATGATTTCCGTCGAATAGGCCGGCAGGCAGCTGCGTAGTGCGATGGGGATGATGATCCGCCGCGCCAGCAGCCCGCCGGACATGCCCGCGGCCCTGGCGGCCTCGATCTGCTGCGCCGGCACCGCCTGCAGGCCGCCGCGGAAGATCTCGGCCATGTAGCCGGCGGTGCACAGTGCCAAGGCGATCACCGCACAGCTGAGCGGCTCGCGCAGCACCGGCCAGAACGGGCTCTGGCGCACCTCGGGGAACTGGCTCAGCCCGTAATAGAGCAGGAACATCTGGATCAGCAGCGGCGAGCCGCGGAACAAGAAGATGTAGCCCCGCGCCAGGTGCCGCAGCACGGCCACCTGGCAGGTGCGCAGCCACACGATCAGCAGTGCCAGCAGCGTGCCGAGGGCGACCGAGGCAGCGAACAGCAGCAGGGTCGTCGGCAAGGCGCGCAGCAGTTGCAGCAAGGTGTCGAACAAAAATGCAGTATCTATCGTCATGCTCAGTCCCCTGTTCAGCTACGGCGCAAGGTTCGGCCCACGCGCAGTTCGGCGCGGGAGAAGACCAGGTTGGAGAAGCCCGTCAGCACCAGGTACAGCGTGCAGCCGGTGACGAAGAACAGCACGAACTGGCCGGTGGACGAGGCCGCCACGCGGCTGGCGCGCATCAGTTCGACCAGCCCTGTGACCGAGATCAGCGCCGAGTCCTTCAGGCTGATCTGCCAGACGCCGCCCATGCCGGGCAAGGCGAAGCGCAGGATCTGCGGGGCGATGATCCTGCGAAAGCGCAGCATCAGCGGCATGCCGATGGCCCTGGCCGCCTCCAGCTCGCTACGGGCCACCGACTGGAATGCCCCTCGGAACACCTCGGCCTGGTAGGCGCCGGACACCACCCCCACCGCCAGGGCGCCGACCAGGAACGCCGGCAGGCTGATAAAACCGTCGGCTCCGAACAGCTTGCCGACACTGCTCACCAGCGCCGAGCCGCCGTAATAGAAGAGGTAGATCACCAGCAGTTCCGGTATGCCACGAAACACCGTGGTATAGGTCTCGCCGATCATCCGCAGCAGCCCGTTGTGGTGCAGCCTGGCCGCGGCCACCAGGGCCCCGAGCACGGCGCCTACCAGCATCGCCGCCACGGTCACCAGCACTGTCATCAGCGCCGCCATGAGCAGCACACTGCCCCAGCCGTTGGCGCCAAAACCAATCAGATCGATCACGTCGTGTCCCACCCTAAACATGTCAGTGAGCGCACGGCCCGCAGCGGGCCGTCGCGTCAGCACCCGGCGTCAGCGATGACGCCGGACTGTCCTGCCGGTTATTGGTTGGGCGGCGTGAAGTCGTGCCGGAACCATTTGTGGCTCAGTTCGCTGATGGTGCCGTCAGCGATCATCGACGCGATCGCGGCGTCCAGTTTGGCCTTGAGCTCCGGCTCACCCTGGCGGATGCCGAAGCCCTGGCCCTCACCCCAGATCGGCCCGCTGATCGCCGGCCCCACCAGCACCAGGCCGTTACTGCCGGCGCGCTGCAGTTCGCCGGCGAGAAAGCCGTAGTCTTCGAACACCACGTCGACGCGGCCGTTCTTCAGGTCCATCAACGGCTCCGGCGGGGTCTTGTATTCGCGAATGGTCGCCACCTGGCCGAACTGCTCGCGGATGAAGCCGCTGTACACAGTGCCGGAGACGATGCCGATCAACTTGCCCTTGAGGCGGTTGCGCAAGTCTTCAACGACCGGGGTGTCCTGGGCCGGGTCGCCGCGCAACACCAGGCTGCCTGTGCCCAGGTCGATGCCGCTGGACTGTTGGGCAATGAAGGTGGCCGGGGCGTCGGTATAGGGGCGGGAGAAATCGATGACCTTGCGCCGCTCGGCGCTGATCGCCAGGGCATCCATGATGACATCGAACTTGCCGGCCTTGAGGCCCGGAATCAGGCCGTCCCAGTCCTGGGCGACGAGTTTGCACTCGATTTTCATGCGCTCGCAGAGCACCTTGGCCATCTGCGGCTCGAAGCCGTCGAAGGAGCCATCCGGCAGTGTGCGGTTCCAGGGTTCGTAGACGCCTTCGGTGGCGATCTGGATGCTGTGCCACTCCTTGGCCTGGGTGGTCAGCGAAACACTGGCGAGGGTCATCAGTAGCGAGCAGGCGGCGAATGCGATTTTCTTGTTCTTCATGTTTTATTCTCCGATGTCGTAAAGGGCACGCGAGGCAAATCAGGTCAGGGCATCACATCGATAGGCAGTGCTCCACTATGAGTTTTCCAGCGCCACGACCACCGCAGAGGTCGGCCGTGCGCAGCACAACAGCACCTGGCCAGGCTCAGGCATCATCAGCGGCGGCTCGCGGTACTCCACCGTGCCGCTGAGCAGCGGTGACAGGCAGGCGTTGCACAGCCCGGCCCGGCAGCTGAACGGCGGCGTCAGGCCTGCGCGTTCGGCGCAGTCGAGCAGCGAGGGGCAGGCGTCATCCCAGGCCAGGGTCTGACCGCCCGGTTCGAAACACACGGTCAGCGCGGCGTCGGCCTGGGGAGCCGGTAGCGCTGGTGCGGCGGGTGCCTCGTCCTTGTCTTCGTCCAGCAGCGTGGCCGGACCGAAAAACTCGTAGCGGATCCGCTCCTTGTCGATGCCAAGGCTGCGCAGCAGGCGCCAGTTGGCCTGCATGAACGGCCGTGGCCCGCACAGGTAGGCGTCGTAGTCGTCCAGTGGCAGCAGCGCCTGCAGGGTTTGCCGGTTGACCAGGCCGCTGCTGTGGTGGTGGCCGTTGTCCAGGTCATCCCGGGTTGGCGTGCGGTAGCAGAAATGCACATGGATCCCCGCACGCCGGGCCGCCAGCGCCAGCACCTCGTCGCGCAAGGCATGCACAGCGCCGTTCTCGCAGGCATGGATGAAGTACACCGGGCGCGTCGAGCGGGTCGCCAGGCGATGCAGCATGCTGACCATCGGCGTCAGGCCCACGCCGCCGCTGAACAACAGCACCGGCCGTTCGCTGCTTTCATCCAGGACGAAGGTGCCGGAAGGACCGGCGACCTCCAACTGCCCGCCTACCTCCACGCGCTCGTGCAAAAAGCTCGAACCCAGCCCGGCCGGCAGGTCAGGCAAGTGCGCTGGCGGCAGCTCGTGCTTTACCGAGATGCGCAATCGGGCATGGTCATCCGGGTCGCTGGACAGGCTGTAGGCCCTTAACACCTGGGCACCTTCGGCCTGGGGGATGCGCACGACGATGAACTGCCCCGGGCGGAACTCGACATGTCCGGTGTGGGCGGCAGGCTCCAGCACCAGCGAGGTGATCGAGGCGCTTTCGCGCACCTTGCCGGTCACCTGGAAGCGCGCGAAGCCCTTGCTGGCGGGAATGGCGTCAAGCATGAGCCTTGACCTCGATGGTATTGAGTGCGCGGGCGGTGGCGGCGTCCTGTTCTTCGCGGATCAGGCGCTCCATGCCCCGGCGAAAGCGCAGCGGTCCCGAGTCGATGGCAAGATCAATGTTGGCGCTCTGGCGGTGCTTCATGCCGGCGTGCACGGCGGCGAGCACCACCCGGTCTTCCTCGAAGGCCCGGCGCACATCGACGGCGAAGCGGCGCGACACTTCTTCGTCGGCCGGGTCGAAGTTGCGCAGCTGGAACCAGTAGTAACGGGTGCGGTTCTCGTCGACCGGGGTCATGAAGTTGTAGGAGTCCATGACGAAGGCCTGCTCATGCGCCGCGGCGCCTTCACCGCCGGTGCCCGCCGGGGAATGGATGCCCTTGATGATCGCGTGGGCCGGGTAGCGCACCTCGTAGTACTGCAGGCGATCAGCGCGGCCGGCGAACTTCAGGTACTGCTGGTAGAACGGCGCTACCTCGATGTCGTACAGCCAGCGCGAGACCACCACGCCATCGTCGTTGACCAGGGTCTGCAACGGCTCGGACTCACAGGCCGTGGTGCCGAAGCTGCTCTGGTGGACCCAGGCGACGTGGGACGGGTCGAGCAGGTTGTCGGTCATGTACAGGTAGTTGCAGTCGATGGTCATCGAGTCGCCACGGTTCACCCCCCAAGCCGGATCGTTCCACTCGGGAATGTCGAGGAGCCTGGCCGGGTCGGCCAGGGCCGCATCACCCATCCACAGCCAGACCAGGCCATAGCGTTCCGCCACCGGGTAGCTGCGCACCTTCGCCGCTTGCGGGATACGCGACACACACGCGGCCTTTACGCAGGCGCCACTGCCATCGAAGGTCAGGCCGTGGTAACCGCACTCGACCACATCGCCATGCAAGCGGCCCATGGACAGCGGCAGCTTGCGGTGCGGGCAGGCATCTTCCAGGGCAACGACGACGCCATCGGCCTTGCGGTAGAGAACGATGGCTTCGCCAAGCAGGGTGGTCGCATGCAGGGCCTGCTTCACTTCGGTGTCCCAGGCGGCGGCGTACCAGGCGTTTCTCAAGAACATGGCGTGTAGCTCCTCTTGTTGTTATGCCAAGCGTGTGGCTTGTTGAGGAAGAGCCTATGCCGGGGTCGAACAAAAGAATAGATGGGCTTTTCTGTTGATTAGTTAAGTATTTCTAAACTACAAATAGGCACTCCATCCGCCGCTGCGAGCCCTGTCATGAGTCACCTTCCCCCCTTGCGTGCACTGGAAGTCTTCGAGGCCGTGGGCCTGTGTGGCGGCATCAGCCAGGCGGCCCGGCGCCTGGGCATTTCCGCAGGCGCGGTCAGCCAGCAGATGAAGCTGCTGGAAGAAGCCGTCGGCCTGAGCCTGACGGTCAAGGAAGGCCAGCGCCTGCGCCTGAACGCTGCCGGCCAGCACTTTCATGAAGGCTGCAGCCAGGCCTTCGAGCGCCTGCGCGCGGCCTATGCCGAACTGGAACGCTCGAAGAACGCCAACAACCTGTACATCAGCGCCCTGCCCTCGCTGCTGTCGAAGTGGCTGGCGCCGCGGGTGGCCGACTGGCAGACGGGCTATCCGGCGTTGAGCGTCTACCTGGACGGCACCCACACCGAGCCGTCGGAGGCCCAGGCCAACGGCGTCGATTTTCGCCTGAGCTACGGCGAGGGCATGCACGACGACCAGCACACCATCGAGCTGTTTCGCGACTGCGTGGTGCCGGCGTGCAGCCCGGGGTTGCTGGCGGGTGAGCAGACCCCGCAGGCGTTGCTGGAACAGCCGCTGATCACCATCGACTGGCGACCGAAGTTCGACTCGCCGCCGTCGTGGGAGCAGTGGTTCGCCGAGGCGGGTGTGGGCGAGGTTGCGGTCAGCAACACCCGGATCTACTCGCTCTCCTCCATGGCCATCCAGGCGGCCATCGAGGGCCAGGGCATTGTGCTCGCGCAGTATTCGATGATCAGCCGCGACATCGAGCAGGGCCTGCTGGTCATCCCCTGCGCCCTCGCCCTGCCGATGCCGGCGGCCTACTACCTGACCTGGAACCCCACCAGCGTCCACCGCAGCCAGTGCCGTACCTTCCAGCGCTGGCTGATCGAGCAGGGGCGCAGGCAGCAGGATGTGACGGATGCATTGCTGGGGGGCGCGGAACACCCTTGAACTGATCGGTTGGTGGGCCTGACGGCCGATCGCAGGCTTCGCCGGCGCCCACATATGGCCTGTAGGAGCGGGGGGGGGCCCCCCACAGCTCTTACACAACCAAAAAAAAAGAGGGGGAAAACCCCACCAAAAAAAAAAACAAAATGACAC
>NZ_JALRNF010000068.1 GCF_030272895.1 Pseudomonas sp. BGr12 | reverse complement strand
AGGAGCGAGCGGTTTTGGTTCCTTTTGCCAAGACAAAAGGGACCCGCCGTAAGGGCGGAAGGGGCCGGCAGCGTCGCCGCATTGAACGGATAAGCTCACAACCTCACAACCTCACAACCTCACAACCTCACAACCTCACAACCTCACAACCTCACAACCTCACAACCTCAAAACCCAAGCCCAAGCCCAAGCCCAAGCCTTAAATAAGCAGGCCTACTTGCAGGCGCTTGGGCAAACGCCTGACCACCAGCTGGTGGGAGCGCTGCAACAGCTCGCGCAACTCATCGCTGCCCATGGGGTAGGGCGGCGCCATGCTGATCCAGTGCGCCCGCGCCAGGTAAGGCGCCGGGCGCACGCCGGGGCGGTCGACATAGCCGAGGAACAGCTCGTCGGCAACCTTGAACGACAGCCCGGCACCGGCCAGGTCCAGCACCGCGAACATCTTGGTGCCGGCAACCGAGAACACCCGCACGCCGCCCCATTTGTAGTCTTCCCGGGCACCGGGCAGGCCCAGGCAGTAGGCCGCCACCTGCGCTTCGTTCATTTTTCCTTCAGACATAACGCTCCCCGCATTCGGCAAAGGATTCCACCAGGTGGTCGATCCACACCCGGACTGCCGGCAACAGGCCGCGCCGGTGAGGGTAGACCGCCTGCAGGTAGCCCCCGGGTAGCGACCAGTCTGGCAGCAGGCGTACCAGTTCGCCACGGGCCAGTTCCTCCTCGCAGTGCATCACCGGCAAGGCGGTGAAGCCCAGGCCGGCCACCGCGGCGGCCTTGCGCACGAGAAAATCGTCGATGGCCAGGCGCGCTTCCAGGACCAGCTCGTGGGCCCGGCCCTGGGCGTCGAGCAGGCGCAGGTGCACCAGGCGGTCAGCGTCCACCGCGCCCAGCACCGGCAGTTTCAGCAGATCGTCCGGGTGCACGGGGGCATGGGCGGCGGCAAAGGCCGGGGCCGCCACCAGGTGCATCTGTGCCTGGCGCAGGCGACGGGTAACCAGGGCCGGGTCTTCATCGCCCAGGTCGCGCACGCGCAGGGCCACGTCAACACCTTCGGTGATCAGGTCGACCCGGCGGTTGAGCAGGATCATGTCCAGTTGCACCTGGGGATAGCGTTCGAGAAAGCGGCTGATGATCTGCGGCAGCAAGCTATGGGCCAGCCCCACCGGGCACGACACCCGCAGGCGTCCGCGGGGTTCGCTGGTCATGCTGGCCACGGCCTCGTCGGCCATTTCCGCTTCCAGCAGCATGGCCTGGCAATGGCGCAGGTAACGCTCGCCCACGGCGGTCAGCTTCAGTTGCCGGGTGGTGCGTTGCAGCAGGCGCGTGCCCAGGCGCTCTTCCAGCTCGGCGATGCGCCGTGACAGGCGCGACTTGGGAATGCCCAGCACGCGCCCGGCAGCGGCAAAGCCACCGGCTTCCACCACCCGGGCAAAGTAGAAGAGGTCGTTGAGGTCTTGCATGGCTATCACCATTGTCCTACTGATAGGACAAAGTAACGCATTTTTACAGACTTATCAGCTATTCATCAGCCACGTAGGATTGTCTCCATCGTGATCGCCCAGACGCGATCTTCACTACCGGAGATTCCCATGAAACTGTTGCATATCGATTCGAGCATCCTGGGCGACAATTCCGCCTCCCGTCAGCTGAGCCGCAGCGTAGTCGATGCCTGGAAAGCCGCCGACCCGTCCGTTGAGGTGGTTTACCGTGACCTGGCCGCCGACGCCATTAGCCACTTCTCCGCCGCTACCCTGGTGGCTGCCGGCACTCCGGAAGCTATGCGCGATGCCGCCCAGCAGCATGAAGCCCAACTGAGCAGCGAAACCCTGCAGGAGTTCCTGGAAGCCGACGCCGTGGTGATCGCCGCGCCGATGTACAACTTCACCATCCCGACCCAGCTCAAGGCCTGGATCGACCGCGTCGCCGTCGCCGGCAAGACCTTCCGCTACACCGAAGCCGGCCCTGAAGGCCTGTGCAGCGACAAGAAGGTGATCCTGGTGTCCACCGCCGGTGGCCTGCACGCCGGCCAGCCGACCGGTGTCGGTCATGAGGAGTTCCTCAAGGTGTTCCTCGGCTTCATCGGCATCACCGACCTGGAAATCGTTCGTGCCCATGGCCTGGCCTACGGTGACGAACACCGCGCCAACGCCATGAGCGCCGCGCAGCAGCAGATCAGCACCGAGCTGTTTGCCGCCGCCTGATCCGCATCCGGGCTACAACACAACCGACAGTGGGCCTGGCCTGCTGTCGGTTTTTTCATTGAGCTTTCATTTACGCCGCAGCCGCCGGCCCTATGCTGGAGCAAAGCAGAAGGCCCCTGCCCGGGGCGGAGTGAAAGCGAATGCGCATCCTGGCGGCGCTCGGCCTGCTGTGCCTGCTCGGCCTGTCCCTGCCAGGGCAGGCCGAACCTGCGCGGCACTGGAGTGTCGGCCTGCATCGACTGGTGTTCGCCGACCCGCTGGATGCCCGGCCGGTGCAGGCGCTGGCGTTCTATCCGTCCACGGGTCCCGAGCACAGCAGCCGCATCGACGGCTACCGGGTCGATGCCCGCGAAGGTGCGCCCATTGCCATGGGACGCTACCCGTTGCTGATGGTGTCCCATGGCAACAACGGCACGCCCCTGGCGCTGCATGACCTGGCCACCGCCCTGGCCCGGCGCGGCTTTGTGGTGGTGGCCGTGACCCACCCGGGCGACAACGCCCGTGACCACAGTCGCCTGGGCGCCTTGAGCAATCTCTATGGCCGGCCGCTGCAGATCAGCGCGGCGATCACCGCCAGCAGCAAGGATCCGCTGCTGGCGCCGTATGTCAGGGGCGACAAGGTCGGCGTGATCGGCTACTCGGCCGGCGGCGAAACGGCGCTGATCCTGTCCGGTGCCCAACCCGACCTGCAGCGCTTGCAGCGTTATTGCCAGGAGCGGCCGCAAGACGCCGATGCCTGCAAGACCAACGGCGTACTGGTCGCCGACCGTGCCGACCTTGGTGCCCATGCCGACCCACGGGTGCACGCCTTGCTGTTGATGGCGCCGTTGAGCCTGATGTTCGGCCGCCAGGCGCTGTCCCAGGTCAAGGTGCCGGCGCTGATCTACAGCGGCGACAAGGACCAGCTGCTGGCCGTCGACAAGAATGCCGAGGCCCTGGCGCGCAAGTTGCCGGTGACGCCCAACTACCAGCGGCTGGCCGGAGCCGGGCATTTCGTCTTCATGGCGCCTTGCGACGACGAGCAGCGTGAGCGCATGGCGGCGCTGTGCAATGACCCCGACGGTGTCGACCGCGAAGACATCCACCGCTCACTGCAGGCCGAAGCCGCGCACTTTTTCACCCATACCCTGGGCCGCCCCGAGCCCATGGACGTGAGTCGCGCCGATCAGTGAACCTGGGCGCGGCGCGCCAGCAGCAGGGTCAGGCCGACGCCGGCCAAGGCCAGCAGGGCGGCCACGCAGAAGATCCAGGCATAGCCCAGGTGCAGGGCCACCGCACCCATCACCGGGCCGGCGATGGCCAGGGCCAGGTCGAAGAACACCGCATAGGCGCCAAGGCCCGCACCACGGCTGGACACCGGCACCTGCTTGATCGCCTCGACGCCCAGCGCCGGGTACACCAGCGACAGGCCGAAACCGGTCAGCCCCGCGCCAAGCAGGGCCAGTACCGGGCTGGGCGCCAGCCACAGCAGGGCCAGCCCGAGCGCTTCGGTGCTCATGCAGGCGATCGCCACCGGGTAGCCGCCGAAGCGGTTGACCGCATTGACGAACAGCAGCCGGGACAGGATGAAGCACACCCCGAAGGCGCTCAGGCACCAGGCCGCGCCCGTCCAGCCTTGCTCCAGGTAGTACAGGGTGACGAAAGTGGTCAGGGTGCCGTAGCCGATCGACGCCAGGGTCAGGCCGACGCCACAGGGGGCCACGCGGCCGAAGGCCGACCAGAACGGCAAGCGCTCGCCGCGCACCACCGGGATCGAGGGTTTGTTGCGGATCACCAGCAAGGCCAGCAGGGCTAGCACGCTCAGCGCCAGGCCCAGGGTGGCGAACCCCAGCGGGTCCACCAGCATCACCCCCAGTGGCGCACCGATGGCAATGGCACCATAGGAGGCGATGCCGTTCCAGGAAATCACCCGCGCCGTATGCTCGCTGCCTACCGCACCGATGCCCCAGCTCAGGGTGGCGACACCGATCAGGCCCTGGGCGATGCCCAGCAACACACGGCCAGCGAGCAGTGCCAGCAGGCTGAGGAGCGGCACATTAATAGAAAGGGCCGAGGCGTAGGTCAGCACGCCGCTGCCCAGGATGCCGAGCAAACCGTAGATGATGGCCTGCTTGGCGCCCCGGCCATCGGCGACGCGTCCGGCGAAGGGGCGGCTGAGCAGGGTGGACAGGTATTGCAGGCCGATGGTCAGGCCGGCGATGACCGCGCTGAAGCCAAGCTGGTCATGCACCAAGCCTGGCAGCACCGCAATCGGCAGGCCGATGCAGAGGAAGGCAATAAAGGTATAGAAGACGATCGAGAGGATCTGCTGGGTGATCGACCGGGTGTCGTCGGGGGCGGGTTGCAACGCGGACATGAGCTCGTTCGCTGGCGGGCGGTGGGAGAGGGCCCATGATCGCTGGCGGCGAGGCTAAAAGGAAGCAGGCTATCGATTTTTTCGGAAGTATCGCGGGGCAAGTCGAGTCGTCGAACCGCCGCTCCCACAGGGATGTTATGTACCCTGTGGGAGCGGGCTTGCCCCGCGATCGCTTTAAACCACTACACCCTGACTACGCAGGTAGTCATCGTAGGTACCGCTGAAGTCGGTGACGCCGCTCGGGCTCAGCTCGATGATGCGGGTGGCCAGGGACGACACGAACTCACGGTCGTGGCTGACGAAGATCAGCGTGCCCGGGTAGTTCTCAAGCGCCAGGTTCAGCGCCTCGATCGATTCCATGTCCAGGTGGTTGGTGGGTTCGTCCATCACCAGCACGTTGGGTTTTTGCAGGATCAGCTTGCCGAACAGCATGCGGCCTTGCTCACCACCGGAGATCACCTTGACCGACTTGAGGATCTCGTCGTTGGAGAACAGCATGCGCCCCAAGGTGCCACGGATCACTTGCTCGCCCTGGGTCCACTGGCCCATCCAGTCGAACAGGCTCACGTCTTCTTCGAAGTCGTGGGCATGGTCCTGGGCGTAGTAGCCAAGTTCTGCGCTTTCGGTCCACTTCACTTCGCCGGCGTCCGGGGTCAGTTCACCGACCAGGGTGCGCAGCAGGGTGGTCTTGCCGATACCGTTGGGGCCGATGATCGCCACGCGCTCGCCGGCTTCGACGGTGAAGCTGAAGTTCTTGAACAGGGTCTTGTCTTCGAAACCCTTGGACAGCTTCTCGATGGTCACGGCCTGACGGTGCAGCTTCTTGGTCTGGTCGAAACGGATGAACGGGCTGACCCGGCTCGACGGCTTGACCTCGGCCAGCTGGATCTTGTCGATCTGCTTGGCGCGCGAGGTGGCCTGCTTGGCCTTCGAGGCGTTGGCCGAGAAGCGGCTGACGAAGGTCTGCAGCTCGGCGATCTGGGCTTTCTTCTTGGCGTTGTCGGCCAGCAGCTGCTCGCGCGACTGGGTCGCGGCGGTCATGTACTCGTCATAGTTGCCCGGGAACAGGCGCAGCTCGCCGTAGTCCAGGTCGGCCATGTGGGTGCAGACGCTGTTGAGGAAGTGACGGTCGTGGGAAATGATGATCATGGTGCTGTTACGCGCCGTGAGAATGCTTTCCAGCCAGCGGATGGTGTTGATGTCCAGGTGGTTGGTCGGCTCGTCGAGCAGCAGCACTTCAGGGTCGGAGAACAGCGCCTGGGCCAGCAGTACGCGCAGCTTCCAGCCGGGTGCGACTTCGGTCATCGGGCCGAAATGCTGTTCCAGGGGAATGCCCAGGCCCAGCAGCAGCTCGCCGGCGCGGGATTCGGCGGTGTAGCCGTCCATCTCGGCGAACTCGGTTTCCAGCTCGGCGACGGCCATGCCGTCTTCCTCGGTCATTTCCGGCAGCGAGTAGATACGGTCGCGCTCGGCCTTGACCCGCCACAGCTCCTCGTGGCCCATGATCACGGTGTCGATCACGGTGAATTCTTCGTAGGCGAACTGGTCCTGGCGCAGCTTGCCCAGGCGTACGTTCGGCTCGAGCATGACCTGGCCTGCGGACGGCTCGAGGTCGCTGCCGAGGATTTTCATGAAGGTCGACTTGCCGCAGCCGTTGGCGCCGATCAGGCCGTAGCGGTTGCCGTTGTTGAACTTGACCGAGACGTTCTCGAACAACGGCTTGGCGCCGAACTGCATGGTGATGTTAGCGGTGGAGATCAAAGGGCTTACCTATCAATAGCTTACGTCGCTGGTATTGCGGCTGATACCGATTTGATACCAATGTGCAGCGTTTCCAGCTCGCTCCAGTCGGAGCTTGAGTTAATCCAACGCGCATACGTCGACAGCAGCATTTGCACGCTGTGGCCGAGCTGTTGGGAGATAAATGCGGGGGTTGAGGCCAGACATTAAGCATATTGTCGCATAGGTGTGACGGCAGTTGTATGGCGGCCGATAACGAATCCCCAGTTCTTTGAGCATCGGCTTCCACTGATGATGCAGGTCAGAGGTCTGCTGGACGAACTCCGCGTTCTTCGATGACGGGAATACGAATGGTGTTTCGCTGACCCGTCCCTTTCCATTTCTGCGGCGCTCGGCGTAGTCCCCGGCACATTCGAGTGCACGCAAGGCCCTCTCATCGAGCAGCACAAACCGGTGTTTGCCAGTCCTGGTGCGTTCCACCTCCTCGCATGGACGCGAGCCGTTTTGCGATTTCCGTCCGCTTGAGCGCTTGCTGCTGTACAGAAACAAAGTGTCACCCTGGCGCGGGGACTATACTGCCTTGACCCCTGCGGGGGCCGCTGTATACGGATCCCAGCTTGCAGCCTGCATAGGTAGCCGTCGCCTCCGTTGCATCCAGTTCGCTTCCCCGGAGGCAGCAATGGCCGCTATGCAAGGAGGAAAAGACATGATGCCCACCAACCACCAAGGGTTCGCGCATGCGATGGCCGACATGGATGCGGTCGAGATCAAGGTCACGGTCCGTCCCGATCAGGAACTGCTCGCGGAGCGGGCGATGGCACTTAACGAAGACACTGCCGAAGTCCGAGAGATTTACTTTTACGACACCCCCCAGCTCGATCTGTTCGACGCCGGTGTTGCGTTGCGCACCCGCCTCGTCAAGGGGGACGACGATGATTCCACCGTCAAGTTCCGGGAGGTGGAGGCCACGAACATCGCCGAGTACTGGAAGCAACAGCCGGGCTTCAAACTGGAGGCCGATTGTGTCGGTGACCGGGTGGTCTGCTCGGCATCGCTTACGGTTCGGCAGAAGCGCGACGAAATAGATGCTGTCGCAAAGGGCAAGCGGTCGATCGAGAAACTCTTCTCCAAGGAGCAGGAACGGCTCCTCGGCGAACTCTATAAAGGCACAGTTGACTTCGGTGCTCTGCGCGTGCTCGGTCCGATTCGCGTGTTGCGTTGGAAGCTCAAGCAAAAGGGCTTTGCCTACGAATTGACACTCGAGGAGTGGCGGCTCCCGAATGGCGAGGATCTTGTCGAGGTTTCGATCAAGACGCCGCCGGGAGAGGCACTCCAGGCCAGGATGGCCTTCGAGCAGCACTTGCGCGAACTCGGCCTCGATCCGATGGGGGCGCAGGAAACCAAGACGCGCACGGCCCTGAACTACTTTGCCAAGGCGCAGGGCTGAGCGAAAGGGTCGCGCGCACCTCGTGACGAGCCGCGCATCCGCCGCGCCTGTAGCGACAGGGCCAGGACTTGAGAGCAGGACTCTACAATGAGCACAATCATTCCTCGCTGGGAGTGGCGAACTTTCGGTCGCCGGTTCGGCATTGCCCAGACCCGGTTCGCCGGACTGCAACCGACGGCTGTCCAGGACAGCGACGAGCTTTATCTGCTCGCCGGCAGCGCCGACAACGTCAAGATCCGGGACGCCTTGATGGACATCAAGGTGCTGCGCGAGGTCGCCCCGGATGGTCTGGAGCGCTGGGAGCCGGTGATGAAGCAGGGCTTCCCGCTGGCGGCGGCCGACGTGCAAAACGTGATCGCTGCACTCAATCTGCCAGCGCCCCCGCTCGAGCGGGATGCCTATACGCTCGACCAGTTTCTCGCCGAGCTGGTCGTGCCAAGCGGCGCGCTGCGCCCGCTGACCGTCCACAAGCACCGGGTGCGCTATACGGTCGGCGGCTGTACTGCGGAAGTCACCGAGATCACGGCGCAGGGCAGGACCACGCAGTCGATTGCAATCGAGTCGGAGGATGCCGCCGCGGTCATAGCGGCGGTCGCATCGGTCGGTCTGGCCGATTACTGCAACATCAGCTATCCCCGTGGCTTGCGGGCCTTGCTGGATGGGGCGCCAGAGCGCTATGCGGTAATCGACGCAGGCACCAACTCGATCAAGTTCCACATCGCCGAGCGTGCTGCCGACGGCAGCCTGTGCACGCTGGTCGATCGGGCCGAAATGACGCGCCTCGGTGAGGGGCTCGAGGAACGTGGCGAGATCGGGCACGACGCCATCGAGCGAACCGTGGGAGCGATTGCGAAGATGGTGGAGGAGGCGAAGCACAACGGCGTCCTGGCAATCGCGGCAGTGGGCACGGCCGGTTTGCGCATGGCGCGCAACGGGGCCGCGGTGATCGCGACAATCCGCGCGCGCACCGGGGTAGCGATCGAAGTCATCTCCGGTGAGGAGGAAGGTCGCCTGGCCTATCTCGCCGTGCAGGCTGGGCTGGGGCTCCCCGAGGGCTCGCTGGTCGTGTTCGACACCGGCGGTGGCAGTTCGCAGTTCACTTTCGGTCGTGGGGCGCGCGTCGACGAGCGCTTCAGCGTCGACGTGGGAGCGGTTCGTTACACCGAGCGCTTCGGGCTCGATAACGTCGTCTCCCCCGAGGTGCTCGGTGACGCACTTGCCGCCATCGCCGCGGATCTGGCGCGAATCGATGGGCGGCCGGCGCCCGACCTACTCGTGGCGATGGGGGGCGCGATAACCAACCTCGCCGCAGTCAAGCACGCTCTGAAGACCTACGATCCTGATATCGTGCAGGGCACTGTCCTCGATCGCGCCGAGATCGACCGCCAGATCGAACTGTACCGCTCCCGCAGTGCGGCGCAGCGTCGTACGATCGTCGGCCTTCAGCCGAAACGCGCGGATGTCATCCTGGCGGGTGCCTGCATCGTCAGGACCGTGATGGACAAGCTCGGCCAGAACGCACTGCGGGTCAGCGACCGCGGCTTGCGACATGGCCTGCTCGTCGAGCGTTTCGGCAATTGACCTGTCCCGACTCCAACTTACGCTTTCACCTGGTGTGTAGAGCTGTGATAGGCATGCAACGCCCTCCCTGACCGGATGCCGTGTGGTTGGAATGGGAGTTGCTTTGCTCCTGAAACACTGATCATGCGGGGTATGCAGACATGTTCCAGGATGACTTCTATTTCTTTAGCTTCGTCGTGACTGCTGTGCTGGCAGTGGATGCGGTGGCCGTATTTGTGTTCCTGCAGGCCAGCATCTGACCCCCGTCCTGGGTGCAGTCGCCCCCGGAATTGGGGGGCGGCATGGTGGCAATTTGGTTTTGCAAGGGTTGTTACGGGTGGCCAGGCAGGAGTGCGCGACTGGGATTGTGCATTGCTGCCTTGAATGCATTCCTCTTTGCACGCTGTGGCCGCGCTGTCGGGAGATAATTGCCGGTACGGTCCGGGCGGGATCGAGTGGCGCAAGTCGAAACCCGCGCCAGCTGGCCGAAATGCGCGATGACGAGGCGGGTCAACAGGTGCGCATCGGCAAAAACACCTCGTCAGGGTTGCGGCACTCGGCGTTCATCCGTGCGCAGGCTGCATCTGCCTGCACCTTGGTTGAATAGCTTGGCTTCAAGCGCATTTTTTCCTGGTTGTCGTAGATATCGTATCCACCCGATACGGTCGAGGCATAGAAACGTGAGCCGGTTCGGAATGCTTCCTTCTCGATCGGTACAGCGGGAACGATAACGAATCTTGGTTGCATTTTTCGTGCCTCCCCAGGCAGAACTAAGACTTTAGTATTGGTTGAGCCCTCGACTACCGGCAAGGCAGCTCGTCGTGAGGTGAAGGTGGAATCGATTCAGTTGCCAAGCCGTCGTCGGTTATGGCTGAAACACCGTATCGATGTATGCTTGCACAGGGCGAGGACATACGCCTCTTGCTGTCGCCTCAAGGCAATGACAGCGAGCACGAGAATCCGGACTCTCCATCAGGTACTGACGTGAAGCGTGACTTCCACCTCGTTGTTCTTCTACTAGTGATTTTTGGCTGTTCCCTCGCATCGCTGACCCTGTGGAAGGTGGTTACCTCTCGAGATCGAGCGCTGGAGGAGGTGAACATCCACGGGTTGAACCTGACCCAGGCGCTTTCCACCTATAGCGAAGGCATCGTCCGACAGAGTTCGCTGCTCTTGCTCGGACTCGTCGAGCGTCTGGAAACCGAGGGCAGCGCACCTGCACAGATCGAGCGCCTGGGCATGCTGGTCAGGCGCCAGCAGCCGCTGATGCCACAGTTGAGCGGCGTCAGCATTTTCGACAAGCAGGGCCGCTGGCTGATGTCCTCCAATCGACCGATGCCAGCCGGTGCCAACAGCAGCGACCGCGCCTATTTCATCCATCACCGTGACGACCCTTCCCGCGAGCCCTTCATCGGCCCGCCGATCCGTAGCCGTTCCAACCAGGAATGGGTGATCACCATAAGCCGCCGCTTCAATGATGCTCGCGGTGAGTTTGCCGGGGTGGTGGCCGTGACCTTGGGGGTGGAAAACTTCCTGCGCTTGTTCGGGCAGATAGAGGTAGGGCAGGAAGGTGCCATCGGCTTGTCCTACACCGATGGTTCGCTGCTGGTTCGCTATCCGTTTCGCGAGCAGGACATGGGGCGCAACTTTTCGCAGTCGCCGATCTATGCCAAGTACCTGGTCGACAAGTCGGTCGGCACCGCTTCGTTCACCTCCAGCCTGGACGGGGTCGAGCGGCTCTATGCCTTTCGCAAGAGTGACAGGTTGCCGCTGGTGACCACTGTCGCCCTGGGCAAGCGCGAAGCGCTGTCGGCCTGGCAGCTCGAAGCGATTTCGTCGATCGTGGTGCTGCTCGGCCTGCTGGGGCTGACCGGTATCATCGGCTGGATGTTGATCCGTGACATCCGCCGTCGGATCGAAGTGGAAGGCGACTTGCGGGTCGCCCAGCAGCAATTGCTCAGCTCCAACCAGCAGCTCGAACGGCTGGCAATGAAGGATGCATTGACTGGCCTGGCGAATCGCCGTTGCTTCGACGAGACCCTTGCCCTGGAAGCGCGGCAAGCCCAGCGGGATGGAACGCCACTGGCATTGATGATGATCGATATCGACCATTTCAAGCTGTTCAACGACACCTACGGGCACCTTGCCGGTGACGCTTGCCTGCGGGACGTCAGCCAGTTGCTCGAGGGCTGCGTGCGGCGGCCATCGGACCTGGTGGCGCGCTATGGTGGTGAAGAAATGGGCGTTGTCCTGCCCGATACCGACAGCGAGGGCGCCGTGGTGATTGCGCAACGGATGCTCGAGCTTCTAGCGCAGCGAAATAGCGTTCATCGATCCAGCCCCTTCGGGCGTATTACGGTGAGCGTGGGCATCGCCTGCGCGACCGGGCCTGAGCTCGAGCAATGGCAGTCATTGATCGAGACGGCGGACCAGGCGCTCTACAACGCCAAGGCGGCCGGACGTAACCGACTGGCGGTGGCCTGATGGCAACCGTCCCAATGCGTTTCATGCAACCTGCGCTTGGCCGACTGGCAAGTGTGTGCCTACTCACCCAGCCTGTACTTGAGTTCGGCTTCGCTCAACACTCCACTGAGCGGGCCGCCCGGTAAGCCTTCGTCGGCCCGTACCAGCGGCAGGAGCACCGGTATGAATCCGGCATCGCGCACCAGGCGCGCGCCCAGCTCCCGGGCCTGGTCGTCGTCGGCGAAGGTGGGAATTGCCTTGCCGCTACCCGACTGCTCTTTCATGGCGGCATAGCCGATGGCGTTGAACGCCCGCACCAGGTGAGCCTCGGGCAGGTACTGTTGGTCTGCCAGGGCTACGCCCAGCTCCAGGGCCTTGCGTCCGACTTCTCCGTCACGGCTGCTGAACGGGTTGCTGGTGCTGAACACGACCTTGCCGTCCAGCTTGCCCTTGAGCTGTTCGGACAGCACCGGCATGGCGCCGTAGGGGACACTCAGGACGATGACCTCGCCCCATTGCGCGGCGTCGCTGACCGAGCCTGCCCGGGCGGTGGGGCCGGCGGCCTTGACCAGTTCCGTCAGCGTCTCGGGGTGACGCGAGGAAAACATCACCTCGTGGCCTGCCTTTGCCCAGAGCGTGCCAAGCGTGCCGCCCACCTTGCCGGCACCGATCACGCTGATCTTGAGGCTGTCTGCCATTGCCTGGCCGAGGCACAGGGTCAGGACGGTGAATATCAGAAGCAGGCGTCTGAACATGGTCGGCGCTCCAGTACACTGGCCAGTAAGGATAGTCAGTCAGTCAGGAGGTCGCCTTGCAGCCAGTGAAAACGATTCGACCGGCCCGCCTTGAGGAGGCGGCGTGCATCACGGCACTCGTCAACCAGGCCTACAGCCACTACGTGGCCAGGATCGGCCAGAAGCCGGCGCCCATGCTCGATGACTATCGGCAGGTGCTGGCCGAATCACAGGTCTATGTACTCACCTGCGATGCAGAAATCGCCGGGGTGTTGGTGATGAGGCCGATAGACGGAGAGCTGTTGCTTGAAAACGTCGCGGTGCTGCCTCGTTACAAGGGCCAGGGCATCGGCAAGAGGCTGATGCTGTTTTGCGAGGAGCACGCTCGTCACTGCCGCTGCCGGGCGATTTGTCTCTACACCCATGAGCGGATGACCGAGAACATTGCCCTCTACACCCGGCTCGGCTACCTGGAAACGCACCGGGCGACGCAGAACGGTTTCGCTCGCGTATTCATGCGCAAGACGCTCGAAACCCGACTGTGAAGGCAGGTCTACACTGTGCAAGGTGTTTGATGCACGTGGGAGACCCGCCATGGCAACCACTCCCGTCCTCTCCTGCATTGATGTGACAGCTTTGCACCGCCCGATCGGTCGTCGCTGGATGGGCGCCGCATTGGCCACCCTGGTGTTCATGAGCAACGCCAGCGCCGGCGTCATGGGCGATTCCCGATGCCGAAACCTCCAGGCAATCCTCACCCATGGTCCGGACTACCATCAGCTCAAGGGTGAGGCCAAGTCACTGGGCGACGGTATGTACAAGTATGCCTTGCAGACCAGTCCGGCACCGTTCGAGCAATGCGAGCTCCTCACTTATCCGTTCGTTGATCCGACCCTGCTGGAGTGCCGTATCAGCATCCCGCTGGAGGTCAAGGGCGTGATGACGCGCGACAACCACAACCAGTTGAAGGAAGTGCTCTCCGGTGTGGCAAAGGAGATTGGCACGTGCATCGGCGCGACTTTGCCACCGGTCAAGGCGTCCAAGCCTCATTACGGTCAGCCCGCCGGGATCGAGCGCTTCGAGTGGGCCTTTACCACGGCCTATCACGGGCCTTCGTCAGACCGCGCCGTGGGCGTCTGGCTGTGGATGCTGTTGCCCAGGGAAGGCACGGATCTGAACACCGCAAGCAAGATCGAACTCGAGGCGCAGTTCCAGATCATCCCCAAGAATGAGGTGGGCACCTGGGGGAGAAAGTCCGGCTAGGCGTTACCCGGGGTTCAACCCTGCGTCTGTAGTGCCCTGATCAGCGGCTCAAGCTCTGCAAGGGTCTCGGGTTGGGTGTCCTTGACGGTAACCCGGTACTTGCCATTGACGATGAAGCTGGGCACCTGTTCGACCTGGAAGACCCTGGCGGTGTGGTCCACGCCCTGGACAAACTCGCGGGCCTCCTGGGAGTCGATGCTCTGCTTCAAGCCTTGGGCCAGAGCAGGGGAGGTGCTGGCGGCCCAGGCGACGACATCATCCGGGCCCTTGTAGCGCTTGGCCTGCACGGCCTCGAACAGGGGCTGGCTCATGCTGCGCGACAGTTTGTGCTGTTGCAGGGCGAAGTCGACCCGTCCTAGTTCGTCATCGCGCCACCCCACATGCCAGCGGATCACGGCAATGCCGTTCACCTGCTTGTCCCACTCGCGGGTGACCTGGTAGAGCGGACCGCACTTGGGGCAGATGTACATGAAGAACAGCACCACGCTTTTGCGACCGTCTGCGAGGAAGGAGGGCGGGGCTTTTTCGAACATGTAACAGTCGATGCCCTGGCTTTTGACCGGAGGACAGGCGGCTTGCGCAGACGACATGCCGAGCAGGGCGGCGATCAGTACGCAGGAGATGATCAAGGGCAAGCGCAAAGGCATGGGAGGCCTCACTGTGCGTCAGCGCATGGCGATGTGTGCATGCGACCTTGATCAGTCTAGTCATGATTTACAGTGGGTTCTGATCCCTGATGTTAGGTGTTGAGGTTGTGAGGTTGTGAGCTTATCCATTTCATGTGGCGATGCTGCCGGCCCCTTCCGCCTTTACGGCGGCCTACTTTTCTCTTGGGAAAAGTAGGCAAAACCGCTTG
>NZ_JALRNF010000067.1 GCF_030272895.1 Pseudomonas sp. BGr12 | reverse complement strand
CCAGGTGACAACATCCAGATGACTGTCACCCTGATCAAGACCATCGCAATGGAAGACGGTCTGCGCTTCGCTATCCGTGAGGGTGGCCGCACTGTCGGTGCTGGCGTCGTAGCGAAAATTATCGAATAAGTAGTTGATTTCTATCGATCAGGCCGGCATAATGGCCGGCCTGATAAGCTTTTAGGTCAGTAGCTCAATTGGCAGAGCGACGGTCTCCAAAACCGTAGGTTGGGGGTTCGATTCCCTCCTGACCTGCCAGATTCACCTCGTGTGTCTGGCTTTCTTTTCACAGGATCTTCCTAGATGACTCCCAAGGCTGAAGCCCAAGACTCTCGTTTTGATCTGCTCAAGTGGCTGGCTGTTGTCGCTTTGGTGGTCGTTGGCGTGGTTGGCAATCAATACTACTCCGCCTCGCCGATTCTGTATCGCGTACTCGCACTTCTCGTTCTTGCTGCTGCTGCTGGCTTCATCGCCTTGCAGACTGCCAAGGGCAAGTCGTTCTTTGCGCTGGCAAAGGAAGCTCGCACCGAGATTCGTAAAGTCGTATGGCCGACCCGCCAGGAAACCACGCAGACCACCCTCATCGTAGTGGCGGTCGTTCTGGTTATGGCGCTGCTGTTGTGGGGTCTCGATTCCCTGCTCGGTTGGCTGATTTCCTTGATTGTTGGCTAAGGGTGTCCCGTGGCTAAGCGTTGGTATGTTGTGCATGCTTACTCGGGTTACGAGAAGCATGTAATGCGCTCGCTGATCGAGCGCGTAAAGCTGGCTGGCATGGAAGACGGTTTCGGCGAGATTCTGGTCCCGACTGAAGAAGTCGTAGAGATGCGCAACGGCCAGAAGCGCAAGAGCGAACGTAAGTTCTTCCCAGGCTACGTCCTGGTGCAGATGGACATGAACGAAGGTACCTGGCACTTGGTCAAGGATACTCCTCGTGTCATGGGCTTCATCGGTGGTACTGCAGACAAGCCTGCACCGATCACCGATAAAGAGGCTGAAGCCATCCTGCGTCGCGTAGCCGATGGCAGCGACAAGCCCAAGCCGAAGACTCTGTTCGAGCCGGGCGAAGTGGTCCGCGTTATCGATGGTCCGTTTGCCGATTTCAACGGTACCGTTGAAGAAGTTAACTACGAGAAGAGCCGGATCCAAGTGGCCGTGCTTATTTTCGGTCGCTCTACCCCGGTAGAGCTCGAGTTCAGCCAGGTCGAAAAGGTCTAGCCGAACAACGCATCCCATACCCCGCAGCCCTATGTGCTGCGGGGTTTTGTCGTCACTGGGATAAAACGCAAGTCATCCGGGGAGCCTTCTGGCGTTCGTACCCGATATTGGAGTAGCTCATGGCTAAGAAGATTCAGGCTTACATCAAGCTGCAAGTAAAGGCCGGCCAGGCCAACCCAAGCCCACCCGTTGGTCCAGCACTGGGTCAACACGGTGTGAACATCATGGAATTCTGCAAGGCCTTCAACGCCCGTACCCAGGGTCAAGAAGCCGGCCTGCCGACTCCTGTGATCATCACTGTTTACAGTGACCGCAGCTTCACCTTCGAAACCAAAAGCACCCCTGCTTCGGTTCTGCTGAAGAAAGCAGCTGGCCTGACCAGCGGTTCTGCACGTCCGAACACCGTTAAAGTCGGTACTGTGACCCGTGCTCAGCTGGAAGAGATCGCAAAAACCAAAAATGCTGATCTGACTGCCGCTGACATGGAAGCAGCCGTGCGTACCATCGCCGGTTCTGCTCGCAGCATGGGCCTCAACGTGGAGGGTGTGTAATGGCTAAGCTGACCAAGCGCCAAAAGGCCATTGCTTCGAAGCTCGAAGCTGGCAAAGTTTACAACTTCGAAGAAGCAGCAGTGCTGCTGGCCGAACTGTCCACCGTGAAGTTCAGCGAGTCCTTCGACGTTGCCGTCAACCTCGGCGTTGACCCTCGTAAATCCGACCAGGTCGTTCGTAGCGCTACCGTGCTGCCACACGGCACTGGCAAGACCGTACGTGTAGCTGTCTTCACCCAGGGTCCAGCTGCTGAAGCTGCTCTGGCTGCCGGCGCTGACCGCGTAGGTATGGACGATCTGGCTGCCGAAATGAAAGGCGGCGACCTGAACTACGACGTCGTCATTGCTTCCCCGGACGCAATGCGTGTTGTAGGTCAGCTGGGTCAGGTCCTGGGTCCACGCGGCCTGATGCCTAACCCGAAAGTCGGTACCGTAACTCCAGACGTAGCCACCGCGGTCAAAAACGCCAAGGCTGGTCAGGTTCGCTACCGCACCGACAAAAACGGCATCATCCACACCTCCGTTGGCAAAGTCGGCTTCGAAGCTGGCAAGCTGAAGGAAAACGTTGAAGCCCTGATCGCTGATCTGAAGCGTATCAAGCCAGCTTCCTCGAAAGGTATCTACGTCAAGCGCGTTACCCTGAGCACCACCATGGGCCCAGGTCTGGTCATCGACCAGAGCTCGCTGAGCGCGTAAGACAAAAACCGGCGCGAGCAATCGTGCCAGTTTGAAAAAATTGGGGTCCCTGCCTGGCGGGGGCTATCCAAGACCGTAGGCGGCGCAAGCCTTAAACCTCCAGCCTACGCAGATGGTGCTCCCGATTCCTTACCGAATCAGACACCAAAACGACATCCGGCTTCGGCCAGATGAAACGGTAACAAGCAGGAGTTTTACCCGTGGCAATTAAACTCGAAGACAAGAAGGCCATCGTCGCTGAAGTCAACGAGGCTGCCAAAGTCGCTCTGTCCGCTGTCGTGGCTGATGCCCGTGGTGTGACTGTAGGCGCAATGACCGGACTCCGTAAAGAGGCTCGTGAAGCTGGCGTATACGTACGTGTCGTACGTAACACCCTGCTCAAGCGCGCTGTTGCCGACACTGAATTCAGTGTCCTCAACGACGCCTTCACCGGCCCGACCCTGATCGCTTTCTCCAACGAGCACCCGGGCGCTGCTGCCCGTCTGTTCAAAGAGTTCGCCAAGGGTCAGGACAAGTTCGAGATCAAGGCAGCTGCGTTCGACGGCAAGTTCATTGCCGCTAACGAAATCGACGTGTTGGCTACCCTGCCGACCCGCGACGAGGCTATCGCGAAGCTGATGAGCGTGATCCAAGGCGCTACCAGCAAGCTGGCTCGTACCCTGGCAGCTATTCGCGACCAGAAAGAAGCTACTGCTGCCTAAGGCACGCACAGCGCTTTCAAAATCACACGTTTAATTTGATGGCTGCGTAAGCTGTCACCCCAATACAGGATTTAAGTCATGTCTCTGACTAACGAGCAAATCATCGAAGCAATCGGCCAGAAAACCGTTCTGGAAATTGTTGAGCTGATCAAAGCAATGGAAGAAACCTTCGGCGTTACCGCTGCTGTTGCCGCTGCTGGCCCAGCTGCTGCCGCTGCCGTTGTTGAAGAACAAACCGAGTTCAACGTAGTTCTGGTTGAAGCCGGCGACAAGAAAGTCAACGTGATCAAGGCCGTTCGTGAACTGACCGGTCTGGGCCTGAAAGAAGCCAAAGAGAAAGTTGACGGCGCTCCTCAGGTTGTCGCTGAAGGCGTTTCGAAAGAAGCCGCTGAAGACGCCAAGAAGAAGCTGGAAGAAGCAGGCGCTAAAGTCGAACTCAAGTAATTTCGACTTTGCGACTCCAGCCCGAGCGCTAAGCAAACGGCTGATGGCTGGTGGCTCTTGCCACCGGCCTTTTTCCGTTATTGGCAGCTGACCAGGTCGGCGTCGATAACGAGCGGTAACCACCAACGATGGTGGCGCAAACCATGGGGTTTGCACGATTTTCTGGCTGCTCCCGTCGGGAGAAGCCAAACAAGCAGGTGACCAAGCTGGGGAACGCTGATGGCTTACTCATACACTGAGAAAAAACGTATCCGCAAGGACTTTAGCAAGTTGCCGGACGTCATGGATGTGCCTTACCTCCTGGCCATCCAGCTGGATTCGTATCGTGAATTCTTGCAAGCGGGAGCGACCAAAGATCAGTTCCGCGACGTGGGCCTGCATGCGGCCTTCAAATCGGTTTTCCCGATCATCAGCTACTCCGGCAATGCTGCCCTGGAGTACGTTGGCTATCGTCTGGGCGAACCAGCTTTTGATGTCAAAGAATGCGTACTGCGTGGCGTGACCTACGCGGTTCCGCTGCGCGTGAAAGTGCGCCTGATCATTTTCGACAAAGAATCGTCGAACAAAGCGATCAAGGACATCAAAGAGCAAGAAGTCTACATGGGTGAAATCCCCCTGATGACTGAAAACGGTACCTTCGTAATCAACGGTACCGAGCGTGTTATCGTTTCCCAGCTGCACCGTTCGCCTGGTGTGTTCTTCGACCACGACCGTGGCAAGACCCACAGCTCGGGCAAGCTGCTGTACTCGGCGCGCATCATTCCTTACCGCGGTTCGTGGCTGGACTTCGAATTCGATCCGAAAGACTGTGTATTCGTCCGTATCGACCGTCGTCGCAAACTGCCTGCGTCGGTACTGCTGCGCGCGCTGGGTTACAGCACCGAAGAAGTACTGGATGCCTTCTACACCACCAACGTCTTCCACATCTCCGGCGAGAAACTCAGCCTGGAGCTGGTGCCTCAGCGCCTGCGTGGTGAAGTTGCGGTCATGGACATCCATGACGAAACCGGCAAGGTGATTGTCGAGCAGGGTCGTCGTATTACCGCTCGTCACATCAACCAGCTGGAAAAGGCCGGCGTCAAGCAGCTGGACGTTCCTATGGAATACGTCCTGGGCCGCACCACTGCCAAGGCCATCGTTCACCCGGCCACCGGCGAGATCCTGGCCGAGTGCAACACCGAGCTGAGCACCGAACTGCTGATCAAGATCGCCAAGGCACAGGTCGTCCGCATCGAGACCCTGTACACCAACGATATCGACTGCGGTCCGTTCATCTCCGACACCCTGAAGATCGACTCCACCAGCAATCAGCTGGAAGCGCTGGTCGAAATCTACCGGATGATGCGTCCTGGCGAGCCGCCAACCAAGGATGCTGCCGAGACCCTGTTCAACAACCTGTTCTTCAGCGCCGAGCGTTACGACCTGTCGGCCGTTGGTCGCATGAAGTTCAACCGTCGTATCGGTCGTACCGAGATCGAAGGTTCCGGTGTTCTGAGCAAGGAAGACATCGTCGAGGTCCTCAAGACCCTGGTCGATATCCGTAACGGCAAAGGCATCGTCGACGACATCGACCACCTGGGTAACCGTCGCGTGCGTTGCGTCGGCGAGATGGCCGAGAACCAGTTCCGCGTTGGCCTGGTGCGCGTAGAGCGCGCGGTCAAAGAGCGCCTGTCGATGGCCGAAAGCGAAGGCCTGATGCCTCAGGACCTGATCAACGCCAAGCCGGTTGCGGCGGCGGTGAAAGAGTTCTTCGGCTCCAGCCAGCTCTCGCAGTTCATGGACCAGAACAACCCGCTGTCCGAGATCACCCACAAGCGTCGTGTCTCCGCACTCGGCCCTGGTGGTCTGACCCGTGAGCGCGCAGGCTTCGAAGTCCGTGACGTACACCCGACCCACTACGGCCGCGTGTGCCCGATCGAGACCCCTGAAGGTCCGAACATCGGTCTGATCAACTCCCTGGCGGCCTATGCCCGCACCAACCAGTACGGCTTCCTGGAAAGCCCGTACCGTGTGGTGAAAGAGGGCGTGGTCACCGACGACATCGTGTTCCTGTCGGCGATCGAAGAAGCGGATCACGTCATTGCACAGGCTTCGGCCGCAATGAACGAGAAGAAGCAGCTGATCGACGAGCTGGTAGCCGTTCGTCACCTGAACGAATTCACCGTCAAGGCGCCGGAAGACGTCACCCTGATGGACGTTTCGCCGAAGCAGGTAGTTTCGGTGGCAGCGTCGCTGATTCCGTTCCTCGAGCACGACGACGCCAACCGTGCGTTGATGGGTTCGAACATGCAGCGTCAGGCTGTACCTACCCTGCGTGCCGACAAGCCGCTGGTCGGTACCGGCATGGAGCGCAACGTTGCCCGTGACTCCGGCGTTTGCGTCGTGGCCCGTCGTGGTGGCGTGATCGACTCCGTCGATGCCAGCCGTATCGTGGTTCGTGTTGCCGATGACGAAGTTGAACCAGGCGAAGCCGGTGTCGACATCTACAACCTGACCAAATACACCCGCTCGAACCAGAACACCTGCATCAACCAGCGTCCGCTGGTGAGCAAGGGTGACGTGGTCCAGCGCAGCGACATCATGGCCGACGGTCCGTCCACCGACATGGGTGAACTGGCACTGGGTCAGAACATGCGCATCGCGTTCATGGCGTGGAACGGCTTCAACTTCGAAGACTCCATCTGCCTGTCCGAGCGTGTTGTTCAGGAAGACCGCTTCACCACGATCCACATCCAGGAACTGACCTGTGTGGCCCGTGACACCAAGCTCGGCCCAGAGGAAATCACCGCGGACATCCCGAACGTCGGTGAAGCTGCGCTGAACAAGCTGGATGAAGCCGGTATCGTCTACGTTGGTGCTGAAGTCGGCGCTGGCGACATCCTGGTCGGCAAAGTGACGCCAAAAGGCGAAACCCAGCTGACTCCGGAAGAAAAACTGCTGCGCGCGATCTTCGGTGAGAAGGCCAGCGACGTCAAAGACACCTCCCTGCGCGTGCCGACCGGCACCAAGGGTACCGTCATCGACGTACAGGTCTTCACCCGTGATGGCGTGGAGCGCGACAGCCGTGCGCTGTCCATCGAGAAGATGCAGCTGGACGAGATCCGCAAGGACCTCAACGAAGAGTTCCGCATCGTCGAAGGCGCAACCTTCGAGCGTCTGCGTTCGGCCCTGAACGGCCAGGTCGTCGATGGTGGCGCGGGCCTGAAGAAAGGCACCGTGATCAGCAACGAAGTCCTGGACGGTCTGGAGCACGGCCAGTGGTTCAAACTGCGCATGGCCGAAGACGCGCTGAACGAGCAACTCGAGAAGGCCCAGGCCTACATCGTTGATCGTCGCCGTCTGCTGGACGACAAGTTCGAAGACAAGAAGCGCAAGCTGCAGCAGGGCGATGACCTGGCACCGGGCGTACTGAAGATCGTCAAGGTCTACCTGGCAATCCGTCGTCGCATTCAGCCGGGCGACAAGATGGCCGGTCGTCACGGTAACAAGGGTGTGGTCTCGGTGATCATGCCGGTCGAAGACATGCCGCACGACGCCAACGGTACGCCGGTTGACGTGGTACTCAACCCACTGGGTGTACCATCGCGTATGAACGTCGGTCAGATCCTCGAAACCCACCTGGGCCTGGCGGCCAAGGGCCTGGGCGAGAAGATCAACCGCATGCTCGAAGAGCAGCGCAAGGTTATCGAACTGCGTCAGTTCCTCACCGAGATCTACAACGAGATCGGTGGTCGTCAGGAAAGCCTCGAGACCTTCTCCGACCAGGAAATCCTGGACCTGGCGAAGAACCTCAAAGGCGGTGTGCCAATGGCCACTCCAGTCTTCGACGGCGCCAAGGAACGCGAAATCAAGGCCATGCTGAAACTGGCAGACATGCCGGAAAGCGGCCAGATGCAGCTGTTCGACGGCCGTACCGGCAACAAGTTCGAGCGTCATGTGACCGTGGGTTACATGTACATGCTCAAGCTGAACCACTTGGTGGACGACAAGATGCACGCGCGTTCCACTGGTTCTTACAGCCTGGTTACCCAGCAGCCGCTGGGTGGTAAGGCGCAGTTCGGTGGTCAGCGTTTCGGGGAGATGGAAGTGTGGGCGCTGGAAGCATACGGCGCGGCATACACCCTGCAAGAAATGCTCACAGTGAAGTCGGACGACGTGAACGGTCGGACCAAGATGTACAAAAACATCGTGGACGGCGATCACCGTATGGAGCCGGGCATGCCCGAGTCCTTCAACGTGTTGATCAAAGAGATCCGTTCGCTCGGTATCGATATCGATCTGGAAACCGAATAACACGTGACGCGAATCGGGAGCGCGGCTGCAAAGCCCGCTCCCTGCTCCGCCAGGAGGAAAGGCCTTGAAAGACCTACTGAATTTGCTGAAAAACCAGGGTCAAGTCGAAGAGTTCGACGCCATCCGTATCGGACTGGCCTCGCCTGAGATGATCCGTTCGTGGTCGTTCGGTGAAGTTAAAAAGCCGGAAACCATCAACTACCGTACGTTCAAGCCTGAGCGTGACGGTCTGTTCTGCGCCAAGATCTTTGGCCCAGTCAAGGACTACGAGTGCCTGTGCGGTAAGTACAAGCGCCTGAAGCACCGTGGCGTCATCTGTGAGAAGTGCGGCGTTGAAGTCGCCCTGGCCAAAGTCCGTCGTGAGCGCATGGCGCACATCGAACTGGCCTCTCCAGTTGCCCACATCTGGTTCCTGAAGTCCCTGCCGTCCCGTATCGGCCTGCTGATGGACATGACCCTGCGTGATATCGAGCGCGTGCTCTACTTCGAGAGCTACGTCGTTATCGATCCGGGCATGACCACCTTGGAAAAGGGCCAGCTGCTCAACGACGAGCAGTACTTCGAAGCGCTGGAAGAGTTCGGTGACGACTTCGACGCCCGCATGGGTGCCGAGGCTGTCCGCGAGCTGCTGCACGCTATCGACCTGGAGCACGAGATCGGTCGCCTGCGCGAAGAGATTCCGCAGACCAACTCGGAAACCAAGATCAAGAAGCTGTCCAAGCGTCTGAAACTGATGGAGGCCTTCCAGGGCTCGGGCAACCTGCCTGAGTGGATGGTCCTGACCGTTCTGCCGGTTCTGCCGCCAGACCTGCGTCCTCTGGTTCCGCTGGATGGCGGTCGCTTCGCGACTTCCGACCTGAACGACCTGTATCGTCGGGTGATCAACCGTAACAACCGTCTGAAGCGCCTGCTCGACCTGTCCGCGCCAGACATCATCGTGCGCAACGAAAAGCGCATGCTGCAGGAAGCGGTCGATGCCCTGCTGGATAACGGCCGTCGTGGCCGTGCCATCACCGGCTCGAACAAGCGTCCTCTGAAATCCCTGGCCGACATGATCAAGGGTAAGCAAGGTCGTTTCCGTCAGAACTTGCTCGGTAAGCGTGTTGACTACTCCGGCCGTTCGGTAATTACCGTAGGTCCGACCCTGCGTCTGCACCAGTGCGGTCTGCCGAAGAAGATGGCCCTCGAGCTGTTCAAGCCGTTCATTTTCGGCAAGCTGGAAATGCGTGGTCTGGCGACCACCATCAAGGCGGCCAAGAAGATGGTCGAGCGCGAGCTGCCAGAGGTGTGGGACGTTCTCGCCGAAGTGATTCGCGAGCACCCCGTACTGCTCAACCGTGCACCAACCCTGCACCGTCTGGGTATCCAGGCTTTTGAACCAGTACTGATCGAAGGTAAGGCTATCCAGCTGCACCCGCTGGTCTGTGCTGCGTACAACGCCGACTTCGACGGTGACCAGATGGCCGTTCACGTGCCGCTGACGCTGGAAGCCCAGCTCGAAGCGCGCGCGCTGATGATGTCGACCAACAACATCCTGTCGCCAGCCAACGGTGAGCCAATCATCGTTCCGTCGCAGGACGTTGTACTGGGTCTGTACTACATGACCCGTGAAGCCATCAACGCCAAGGGCGAAGGTCGTGTATTCGCCGACCTGCAGGAAGTCGACCGCGTATTCCGCGCCGGCGAAGCTGCCCTGCATGCCAAGATCAAGGTTCGTATCAACGAAACCGTCAACGATCGCGATGGCGGCAGCGTCAAGAACACCCGCATCGTCGACACCACTGTCGGCCGTGCCCTGCTGTTCCAGGTTGTTCCGCCAGGTCTGTCGTACGACGTGGTCAACCAGCCAATGAAGAAAAAGGCGATCTCCAAGCTGATCAACCAGTGCTACCGCGTGGTTGGTCTGAAAGAGACCGTAATCTTCGCTGACCAGCTGATGTACACCGGTTTTGCCTACTCGACCATCTCCGGCGTTTCCATCGGTGTTAACGACTTCGTTATCCCGGACGAAAAAGCCCGCATCATCGGTACCGCTACCGACGAAGTGAAAGAGATCGAGAGCCAGTACGCCTCCGGCCTGGTAACCCAGGGCGAGAAGTACAACAAAGTCATCGACTTGTGGTCCAAGGCGAACGACGAAGTTTCCAAGGCGATGATGGCCAACCTCTCGAAAGAGAAGGTCATCGACCGCAATGGCGACGAAGTCGAGCAAGAGTCCTTCAACTCGATGTACATGATGGCTGACTCCGGTGCCCGGGGTTCGGCAGCCCAGATTCGTCAGCTGGCCGGTATGCGTGGTCTGATGGCCAAGCCGGACGGCTCGATCATCGAGACGCCGATCACCGCGAACTTCCGTGAAGGTCTGAGCGTACTCCAGTACTTCATCTCGACTCACGGTGCTCGTAAAGGTCTGGCGGATACCGCGTTGAAGACCGCGAACTCCGGTTACCTGACCCGTCGTCTGGTAGACGTTGCCCAGGATCTGGTCGTGACCGAGATCGACTGCGGCACCGAGCAGGGCCTGCTGATGACGCCGCACATTGAAGGCGGCGACGTAGTAGAGCCTCTGGGTGAGCGTGTACTGGGTCGTGTTATCGCCCGTGACGTGTTCAAGCCTGGCACCGACGACGTCGTCGTTCCGGCCGGCACCCTGGTCGACGAGAAGTGGGTCGAGTTCATCGAGCTGAACAGCATCGACGAAGTGATCGTGCGTTCGCCGATCAGCTGCGAAACCCGCTACGGCATCTGCGCCAAGTGCTACGGTCGTGACCTGGCTCGCGGTCACCAGGTGAACATCGGTGAAGCGGTCGGCGTTATCGCTGCCCAGTCGATCGGTGAGCCGGGTACCCAGCTGACCATGCGTACGTTCCACATCGGTGGTGCTGCAAGCCGTACCTCGGCTGCCGACAGCGTCCAGGTGAAGAACGGCGGTATGGTGCGTCTGCACAACCTGAAGCAGGTCGAGCGTGCCGATGGCAACCTGGTCGCGGTATCGCGTTCCGGCGAGCTGGCCATTGCCGACGAATTCGGTCGTGAGCGTGAGCGCTACAAGCTGCCTTACGGTGCGGTGATTTCGGTCAAGGAAGGCGACAAGGTCGACGCTGGCGCCATCGTCGCCAAGTGGGACCCGCACACCCACCCGATCGTTACCGAAATGAAAGGTACCGTGACCTTCGTGGGCATGGAAGAAGGTATCACCATCAAGCGTCAGACCGACGAATTGACTGGTTTGACCAACATTGAAGTCCTGGACGTCAAAGACCGTCCGGCTGCAGGCAAGGAAATCCGTCCTGCAATCAAGATGGTCGATGCCAATGGCAAGGATCTGCTGCTGCCAGGTACCGATGTGCCGGCCCAGTACTTCCTGCCGGCGAACGCCCTGGTCGGTGTGGCTGACGGTGCCCAGATCGGCGTCGGTGACGTTATCGCGCGTATCCCGCAAGAAACGTCCAAGACCCGTGACATCACCGGTGGTCTGCCACGGGTTGCCGACCTGTTCGAAGCCCGTCGTCCGAAAGAAGCCTCGATTCTGGCTGAAGTCAGCGGCACCATCGCCTTCGGTAAAGAGACCAAGGGCAAGCGCCGCCTGGTCATCACCCCGAACGATGGCAGCGAGCCGTACGAGGAGCTGATTCCGAAGTGGCGTCACCTGAACGTCTTCGAAGGCGAACAAGTGAACCGCGGCGAAGTTATCTCCGACGGTCCGAGCGATCCGCACGACATCCTGCGTCTGCTGGGTGTCAGCGCGCTGGCCAAGTACATCGTCAACGAGATCCAGGACGTTTACCGTCTGCAAGGCGTGAAGATCAACGACAAGCACATCGAGACCATCCTGCGTCAGATGCTGCGTAAAGTTGAGATCACCGAGTCGGGTGACTCCAGCTTCATCAAGGGCGACCAGATGGAACTGACCCAGGTACTGGTAGAGAACGAGCGTCTGGCGACTGAAGACAAGTTCATCTCCAAGTTCTCGCGCGTACTGCTGGGTATCACCAAGGCCTCGCTGTCCACCGAGTCGTTCATCTCGGCGGCCTCCTTCCAGGAGACCACCCGTGTTCTGACCGAAGCGGCGGTAACCGGCAAGCGCGACTACCTGCGCGGCCTGAAAGAAAACGTGGTCGTGGGTCGTCTGATCCCGGCCGGTACCGGTCTGGCCTACCACAGCGAGCGCAAGCGTCGCCGTGATGCCGACAAACCGCTGCGCGTAAGTGCCAGTGAGGTGGAAGCCGCACTGACCGAAGCGCTGAACTCCAGCGGTAACTGAAAGTAGGGCAGGGCCCCGGCCGACCCGATCCGTTCATTGGCAACCTCAATGGTTGCCGATGACTGGAGGAGGGAGGCTGGGGCCTCGTCTTGACTGGGCGCAAGATCCTCTTTAGACTCTTGTACCCCTAAATTTGGTGGGACTCCGTCCTGCCAATTTTTGCTTTTCTTGCAAGACAATAGCGTCGCAAGACAACAGTGGAGCTAGTAGATGGCAACTATCAACCAGCTGGTACGTCAGCCGCGTAAGCGTATCGTCGAGAAATCCGACGTTCCTGCGCTGCAGAACTGCCCGCAACGTCGTGGCGTGTGCACCCGCGTGTACACCACTACGCCGAAAAAACCTAACTCGGCACTGCGTAAAGTATGCCGTGTGCGTCTGACCAACGGTTTCGAGGTTTCCTCGTACATCGGTGGTGAAGGCCACAACCTGCAAGAGCACAGCGTGGTGCTGATCCGTGGCGGTCGTGTAAAAGACTTGCCAGGTGTTCGTTACCACACCGTTCGCGGTTCCCTGGATACCTCCGGCGTCAAAGGTCGTAACCAAGGCCGTTCGAAGTACGGTACCAAGCGTCCGAAGTAATCGGCCGTTTGCAGCAATTTGCAGTAATTCATTTTATTGAGTCGATAAGAGTAAGGTCGGGCCGAACCCCTAGGGGTCCCATGTCCCGGGCTAACCTGAAGACCGTTTGAGGGCTTATCAATGCCAAGACGTCGTGTAGCAGCCAAGCGTGAGATTCTGGACGATCCAAAATACGGAAGCCAGATCCTCGCCAAGTTCATGAACCACGTAATGGAAAGCGGCAAGAAAGCCGTTGCCGAGCGTATCGTTTACGGTGCGCTGGACAAGGTCAAAGAACGCAAGAACAGCGATCCCCTGGAAATCTTCGAGAAAGCTCTCGACGCCATCGCTCCGCTGGTCGAAGTAAAGTCGCGCCGTGTTGGCGGTGCAACCTACCAGGTTCCTGTTGAAGTTCGTCCATCCCGTCGTAACGCCCTGGCAATGCGCTGGTTGGTAGACTACGCCCGCAAGCGTGGCGAGAAGTCCATGGCCCTGCGCCTGGCTGGCGAGCTGCTGGATGCTGCTGAAGGCAAAGGTGCTGCAGTCAAGAAGCGTGAAGACGTACACCGTATGGCCGAAGCCAACAAAGCGTTCTCGCACTACCGCTTCTAATTCAGGCATCACTATTTTTGCGAGGGCTCTATGGCTCGTACTACACCAATCAACCGCTACCGTAACATCGGTATTTGCGCGCACGTTGACGCGGGCAAAACTACCACTACCGAGCGGATCCTGTTCTACACAGGCCTGAGCCACAAAATGGGCGAGGTGCATGACGGCGCCGCGACCACCGACTGGATGGTGCAGGAGCAGGAGCGGGGTATTACCATTACCTCCGCTGCCGTTACCACCTTCTGGAAAGGTTCCCGTGGTCAGTACGACAACTACCGCGTAAACGTCATCGATACCCCCGGCCACGTTGACTTCACCATTGAAGTAGAACGTTCGCTGCGCGTACTCGACGGCGCGGTCGTTGTGTTCTGCGGTACCTCCGGCGTTGAGCCACAGTCCGAAACCGTATGGCGTCAGGCCAACAAGTACGGCGTTCCACGTGTTGTTTACGTGAACAAGATGGACCGTGCCGGTGCCAACTTCCTGCGCGTCGTAGGTCAGATCAAGAACCGTCTGGGTCACACCCCGGTCCCGGTTCAGCTGGCCATCGGTTCGGAAGATAACTTCCAGGGTCAGGTCGACCTGATCAAGATGAAGGCTATCTACTGGAACGAAGACGACAAAGGCACCACCTATCGCGAGGAAGAAATTCCTGCCGATATGCTGGAGCTGGCCGAAGAGTGGCGCGCCAATATGGTCGAAGCCGCTGCCGAAGCCAACGAAGAGCTGATGAACAAGTACCTTGAAGAAGGTGAGCTGACCGTCGAAGAGATCAAGGCCGGCCTGCGTGCGCGCACCCTGGCTAGCGAGATCGTTCCGGCTGTCTGCGGTTCTTCCTTCAAGAACAAGGGTGTTCCTCTGGTTCTCGACGCCGTTATCGACTTCCTGCCTGCTCCGACCGAGATCCCTGCAATCCAGGGTATCCACCCGGATCACATCGACGACGAAAACGCGCCGAAGATCGAGCGTCACGCCGACGACAAAGAGCCCTTCTCGGCTCTGGCGTTCAAAATTGCCACCGACCCGTTCGTGGGTACCCTGACTTTCGTGCGCGTTTACTCGGGCATGCTGCTGTCGGGCGACTCCGTGATCAACTCGGTCAAGGGCAAGAAAGAGCGCGTTGGTCGTATGGTGCAGATGCACGCCAACCAGCGTGAAGAAATCAAAGAAGTTCTCGCCGGCGACATCGCCGCACTGATCGGCATGAAGGACGTCACCACCGGTGACACCCTGTGCAACGCCGACCAGCCAGTAATCCTGGAGCGTATGGACTTCCCTGAGCCTGTAATTTCGGTAGCTGTTGAGCCGAAAACCAAGCAGGACCAGGAAAAGATGGGTATCGCACTGGGCAAACTGGCTCAGGAAGACCCGTCGTTCCGCGTCAAGACCGATGAAGAAACCGGTCAAACCATCATCTCCGGTATGGGTGAGCTGCACCTGGACATCCTCGTTGACCGCATGAAGCGCGAGTTCAACGTCGAGGCCAACATCGGCAAGCCACAAGTTTCGTACCGTGAGAAGATCACCAAGGACAACGTCGAAATCGAAGGTAAGTTCGTTCGTCAGTCCGGTGGTCGCGGTCAGTTCGGTCACTGCTGGATTCGCTTCTCGCAGCCGGCTGTGGACGAAAAAGGCAACATCACCGAAGGCCTGGAGTTCACCAATGAGGTCGTGGGTGGTGTGGTTCCGAAGGAATACATCCCGGCTATCCAGAAGGGTATCGAAGAGCAGATGAAGAACGGCGTTGTCGCCGGCTATCCGCTGATCGGCCTGAAGGCTACCGTGTTTGATGGTTCCTACCACGACGTCGACTCCAACGAGATGGCGTTCAAGGTGGCAGCCTCCATGGCGACCAAGCAGCTGGCCTCCAAAGGCGGCGGTGTTGTGCTTGAGCCGATCATGAAGGTTGAAGTAGTAACCCCAGAGGACTACATGGGTGACGTGATGGGTGACCTGAACCGTCGTCGTGGTCTGATCCAGGGTATGGAAGACTCGGTCTCCGGCAAGGTAATCCGCGCTGAAGTGCCGCTGGGTGAAATGTTCGGTTATGCGACCGACGTTCGTTCCATGTCTCAGGGTCGCGCGAGCTACTCCATGGAATTCTCCAAGTACTCCGAAGCTCCGTCGAACATCGTCGAAGCACTCGTTAAAAAACAAGGCTAATCCAGCCCTTTAGGCAAGAGGTTCACTGTCGTGGCTAAAGAAAAATTTGATCGTTCCCTTCCGCACGTCAACGTTGGCACCATCGGTCACGTTGACCACGGTAAAACCACTCTGACCGCAGCTCTGACTCGCGTCTGCTCCGAAGTTTTCGGTTCGGCCGTCGTTGAATTCGACAAGATCGACAGCGCTCCAGAAGAGAAAGCTCGCGGTATCACCATCAACACCGCACACGTCGAGTACAACTCGAACATTCGTCACTACGCTCACGTTGACTGCCCAGGTCACGCTGACTACGTGAAGAACATGATCACCGGTGCTGCCCAGATGGACGGCGCGATCCTGGTTTGCTCGGCCGCCGATGGTCCGATGCCACAAACCCGTGAGCACATCCTGCTGTCCCGTCAGGTTGGCGTTCCGTACATCGTGGTCTTCCTGAACAAGGCTGACCTGGTTGACGACGCTGAGCTGCTGGAACTGGTCGAGATGGAAGTTCGCGACCTGCTGTCCACCTACGACTTCCCAGGCGACGACACTCCGATCATCATCGGTTCCGCTCGTATGGCCCTGGAAGGCAAAGACGACAACGAAATGGGCACTACCGCTGTCAAGAAGCTGGTAGAGACTCTGGATGCCTACATCCCTGAGCCAGTTCGTGCTGTTGACCAGCCGTTCCTGATGCCAATCGAAGACGTATTCTCGATCTCGGGTCGTGGTACCGTTGTTACCGGTCGTATCGAGCGTGGTATCGTCCGCGTTCAAGACGCCCTGGAAATCGTTGGTCTGCGTGACACCGCTACCACCACCTGCACCGGCGTTGAGATGTTCCGCAAGCTGCTGGACGAAGGTCG
>NZ_JALRNF010000066.1 GCF_030272895.1 Pseudomonas sp. BGr12 | reverse complement strand
TGCTGATAATCTTTGTGACTATCAGTCTGATTTCACAAGCACCCACACGAATTGCTTGATTCGATTGTTAAAGAGCGGTTGGCGAAGCGTTTCGCTTCAGCCGAGGCGCGCATTCTACGCTTTCCTCATTCTCTGTCAAGCGTTAATTTTGAATTCTTTTACTAGAAAGCCGTTCAAATTCAACCGCTTGACTCGCTGCGATCTCTCGTCAGCGGGAGGCGAATTCTACAGCGTTTAAAGTCGCTGTCAACCACCTTTTCACCGCCGCCGATCTTGCGATCGAAGCCCTTCCGGTACTACCTGAAACATTCAACTCGTTGATTCTCAATGAGTTTTCCGTTTCGACTGCGCCGGAAGTGGGGCGAATTATAGAGAGATTAAATCGAGCGTCAAGCACTTATTCAGGCTTTTGATGCAGACACGGTTTTTCGACTGGATAACCGCGGAATCCGCTGTGCCAGCAGTGGAATTCGCAAGGCCAGGAGCAACACGCCAATAACCGCATAAATCGACCATTCCTTGAGGTCTGCCCGCACCACCCAGAGAAAGTGCAGCAAGCCCAGGGCGAGAATCGCATAGACCAACTTGTGCAGTTTCTTCCAGCGTGCCCCCAAGCGACGCTGGCTATATCGGTTGGACGTCACCGCCAGCGCCAGCAAACCGGTCAGCCCCAGGGCGCCGACGATGATGTAGGGCCGCTTGCTCAACTCCACGCCCAACTGCCCCCAATCCAGGCCGAGGACGAAGACCATGTAGGCCGTCATGTGCATCACTATATAAGCAAAGCACCACAACCCCAGCTGCCGACGCGAGACGACCCACCCTGCCCAGCCGGTCAGGCGCTGCAGCGGCGTCATGCTCAAGGTGATGAGCAGGAAGATCAGCCCACCCAACCCCAGGCGATCGACCAGGATCTTGCCCGGATCCGGACCCAGTGCATTCATGGCCGCTTCATACAGCCACCACAAGGGCCAGATGCTGGCCAGGATAAAGATGCCGAGACGAAACAGTGGATAGCGCATCAATAATTCTTCCGCAGATCAAGGCCGCTGTATAACCCCGCCACTTCTTCGGCGTAGCCGTTGAACATCTGGGTCGGCCGCACGTTGGGGCTGAACAGCCCGCTGGGCAAGCGCCGCTCACGCGCCTGGGTCCAGCGCGGGTGATCGACCTCGGGATTGACGTTGGCATAGAAGCCATACTCTTCCGGCGCGATGGACTGCCAGGTGGTGTGCGGCTGCTCGGCCACCAGGCTGATGCGCACGATCGACTTGATGCTCTTGAAACCGTACTTCCACGGCACCACCAGCCGCAATGGCGCACCGTTCTGGTTGGGCAGCTCCCGCCCGTACATCCCCACCGCCAGAATCGCCAGCGGGTTCATTGCCTCGTCCAGGCGCAAGCCTTCTACATAGGGCCAGTCGATCAAGGCAAAACTGGAGCGCTGCCCAGGCATGCTCTTGGGATCCTGCAGGGTTTCGAAGCGAATGTAGCGGGCCTTCGACGTCGGCTCCACCTGCTTGAGGACAGCCGCCAGGGGAAATCCGAGCCAGGGAATGACCATCGACCAGGCTTCGACACAGCGCAACCGGTAGATGCGCTCCTCGAGCTGGTAGGGTTTGACGAAGTCCTCCAGCGCGTAGCGGCCGGGCTTGCCCACCTCGCCGTCGACCACCAGCGTCCAGGGCGCGGTCTTCAGGCTGCCGGCATTCGCCGCCGGATCACCCTTGTCGGCACCGAACTCATAGAAGTTGTTGTAGTGGGTGGCGTCCTTGAACGGCGTGATCGCCTCCCCCGGCGCCGTCACGGCCTGCCAGCGGGTGGCCGCGAGCTTGTCGGTGAACCAGGCCGGATTGGCGCCCGCCTCGACATCCGCATAGCGCGACATGTCGGCTGCACCGGCCCAGCCCGGCAAGGCCGAGACCGCAAGCGCAGCCGCAGAGCCACCGAGCAGCGCTCGACGCGAGAGGTACAGGGATTCGGGGGTGACGTCCGATTCGTGGCAATCGGAGGCTTTGGACAGCTTGATAAGCATGGTGGCTCCGTAGAACTGGAGGACTGATGCACCAGTAGACTACGGAGCCTGAGCGAAATTACATCACTCGATGTTTTTCCGCCGCCGCATGCGCAGCAGGTACTGCACCGGGCCGGAGGCCGCGTAACCGAGGAACACCAGCAGCAGGATGCGCGGTGGATCACTGAAGACTACCGCGAACACCAGCACCACCGCGAGGATCGCTACGAACGGTACGCGACCCTTGAGGTCCAGCTCCTTGAAGCTGTTGTACTTGATGTTGCTGACCATCAGCATGCCCGCCGCAGCGACCAGCAGCGCCACCAGGAACGACAGCTTGGAACCCTGGATGCCGTAATCGCTGAAGGCCCAGACCGTGCCGGCCACCACACCGGCAGCTGCCGGACTGGCCAGACCGATGAAGTAACGCTTGTCGGCCTTGCCGACCTGGGTATTGAAACGTGCCAGACGCAGGGCAGCGCCAGCGACATAGATGAAAGCAACCATCCAGCCGACCTTGCCCATGTCACCCAGGGCCCAGCCGAAGGCCAGCAGCGCAGGGGCAACGCCGAAGGCGACCATGTCGGACAGCGAGTCGTACTCGGCACCGAAGGCGCTCTGGGTGTTGGTCATGCGTGCCACACGACCATCGAGGCCGTCGAGGACCATGGCGACGAAAATGGCGATGGCGGCAATGGCGAAGTACTTGCTCGCTTCGCGAGGATCGCCAGCGTTCAGGGCCGCCTGGGCGCTCATGGAGTTGATGATGGAATAGAAACCGGCGAACAGGTTCGCGGTGGTGAACAGGTTGGGCAACAGATAGATACCGCGATGCCGAACCTTGCGTCCTTCGGCGTCATGCCCTTCTTCAACATGCTCATCGATCGGTAGCAGGCTTTCGGCGTCAGAGACCTTGTTCGGCTCTTCGGGACGTTCGCTCATTGACATTACCTTGCAACGGTGTGGAAAAGATTCGACAGGGGTCTGCGACGAGGGTTCGCCGGCAGACGATGAAGCTTTATACCAGAAGCTGACCGGCTAAACGAAAAAACCCTGCAGTAGCGGGCTTACCCCACCCAAGATAGTTGCTTGCGCATCCCAGCCACAAAAAAACGCGGCCGAGGCCGCGTTTTTTTATCGCATCAGGACCAAATCAGTTCTTGGTCTTGTCGACGATCTTGTTAGCCGAGATCCAAGGCATCATCGAGCGCAGTTGCTCACCGATGATTTCGATGCCGTGAGCGGCGTTGTTACGACGCTTGGCGGTCATCGATGGGTAGCCGGTGGCGCCTTCGCTGATGAACATCTTGGCGTACTCGCCGTCCTGGATGCGCTTCAGAGCGTTGCGCATGGCCTGGCGGGATTCGGCGTTGATGACTTCAGGGCCGGTCACGTACTCGCCGTATTCGGCGTTGTTGGAGATCGAGTAGTTCATGTTGGCGATACCGCCTTCGTACATGAGGTCAACGATCAGCTTCAGTTCGTGCAGGCACTCGAAGTAGGCCATTTCTGGCGCGTAGCCAGCTTCGACCAGGGTTTCGAAACCGGCTTTGACCAGCTCGACGGTACCGCCGCAGAGAACGGCCTGCTCACCGAACAGGTCGGTTTCGGTCTCGTCCTTGAAGGTGGTCTCGATGATGCCGGTACGGCCGCCGCCGACGCCGGCAGCGTAGGACAGAGCGACGTTCTTGGCGTTGCCCGAAGCGTCCTGGTAAACGGCGATCAGATCAGGGATGCCGCCGCCTTTGACGAACTCGGAACGTACGGTGTGACCTGGCGCTTTTGGCGCGATCATGATCACGTCCAGGTCACCGCGTGGCACGACCTGGTTGTAGTGGATGGCGAAACCGTGGGAGAAGGCCAGGGTAGCGCCCTTCTTGATGTTCGGCTCGATTTCGTTCTTGTACAGCTGGCCTTGGAACTCGTCCGGGGTCAGGATCATGACCAGGTCGGCAGCAGCGACAGCGGAAGCCACGTCAGCCACTTTCAGGCCGTGGGCTTCGGCTTTGGCAACGGTAGCCGAGCCTTTACGCAGACCGACCGTGACATCCACACCGGAGTCTTTCAGGTTGCACGCCTGAGCGTGGCCCTGGGAGCCGTAACCGATGATGGCAACTTTCTTGCCCTGGATGATCGAAAGGTCGCAGTCTTTGTCGTAGAAAACTTTCATGAACTTACCCCTGTTATCTCGGCCTGTTGAGGCCATCGCTAATTTTTTGATTTAGATGCTGAGTACTTTGTCGCCACGGGCAATGCCGGTGACGCCACTGCGTACTGTTTCGAGAATGGACGCGGTACCGATAGCCTGAATGAAACTGTCAAGCTTGTCGCTGGCACCCGTCAGCTGGACGGTGTAGACGCTGCTGCTGACATCGACGATCTGCCCACGATAGATATCGGTGGTGCGTTTGATCTCGGCACGCTGTGCGCCCGTGGCCTTGACCTTGACCAGCATCAGTTCACGTTCGATATGCGCGCTTTCCGAGAGGTCGACCAGCTTGACGACTTCAACCAGCTTGTTCAGGTTTTTGGTGATCTGCTCGATCACCTCATCATGACCGACCGTGGTCAACGTCAGACGCGACAGGGTCGGGTCTTCGGTCGGCGCTACGGTCAGGCTTTCGATGTTGTAGTTACGCTGCGAGAACAGACCGACCACGCGAGACAAGGCACCGGGTTCGTTTTCCAACAGCAGGGAAATAATGTGCCGCATGATTAGGTACGCTCCGTCTTGCTCAGCCACATGTCGCGCATGGAACCGTCTTTGATCTGCATCGGGTAGACGTGCTCGCTGTTGTCGACCTGGATGTCGATGAACACCAGGCGGTCTTTCATGGCGAACGCTTCCTCGAGCTTGGGCTTGAGGTCCTTCAGGCTGGTGATGCGAATGCCTACGTGACCATAGGCTTCGGCCAGCTTGACGAAGTCAGGCAGCGATTCCATATAGGAATGCGAGTGACGGCTGTTGTAGGACATGTCCTGCCACTGGCGGACCATACCCAATACACCGTTGTTCAGGTTGACGATCTTCACCGGCAGGTCGTACTGCAGGCAGGTCGACAGCTCCTGGATGTTCATCTGGATACTGCCCTCACCGGTGACACAGGCAACGTCCTGGTCCGGGAAGTTCAGCTTGATGCCCATGGCCGCCGGGAAACCGAAGCCCATGGTGCCCAGGCCACCGGAGTTGATCCAGCGATTGGGCTTGTTGAAGCGGTAGTACTGCGCCGCGAACATCTGGTGCTGGCCGACATCGGAGGTGACGAAGGCGTCGCCCTTGGTCACTTCGCACAGGGTCTCGATCACGGTCTGTGGCTTGATCACGTTACCGTCGCCCTTGTCGTACGGGAACATCTCGCGGCCACCGCGCCATTCTTCGATCTGCTTCCACCAGGCATCCATCGCAGCTTTTTCCGGCTGTTCGCCGATTTCGCGCAAGGTGGCGAGCATTTCGGTCAGGACGCTGTCGACCGGACCTACGATCGGTACGTCGGCCTTGATGGTCTTGGAGATCGAGGCCGGGTCGATGTCGATGTGGATGACCTTGGCGTTCGGGCAGAACTTGGCCGGGCCGTTGACCACGCGGTCGTCAAAACGCGCGCCGACCGCGAAGATCACATCGGCATGGTGCATGGCCAGGTTGGCGGTGTAGCTGCCGTGCATGCCGAGCATGCCGAGGAACTGGCGATCGGTACCCGGATAGCCACCCAGGCCCATCAGGGTATTGGTGACCGGCAGGTTGAGCATCTGGGCGATTTCGGTCAGGGCTGCGGAGCCACCGCCGAGGATCACACCACCACCGGCGTAGACCACTGGACGCTTGGCGGCCAGGAGCATCTCGGCAGCCTTGCGGATCTGGCCCGAGTGACCACGTACGGCCGGGCTGTAGGAACGCATCTTGACCTTTTTGGGGTAGACGTATTCGAACTTTTCCGCCGGGTTGGTCATGTCTTTCGGGATATCGACCACGACAGGACCAGGACGGCCGGATTGCGCCAGATAGAAAGCTTTTTTCAGGACTTCCGGGATTTCCGAAGCATGTTTGATCATGAAGCTGTGTTTCACGATCGGCCGGGAAATACCGATCATGTCGGTTTCCTGGAAGGCATCGGTACCGACCATGGTGCTGGGCACCTGACCGGAGAGAATGACCATTGGAATGGAGTCCATGTACGCGGTGGCAATGCCGGTGATGGCATTGGTCGCGCCAGGACCGGAGGTCACCAGTACCACGCCGGCCTTGCCGGTGGCACGGGCGTAACCGTCCGCCATATGGGTAGCGGCCTGCTCATGGCGAACCAGGATGTGACTGACTTCCGGTTCCTTGAACAAGGCATCGTAAACATGCAGGAGAGCACCACCAGGGTACCCGTAGATGTGCTTAACGCCTTCGTCACGCAAAAAGCGGACGACCATCTCAGCGCCAGATAAAAGCTCCACGTTGTTCACCTCTAAAACGCCAGAATACCGCCCACGGTGGACGGGTCTTAATAGGTTTACTGCCAAGCAGAGCATGAGCGACGGAATCGCCACTACGTCAGCACTGACTGAGCAAGTATTGGGAGCGCCCCAAAGTGTTGCGGGGTCTTCCCACCCAGCGCGAGGTAACGCGTTGCGGGGTGTAACAGGTCGGCGCGGGTGTGCGCCTCATGATCTGCTTAGCGGGTCTGCTTCTGGCAGTCCCTCTACAGCGGAATCTGGATTCTTCTGATTCGGCGCGCACAAGTCAAGAAAAATTATTGCCAATTTCGCGCAAGGACGACCAACCGCCACCACGAATCATAGTAGCAGCAGCAGAAAAACGAAGAATACAAACAAAAAGAGCCACAATCTGTGGCTCCAAGGGAGAAAAGAGGGAAATTCAGGCTGATGGACTGATCAATTGGTCAAACTCTGCCAGCAGCCTGCGTAGCTCGCGACTTTCCTCCGGGCGATCGACGTATACCGTTTCAGCCATGACCAGGATGCCGGAGGCATTGGGCAGCGGCAGGCCCTTCTCGAGAATCTCTTTCATCTTCGGCAGGAAGATCCACTGCAGCCACTGATCGAAGTTCATACTGTCGACGGCAAAGGGCACGGTGCTGGCGAGCGCTTCGGCACTCGGCGCCGTGTCGCTCCACCAGCCCTGCACGTGCAGCTCACGCTCGATCAGCAGCAAGTGATCGGCGATTTCCAGGATGCGCGGGTCCATCACAGGTTGACCTGGGCTTTCTGCCGCGCCAGTGCCGCACCGGCGGAGTCGCCTTGCTTGTCGCGGGCCTGGGCGATGATGCCCCACAGGCCTGCCTGCAGGTCAGGACGGCCGTTGGCATAGGTCAGGGCACGCCGGGCGAGCTGCTCGGACTGGGCGGCATCACCCTGGGCCAGGCGCACCTGGGCCAGGCGGTAGAGCACCTGCGGCTCGCGCGGGGCGATGCGTTGGGCACGCTCCAGGCTCGACGAGGCGCCGTTGTAATCGCCACTGCCCTGCTGTTGCTGGGCGGTGGTCAGCAGTGCCAGCACCGGGCCGTCGAGCTGCTCGTCGGCCGACAGGCCACCCGTGCCGGCCGCGCTGCGCGGGATGCCGGTGGGCGCGCTCGAGGTGCTGCTCGGCATGGTGTAATTGCCGTTATTCACCGGATTCACCGGCGCACTTTCAAACGGTGCCGAGCTGGTCGGACCCGGGGTGATCGGACCGGTGCTGATCGGCGCCGCGCCGGTCGAGGCCGGGAAGGTCTGGATCGGTGCCGCGCCCGCCCCTTGCGGGACCATCACGGTCACACCGGAATCCTGAGGCACCGCCTGGGCCTGGCGCGTGCCGGTGTTGACGCCAGCACCGCGATTGGCCGTGACCCGTTCGCTGTTGGACACGCGGGTACTCGAGTCGACCACAGGGATTGAGCCACGCTGTACGCTGGCGCAACCGTTGAGCAAAGCCAGTGCCGTCACGGCAGGAATCCACCACTTGTTCACTTCACACCCTCTTGCCTAGTGCTTAATTCATCCAGCCCCTGACCCAGTCCATCACGGACTCGGCGGGGTCCTGCGTGCCGCCACAGGCGGCGCCGGCAGGCGGTTCACTGCCTCGAATATACGGCATCTGTACCGCACCCGGGCAACTGCCGTCAGAGCCCTGCCCGGTGTGCGGATCGACCCAGGCCTGGACCACGTTGTCCGGCTGCGGCATGTCCAGCGGCAGCGGGTCGGCCTTGCGCATGAAACTGGTCCATACCTGCAAGGCACCGGTGGCACCGGTGAACGGCGTCTTGCCGTTGTCGTCCCGGCCCAGCCAGACCACCGCCAGCAAATCCTGGCTGAAGCCGGCGAACCAGCTGTCGCGCGAATCGTTACTGGTACCGGTCTTGCCGGCCAGGTTCAGGGAGCTAGGCAGCACGCTGTAGACCGAACGCCCGGTACCCTCGCGCATGACCCGCTGCATGGCGTTCTGTACCAGATAGATGGCCCCCGGATCGAAGGTCTGCTGGATCTGGAACGGATAACGCTTGAGCGGCTCGCCCTCGGCGGTCAGCACGCTGCGGATGCCGCGCATCGGCGTGTTGAAACCACCGTTGGCCAGGGTCTGGTACATGGTCGCTACCTGCATCGGCGACATCCCGCCGGCACCCAGCAGCATCGACGGGAACGCCGGCCAGTCGACGTTCACACCCAGGCGTCCAATGGTTTTGATTACATTGGGTACGCCCAGTTCCAGGCCGAGCTTGGCCGTCGACAGGTTGTAGGAATTGGCCAGGCCCTGGTACAGGTAAATGGTGCCGTGGGAGCGGCGATCGTAGTTCTGTGGCCGCCACACCTGGCCATCGCCCCCCTTGACCGCAAACGGCTCATCCTGCACCCAGCTGGTCAGGGTGTACTTGCTGGGCTTTTCCAGGGCGGTCAGGTAGACCGCCGGCTTGACCAGCGAGCCGATCGGTCGCACGGCATCGATGGCCCGGTTGAAACCGGCGAAGCCCGCCTGGCGACTGCCGATCAGCGCTTGCACTTCACCGGTTTCCGGGTTGGTGACCACCATTGCCGCTTCGACCTCATCGGCACCCTTGCGACCACCCAGGCGCTTGAACGTCTCGGCCATGGCTGCTTCGGACTTCATCTGCAGGATCGGGTCGAAGCTGGTGAAGATGCGCAGGCCTTCTTCGGTCAAGTCTTCGTCGCGGTAGTCCTGGCGCAGCTGACGCTTGACCAGGTCGAGGAAGCCGGGGAACGAGCTGTCGGCCAGGCTGCCACGCTTGGTCACGCCCAGCGGCATTTTCTTCGCCGCGGCAACCGCCTCCGGCGTGGCGACGCCCTGCTCGGCCAGCAGGTCGAGCACCAGGTTACGCCGCACGGTGGCGCGCTCCGGGTAACGACGCGGGTTGTAGTAGGACGGCCCCTTGACCATGCCTACCAGCAGGGCCACCTGATGCAGCTTCAGTTCCGACAGCGGCTGGCTGAAGAAGAACTGGCTGGCCAGGCCGAAACCATGCACTGCACGCTGGCCATCCTGACCGACGAAGACTTCGTTGAGGTAGGCCTCGAGGATCTCGCGCTTGTCGTAATGCAGCTCCAGCAGCACCGCCATCATGGCTTCGGTGAGCTTGCGGCTGAGGCTGCGCTCGTTGGTCAGGTAGAAGTTCTTCACCAGCTGCTGGGTCAGGGTACTGCCACCCTGGCGCATGGCGCCCGAAGAGGTGTTGACCCAGACCGCACGGGCGATGGACTTGGGCGATACGCCAAAGTGGTTATAGAAGTCGCGGTCTTCCACGGCGACCAGGGTTTCCAGCAGGTAGGGCGGCACCTGGTCGAGCTTGATCAGGATGCGGTCTTCCAGGTTCTTGGGGTACAGGCCGCCGATCAGCAGGGGTTCCAGGCGCACCACATCGAGCTTGCCGCCATTGGCCCCGCTCAGGCCCGCCACATAGTCACCGGAGAAGCGCACACGCACCGCCTGCGCCTGCTCCATGCCTTCATAGAACTGGAAACCACGGGTATTGAGGTCGACCGTGTTGCCATTGACCGAGGCCGCGCCCGGTCCGTTGGCAACGCTTTCGCGGCGATAGCCCAGGGCATCGAGCTCGATCAAAAAGTCGTTCTTGCTCAGCTTCTGGCCGACGAACAGCTCCAGCGGCCGGGCGTAGACCTTGGCCGGAATGGTCCAGCGCTTGCCGGAGAACTTCTCCTGGACCACGGCATCGAGGTAAATGGCGAAGCCGGCCAGCACCACCAGGCCGACCAGGCTGAGCTTGATGGCCCAGCCAAGCCAGGCGCCAGAGCGGCCGGACGGGCGTTTGTTCGGGGTGCGGGGGGATCGGGTACGAGTCATGGCGGCGGATTATACGCACTTTATCGATCATCGACAGGCGCCCTCCGGCGGTTTGCAGCCGCGTCGCTTGCCGCCATAATGGCCGATTCGAAACTATGCCCCAGAAGGATCGCCCGTGAGCCAAGCCTTGATCACCGCGCTGCAGAACCCCGCCCTGTTCCCTCACCCGGTGAAGGCGTTTCAACTCATCGAGACGCATATCTCCTGGGTCCTGCTGACCGGCGAATTCGCCTACAAGATCAAGAAACCGATGAACTTCGGCTTCCTCGACTTTACCGAACTGTCCCAGCGTGGGCATTTCTGCGCCGAAGAGCTGCGCCTGAACCAGCGCCTGACCGACGGCTTGTACCTGGAGGTGCTGCCGATCACCGGTACTGCCGACGCGCCACAACTGGGCGGCGACGGCGAGCCGATCGAATACGCGCTGAAAATGCGCCAGTTCCCGCAGAACCAGATGCTCAGCACCTTGCAGGCCAACGGCGAGCTGACCGCCGAGCATATCGACCAGATGGCCCGCCAGATCGCCAGCTTTCACTTGCAGGCACCCAAGGTCCCGATGGAGAACCCGCTGGGCAACCCGGACAGCGTCATGGCGCCGGTGGAGCAGAACTTCGAGCAAATCCGTCCGTTCCTCTCCGACAAGGCCGACCTGCAGCAACTCGATGCCCTGCAAGCCTGGGCCCAGACCAGCTTCAAACGCCTGCACGGCCTGCTCGAAGCCCGCAAGGCCGAAGGTTTCATCCGCGAGTGCCACGGTGACATCCACCTGGGCAACGCCACCCTGATCGACGGCAAGGTGGTGATCTTCGACTGCATCGAGTTCAACGAACCCTTCCGCATGACCGACGTCTACGCCGACGCCGCTTTCCTGGCCATGGACCTGGAAGACCGCGGCCTGAAGTCCCTGTCGCGCCGTTTCGTCAGCCAGTACCTGGAACTGACCGGCGACTACGCGGGCCTGGAACTGCTGAATTTCTACAAGGCCTACCGCGCCCTGGTACGGGCCAAGGTCGCCCTGTTCAGCATGCCGGCCAACGCCGATGCCGTGCAGCGTGCCACTACCCTGCGCACCTACCGCAACTACGCCAACCTGGCCGAAAGCTACAGCGCCATCCCCTCGCACTTCCTGGCCATTACCCATGGTGTGTCCGCCGTAGGCAAAAGCCATGTGGCCATGCGCCTGGTCGAAGCCCTGGGCGCCATCCGCCTGCGCTCGGACGTGGAACGCAAGCGCCTGTTCGGTGAGCAGCAAGCCGCCGCTGCCGGTCAGCTGGAGCAAGGCATCTACACCCAGGACGCCAGCCAGGCCACCTATGCCCGCCTGCACGAACTGGCCGGGGTCATCCTGCGCGCCGGCTTCCCGGTGGTGATCGATGCGACCTACCTCAAGCAGGCCCAGCGCCAGGTCGCTGCCAGCATCGCCGGCGAGACAGGCGTGCCCTTCCTGATCCTCGACTGCCACGCACCGGATGCGGTCATCGCCAACTGGCTGGCGCAGCGCCAGGCTGACCAGAACGATCCGTCGGATGCGACCCAGGAAGTGATCAAGGTCCAGCAGGCCAGCCGCGAGCCGCTCAGCGCCGAAGAAAAGCTGCAGAGCAAGCAGGTGAAAACCAACGAAAGTGGCAGCCTGGACCAATTGGTCGAGCAGATCCGCAAGCGCCTGCCGAAGCACTGATCACCCGGGACGTGATGCAGTCGACACTTCCCGCCTGAACCCGGACGCCTCCACCATGATGGCACTATAGTGTCATCATGGATCTCACAGGGAGGCGCCTTCATGAATCAGCCACGGCAACTGGACAGCGCCCTGTATGCGCTGGTGCATGACGAGCAGATCGCCAACTTCAACCGCGAACGCCCCAAGGACACTGTCATCGATTTTCGTGGCGGGGATTTTCGCGGTCTCGACCTGCGCGACCTGGACACCACCGGCATCGATTTCACCGGCGCCTACTTTCGCGCCGCCGACCTGCGCGGCCTCGACCTGCGTGACAATGGACTGGAAGGCGCAAGCCTGGCCCATGCACAGATTTCCGGCACCTGGTTCCCCTGCGAACTGAGCGCCGACGAGATCCTCATGTCGGTCAATTTCGGCACGCGCCTGCGCTATCGCACGCGCTGATCACCCCGGGCCAAGCCCCGCCCGCCGGGGCCTGGCGGGTGGTTCGCGGCTACCCGTCGGCACCCGATGGCAAAACGCCGCGTATTTCCCAAGTGCCGCTACACTGCTCATTGACCTGCCAGCGATTCCTTACTCAGACCGTTCAGCCGTCGCAAGGAGGCTTGATGAACGATGAACTCCAGCATCTGAAAAACCTTGGCAAGACTTCTGCGCAGTGGCTGCATGCGGTCGGCATCCACAGTGCTTCAGACCTGCGTCGCCTGGGGGCCGTGAACGCCTACCAGGCGGTGCGCACCCGGGGCTTTCGGGCCTCCAAGGTGCTGCTGTACGCCATCGAAGGCGCGCTGCTCGACATGCACTGGAATGACATCCCCCCTGAGCGCAAGGAAGCGCTCAACCAGCAACTGGATGCCAAGACCCTGCGCAAAAATAATTGAAATTAACGTGTCACGGTGATTGACACCGTAATGAGAATCGTTATGATTATCACAACTGGTCGCGAGACTGGTTGGGTAAGCTGAAAGTCCCTGGTTCGGACGCTCAGATTATCTCCTCATCAGGCTAATCACGGTTATTGACCCGGCTCATTGCCGGGTCTTTTTTTACCTGGCGTTTTTGTCCCCGGGTGGTATAAAACGCTCGACAAGGCTTTTGCGCCCGTTTGATTCCTGCTTCTATTTTGGATGTCAGGCTGATGCTGCGACTTCCGGTAACCATTCACCATGCACTTTCTTTGTTCACCCGAGCAACTGGCTGAAGGCCACAGCCGAGGCTTCACGGTCGGGGAGACCGCGCTGTTCGCCGTACGCCGCGCCGGCAAGGTCTACCTGTACCGCAACCGCTGCCCCCATCGCGGCATTGCCTTGAACTGGGAGCCCGACCAGTTCCTCGACGACAGCGCCAGCCTGATCAGCTGTGGCCGACACGGCGCGCTGTTTCTGATCGAATCCGGCGAATGCGTGGCCGGCCCTTGCGAAGGTGAACAGCTGACGGCCCTGGAGTGCCGGGAAGACGCCCAGGGCATCTGGCTCATCCGTTGAGCAACACCGGCAGGGGCCTGTCGATGTAGATCTGCTCGGCATCGATGCGCGTGCCATAGGCCAGCACCTCGACGCCCTCGGCAACGGCCGCACGCAAGGCGCTCGCATAAGCCGCATCGATCTCCTCGGCCGGGCGCACCGCTTCGATTGAACTGAGGTTCACACAGTACAACTGCACCGCCCGCACACCCTGGCGCGCCAGCGCCGCCAGCTCGCGCAAGTGTTTGGCGCCGCGTTGGGTCACCGCATCCGGGAAAGCCGCCACGCTCGAGTCGGTATGCCCCAGGGTCACGCTCTTGACCTCGACATAGGCCGGCCCCTGGGGGTAGTCCAGGCGAAAGTCCACGCGGCTGCGCTCCTCGCCATAGGGCACTTCGCGCTTGAGCCCGGTAAACCCGGCCAGCTCGGTAATGACACCAGCGTGCAGGGCCTCCTCGACCAGGGCATTGGCTCGCCCGGTGTTCACACAGGCCAACCGCCCCTGGGGGGTTTCGCTGATTTCCCAGGTGCCCGGCAACTTGCGCTTGGGATCGCTGGATCGGCTGAACCAGACCTGCCCGCCTTCGACCATGCAATTGAACATCGAGCCGGTATTGGGGCAGTGAATGGTGATCTGCTCACCGCTGGCCAGCTCGATGTCGGCCAGGAAGCGCTTGTAACGGCGCAGCAGGCGCGCGCTTTCGAGTTCAGGAGAAAAACGCATCAGCCTTGCCAGCTCCGCAGGCCCCGGGCAATTCGCTCGACCGCTTCCTGCAGGCGCGGCAGGCTCTGGGTGTAGGCAAAACGCACATGATGGCCAGCCTGGTGGCGACCAAAATCCAGCCCGGGCGTGAAGGCGACATGCTCGGTTTCCAGGAAATGCCGGCAGAAGGCGAAGGCATCGCCGCCAAAGGCGCTGATATCGGCGTACAGGTAGAACGCCCCCTGCGGCTCCACGGCGATACGGAAGCCCAGCTCGCGCAAGGCAGGCAAGAGGAAGTCGCGACGCAGGGCGAACTCGGCCCGGCGCTCCTCGAGGATGGCCAGGGTCTGCGGCTGGAAGCAGGCCAGCGCGGCATGCTGGGCCACACTCGGGGCACTGATGTAGAGGTTCTGCGCCAGCTTCTCCAGATCGCCCACCGCTGCGGGCGGTGCCACCAGCCAGCCCAGGCGCCAACCGGTCATGCCGAAATACTTGGAAAAGCTATTGAGGACAAAGGCCTCGTCATCGACCTCCAGCACGCTGGGGGCGTCCATGCCGTAGGTCAGGCCGTGGTAGATCTCGTCGACCACCAGGTGCCCGTTGTGGGCACGGGTGGCTGCGGACAGGCTACTCAGCTCGCTGCGATCGAGCACGGTGCCGGTCGGGTTGGCCGGCGACGCCACCAGGGCGCCGACGCTGTCCTGGTCCCAGTAACGCTCAACTAGGTCGGCGGTCAGCTGGTAATTGACCTCGGGGCCCACCGGCACCAGTTGCGCGCCACCTTCGACCAGGCGCAGGAAGTGCCGGTTGCACGGGTAGCCCGGGTCGGCCAGCAGCCAGTGCTTGCCCGGGTCTACCAGCAGGCTGCTGGCCAGCAGCAAGGCGCCGGAACCACCCGGGGTGATGAGGATGCGTTGCGGGTCGATGTCCAGCCCGTAGCGCTGCTGGTAGAAGCCGGCAATCGCCTCACGCAGCGCCGGCAGGCCTCGCGCGGCGGTGTAACGGGTGTGCCCGGCGGCCAGCGCGGCCTGGCCGGCTTCGACGATCGGTGCGGCGGTGGTGAAGTCCGGCTCGCCGATTTCCAGGTGAATCACGTCGCAACCGCTGGCTTGCAGCTCATTGGCACGGGCCAGCAGGGCCATGACGTGGAAGGGTTCTATGGCGCGGCTGCGCGCACTGTAGGACTGGGCCATCAGCCTTCTCTCAAATGGGTCTAGACTATTGATTCTACCTGCGTACCGAAGCGAACGTGTGGCTAAACCTGCGGTCAACTACGAAGACACCCGGGAGTAGCGCGCCCCGATTCGATCTGGTAAGTTCGGCGGCTCGCAGTCGCAGGGCCGGCGGGCGCCGGAGATGGAGCAGCCTGCGCAATGGATTAGAAGAGTGAGAGGCGGTCTATTCATGTCCACCCTAGAAAAGCAAAAAGCTGTTCAGACCATGTACGGTGTCGAGCCCTATCAGGAATCCAAGGGCGAGGAGTACATGGGCGAGCCCATGCGCAAGCACTTCGTCAAACTTCTCGGCGCGTGGAAGCAAGAGCTGATGACAAGTGTGGACCGCACTGTGGACCACATGAAGGATGAAGCAGCCAACTTCCCGGATCCCGCGGACCGCGCCAGCCAGGAAGAGGAATTCGCCCTGGAGCTGCGTAACCGTGATCGCGAACGCAAGCTGATCAAGAAGATCGACAAGACCCTGCAGAAGATTCAGGACGAAGAGTACGGCTGGTGCGACGCCTGCGGCGTAGAGATCGGCCTGCGTCGTCTTGAGGCCCGTCCGACCGCCGACCTGTGCTTCGACTGCAAGGAGTTGGCGGAGAAGAAGGAAAAGACCGTCGGCAAAGGCTGATACTTGACCGACCTCAACGGGGCGCCACAGGCGCCCCGTTTCGTTTGTGCCCCTCTGACTCTCCGGCGTTGCCATGAACCACAAAAGCTATGTCGGGCGCTTCGCCCCCACTCCAAGCGGTTTCCTGCATTTCGGCTCCCTGGTCGCCGCCCTCGCCTCCTGGCTCGATGCCCGCGCCGTGGGTGGCCAATGGTTGCTGCGCATGGAAGACATCGACCCGCCGCGCGAAGCCCCCGGCGCCCAGGCGGCGATCCTGCATACCCTGGAAAACTATGGCCTGGAATGGGATGGCGAGGTGGTCTATCAAAGCCTGCGCCATGAAGCCTACGACGAGGTGATCGAGCGCCTGTTCCGCCAGGGCCTGGCCTACGCCTGCACCTGTTCGCGCAAGCAACTTGAAGGTTACAACGGCATCTACCCGGGCCTGTGCCGCAATCTCGGACACGCCCGCGACGAGGGTGCCATCCGCCTGCGCGTGCCGGAGCTGACCTACCGCTTCGAGGATCGGGTCCAGGGCCTGTTCGAGCAACACCTGGGACGCGAGGTCGGTGATTTCGTCATTCGCCGCCGCGACCGGCTCTATGCCTACCAACTGGCCGTGGTGCTGGACGACGCCTGGCAAGGGGTGACCGATATCGTGCGTGGCGCCGACCTGCTGGATAACACGCCACGCCAGCTCTACCTGCAGGAATTACTCGGCCTGTCGCAGCCGCGCTACCTGCATGTGCCGCTGATCACCCAGCCCGATGGCCACAAGCTGGGCAAGAGCTACCGTTCCGCGCCGCTGCCCACCGAGCAGGCCACACCGCTGCTGCTGCGTGCCCTGCGTGCCCTGGGCCAGACGACGGATACAGCGATGGAACAGGCACGCCCGACCGAAGTGCTGGCGCACGCCGCCAGGCACTGGAATCCCGAGGCCATTCCCCGGCGCCGGAGCGTGCCTGAAGCGGACCTCCACTGAACGCCGGTAGGAGCGGGCTTGCCCCGCGATGCGATGCGGCTGACTGTACGCAATCGCGGGGCAAGCCC
>NZ_JALRNF010000065.1 GCF_030272895.1 Pseudomonas sp. BGr12 | reverse complement strand
AGCGGGCTTGCCCCGCGATTGATCGCACCGCCGCATCGCGGGGCAAGCCCGCTCCCACACGCGACAGCAATTTCATTACAGCGGCGAAATCGTCCCCAGCGCCCCAATGCCGATAGCCAGCAACAGAAATCCCACCACGAAAATTGCAAGCTTGGCCATATGTACTCCGAACAGAACAAAAAAAGTGCCTCGTAGGCGCTTCATTGTCGGAGTGTCAGGGTTTTCATAACAGATGCAGGTTGCGCAGAAAAATACAGATCAGATGACAATCGCCCCGCTAGCGGGGCGATTGCATCAGTGACCCGAGGCGTACGGCTTATGCCAGGTCAAAACGGTCCAGGTTCATCACTTTGTGCCAGGCGGCGACGAAGTCCTTGACGAACTTGTCCTTGGCATCGCTGCTGGCATAGACCTCGGCCAGCGCCCGCAGCTGGGCGTGGGAACCGAATACCAGGTCGACCCGGCTACCGGTCCATTTCACTGCACCGGTCTTGCGGTCACGGCCTTCGAAGGTGTCGTTGGCGCTGGAGGTGGGTTTCCACTCCACATTCATGTCCAGCAGGTTGGCGAAGAAGTCGTTGGTCAGTTGCTCCGGACGCTGGGTAAACACGCCATGGCCACTTTGCCCGGCGTTGGCGCCCAGCACCCGCAGGCCACCGATCAGCGCGGTCATTTCCGGCGCGGTCAAGGTCAGCTGTTGCGCCTTGTCGATCAGCAAGGCTTCGGGTCTGACCCTGACCCCGGCCTTGACGAAGTTACGGAAACCGTCGGCCACAGGCTCAAGGAAGCCGAAGGACTCGACATCGGTCTGCGCTTGCGAGGCGTCGGCGCGGCCGGGCGAGAAGGGCACGGTGACGTTGTGCCCCGCGTTCTTCGCGGCCTGCTCCACACCCGCGCAACCGGCCAGCACGATCAGGTCGGCCAGGGAGATTTTCTTGCCGCCACTGTTGAAGTCGTCCTGGATGCGCTCCAGCACGCCCAGCACCTTGGCCAGTTGCGCAGGCTGGTTGGCCTCCCAGTCTTTCTGCGGCGCCAGGCGCAGGCGACCGCCGTTGGCCCCGCCGCGCTTGTCGGAACCGCGAAAGCACGAGGCGGCCGCCCAGGCGGTGGACACCAGTTGCGAAACCGTCAGGCCCGAGGCAAGCACCTTGGCCTTGAGCGCAGCGACATCGGCGTCGCCTACCAGGGCATGGTCGACCTTGGGGATCGGGTCTTGCCAGAGCAGCTCCTCGTTGGGCATTTCCGGGCCGAGGTAGCGTGACAGCGGGCCCATGTCGCGATGGATGAGCTTGTACCAGGCACGGGCGAAGGCGTCGGCCAGTTGCTCGGGGTTGTCCTTGAAGCGCCGGGCGATGGGCTCGTAGATCGGGTCCTGGCGCAGGGCCAGGTCCGAGGTGAGCATGCGCGGTTCCTGTTTTTTCGCAGGGTCGAAGGCGTGGGGAATCTTGCCGGCGCCGGCGCCATTCTTCGGTTTCCACTGCCCGGCACCGGCCGGGCTCTTGGTCAGCTCCCACTCGTAGCCGAACAGGTTCTCCAGGTACTCGTTGCTCCACTTGGTCGGGGTCGAGGTCCAGGTCACTTCCAGGCCGCTGGTGATGGCGTCGGCGCCCTTGCCGCTGCCGAACGTGCTGCGCCAGCCCAGGCCTTGCTCTTCCAGGCCCGCTGCTTCGGGTTCGGGGCCGACATTGTCGGCGGGGCCGGCGCCGTGGGTCTTGCCGAAGGCGTGGCCGCCGGCGATCAGCGCCACGGTCTCTTCATCGTTCATGGCCATGCGGCCGAAGGTGACGCGGATGTCCTGGCCGGAGGAGACCGGATCGGCATTCGCTTCGGGGCCTTCCGGGTTCACGTAGATCAGGCCCATCTGCACGGCGGCCAGCGGGTTTTCCAGATTGCGTTCGGTCGGCGGCGGGGCGTCCGCCGACTTGCCGTAGCGGGTATCGCCGCCCAGCCAGGTGGTTTCCGCGCCCCAGTAGACGTCTTCATCGGGTTCCCAGACATCGGCGCGACCGCCCGAGAAGCCGAAGGTCTTGAAGCCCATGGTTTCCAGGGCGACGTTGCCGGTGAGCACGATCAGGTCGGCCCAGGAGATGTTGCGACCGTATTTCTGCTTGATCGGCCAGAGCAGGCGCCGGGCCTTGTCCAGGCTGACGTTGTCGGGCCAGCTGTTGAGCGGGGCGAAGCGCTGCTGGCCGGAGCCGGCGCCGCCACGGCCATCACCGGTGCGATAGGTACCGGCGGCGTGCCAGGACATGCGGATGAACAGCGGGCCGTAGTGACCGAAGTCGGCCGGCCACCAGTCCTGGGAGTCGGTCATCAGCGCCCGCAGGTCTTGCTTGAGGGCGGCGAAGTCCAGGCTCTTGAACGCCTTGGCGTAGTCGAAGCCCTCGTCCATGGGGTCGGACAGGGACGAGTGCTGGTGGAGGATCTTGAGATTCAGCTGCTCGGGCCACCAATCGCGGTTGGTGGTGCCGCCGCCAGCAGCATGATTGAACGGGCATTTTGATGACTCGTTTGACATGACTGATGCACCTCTGGATGGACTCACCCCACTATCCGACCCGTTCTGCCAACCGGGTAGAGATGAGTGAAATCAATGACATAGGTTCAGGGCCAGCGGTTCGATCAACGAATCGATGATGGCCATCACGGACAACTCAGCATAGCGGCAATCTCGTTATCGGCTGGCTGGCCCACTGCGGGAAAGACGGCGGTATGCCGCATGTTTACCGCCTTTCCAGAAGCCGTCCGGCCGCTCAAGTGCAGCGATAAATATAGGCTAGACGTGGGGAAGGGCGAGGGCTAATAGAGGGAATATGGCGGGGTGATAGAGTGGCTCTGTCAGACCGCCCCAGACCTGTAGGGCAAGGGGCGATCCTGATACGTCGTCTATTTCGCCGCCGCAGCCAGGTAAGACTTTACCGCCGCAAGCCCAGGTTGACCGTCCAGGGTCTGCACCTCTGCCAGTGTCTTATCCAGCCACTCGGGATGCGCGTCCAGCCATTTCCTTGCCGCAGTGCGTGGATCTAGCCCGCCATTGAGCACGTAGTCCATCATGGTGTTTTCAGCGTCGATGGAGAACTCCAGGTTCTTCAGCAGTTGGCCGACATTGGGGCATTCATCCAGGTAGCCGCTGCGCACGTCGGTGCGCACCGATGAAGCGCCGAAGTTCTCACCGTAGTACTTGTCGCCGCCTGACAGGTACTCCAGCTCGATGTTCTTGTTCATCGGGTGCGGTGCCCAGCCCAGGAACACGATCCAGTCCGACTTCCTGATCTGCCTGTTGACCTGGGTGAGCATGCCTTTCTCGCTGGATTCGACCAGGCTCCAGCTGCCCAGGCCATAGGCATTGTCGGCGATCAGGTTCTGGATCGGCTTGTTTCCACCTGGCTCTACGCCGTAGATCTTGCCGCCAAACTTTTCCTTGTAGGTGTTGAGGTCGGCATAGCTTTTGACCCCTTGCTCATAGACATAGCGCGGCACCGCAAGGGTGAACTTGGCGCCGGTGAGGTTCAACCGCACCGTCTGGATCGACTTGTTCTCATAGTAAGGGCGGGCGGCTTCCATCAGTGCCGGATCCCAGGTCCCGAGGAATACATCGATGCTTTTGCCTTGCATCGCTTTATAGGCGATGCCGGTCGACAGGGTCATGACCTTGGGGGCATAGCCCAGCCCTTCCAGCAGAGCAGTGGTCAGGGACGTGGTGAGGGTGATATCGGTCCAGCCGACATCTGCGAACTGCGGCGCGTGGCACGCCGACGGGTCTGCGGCACTGGCAGCCCCCTGGAAAGTCATCAAAAGCACAGCACAGCCGATGGCACCGCTTTTCATTTCCGACCCCCTTGCGTTCTCTTGTTTTTCGGAGATTCCAGTGATAACTTTTTTTTCATTGAGTGTCCAATGAAAAAAAGAGGGGCCCCATGCCGAAGGTTGGAATGCAGGAAATCAGGAGAAAGCAGCTCGTCGAGGCGACGCTCACCCTCATTGGCGAGCAAGGCATGGCGGGTACCAGCATGGCCCAGGTCAGCGCCCGTTCAGGGTTGGCCAACGGCATCGTCCATCACTACTTTGCCGACAAGAATGCGTTGCTCGAAGCCACCTTGAGAACGCTCAACAAACGCATCAACGCCGAGATCTTTGCGCGTCTGCGAACCGCCACGACACCTGCCGAGCGTGTGCTCGCGTTCGTCGACGGCAACGTCAGCGCCTTGAACCTGACCCGCGACAACGTCGCCGCCTGGCTCGCGTTCTGGGCCCAGGTGCCGCAGTCGCCGCAACTGCAACGGATACAGAACGTGGTGGCACGCAGGAGCCATTCCTTGCTGTTCCATGCCCTGGCAAAAGGCATGGACAAGGCCACCGCTCATTCCAAGGCGCAGATGGTCGCGATCTTTGTCGATGGTCTATGGCTGCGGGCTGCTGTCGATTGCAGCCCGACCACCCTCGAAGACTCGCGTCGCCTGGCCTACCAGTTCCTCAACAACGTGCTTGGTTATGAGCTGGAGACGTAGAAATGACGCGCGAAGAGTATAAAAGTCATGATGCCGTGGGCCTGGTTCACTGGTTGAAGTCCGGTGGCGTTACCGCATTGGAACTGGTCAACCTGGCCGTCAGGGAAATCGAGAGCCAGGACCCGGCGCTGGGAGCGGTGGTCGCGCTGGATGTCGAAGGCGCGCAACGTGCGGCCCTGGATGTCAGGCCAGGGCCACTGGCCGGTGTCCCCCTGCTGATCAAGGACACCAACATCGATGTCGCAGGCTTTGCCACTCGCCACGGCTCGCGTCTGTACGAAGATGCCGAGCCCGCCCGGGTCGACAGTGAGTTTGTCCGGCGCCTGCGCAATGCCGGGGCGATTATCCTCGGGAAAACCAAGACGCCGGAGTTCGCCGGCGACTTCGTCACCGAGCCGCAATGGCAAGGCCCTTGTCGCAATCCCAGGAACCCCAAGTACGCCTCTGGCGGGTCGAGTGGCGGTTCGGCCAGCGCCGTGGGTGCTGGCATGGTTCCCATTGCCCATGGCACCGACTGTGGCGGCTCGATCAGGGTTCCGGCTGCGGTATGTGGGGTGGTCGGGCTGAAGCCGAGCAGGGGCCGCAACCCTGTCGGCCCTCACGTCGGTGAGTTCGTCGGTGGCCTCGATTGCGAGCATGTATTGACCCGTACCGTTCGCGATAGCGCCTTGTTGCTGGATGTGGTGGCCGGCTATGAGTCAGGCGCACCGTATGCAGCACCCCCTGCACCGGCGTCCTGGCTTGAGTGCCTGAAGCGCAGATCGCCTGCGCTCAGGATCGGCTTTGCCTGTGCCCGTCCGGACGGCTCGAGCATCGACGGCGCCATCCACAAGGCGGTCTTGAATGCTGTGGACTTCCTCAGCCGGGACGGTCATCAGTTGCGCCCGTTCAACTGGCCGGACATGACCGGAGCCGGTGCCGCGGCGGCCTTGTTCTGGCAGCTGGAAATCGAAGCCTTGATGACGCACAAGGTGCAGGCGCGCGGTTATCCGCTCTCGGCGCAGGATGTGGAGTGGATCACCTATGCGTTCTACAAATGCTCCCGCCAGAGAACGGCGCTGGATGTGCACCATGCGCGAACGGTCCAGAACAAGGTCAGCCATGACATGGCCCGCTGCTTTGCCGATATCGATGTGCTCATCACGCCGACCGTGGCGCTTGCTCCGCCGTTGATTGGCGGCTTTGTCGGCGCGGGTGAACAGCACCTGGAGGCGTGGTACAAGAATGCCTATGCGTTTTCGCCCTTCACTGAAATCTTCAACCTGACCGGTCAGCCGGCCATCAGCATTCCCGTTGGCGTCATGGAGGATGGCTTGCCGATCGGGCTGCAGATAGTAGGGAAGTTCGGCGACGAGGAAACCATTCTCCGGCTCGCCAGCGAAATCGAAAGCAGTGCGTTGGCAACGACGGCGTTTGCCAGGGCATGACCTTGCGCTGAGTGACGACAGTGCGTCCTGGTGCCCGTTATTGTTCGAAGCGACCCGTGGCGTCCCTGTCGTGCGGGTAGCGTCGGGTCAAGGCAAAGGCGGGTAGCCAGGCCTCGCGACGCACTGTCCAGCTTTCATAGGTGGGGACCAGTTGATCCGGGGCATCCAGGGCGCCCAGGTGCACCTCGACTTCGTCGGCGCTGCGGGCAAACACCGATGAGCCGCAACGAGGACAGAAGTGCCGGCCGGCGTAGTTGTGGGTTTCACCCTCGATCTTCACTGCTTCCTGGGGGAACACTGCGCAGGCATTGAACAGCGCCCCATGGTGCTTGCGGCAGTCCAGGCAATGGCACAGGCCGACCCGGTAAGGGCGACCCGAGGCTATGATGCGGACCTTGCCGCACAGGCAACCGCCGGTGAATCGGTCCATGGTGCGTCTCCTCTGCAGGGTGCAGGAAAACATAGCAGCCCGGCGACGGCGCCAGGCTGGCTGCTGATGAGCGGGGCAAACCTGGAGAGAATGCGACCGCTGCGCGGTCGATCGCAGGCTTCGCCAGCTCCCACACAGGGGCTGGGGCATGCCGAGATCCAGTGTGGGAGCCGGCAGCGCCGGCGATGGGCTTGCACGGCAGCCCTGGGATCAATCCACAATCCAACATGCGCCGGGAGTGGTGTGTCCTCTCAGCCAAACACCGCTCGTTGCCAATGTTCTTCGCTGACAATGGCAATTCCTCCACCCGCTTCGCGGATTTCCACGGCTTTCTTGATCTTCGTCCCGTAGCTGCTGTGCAGCCACTGATCATTCCCGACACTGCCTACCACAAGGAAGTTCACTTTCCTGCTCACCGAGGCACCAATCAAACCACCGCGCTCAAGCACCAGTGCCTCGCACTCCTTGCGTGGGCCGTAGGCCATGGCGCCGGTGAACAGGTAAACCCGATCCGGCCAGTCCAGCATCGGCGCGGGGTTGTTCAGTGGCAGCGTGGCCGGGGCGTTGAAGGGGCGGGCGTTGTTGGCAGGGGTACCGGTGAACTGACGAAGTATGTCGAGTAGCTCCGCCGACTCGTCGGCATCCAGAACACCGTCGCTCAGCATGTCGGCCAGGCGACGGTAGAGCAGGTTGATGACGGGGTCATCCAGATGAGCCAGATGGTGTTCTATCCAGCCGATGAGAAATTCAGCCTCCTGCTGGTTGATGGCGTTATCGGCTGTGAGGCCAGCGGCGATACCGAGCAGGGCATCCGCTGAGCGCCGGTCAATCCGCGCCTGATGGTAGAAGCGGCTGTTTTCGAATTCCTGATGCAAATCGACCATGCCTGTACGCTCCTTACTCGTCAGTCTCAGCCAACGGGTCGTAGTACTTGCTCTGTTCCGGGGTGAAGGTCACGACCATGCCGGTGCGGCTGCACACCAGTGTCCGTTCTGCCGCCGTGTCGATCTGCAGGTCTTCGCCACGCAGGCCTTGCCATTGGGCGAGGTACTTGAGCGAGCCGTATTTCTCGCGCTTTTTCAGGGTGCGTTCGACACCGCCTTTCCAGCCCAGCATGGGCAATTCGCCGGCCAGGCAGCGCTGGGCGATCTCGGGGTGCTTGAGGGCCCGTTCACGGCCAATTTCCCAGCAACGGATCAGGCCATTGTCGGGCCCTTGCCAGGTGTCGTTCCAGTTGAGGGTCGGGCGCGGCGCGAGGTGGATCGGACGGTGGACGGTCGTGCTCATACAGCCTCCCTGGCTGTGGATTATCGCTGTTATCCGTTGAATGCTACTAATTTGCCATCATTGCTGTCCAGCGTTGCTATCACGAAGCAGCGGCTACCTTGCGGAGGGTTTCCAGGCCGAAGGGCGTTAGCGGATTACTATAGCTACCCTTGTGCGAGCCGGCAGTGCCTGGAGAGGAATTGCGACCGCTGCGCGGCCGATCGCAGGCTTCGCCAGTTCCCACGGTCGGTAGGCGATTGCCGGGTATCTGTGGGAGCTGCCGCCAGGCTGCGATCGGCCGTGAAACGGCCGCAAAACCTGTCGACGCGATTCCTTCAGACCCACCGAGCTGAACCGATTGCGACTGCTGCGCAGCCGATCGCAGGCTGCGCCAGCTCCCACAAAGACAGTTGCTCCCACATTGATTGCAGGGGATCTGTGGGAGCTGCCGACAGGCTGCGATCGGGCGCGAAACGGCCAATCACAGCCTGGCGGCAGCGGCTACATTGTCAGGCAATCAAGACAGTTGCTCCCACAAAGTACGGGCATGCCCAGAGCCCTGTGGGAGCCGGCGATCAGCGTTGCGTCAGCCAGTAGTCATGCAGTGCCCGCGCCGCCGGTTCGATCGCCGCCACGCGCTGGCGATGCAGCACCACGTCCAGGTCCACCGGCAGGTCGAAGTTGTCTTGTTCGGCGCAGTCGGTGATCGCCCGCAGGCGGCTCGCCTGTGGCTCGGGCAGTTCCGGCCAGTTGCTCACCGCCACGGCACGCACATAGCCAAAGCACCATTCTTCGGCCAGGGTCAGTGGCTGGCCACGGTGGCGGGTTTGTTCGAAGCGCGCCTTGAAGGTTTCAGGGGCGCTGGCCAGCTGCACGGCCAGGGTGTTGAGGTGGCGCACACACAGGTCGATGAAACGGCGGCATTCTTCGGGTTTGCGCCAGCGTACAGGCTGGTCGCCAAACAGGGGCGGGAACCACGCGGCAATGTCCACCTGGGTCGGGCCCGAGGCCATCGCCGTGAGGTAGCCATCGAGTTCGGACAGGTTGAGGACGCTGTGATCGTCACCGTACCTGAGCAAGGTGTCTTCGATGAACTCGAACTCGCTGGCGGTGAGAGGTTGCGGGGGCATGGGGAGTTCCTTGTCCGGGTGAGCGTAAAAAAGCCGGGGAGGATGGCGCTTTTCGAGGGATTAATCCAGTCTGGCCCGGCATTGTCGTTATCGTCGTTCGCCACCGACGGGCGGTGCCCCGACGACCTGGGCGCTGCGCATTAATTTATCGATGCCTTCGTTCGTTCTTTTGGTAGCCACCGTACGCCAGTTGCGCGGCGGGCCCATTCAATCCAGGAGACAGGCAATGACATCCGTATTCGACCGCGACGACATCGTGTTCCAGGTAGTGGTCAACCACGAAGAGCAGTATTCCATCTGGCCCGACTACAAGGCCGTGCCGGCTGGCTGGCGCACCGTGGGCAAGAGCGGCCTGAAAAAGGACTGCCTGGCCTACATCGACGAGGTCTGGACCGACATGCGTCCCTTGAGCCTGCGCCAGAAGATGGCCGAAACCGCTGCGGCGCAGTGAGGGCCGGCGCGTGTCGTCACTGACCCTGCTGTGCCTGCCGTACTCCGGTGCCAGTGCCATGGTCTACAGCCGCTGGCGGCGCAAGCTGCCGGCCTGGCTGAACGTGCGTCCGGTGGAATTGCCCGGGCGCGGCGCGCGCATGGGCGAGCCGGTGCAAACCGACATGCAGGCCCTGGCCCGGCAACTGGCCAGTGAGCAGCGCCTGGCTACCAGCCAACCCTATGCCTTGCTCGGTCACAGCCTGGGGGCCTTGCTGGCGTTCGAGCTGGCCCACGAACTGCAAGCCCTGGGCTGTCGAGCGCCGCTGGCCTTGTTCGCCTGCGGCACCGCGGCGCCCACCCGCCGCGAAGACTATGACGGCGGCAATTGGCGCGAGCCGAAAAGCGATGCGGTGCTGATCGAGGAGCTGCGCAAGCTGCAGGGCACCCCGGAAGAGGTGCTGGCCAACCAGGAACTGATGAGCCTGACCCTGCCGGTGCTGCGCGCCGATTTTCTGCTTTGTGGCCGTTACGTTTATCGTCAGCGTCCGCCGCTGCGCTGTCCGTTGCATGTCCTGGGCGGCGAGGATGACCGGGCCAGCGAGGAACAACTGCTGGCCTGGCGCCGGGAGACACTGGGCGACTTTTCCCTGGAGGTGTTCCCGGGCGGTCACTTCTTCATCCATGAGCATGAAGACCAGGTGCTGGGCGTGCTCAGTGCCACGCTCGAGCCTCATCGGCTGTCGGCCTAGCGATTGACGCGGCGCCCTGTCGTGGGCGAGCCTTGGCGGCTCACTCCACGACACAGGTGCAAGGGATGTTGATCAAGCCGAACCAGGCCAGCTTGCTGGTCATCGACGTGCAGGAAAAACTCATCGGTGCGGTCAGCGACCCGGCCGGGACCCTGGCCCGCACCCGCTGGCTGCTGGCGGCCACCCACACCCTGGGCCTGCCCACGGTGTTCTCCGAGCAGTACCCCAAAGGCCTGGGCCCGACCGTGGCCGCGCTCAAGGAAGCCTCGCCCGGAGCCCTGGTGGTGGAGAAGCTGCACTTCTCCTGCGTGGCGGCCGAGTGCCTGCCGGCGTCCTTGCTGGCCCGCGAGCAGGTGATCGTCTGCGGCATGGAAACCCATATCTGCGTACTGCAAACCGTGCTCGGCCTGCGCGAACTGGGCAAGCAGGTGTTCGTGGTCGAGGACGCCTGCGACTGCCGCGGTGCCCACAACCGTGATGCCGCCATCGCCCGCATGCGCGACGCCGGGGCGCAGATCGTCACCCGCGAGATGGTCGTGTTCGAGCTGATGGGCAGCAGTGCCCATGAGCAGTTCCGGCACATCAGCAAGACCTACATGGTCGGCGAGCAGCCCTGAGCCACGCACACGCCGGATTGCAGACAGGCCCTGGCCTCGCTACTGTGCAGCTGTTGCAGTTCGAGGCGAGGGAGAGGCATGCACGTTCGAAGTCTGGTGTTGGCCGCTGCCGTGTTGCTGACGGTGCAGGGTTGCGTCACCCAGCGCGAAGCAGCTGAAGGCGATCCGGCCAAGGTACGCGCGCAGATCCAGCGCTTGCTGCCGGCGTCTACCAAGGACCGCGAAGGCTGGGCCCGGGATATCCAGACTGCCTTCACTACCCAGAAGATTGTCGCCAGTCGCTCCAATCTGTGTGCGGTGCTGGCCGTGACCGAACAGGAGTCGACCTTCCAGGCCGACCCGCAAGTGCCGGGCCTGGGCCGCATCGCCCGCCAGGAAATCGACCGCCGCGCCGCCAGCCTGCATATCCCGCAGTTGCTGGTCAACGCCGCCTTGCAGACCCGCTCACCGAACGGCAAGACCTACAGCGAGCGCCTCGACGCGGTGCGCAGCGAGAAACAGCTCAGCGCGATTTTCGATGACCTGATCGGCACTGTGCCCATGGGCCGCACCTTGCTCGGCGATCTCAACCCGGTGCGCACCGGCGGGCCGATGCAGGTCAGCATCGACTTCGCCGAACGCAATGCCCGCGACTACCCCTATAAACACAACGGCACCATTCGCCAGGAAGTGTTCAGCCGCCGTGGCGGGATGTACTTCGGCATCGCCCACCTGTTGGGCTATCCCAGCCACTACGATCGCCAGCTGTATCGCTTCGCCGACTTCAACGCCGGTTGGTACGCCAGTCGCAATGCTGCCTTCCAGAGTGCCCTGAGTCGCGCCAGCGGGGTAACCCTGGCGCTTGACGGCGACCTGATCGCCCCCGGCGCGATCATGCCGGGCAGCACCGAGAAGGCCGCGCGGCGCCTGGGCGAGCAGCTCGACCTGCGCAACCCGAGCATTCGCAACCAGCTGGAGAAGGGCGATAGCCTGGACTTCGAAGAGACCCGCCTGTACAGCGGCGTCTATGCCCTGGCCGAGGGCAAGGTCGGCAAGCCGTTGCCCCGGGCGCAGTTGCCGGGCATCGAACTGAAAAGCCCGAAGATCACCCGCAAGCTGACCACGGGCTGGTTTGCCAAGCGGGTGGATGAGCGTTATCAGCGCTGCATGAAGCGTTGATCAACCAGTGGGATACCTGTCCCGGGGAGAGCAGTGGCCTTCGGTGGGAGCGGGCTTGCCCCGCGATTGTGTGCTGACAGCCACACCGCTTCGCGGGGCAAGCCCGCTCCCACAGCCGACCGCTGCCGTTTCAGGTGTTGTCTGCCAGCAACGCCCCCACCAACTGCTCGACACTGGCCTTGAGCCCGGCCAGGGTGTCCTGCGGATCGGTGTCGATCACCACCAGCCTGGCACCGGACGCCGCGACCACCTCCGCCACCGCCTTGCCCGGCTGCTTGTGGTGCAGCACCAGCGCCACGTCCTGTGCCTTGAGCTCATCGCCCAGGCGCTTGAGCGCCGCGGCATCCCACTGATCGTCGGTAACACGTGGGTGGTCGATCAGGTCCAGGTTCAAGCCGCTGACCAGGTAGTCCAGACGCTCCGAGAGGTTGACCACGCTGAGGTTGTCGGCCTGGGCCAGACGGCTTTCGCTGCCGGCGCTGAGCTCCAGCAACTGGCGCTTGAAGGTGGCCAGGTTGGCCTGGATCTGCGCCTGGTCGGCCGGGCTCAGCCGCCCCAGGTCGTTGGCCAGCACGTCGGCCATGCGCCCCAGGTTGTTCGGGTTGAGCCACGGGTAGGCGGCAAAGGCGTTGCCACCTTGCACGGCAATACCCGGCAGGGCGCCATCCACCGGCCGCGCGGCGTCGATTTCGACGATGCGGATGTTGCTGCGCCGGGCCGCCGGGTACAGCGGGTCGTCGCTCCAGATCGAGCGCAGGGCGATCACCGCATCGGCCTGGCTGGCCGCTTTCTGCAGGCTGGCGGCACCGCGACCGCTGAAGTAGGAGGGCTGGCGCGAGGCTGGAATATTCGCCGGCGCTGCGCGTTGCAGGGTGATCGCGGTGCCGTCGAGCAGGGCGCTGGCCAGGGCGTGGGTTACCGGCAGCGAAGCCAGGACGCTGACCGCTGCCGCGTGTTGCCCGGCAGCCGAGTTGGTGTCCTGGGCCTGGCCCAGGGTGGCCAGGCCGGCCAGGGCCAGGGCCAGGCACAGGTGCTGGAACTTGAAGGTCATGCCGGGTTTCCTTGCAGGCGTGGAACGAGGCCGCGGGCGAGGGCGGCGAGGGCAAAAAAGCCGCCGGCGACGAGGATGATCGCCGCGCCCGAGGGCACCGGCAGGTCGAAGACGATCGGCAGCAGGATGCCGACCAGGGTGCTCAGGGTGGCGATCAGCACCGAGGCCCAGAAAAAGCCCTTGAGCGACTGGCTGAGCAGCCGCGCCGCTGCCGCCGGAATCACCAGCAGGGCGCCGACCAGGATCGCGCCGATGACCTTAACCGCCGCCACGGTGACCAGGGTCACCAGTACCACGAAGAGGTAGTCCAGGCTCTTTACCGCCACTCCGCGCACCGCTGCCAGCTGCGGGTTGAAGCTGGCCAGCATGATGCGGTTGTACAGCGGCAGGGCCAGGGCCAGCACCAGGCTGCCGACGACGCCGAGCACCAGCAGGTCCTGGGCGTTGACGGTGAGCACCGAGCCGAACAGCACGTTCTCGAGGATGTGCACGTTGATCTTGCCGGCCAGCATCAGCAGCAGGCTGGCACCCAGGGCCAGCGACACCGAGAGGAACACACCGATCAGGGTGTCGGGCGAAAGCCCGGTGCGGTTGCGCAGGAAGTTGAGCAGGATGCCGAACAGCAGACAGTAGCCGAACAGGCTGCCGTAGGGGCCGGTGTAGGGTTCGCCGAGCAGGATGCCGATGGCCACCCCGGTCAGTGCCGCGTGGCCGACCGCTTCGGAGAAGAAGGCAAAGCGCTTGACCACCACCAGGGTGCCGAGTCCGCCCAGCACCGGGCCGATCATCAGGCCGGCGAGCAGGGCGTTGATGACAAAGCCGTAGGCCAGGGCCTCGGGCAGGTAGCCGGCGCTGGCCCAGCCCTGGATCAGCAGGCGCAATTCTTCGTAGTTCATCAGCGGCTGCCCTCGCTGCGCGGGTGGATGGAGAACAGGCTGAGCAGGCGTTCCGGCGTCAGCGCCTGCCTGGGCGGCGCATCGAACAGCACCCGCCGGCTCAGGCCCGTGACCTGGTCGGCCAGGCGGGTCACCGCCTGCAGGTCGTGCTCGATCCACAGCACCGTGGTACCGGCGGCGCGCCAGTCCAGCAGCAGGCGTTCGAACACCTGGATACCGGCTTCGTCCAGCGCCGACATCGGTTCGTCCAGCACCAGCAGTTGCGGTGGCGGAATCAGCCCCTGGGCCAGCAACACGCGCTGGCGCTCGCCGCCGGAGAGCGCGCCCATGCGCCGCTTGCGCTTGTCGAGCATGCCGACCCGCGCCAGGGCCGCGTCGATGGCCGGCGCCACCCGGCGTGACAGGCCGAGGAAGGCCGGCCGGCGCTGGCACATGGCAGCCATGAAATCATCCACGGTCATCGGCAGGCCACGGTCGAATTCCAGGGCCTGGGGCACGTAGCCGATCACCTGTTGCGCGCCCGGCCAGGTCAGGGTCAACTGGCCCTGGTGCGGCATCTGCCCCAGCAGGGTCTTGATCAGCGAGCTCTTGCCGCCGCCGTTGGGGCCGACCAGCGCATGTACGCTGCCGGCGGCGACCTTGAAGCTGACCTGGTCGAGAATCGGCGTGCGCCCCAGGGTCAGGTCGATGCCGGCAAACTCGATGGCCGGCCCGCAGGGCAGGCTGACAACGGATTCGGCAGCGGTCATGCCTTGGACTCCTTGATCGCCTTGACCACGGTGTCGAGGTTGCGCTTCATCTCCACCTCGTACTTCTCCTTGCTGTAGTCGCCGTAGGAGATATGCGTGAGCGGGTAGATCTTCACTCCGGACTCGCGCTGGATGGTCTCGACGTAGGCCGAAGGGAAGTCCATTTCCGAGAAGATCACCTTCACGTCCAGCGCCTTGAGCTGATCGATAGTCTTCTTCAACTGGCTCGGACTGGGCTCGATACCGTGGGCCGGTTCCACCACGGCGGTGACCTCCAGGCCGAACTCGCGCACCAGATAGTCGTAGGCGGCGTGGATGGTCGCCACGCGAAACTCGGCGCCCGGCGCTTCGCTGACCTGGGCCAGGGCCTCGGCGCGCAGCATGCGCAGGCGCTTGGCGTAGGCGCGGGCGTTCTGGCTGTAGTACCTGGCGTTGTCCGGGTCGAGCTTGCCCAGCTCGCGGGCGATGTTGTTGACCTGGGCGATGCTGGCGCTGATCGACAGGAAGGTGTGCGGGTTGACCACCTTGCCGGCGCCCCGGGCCGCGACCCCTGTGGCCGCCAGCAGCGGCACGTTGCTGTTGGATTCGATCACGGTGATCTGCGGCTTTTCGCTGGCGGCGATCATGCGGTCGGCGAAGTCGTCATGGCCGATGCCGTTGAGCACCACCACATCGAGGCTGCCGATGCGCTTGATGTCTTCGGCCCGTGGCTCGTAGGCATGGGGGTTGAAACCGGCGGGAATCAGCGGCACCACCTCGGCCTTGTCGCCGACGATATTGCTCACGTAGCTGTAGTACGGATGCAGGGTGATGCCGATGCGCAGCGGCTTGCCGTTGCTGTCGGCCAGGGCCGCGGCGGGCAGGGCCAGGGCGATGAACACACTCAAAAGGCGGCGGGCGAGGGCAAAGCGAAGCATGGGGCGTCCTTGTATCAGTGGCGATGCTGGCGGGTGACGCCGGCGTCGTATTGAACGGCAATCTGCTGCCAGCCAGCGGCGATCAGGGCGTCGCGGCTCAGTTCGGCGGGCACGCGGGCATCCGCCTTGCGCTGCAGCCAGACATCGGCCACGCCGTCGGGGCTTGCGGGTAGCAGCAGGAGAAAGCTGCCGGCCACTTTCGGGGCCTGGCTGCGGCCCAGGTAGGCCTGCTCGCCCAGCCGTTGCCACTGGTGCTCGCCACGGCTGGCGCTGCTGGCGTCCCGGGTGAAGGGCGGAAAGCCTTCTTCGGCCAGCACCGTCACCTCGACCGGCGCTGGGTCTTCCTCGTGGCGCAGCTGGATCTCGTCGACAGCCACCCGCAGGTCGGCATACACCCCTTGCTCGGCGGCGTTCAGGTCGCGGCGGGCATCGAGCTGGTGGGCCTCGATGCGCACTTCGTCATGGTCTTCGCCGCGCAGGGCGACGATGCCGCCCGCTACTGCGAGGATGAGCAGGCTGACCAGCAGCACATAGAGAGTTTCATGCCCGGCGCCGGCCGGGCGCACCACCTGGACCCGGCTCATGGTTCACCGATGTCGGCGTGGTCGATCTCGACGATGTGACCGGGGCCGGCATCGAACAGCACGTAGAACTCGCCCGCCGGACGCTTGAAGGTCAGCTTCGAATTCTCGCCCAGCTTGCCGGGCACCAGGATTTCCTCGTTGTAGCCGATCACATCGAGGGTCACCCCCGGCGCGCCGCTGCCATCGGAAAAGCCGCCGGTGCATTCGATCTGCTCGCCGTCCACGGGCTTGCATTCGCACATCGGGTTATGGGCCAGGGCCGGGCCGGCGGCACCGAGCAACAGCAGGGGCAGGAGCAGCCTGCGGGCAGTCAACGTCATTACTTGCCTCCTTGTTTGTTCAGCCAGGCGACGGTGGCCGGCGAAGCCTTGGCCAGCGGCACGGCGGCCTGGTGCAGGCTGCCGTCCCAGCCTTCGAGGGTGATCCAGATCTCGGCGTCGGCGCGGGTCTTGGCCGGGATCGGCAGGTTGGTGCCCATGCGATAGGGCGGGCCGAAGAAAATGGTGCCGGCGGCGCGCAGGCTGCGCGGCTTGCCGATGCGCAGGTAGGCGGCCTTGACCTCGCGGATGCAGGCCTGGCACAGGGCGGCGTTGAAGGCCTTGAAGTAACCGGCCGGGCCGTCGGCGCGCGGCGCGTCCTCGCGCAGCTCGGCCAGGCGCAGGCTCCAGGGGCCTACCTGGATGTCGCCGATTTCCCGCTCGCCCAGGCCGCTGTCACCGCGAAACAGCGCGGCGTCGGCAAAGTACTTGGGCATGAAGCCCAGGGGGATCAACAGCAAGAGGATGTTCAAGTGGAAGCGCCACTTGAGCCAGAACTGTTTCAGCGGGGTAACGGGTGCGGCGGCTGCTTTGCTCACAGGCTGGCCTCCGTGGCGGTGTCGGTGGCGGCAGGGATGCCCTTGCGCGGTGCGCGCTCGCTGCGCTTGAGCGCGGCGGCGGTGGCCTGGGCGGTACGTTTGGTCCAGATCAGCAGGCCGCTCAAGACCATCATCGACAGCACCAGGCCGAAGAAGGCCCAGATCAGCTTGATCGCCAGGCCGCCGAAGTCGCCGGTGTGCAGCGGGCGCATGGACTCGGTGACGAACTCCAGGGGCGAGCGGTCCTGGATCAGGAACTGCGCCTCGATCTTGCTGTTGTACGGGTTGACGTTGACCGTCTGGAACATCAGCGGATACCAGCCGCGGCCGCCCAGGTACAGGTGGGCATAGGCGTTGCCGGGCATCACCAGGAAGCTCACCTCCAGCCCCGGGATCTGCTCGCTGGCGATGCGAATGGCTTCATCGACGCTGATGCGCGGTGCCGGCGCGCCGGAGTCGGTGCGCGGCACGTCTTCACGGGCGATCACCGGCACCACAGGCTCGGTGGAAATAGTGATGTGGTTGTCGGCCAGGGTCGCCTGGATCAGGAACCAGGTGCCGGTGATGGAAATCACCGCGATGAACCAGATCGACCAGATCCCGCTCAGGCGGTGGAAGTCGCCCCAGAAGATCCGTGCGCCGTGGTTGAAGCGCAAGGTCGGCTTGAAGAAGCCTTTCCAGAAGCGCTTGTAGACCACAAGGCCGGTGACCAGCGAGGCCAGCAGCGGCAGGCCGAGCAGCGACACCAGGTACCAGCCCCAGCTGTAGCCGTTAGTGAAGGGCACCAGCCACCAGCCGTGCAGGGCGCGGGTGAAGGCCTCGAAGTTGAAATCCGGCATGCGCCCCTGGATCGCCCCGGTGTAGGGGTTGACGTAGAGCGTCGGCGCGCTGCCGTCGGCGAAGGTCACCGAGGCGGTGAGGGCGAAGTGCGAACCGTCCGGCTGGCTGAGGAAGTTCACCGCCATGTCCGGTTCGGCCTTGCGCAAGGCGTCGAGCACTTGCTGGTAGCTCAGGCGCTGGGCCTCGTCACTCGGTTTGCTGGCGCGCACGTCGGGGTTGGCCAGCCAGACGATCTCCTGGCTGACCACCGCCAGGGTGCCGGTGACGCACACGATCAGGACGAAGAACCAGATCGGCAGGGCAAGCCAACTGTGGACCAGGAACCAGATTTTCGAGCGTGACTTTTTCGACATGAGCCTGTCTTTTGTGGGTGGGCGGTTGGCAGCCCCACCGGGTCGGCAAGCTACTCGTCTCTAGTAAGGACGGATGAGCAGGGCAAAACCCGCGCTTTTACTTGAAAGAGAATGTTTCTAATTTTTACAAAGGTCATTCTGCCCATGGCACCCCGGTTAATTTGGTTCTTCACGGAATTCCGGGGCGATGATCCTTGGCTTGGCTTGGCTTGGGATGTTGAGGCTGCGAGCTTATCCATTCCATGCGGCGATGCTGCCGGCCCCTTCCGCCTTTACGGCGGCCTACTTTTCTCTTGGGAAAAGTAGGCAAAACCGCTTGCTCC
>NZ_JALRNF010000064.1 GCF_030272895.1 Pseudomonas sp. BGr12 | reverse complement strand
CAAGCGGTTTTGCCTACTTTTCCCAAGAGAAAAGTAGGCCGCCGTAAAGGCGGAAGGGGCCGGCAGCGTCGCTGCATCAAATGGATAAGCTCACAGCCTCAACAACCCAACCCAACCCAACCCAACCCAACCCAAACCAAGGAACATAGCCCCCGGGCTTTCGTGAAAAACCTATTTTCAGCTAGCCTGAAGCGGTATCCCGGCTTGAGTAGATGGCTGGCGGCCAGGACGCAGGAGCCTCGAATGGTCGATTTTGTACTGGGCGCATTGCGCGCCAACCCGGAAATCGCAGTGTTCCTGGCCATTGCCTTGGGCGTGATGATCGGCCGGATCAAGATCGGCAGTTTTCACCTGGGGTCGGTGGCCGGGGCGTTGTTGATGGGCTTGCTGATCGGCCAGATCGGCTTGCAAGTACCCACCGTGCTCAAATCGGTATTTTTTACACTCTTTATTTACGCGGTCGGTTTTAAAAGCGGGCCGGAATTCTTCGGTAGCCTGAACCGCGGTACGCTCAAACTGGTGCTGTTTTCGGTGGTGCTGTGCGCGACGGCGCTGGCGACCATTTTGATGCTGAACGCGATTTTCCATTTCGATGCCGGCTTTACCGCAGGGCTCGGGGCGGGCGCATTGACCGACACGGCGATCATGGGCACGGCCAGCAGCTCCATTGCGCACCTGCCGATTTCTGCCGAGGCCAAGAGCCAGTTGAACAGCCACATGGCGGTTGCCTACGCCATTACCTATGTGTTCGGCACCATTGGCCTGGTGGTCTTCGTCGGCACGGTCGCGCCCCGGTTGCTCGGTGTGGACCTGCGTGAAAGTGCCCGCGAACTTGAGCGTGAACTGGGCATCAGCCGGGAAGATGAGTCACTGGCCATCCCCTATACCCGCATCGTGGTGCGCGCGCACCGTTTGAGCCTGGCCTCGGCGATCGGCCGGTCGATCGCCGAAATCGAGCAATTGCATCCGGATATCAGTGTCGAGCGGGTGCTGCGCGCCGGCCAGGTTTACGAACGTGACCCGGCCATGCTGCTGGTGGCCGGTGACATCCTCGGTATCTACGCCTTGCGCGAGGCCGTGGCCTTGCTGCCCGACTGGGTGGGGCCGGAGGTGGATGACGTGCAGGCCATGTCGTTCCCCACCACCAGCGCCGATATCGTCCTGTGCGCGCCGGGGCTCAGTGGCAAGACCCTGCACGAGATCAAGGCGCGGCTGCTGGGGCGCGAGCGCATGGGTTGCTTTATCACCCGCATCACCCGCCAGGGGCTCGAATTGCCGGTGTTGCCCTATACCTTGCTGCGCAAGGGCGATGTCATCAGCCTCACCGGGCGCATGAGCAGTGTCGAAGCACTGGCCGGGCAACTGGGCCGTGTGCGTGAGAAGAGCTACAAATCGGACATCGCCCTGCATACCCTGGGCATGGTGGTCGGTTCGTTGCTGGGGCTGTTGTCGGCCCATGTCGGAATGATCCCGATCGAGCTGGGCGTGGGCGGCGGGGTGTTGCTGGTATCGTTGCTGATCGGCTGGCACAACTCCCGTCACCCGGAAAGGGGCGCGTTGCCGGCTGCCGCGCAATGGGCGTTCTCCGAATTCGGCCTGACCGCCTTCGGCGCCGTGGTCGGCTTGCTGGCCGGGCCGGCGGCCATTGCCGCCATTGCCGATCAGGGCGCGGCCTTGTTGCTATCCGGCGTCGTGGTGACCCTGCTGCCGCCGCTGGTGGCCCTGTATTTCGGCCGCTACGTGTTGCGCCTGCACCCGATGATCCTGTTCGGCGCGCTGGCCGGGGCGCAGACCGAAGCGGCGTCGATGAACAAGATCATCGAGCAGTCGCAAAGCAACACCCCGGTCATTGGCTTTACCGTCTGCTATGCGATTTCCAACGTGCTGCTGGCTGTTTGCGGCCCCATCATCGTAGCCATGACAGCGGTGTAACTGTGGGAGCGGGCTTGTCCCGCGATTGCGATATGTCTGTTACAGCGCGATCGCGGGGCAAGCCCGCTCCTACAGGGGCCCTTTAGAAGGTGTAGGCAACACCCGCCTGCACCGTGCGCGGCGCACCCGGATAGACGTAGGTATTGAACGCACCCTCGTCATAGCCTTTGTTGAAGACATTCTTCACATCCAGATTCAGGCGCACATGCTCGTTGAGCTGATAAAAGCTCAGCAGGTCCACCACGCTGTAGCGTTCCATGGTGTAGGTGCTGGCGCTGGTCTGTCCGGCGCGGTCGTCGACATACTTGACGCCCATGCCCAGGCCGAGCCCCTTGGCGGCACCGTCCAGGAACTCATAGGTATTGAGCAGGCTGAAGCTGTTGCGCGGAATGTTGGCCAGGCGTGTGCCCGAGGCCAGGCTGTTGTCCTCGGTCACTTCGGCATCGACGTAGGCGTAACCGCCGATCACCCGCCATTCGGGGGTCAGGTTGCCGGCGACATTGAGGTCCAGGCCACGGCTGCGTACCTCGCCGGCGGCGACACTGTAGAGCGGATCGACCGGGTCCAGGGTCAGGACGTTTTCCTTGGTGATCTGGTACACCGCCGCGTCGACGCTCAACTGGCGCTCCAGCGCTTCCCATTTCAGGCCGACCTCGTAGGACTTGCCTTTTTCCGGGTCGAAGCCATCACCCTGGCGGCTGGCACCACTGTTGGGTTTGAACGAACGGGCGGTGTTGGCGTACACCGCCAGCGTGTCGGTCAGGTCATAGATCAGGCCCAGGCGCGGGGTCAGCGCATTGTCGGCGGCCTCCCAGCTGGTGCTGTTGGGCAGGTAGTTGTCGTAGTCATGCTCGAAGCGCTCGAAACGCACTCCGGCCAGTACCTTCAGGCGCTCGGTCAGGGCTACCTGGTCCTGGACGAAGGCCGCCCAGGTCTTGAGGTTTTCCTTGTCGTGGGTGGTGGTGCGGGTCAGCGCCGGACGCGCCTGGCCCAGCACCGGGTCGAAGAGATCGATCGGGTAGGTGCCGGTGCCCGCCGCCGAGCGGCGGATGATCGACTTATAGTCATAATCTTCATACTCGACGCCGGTCAGCAGGGTGTGGGCGAAGCCACCGGTGTCGAAGTGCCCGGTCAGGTTCAGCTGCACATCGCGATCGGTCCACTCCAGCTTGCGGTAGTTGAAGTTGCGCCCCAGGGTGCGACCGTCCGCCTGCAAGCCGTTGGCTTCCACGGCATTGCCCTTGAGGCTGCCGTCGAGCAGTTGCAGGCCGCCGGCCAGGGTCCAGTTTTCGTTCAGGGCGTGGTCGAAGCGCAGTTGCGCCATGTTGTTGTCGTTGTGCAGCAGGTTGTCGCTGCCTTTTTCCCAGATATAGGTATCGCGCGAGGCCTTGCCTTGCTGGTTGCTGTACCGGGTCAGGCCACGGTCCAGGGGGTGGTTGTTGCGCATGAAGTCGGCCTCGAAGACCACCCGCGTCGCATCGTTGACCTGCCAGCTGAGCACCGGGGCGACGTCGTAGCGCTCGCTCTCTACATCGTCGCGAAAGCTTTCGCCGCCTTCACCCAGCACATTTAGGCGGTAGGCCAGGGTGCCGTCCTGGTTGAGCGCACCGGTGGCATCGAGGGTGGCGCGGTGCATGCCCTGGTCATCGAACTGGCTGCCCAGGGTGACCTTGGGCTCGGCCTGCGGCTGCTTGCTGACCACATTGAAAGTGCCGCCGGGGTCGCCACGTCCATACAGGCTGCTGGCCGGGCCGCGCAACACTTCCAGGCGCTCGACGGTGTTGGCATCGGGGGCGTTGGGGTAGCCGCGGTTGATCGGGAAGCCGTTGCGATAGAACTCGCCGGTGGTAAAGCCGCGCACGGTGAAGGTGGTCAGGCCCTGGCCACCGAAGTTGTTGGCCCGGCCAACGCCGCCGGCGTAATCCAGGCCGTCCTGCAGGCGGGTAGCGCCAGTGTCTTCGAGCACATCGCGGGGCACCACGCTGACCGATTGCGGGGTTTCATGCAGGGCGGTGTCGGTGCGCGTGGCGCTGGCCGAGCGAGTGGCCCGGTAGCCTTGCACCGGACCATCGGCGCGCTCTTCGAAGGCGCCGGCATTGATGCTCAGGGCCTGCAACTCGATGGAGGATGACTCGGCTTGCTGTGAGGTATCGGCCCAGGCTGAAGAAGGGGTAACGGCGTGAAGCAGGCAGAGCGAAACGAACGTGCGGCGCATCGACGGTACGGTCCTGGCGGGAAGGCGGGGGTAGAAAAGCGCGGCGATGTTAACTGCAAATAATTGTTATTAACATCGTTTTTTGGTGTACCGTCGTACCAGATACCAGGTTTGCCGGTCAGCGTAACCGTGGGAGCTGGCGACGCCTGCGATCGACCGCGCAGCGGTCGCCCCTCGCCCCGAGGTTTTTTGCCGGCAGTACGTGGATGCACTGAAATATTAGAGTAAAGTCAGCGATGACCGAGCAGTCGCACACGGCACGCTGGAGTGAGAGATGGCGCAGCATATTCCAATAACAAATGCTACCGACCCCTTGCAGACCTCGCGGATGGTCCGCCTGAAGCTGATCAGCGAAGGCGCGCTGCCGCAAGGCATGCTGCGCGAGGAAATCGATGCCTCGTGGCGCAGAAGCCTGGGCCATGGCCTGAGCTGCCTGGATAACGAACAGGTGGAGCTGGACGCGCGTCACCGCCTGCAGGAGCTGCTGGACAGCAACCGCCTGCTGATCGATGCCGCGACGCCGGAGATGGAATACCTGGTCCATCGCCAGGGCAACAGCAGCATCATCATCCTGGGCGACGCCCAGGCCAACATCCTGGCCATCGGCGGGCAGACCGCCGAACTCAACAGGGTGGGCCTGCGCGACCTGCATCCGGGCAGTTGCTGGAGCGAATCGAGCCGCGGCACCAATGCCATCGGCACCGCCGTGGTGGAGGGGCGGCCGACCCTGATCAACTGCGGCGAGCACTACCTGGACCGCCTGAGCCCGTTTTCCTGCACCTCGGTGCCGCTGCGTGACCCGCTGGGCCATGTGATCGGCGTCCTCGACCTGACCCGCGAGGGCGTCATGGCCCAGCCCCAGGACAACCTGGCGACCCTGATACTGGCGGCCAGCAATATCGAGAGCCGCCTGTTCGGCCTGTGCTACCCGGAGCAACTGGTGCTGGCCTTCCACAGCCGGCCGCAGTACCTGGGCAGCGCCTGGCACGGCCTGCTGGCCCTGAGCCTGGACGGTGAGGTGCTGGCGGCCAACGAGCGTGCCTGCGAGTTGCTCCAGCTGTCGCGCCAGGCCCTGGTCGGACGGCGTTGCAGCGACCTGATGGGCGAGCGCACCTCGGCGTTCCTCACCCGCTTGTGGATGGACCGGGTGAGCAGCGTGCAGACCGCCAAGGGCGAGTTCTTCTTCCGTGCCGTGCACCTGCCTCGGCGGGTCGGCATGGGTACGGCGCAGCCGGTCAATAAAGTGCTGCCGGCAGCCAGGCCTGTGGAGCTGGACAACCTGGCCGGCCGCGATGTGCGCTTCGCCCGGGCCCTGGGCATGGCCCGGCGCGGCTTGAACAATGACTTGCCGGTGCTGTTGCTCGGCGAAACCGGCACCGGCAAGGAAGTGGTGGCGCGCGCGCTGCACCAGGCCAGCGCCCGGGCTGACAAGCCCTTCGTGGCGGTCAACTGCGCCGCCATTCCGGAAGGCCTGATCGAGTCCGAGCTGTTCGGCTATCGCGAAGGCGCCTTCACCGGCTCGCGCCGTGGCGGCATGGTCGGACGCCTGATGCAGGCCCACGGCGGCACCTTGTTCCTCGATGAAATCGGCGATATGCCGCTGGCCTTGCAGGCGCGCCTGCTGCGGGTGTTGCAGGAGCGCCGGGTGGCGCCGCTGGGCGCCGGCGAAGAACAGGAAATCGACGTGGCGGTGATCTGCGCCACCCACCGCGACCTCAAGCGCCTGGTGCTCGACCAGCATTTTCGCGAAGACCTCTACTACCGCATCAATGGCGTGAGCCTGCAATTGCCGGCGTTGCGCGACCGCGACGACCTGGGCGAGGTGATCGACAGCCTGCTGGGCAAGTTCGGTGCCCACGGGGTGAGCCTGGACCCAGGTCTGCGTGAGCTGCTGGGCAACTTCGACTGGCCGGGCAACATCCGCCAGCTGGAGATGGTCCTGCGCTCGGCCCTGGCCATGCGCGAGCCGGGCGAGCAGGTGCTGAGCCTTGAGCACCTGACCGACTGCCTGCTCGATGAGCTCAGCGGCAGCGCCGCGCAAAGCGGCAGTATCCGAGATAACGAGGTGGAGCTGATTCGCAGCGCCCTGGAGCGGCATCAGGGCAATGTCTCGGCGGCGGCGCAGGCCCTGGGCATCAGCCGCGCCACGCTGTACCGAAAACTCAAGCAGTTGCGCGACTAAGGGGCCGGCAATGGGTGGTATTTTTCTGCGCCTCATCGACGCCTCCGACCCGGAGCTGATGCGCCGCGCGCTGGCCTGGCTGTACGGTTTCGTGCGTCCGCACTGGCGGGCCATTGGCGCCTTGCTGGGGCTGTCGCTGGCCGCTTCGTTGCTGGTGCTGGCGCAGCCCTGGCTGGTCAAGACCCTGATCGACCAGGGCCTGCTGGCCAAGGACTTCCAGGTGCTGTGGCACATGGCGGCGATCATGATTGCGGTCGGCATCGCCGGCACGCTGCTGGCGGGGATCAACCGCTACCTGCACACCCGGCTGTCCGGGCGCATCCTGTTTGCCCTGCGCGATGACCTGTACCGCCACCTGCAGCAGCTTTCGCCGGCGTTCTACGGGCGCAAGCGCATCGGCGACATCCTCTCGCGGCTGGACGGCGATGTCGCCGAGATCCAGCGCTTTGCCGTGGACTCGTTGTTCTCGGCGGTGTCCAGCGTGATCGGCTTGATCGGCGCGGTGACCCTGATGCTGATGCTGTCCTGGCAGCTGTCGTTGCTGCTGGCGTTGCTGATCCCCATCGAAGTGCTGTGGCTGCGCTGGATGCGGCGCAAGGTCGAGCGCGAGGTGCGCAGCTTGCGCGAACGCTCCGCCGATGTGTCGTCGTTCCTGGTCGAGACCCTGCCGGCGATGAAGTTCATCCAGGCCGCCGGGCAGCAGCAGCGCGAGTCCGATCGCCTCGGGCGCCTGGGGCAGGGCTACATGAGCCAGTTGCTGCGGGTGCAGGTTACTGAATTCTTCACCCAGGCGGTGCCGGGTACGCTGACCTCACTGTGTCGCGCCTGCGCCTTCCTGGTCGGCGGCTACTGGGTGATCCAGGGCACCTGGCAACTGGGCGCGCTGATCGCCTTTTCCACCTACCTGGGCATGGCGGTCGGGCCTGTGCAGAGCCTGCTCGGCCTGTACGTGGCGGTGCAGCGCATGGCCGTGAGCCTGGGACGGGTGATGGAGTTGCAGCAGGAACCGGTCGGCGTGCGCCAGGCCGCAACGCCGGCGCCCATGCCCCAGGGCCCGGGCGAGCTGCGCCTGGAAGCGGTGCATTTTGCCCATGAGCAGCGCCTTGGCAGTGTGCTCGGCGGTGTCGAAATCAGCATTCCGGCCGGGGTGAAGGTGGCCATCAGCGGCGCCTCGGGCGTTGGCAAGTCGACCCTGATCGACCTGCTGCAGCGTTTCTACGACCCTGACCAGGGCCGCATCCTGCTCGACGGCACCGACCTGCGCGAGCTGAACCTGCTGGCCCTGCGCAAGCAGATCGCCGTGGTCAGCCAGGATATCGTGCTGTTTCGCGGCACCCTGGCGCAGAACCTGGCCTACAGCGTGCCCGAGGCCAGCCGCGAGGACCTTGAGCGGGTGGTGCGCCTGACCCGCCTGGAGTCGCTGGTCGAGGCCTTGCCCCTGGGCCTGGACGGGCAATTGGGCGAGCGTGGCCAGCAACTGTCCGGCGGCCAGAAACAACGCATCGCCATTGCCCGGGCCTTGCTCCAGGATCCACGGGTGCTGGTGCTCGACGAAGCGACCTCGGCGGTGGATGAAAGCACCGAGCGCGAGGTCATCGCCGCCATCGACCAGTTGTTTGCCGGGCGCACGCGCATCCTCATCAGCCACCGCACCAGCACCCTGGCCGATGCCAACCTGCACCTGCACCTGGAAAACGGCCGCCTGCAAGCGGTCTGGCAGGAGCCACTGCGCCATGATGACTGAACTGTGCGTCGGGGTGATCGACACCGGTTGCTCGGAACTCCAGGCCCATTCGCTGCTGGGCGGGCGACGCTTCTGGCTGGAGCAGGGCATGCTGCGCGAAGGCGAGCTGCAGGCCGATGCCCTGGGCCATGGCAGCGCTGTGCTCGGACGCCTGCTGGGGCAGGCCGGGGGCGTGCCCGCGAGGATGGCCCAGGTGTTCGACAACCGGGGCAGCACCACGGTGCTGCAAGTCAGCGCGGCCTTGCTGTGGCTGGTGGAACAGGGGGTGAGCCTGGTCAACCTGAGCCTGGGCCTGCAGCAGGACCGTCCGGTGCTGCGCCAGGCATGCGCGGCGGCCCTGGAGGCCGGGGTGTTGCTCTGCGCGTCCAGCCCGGCACGGGGCGGGCCGGTGTACCCGGCCAGCTACCCGGGAGTGTTGCGCATCACCGGCGATGCCCGGTGTCGTGAGGGGCAGTGGTCGTGGCTCGACACGGCCCAGGCGGACTTCGGCGCTGCGGTCGGCGAGCGGGCCGGCAACGCCGGTGCCAGTCTGGCCTGCGCCGCGCTCAGCGGGTTGATCTGTGCCTACCTGCGCGAACACCCGGGGGCGGACCGCGAGCAGGTGCTGGCGTACCTGCGCGAGCACGCGGCCTTCACCGGTCCCGAGCATCGCAGAGGCGAGCATGCCTGAGCCGCGCATACTGATTCTCGGCGCCGGCCCGGCCGGTGGCGCCACGGCCATTGGCCTGCGCCGGCTGGGCTACGACGTCGAAGTCGTTTCCGACTGGCGCCGCTTCGATGCCGTGGAGGGCGTTTCCCAGCGGGTGCTGGAGGGACTGCGCCATGCCGGCCTTGGCAGCGCCCTGGCGCTTGCCGCCGTGCCGGCCCGGCGCCGGGTGCACTGGAACGGGACAGATCAGCAGCTCAATCAGGAATATCTGCTGGACCGACGCCTGTTCGACAGCGCCCTGCGCGATGACCTGCGCCGGGCGGGCGCGCGGGTCATCGAAGGGCGGGTGCGCGAGGTCCACAGTGACGCCCAAGGGCACCGCGTGGTACTGGACAATGGCCAGGCCCTGCTGGCTGACTTTCTCGTCGAAGCGCGCGGGCGTCAGGCGCCACTGGGCAGCAACCGCCTGCGTGGCCCGGAAAGCGTCAGCCTGCTCAATCTCTGGCAGGGTGAACCGGGTGAGCCTGTGTCGGCGGTGGAAAGCCTCGACGATGGCTGGGCCTGGATGGCGCGCATGGCCGATGGCCGTTGCTATTGGCAGGTCACCCTGGACAGTGGCGCGACCCGCCTGCCTGGCCGTGCGCAATTACCCGATTACTGTGCCGATCGCCGGCAGCAGTCGGCGCTGGTGGGCGAGCTGTTCGGGGCAGGTGCCTGGCAGGCGGCTGAACTGCATGCGCGCAGCAGCACGGCGATCCTGGCCGGCGATTGTGTGGGCGATAACTGGGTAAAGGTGGGCGATGCAGCGATGGCGGTGGACCCGTTGTCGGGCAATGGCATCTTCCAGTCACTGTCCTCGGCGTTGCAGGCACCGGCGGTGATCAATACGGTGTTGCGCCATCCGCAACGTGTGGACCTGGCCCGGCGCTTTCATCAAGAGCGGATCGAACAGCTGTTCCTGCGCTTTGCGCGGATCGGCCGGGACTTCTATGCCCAGGAACAACGCGGCGTCGGGCAGCCATTCTGGGACCCGCGCCGTAGCTGGCCGGATGACCAGCCGATCCATGTGCCGGCCGACTTTGGCAAGCTGCAGGTCGAGCGGCGCCCGGTGATTCGCGACGGTCTGATCGACGAAGCCGAGGTGGTGGTCGGCCCTGACCAGCCATTGGGTATCTGGCATGTGCAGGGCGTGGAAGTGGCGCCGCTGGTGCATGGCCTGCAGGCCGGGCAGCGCCTTGAAACGCTGCTGGCCCATCGGCCGGCCGGCGAACAGGCGATGCTGCGCGCCTGGCTCACCGCCCAGGGCCACCGCGCCTAGGCGCGGTGGCCCTGTGGGAGCGGGCTTGTCCCGCGATTGCGTGCTGTCAGACTCACCGGATCGCGGGGCAAGCCCGCTCCCACAGGGGGAGCGGTGTGCACCGACTTACAGCTTGATCAGCACCGATTTGAGCTCGGTATAGTGCTCGATCGCCGCAGCCCCCATTTCCCGACCAACGCCCGACAACTTGTAGCCACCGAACGGCAAGGCCGGGTCCAGGGCGCTGTGGCAGTTGACCCACACCGAACCGGACTTGATCCGCGGGATCATCCGGTGCACCGCCGCCAGGTCGTTGGACCAGATGCTCGCACCCAGGCCATAGGGGTTGTCGTTGGCCATGTGCAGCACTTCATCGATATCGTCGAACGGCATGGCCACCAGTACCGGGCCGAAGATCTCTTCCTGCACCAGCCGATGGCGCTGGTCGACATCGACGATCACCGTCGGCTTGACGAAATAACCCGGCCCGAACCCGTCGCCGCCACAGGCGATGGTCGCACCCAGTTCACGGCCCAGGTTGATGTAGCCGGTGACCCGATCCTGCTGCTTGGCCGAGATCAGCGGGCCCATCTGCACCTTCGGGTCCAGGCCGTTGCCCAGGGTCATGCCGTTGGCGATGCCGGCGATGTCGGCCACTACATTGTCGAAATGCTTGCGCTGCACATAGAGGCGCGACCCCGCGCAGCACACCTGGCCCTGGTTGAAGAAGATCGCCGTGGCAGCGCCGGCGGCGGCTTCCTGCAGGTTGGCGTCGGCCATGACGATGGTCGGCGACTTGCCGCCCAGTTCCAGGGTGACGCGGGTCATGTTCTCCATCGCCGCCTTGCCGATCTGCTTGCCGACTTCGGTGGAGCCGGTGAAGGTCAGCTTGTCGACGCCCGGGTGACGGGTCAGGGCGGCGCCGGCATTGAGGCCGGTGCCGGTGATAACGTTGAACACGCCGTCCGGGTAGCCGGCTTCCTGCACCAGCTCGGCCAGTTTCAGCGCGGTCAGCGGGGTCTCGTCCGCAGGCTTGAGCACCACGGTGCAGCCGGTGGCCAGGGCCGGGCCGAGCTTCCAGCAGGCCAGCAGCAGAGGGAAGTTCCAGGCGACGATGGCGCCGACCACGCCGATGGCTTCACGGCGGATAAAGCCGTGGAACTGGTCATTGGGCATCAGTGGGAGCGAAGGTTCCACCGTCGAGCCTTCGATCTTGGTCGCCCAGCCGGCCATGTAGCGCAGAAAATCGATTGCCAGTTGCACGTCCATGACCTTGGCCACGGCGGCGCTCTTGCCGTTGTTCAGGCACTCGAGCTCGGCCAGCTCCTGGGCGTCGCGCTCCATCAGGTCGGCCAGGCGCCACAGCAGGTTCTGCCGCTCACGCGGGCGCAGGCGGCTCCAGGCGGAGTCGTCGAAGGCCGCGCGGGCGGCCTTGACGGCACGGTCGACGTCTTCACTGTCGGCGCACGGCACCTCACCCAGCACCTCGCCGGTGGCCGGGTTGCGAAAGCTCATGGTCTGGCCGCTCTGCGCATCCTGCCAGTGTGCGCCGATGCGCATTTTCAGTTTACGGTCGAGAAAAGCCTGGGTGCCAGGGAGGATGGGCAGGGTCGAAAGCATGGGGCGGCGCCTCTTGTCATTGGATGTGCAGGGCGCTTTCGCAACCACCATGCCAAGCCCTTAATACCGACTCAACCTGTTGATATAAAAGAACAATTAATATCAGATCGAGCACCGGGGCATTGCTCGGGTTGTAGCAGTTTGAGACGCCATGAGACAGCCGTGGAACAGTCCGGCGCTGGCCTAAGCTTGTGGCGAGCGAGGCGCGTGTCTCAAGGTGCAACGGGCTGTCGCAAATTTAGACGCCCGGTGTGGATCCCAACACCTGGTAGAACACCCGTTACGTCGCACAAGCTATTGAAAATAAAGAATTTGCGAAGATTGGCACAGATTCTGTATTGCTCATTCGCAGAAGCACCTACGGCACCCAGTGTGCAAGAACGATAAGAACAACACCGTGGAGGTCTGACCTTGAGAATGACTCGACTCCGGCGACACACCAGCCGCCTGGCGCTGATCGCCGCCGCCTTGCTGTGCGCCCAGGCCCAGGCCGCAGAGCCTGGCGCCAACCTGCTGCAGACCAAGTGCATGGGCTGTCACATTGCGGAAGGCAATGACACGTACAGCCGCATCAGCCACCAGCGCAAGACCCCGGAAGGCTGGCTGATGAGCATCGGTCGCATGCAGGTCATGCATGGCCTGCAGATCAGCGATGAGGAGCGCCGCACCCTGGTCAAGTACCTGGCCGACCGGCAGGGCCTGGCGCCCAGCGAAACCGAAGGCGTGCGCTACGCCATGGAGCGGCGCCTGAATACGGTCGAGCAGTTCGACGACAAACTCAGCCAGACCTGCGGCCGCTGTCACTCCGGCGCACGGGTCGCCCTGCAGCGGCGCCCGGCCAAGGAGTGGGAACACCTGGTCAACTTCCACCTGGGCCAATGGCCGTCGCTGGAATACCAGGCCCAGGCGCGCGACCGCGACTGGCTGCCGATCGCCCTGAATGAAATGGTGCCGGAGCTGGCCAAGCGCTTCGCCTTCGACACCCCGGCCTGGGCCGACTGGCAGAAAGCCAAACCCAAGGCCGAAGTGCTGGCGGGTCAGTGGGCCTTCAGCGGCCATATGCTGACCAAGGGTGACGTACGCGGTGTGATGAGCATTGCTGGTGCCGAGGGCGATGGCTTCAAGGTCGAGCTCAAGGGCCAATACGCCGACGGCACGCCGTTCCAGGGCAGTGGCTCGGCGATTCTCTACAACGGCTACGAATGGCGCGGCAACGTCAAGATCGGCGACACCAGCATGCGCCAGGTGTTCGCCGCACTGGACGGCGAGATGAAAGGGCGCATGTTCGAGGCCGAGCATGACGAGCGCGGCCTGGACTTCACCGCGGTGAAGGAGGGCAAGGCGCGCCTGCTGGCGGTACAACCGTCGTTCATCAAGGCCGGCAGCGAGGTCGAGCTGACCCTGGTGGGCAGTGGCCTGTCGGGCAAGCCGGACCTGGGCGCCGGTATCGAAGTCACCCAGGTGCTGGCGTCCGGCGCCAACCAGGTACGGGTCAAGGCCCGTGCCGCCAAGGATGCCGCGCCGGGTGTGCGCGAAGTCAGCCAGGGCGCGCTCAAAGGCGTGAACCTCACCGTGTACGACAAGGTCGAGCAAGTCAAAGTGGTGCCGGCCTTCTCCATTGCCCGCATCGGCGAGAACGGCGGCAGCACGCCGAAGGTCCAGGGCCGCTTCGAGGCCGAGGCCTGGGGCAAGGACGCCAAGGGCGAGCCGCTGCGCATCGGCTACCTGCCGGCCAGCTGGACGGTGGAGCCTTTCGACGAAAGGGCCAAGGAGGACGAAGACGTCAAATACGCAGGAAAAATGCAGGACAACGGCGTCTTCCTGCCCGGTGGCGCCGGGCCCAACCCCGAGCGGCGGATGATGACCAACAACGCCGGCAACCTGAAAGTGATCGCCAAGCTCGAAGACGGCGGACAGCAGGGCGAAGGCCACCTGATCGTCACCGTCCAGCGCTGGAACAACCCACCGCTGCCGTAAGCGGCCGTGATCCGCACGGGCGCTACGGCGCCCGGTTAGCCACGTAGATCGGGATGCACATCGGGAGGTCGCCATGGGCGCACAATTGAATCTGGTCGAGCGCAACCTGCATGAAGTGCAGGTGGATGCCGACCGCATGCTGTTCCATATACCCAGCAGCTCGCTGTTTGCCACTGACGCGGTGACCGGCGGGATCATCGATGCCTTGCGCGAGCAGGGCTGTTCGTCCGAAGAGTTGCTGCAACGTCTTGAGCCCCACTTCGCCGGCCAGGACGTCATCGACACCCTGCGCGAGCTGATGGCCCTGGAAGTGGTCAGCGACGGCTCGCCGCTGACCCCGGAAATCGGCCTGACGCGCGTCGAGCGCACGGCGTTGAACACCGTGGTACTGAACGTCAACACCGGCTGCAACCTCAGCTGCAGCTATTGCTACAAGGAAGACCTGGACAAGCCCTCGGCCGGCAAGAAAATGAGCGTCGCCACCGCCGAATCCTCGGTGGAGATGCTGCTCAAGGAGTCGCCGGACGAGACCCGCTACACCGTGGTGTTCTTCGGTGGCGAGCCACTGTCCAACCGGCCGCTGATCGAGCACATGGTCGGCTATTGCGAACGGCGCTTCGCCGAACTGGGCAAGCAGGTCGAGTTCGTCATGACCACCAATGCCACGCTGCTCACCGAAGAGATCGTCGACTGGCTCAATGCCCATCGCTTCGGGCTGTCGGTGAGCATCGACGGGCCCAAGACCGTGCATGACCGCAACCGCATCACGGTCGGCGGGCAGGGCACCTACGACGTGGTCCGGCGCAAGGCCGACATGCTGCTGTCGCGCTATGACAGCCGTCCGGTCGGGGCGCGGGTGACCCTGACCCGGGGTATCACCGATGTCGAGACCATCTGGAACCACCTGTTCAACGAGATGGGCTTTGCCGAAGTGGGCTTTGCCCCGGTGACCTCGGGCGACATGGCCGACTTCAACCTCAGCGCCGGCGAGCTGGTCGAGGTCTTCGCCAACATGAAGGCCCTGGGCCGGCGTTACCTGGAAGCGGCGCTGGAGCACCGCAATATCGGCTTCTCCAACCTGCACCAGCTGATTACCGACATCCATGAAGGGCACAAGAAAGCCCTGCCATGCGGTGCCGGCCTGAAGATGCTGGCGGTCGACCACCAGGGTGAGCTGAACCTCTGCCACCGCTTCACCGGCTCCAGCCTGCCGACCTTCGGCAACGTGCACAGCGGGGTGAAACAGGTGGAGCTCAACGACTTCCTGTCCCAGCGCCTGGACCGTAGCGGCACCGGTTGCGACAGCTGCCGCATCCGCAACCTGTGCTCGGGCGGTTGCTACCACGAAAGCTATGCCCGCTATGGCGATCCGACCCACCCGACCTATCACTACTGTGAACTGATGCGCGACTGGGTCGACTTCGGTATCGAAGTCTACAGCCGCATCATGGCCGCCAACCCGGCCTTCATCAGCCACTACATCACTCCGCGCAAGGCACACTGACATGAAACACCTCAAGCCGCTGAACAACAAAGCCCAGATTCTTGAGCAAGCAGTCGCCCAGGACCGTGTCGAGGAAGTGGTGGCCATGAGCGCCGTGGCCGGTTGCACCGCCACCACCGACCCGGGCTGGGAAGTGGATGCCTTCGGGGGCGTCAGCTCGCTGTGCCAGCCGATGGAGGCCGACCTTTATGGCTGCTCCGACCCGTGCTGGTGGCCGGCCCAGGTGCCCGACATGATGAGCACCTACCAGGACTGGAACGCCCAGGCCACCAACTCCCAGGACGACTGGCGCAACCTCGGCACCGTGTTCCCGAAAGACAAGTGACCGGCCGACAAGAACAACAAGGGGAAACCGCATGAAAGCTGGAGTTTTCGCACAACTGGCGTTCACCGTCGCCGCCTCTGCCGCCAGTGTCGGCACCTGGGCCGCCGACAGCAGCGCGCCTGCGCTCAAGGCCGGTCATGAGTACATGATCGTCACCAACTACCCGAACAACCTGCACGTGATCGACCTGGCCAGCGACGAGGTCTACAAGAGCTGCAAGCTGCCGGACGCCTTCGGGCCCGGCACCGCCATGATGGCGCCGGACAACCGAACCGCCTATGTGCTCAACAACCACTATGGCGACCTGTACGGCATCGACCTGGACACCTGCCAGTCGGTGTTCCACGCCAGCCTGTCGAGCACCCCGGGCGAGGTGGGGCGTTCGATGTATTCCTTTGCCATCAGCCCCGACGGCAAGGAAGTGTACGCCACGGTCAACCCGACCCAGCGCCTGAACGATCACTACGTGGTCAAGCCGCCGCGCCTGGAAGTGTTCAGCACCGCCGACGGCCAGGACGCCAAGCCGGTACGCAGCTTCCCCATGCCGCGCCAGGTCTACCTGATGCGGGCGGCGGACGATGGCAGCCTGTTCGTCGCCGGCGCCGACATCTACAAGATGGACGTCAAGACCGGCAAGTACGAGGTGGCCCTGCCGCTGCGCAACTGGAAACGCCCGGGCTTCAGCGCCCCGGACGTGCTGTACTTCTGGCCGCACCAGACCGCGCAGCATGATTTCACCATGCTCTACACCGTGTCGCGCTTTACCGACGACAAACAGGACCCGGCCACGGCCGAGCCGATGTACGGCTACCTGAGCATCGACCTCAAGACCGGCAAGAGCAGCTACCGTGAGTTCGCCTCGCTGACCGAGTTGTACTTCACCGGGCTGCGCTCGCCCCAGGACGAGAACCAGATGTACGGGGTGCTCAACCGCCTGGCCCGCTACGATATCAAGGAGCGCAAGCTGATCAAGGCCGCGAACCTGGAGCACACCTACTACTGCGTCGCCTTCAACAAGAAGGGCAGCAAGCTGTACCTGGCAGGGACCTTCAATGATATTGCGGTGTTCGATCCGCAGAGCCTGGAGAAGGTCAAGAACATCAAGTTGCCAGGCGGCGACATGTCGACCAGCACCACCCAGGTGTTCATCCGCTAAGCCGCTATCGCAGGCTTCCACAGGGGACTGCTGTTACCTCCAGGTCCCCTGTGGGAGCAACTATCTTTGTGGGAGCGGGCTTGCCCCGCGATTGCGATCAGTCAGTTACATCGCATCGCGGGGCAAGCCCGCTCCTACAGGGGCCGGTGGTGCCTCCAGGTCGCCATTCACCCGCACAACAAGAACAAGAGAACACCATGAACACGCAGAGCTATACCCAGGGGCGGCAGGACACTCAGCTGCTCGAGATGTGCATCGGAGGGGCCTTCGACCTCACCGTTTCGCGCTTTGCCCGGCGCGAGGCGCTGGTGGTCCGGCACCAGGGGCTGCGCTACAGCTGGCAGACCCTGGCCGAGGCGGTCGAGCGTCACGCCCGGGCGCTGATGGCCCTGGGTCTTGCGCGCGGCGACCGCCTGGGCATCTGGGCACCCAACTGCGCCCAATGGTGCATCACCCAGTTCGCCAGTGCCAAGATCGGCGCCATCCTGGTCAACATCAACCCGGCCTACCGCAGCAACGAGCTGGAATACGCGCTGAGCCAGTCGGGCTGTCGTTGGGTGATCTGTGCCGATGCCTTCAAGACTTCCGACTACCACGCCATGCTGCTGGAGCTGGCACCCGGGCTGGCGACCAGCAGTCCCGGTGAACTGGCGTGCGAGCACCTGCCCGAATTGCGCGGGGTGGTCAGCCTGGCCAACGAGCCACCGGCGGGCTTCCTGTCCTGGGCAGCCTTGCAGGAACGGGCCGCGGCGGTCAGCGTCGAGGACCTGGCAGCGCGCCAGGCCAGCCTGAATTGCGACGAACCGATCAATATCCAGTACACCTCCGGCACCACCGGCTTTCCCAAGGGCGCGACCCTCAGTCATTACAACATCCTCAACAACGGCTACATGGTCGGCGAAAGCCTGGGCCTGACCGAGCACGACCGCCTGGTGGTACCGGTGCCGCTGTACCACTGCTTCGGCATGGTCATGGCCAACCTCGGCTGCCTGACCCATGGCTCCACCCTGATCTATCCTGGCGACGCCTTCGATCCGCTGGCCACCCTGCAGGCGGTGGCCGAGGAAAAGGCCACCGCGCTGTATGGGGTGCCGACCATGTTCATTGCCGAGCTGGATCATCCCCAGCGCGACAGCTTCGACCTGTCCAGCCTGCGCACCGGCATCATGGCGGGGGCCAACTGCCCGATCGAAGTCATGCGCCGGGTGATCGATGAACTGCACATGAGCGAGGTGCAGATTGCCTACGGCATGACCGAGACCAGCCCGGTGTCCCTGCAGACCGGCCCCGACGATGACCTGGAGCTGCGCGTGACCAGCGTCGGGCGCACCCAGCCGCACCTTGAAAGCAAGATCATCGACACGGCCGGGCAGTGCGTGCCCCGTGGCGAGGTCGGCGAACTGTGCACCCGTGGCTACAGCGTCATGCTCGGTTACTGGAATAACCCGGTGGCCAGCGCCGACAGCATCGACGAGGACGGCTGGATGCACACCGGCGACCTGGCGTGCATGGACGAGCAGGGCTACGTGCGCATTGTCGGGCGCAGCAAGGACATGATCATTCGTGGCGGTGAGAACATCTATCCGAGGGAGCTGGAAGAGTTCTTCCTGACCCATCCGGCGGTGGCCGATGTCCAGGTCATCGGCATTCCCTGCGCCCGCTATGGTGAGGAGATCGTCGCCTGGATCAGGCTGCACCCGGGCGAAGGCCCGGACGAGGAACAGTTGCGCGACTGGGCCCGGGCACGCATCGCCCACTTCAAGGTGCCGCGTTACTTCCGCTTCGTCGACCAGTTCCCGATGACGGTGACGGGCAAGGTGCAGAAATTCCGCATGCGCGAGATCAGCATCGAGGAATTGCAGTTGCCCTGATCGTGTGGGAACAACTGTCTTTGTGGGAGCTGGCGCAGCCTGCGATCGGCTGCGCAGCAGTCGCAATCGGCTCAGCTCGGTGGGTCTGAAGGCATTG
>NZ_JALRNF010000063.1 GCF_030272895.1 Pseudomonas sp. BGr12 | reverse complement strand
GCCGGATGCAGGAGCAAGCGGTTTTGCCTACTTTTCCCAAGAGAAAAGTAGGCCGCCGTAAAGGCGGAAGGGGCCGGTAGCGTCACCACATGCAATGGATAAGCTCGCAAGCCCAAGCCCAAGCCCAAGCCCAAGCCCAAGGACCATAGCCCCCAGGATTCCGTGAAGAACCAAACAAAAAGCCCGGGCCTTCCCCGCACGGCATGGCCCAGGCAAAAAGGCATCCGCTCGGCAGCGTGGTTGACGCGGCCTGGGCGGACAAATGGAAATCGGCAGGTACTCACCAGAACTTCCAGGTATAGGAAGTGCCCAGTCGATACTCGTTGTAGTCATTGCCGTAGTGCTGCTGGGTATGCAGGTTGCGCAGGTCGAAGGCGAGGCTCTTCAACGGCCCGCTCTGCACGACGTAGCTCAGCACGATGTCGCGCTCGCTTTCCTGCTCGCGGGCAAGACCTCGGCCGCGATCGATATCGGTGCCCTTGATGTAACGGGTGAAGAAGTTCAGCCCGGGCACGCCCAGGGCGGCGAAGTTGTAGCCGTAGCGCACCGACCAGCTGCGCTCGTCAGGGCGAATGAAGGGCAGCCCGGCCCAGTTGGGCAGGTACAACTGCGGTACATAGCCGTTGAGGGTGGGGAACACCGTGTCGCCGGTCATGCGCTGGTAGCTGGCACCGATCAGGTGGCCGCTTTTCTCCAGGGTCAGCAGACCAAAGTAGGCACGGTTGTCGACCTCACCGCTACGGGCGTTGCCGTCGTCACGGTTGTCGAAGTAGCCGATGTGGGTTTTCAGCAGGTAACCGTCGGCGAACTTCAGGGCGTGCTTGAAGCCGCCGTAGTCCTGCTTGTAGATGTCGTTGAGCACGCCATGGAAGTAGCTGGCCTGCAGGTCCGGCGTCAGCGCATAGGTAGCGCCGAAGAAGTCCAGGCCTTCGCTGTCCAGGCTGTCGGAGGTGCCTTGGCGGTACAGGCGTTCATGGTTGGAAGACTCGCGGCTGACGATCGACCAGAACCGCCCACCGACCAGTTGCAGGCGCTCGATGTCTCGCGACTCGATGACGGCGCCCTGGTAGATGGTGTCGAGCAGACGACTGGGGTCGTTGGAGGCGACCGGGTAGTTGGGCCGCTGGTCACCGATCTTCAGCTCGGTGCTTTGGTACTTGAGCTTGAAGGTTGCCCCGGCACGGCTGTACTCGGGGGCCGTCTGTTGCTGGTGCTTGCTGAAGGGCAGCGAGCCATCGTTACCGGTGGAGTCCAGGCGCACGCCTACTTGACCGTCAAGGTCCAGGCCCAGGGCCAGCGGCGTGTCGGTGTAGCCGGATTGAAACTGCAGGTCGAATCCTTGCGACCAGTTGCCGACCTTGGAAACCGGCGCTCCCGGGTTGGTGAAGTTGCGGTCCAGGAACAGGTTCCTGGCGCTCAGCTGGAGGTGGCTGTCATCGACGATGTCGGCCTGCCCTGTCAGCGGCAGTGCCGTGCCGATGCACAAGAGCAAGGGGGTCGCACCTAGCGGCCATTTGCGTTTCATGGGAAATCCTGTAGCAGCGGACAGGGCAACGGGCTGGCCGTCGATCAACCAGGCGGCATCGACCCGACCAGGCCCGTCGACCTGTCACGTGGTGGTGGTGTTTCAGGTATCAGCGGCAGGTGGGGCACAGGCGCTGCCGTTCAGGCAATGCCCTTCCCGCCTGCCCCAGGATCGTCAGTTCGCCTGCGGATGCTCGCGTTCCATGCTGGCCCGGAAGCACTGGCAACCCTTGAGCAGCAGCACGATTGCCAGCAGCGACGCGCCGACGCTGACGATCGACATCGACGAGCCCACCGCCAGTGGCGAGCCGAAATAGCGGTCGGTCAGCAAGGCCACTAGGGTAGTGCCCACGCCCAGGCCCAGCAGGTTGCTGACCAGCAGGAACAGCGCCGAGACCTGGGCGCGCACCTGGTTGGGCGAGAGGATCTGCATGGCTGCCGTGGAGGTCGGCATCGGGAAGGAGGCAAAGAACATCGCCGGTACCAGTAACGCCACCGACAACCACAGCTGATCGACCTGGGAGTACAGCACGGCAGGCACGATCATCCCGACGGCGCCAATCAGCCCGGTGCGCATCGGCGCATCGGTACGGCCACGCTTGGCCAGGTGGTCGGTCAACCAGCCGCCACACACCACGCCGGTGGTATTGGCCAGCAACATGACGGTGCCGAGCATGAAACCGGCCTGCTCCGGGCTCAGGCCGAACTTGCGGATGTACAGCGCAGGCGTCCAGCTCATCATGCAGTACAGGGCCATGGCGTAGAACGAAAAGCCCAGGTAGTGGCAGGCAAAGGTCTTCCGGTGGCGCCCGATGAAGCGCAGGCCGTCGGACAGGCGGACCTTTTTCGGCTGTCCGTCGGCATCCCGTTGCACGCCCTTGCGCTCAGGATTGCGCACCGTCAGCCAGACCAGCAAGCCGACGATCACCCCGGGCAGCCCGACGATGAAGAACGCCAGTTGCCAGGTCTTGATCACCCCCAGTACGGCCACCTCGATGGTAGCGCTGCCCTTGAGCATGGCGATCACATAGCCGCCGACCAGGAAGGCGATCCCGCCGCCGACGAAGGAGCCGACCGAGTAGATGCCCACGGCCCGCCCGAGCTTTTCCCGGGGGAACATGTCGCTGAACATCGAATAGGCCGAAGGCGACAAGGCCGCCTCACCGACACCGACGCCGATGCGCGCCAGGAACATCTGCAGGAAATTCTTGCTGAAGCCGCAGGCAGCGGTGGCCAGGCTCCAGAACACCACGCCGATGGCGATGATCCGCGGCCGCGAGAAACGGTCGGCCAGGTAGGCGATCGGCATGCCCATAAAGGCGTAGAACAACGAGAATGCCAGGCCGTGCAGGAGACTGAACTGGGTATCGGTCAGGTTCAGGTCGGCCTTGATCGGCTCGATCATCAGGGCGAGGATCTGCCGGTCGACGAAGGAGAAGATGTACGCCACCATGCACAGCATGACCACATACCATTCATAGGCATAGCGCTGTTTCGCTTGTTCGAGTTGTTGCGGTTTGACCTGAGTGTTCATGGACCTGTGGTTCCTGATTGGACAGCCTGGATAGCTCCCGCGCGTGACCGGACAGGCTCAGCCTTGCCGGGACATTCGGGAGGTAGTGGGAAAAGGCAGTGACCTGTCAGAAACAGGCGGACACGAACAGACGCGCAGACGTGGATTCACGCATGACCAAGTGCCTTTGTTGTTATTGGATTGGCGTAGAGGGCAACAAAGAGGAGTGGAGCGCTGAGCAATGGCGCTGCCGGCGATGGCAGGCAGCGCACGCTTCAGTAGCCGGCTTCGCAGCCCGGCCTGTCAGACTTCCTGCAGAGCGCGGGGACGGTGGCTGCGCGCTTGTGCCTGCGGAGTGTCGGCGGCCTGCAACTGGAAGTCGAACGCCAGGGTCGCGAAGCGCTCGCCTTCGACCCCGCGGTCGCGGGCTGCAGCGGCGTCGGTGACAAACTGCAGGTCGCCGACCAGGCCGTCGCGGGTGGCATAGGCGAAGTCGTCCCACAGGTACTTGTCACCGGCCAGGTTGATCTGGGTGGTCAGGTGACGATAGCCCGGTGCCGAGATGAAGAAGTGGATGTGCGCCGGACGATTGCCATGGCGGCCCAGCAGGTTGAGCGCCTCCTGGGTGGTGCCTGCCGGCGGGCAACCGTAGCCGTTCGGCACGATGCTGCGGGCGCGGTAGCAGCCCTGGGCGTCGGTAATGACGCGACGGCGCAGGTTGAACGCGGACTGGGTGGTATCGAAGTACGAGTAGCTGCCTTGGGTGTTGGCGTGCCACAGATCGACCATGGCGCCCGCCAGCGGTTTGCCGTCGGCATCCAGCACCCGGCCCTGGAGGAACATCACCGTACCCGGATCGGTACCGTCGTCCATGCGGGTTTCGCCCTCACTCAACGGGGCGCCGGCAACGTACAGCGGGCCTTCGATGGTACGCGGGGTGCCGCCGGTCAGGCCGGCCTCGGCGTCCCTGGCGTCCTGCAGCAGGTCGAGGAAGTGCTCGATACCCAGGCCGGCCACCAGCAAGCCGGCCTCGTTACCCTTGCCCATGCGGTTGAGGTAGTCCACGGCCTTCCAGAACTCGTCATCGGTGATCTGCAGGTCTTCGACCAGCCGGGCGACATCGCCGAGCAGGCGCAGGATGATCTGCTTGAACCTCGGGCTGCCCTGGTCATTGCCAAGGCCTGCGACTTGCTCGAAGAACGCTTTGACTTCGGCGGTTTGGGAAATGGTCACGGTCATTTGGATTACCTCGAATTATTGTTGTCAGGTAGTTGCCAGGCTTGCCCGGCGGTCAACGGTCGTCGGCGTGGATGGATGACGGGTGACGGCACAGCCCGTCGACCTCGATGTCCATGTAGGGGAACAGCGGCAGTTGCATCAAGGTGTCGTGCAGGGCCTCGACGCTGGCAACGTCGAAGACGCTGTAGTTGGCGTAATGCCCGGCGATGCGCCACAGGTGGCGCCAGGTGCCCTCGCGCTGCAGGCGCTGGGCCAGTTCCTTCTCGTCGGCCTTGAGCTTCGCGGCCCGGGCCGGGTCCATGTCGACCGGCAACTTCACGGTCATCTTCACGTGGAACAGCATGGTCTCTCTCCTTGCATCGAGTCAGGTTCAGCGGCGGGCGAAACGGGCCAGGCGCGTTTCATCCAGGGTCAGGCCCAAGCCTGGCGTATGCGGTACATGAAGCTGGAAGTCGCGGTACTCCGGGGCCCGGGTCACGACGTCCTCGGTCAGCAGCAGCGGCCCGAACAACTCGGTGCCCCAGGTCAGCTGACGCAGGGTCAGGAAGGCATGGGCGCTGGCCAGGGTGCCGACCGCGCCCTCGAGCATGGTCCCGCCGTACAAGGCGATACCGGCGGCCTCGGCGATCTGCGCGGTACGCAGCACGGCCCGGGGGCCGCCGTTCTTGGCAATCTTCAGGGCGAAGATGCTGGCCGCGCCGTCGGCCGCCAGGCTGAAGGCATCCTCGACGCTCTCGATCGACTCATCGGCCATGATCGGTGCCGGACTGCGCTGGTTGAGGCGCACCTGGCCGCTGCGGTTGATCCGCGAGATCGGCTGTTCGATCAGGTCGATGCCGTTGTCGCCCAGCACCCGGCACGCGCGGATGGCCTGGGACTCGTCCCAGTACTGGTTGACGTCGACCCGCACGCTGGCCCGTTCGCCCAGTTCTCGCTTGATCGCGATGACATGCTTGAGGTCCTGTTCCAGCGGGTTGGCGCCGATCTTCAGCTTGAACAGCCGGTGTCGGCGGATTTCCAGCATATGCTCGGCTTCGGCGATATCCCGGGCGGTGTCGCCGCTGGCCAGGGTCCAGGCCACTTCCAGGCTGTCGCGCACCCGCCCGCCGAGCAGTTCGCTGACCGGCAGCCCCAGGCGTTTGCCCTGGGCATCGAGCAAGGCGCTCTCGATGGCGGACTTGGCGAAGGTGTTGCCCTTGGCCAGCTTGTCGAGCTTGAGCATCGCGGCGTTGATATTGTCGGCCGGCATGCCGACCAGTGCCGGGGCCAGGTGTGCATCGATATTGGTCTTGATCCCCTCGGGGCTTTCGTACCCGTAGGCCAGGCCGCCGATGGTGGTGGCCTCGCCAATGCCCTCTACCCCGTCGCTGCAGCGCAGGCGCAGGATCACCAGGGTTTGCTGCTGCATGGTGTGCATGGCCAGCTTGTGCGGGCGGATCGTCGGCAGGTCGACGATCAGTGCCTCCAGGCGTTCGATTACAGCGTTTGTCATTGTTCGACTGTCCCGTCAATGCAGGTCGCAGGTGGCTGACCCGAGACCCAAGATTTACTTGATTTTTCAAGCATTGCGCGAGACCCTGAGCGCCGTCCAATATCAAATTTGTCTGCCACCATACCCGGGAGGTCTGATGGAGCTGCGTCACCTTCGCTACTTCAAGGTCCTGGCCGAGACCCTCAATTTCACCCGCGCGGCCGAGGTGCTGCACATGGCCCAGCCGCCGTTGAGCCGACAGATCGGGCAGCTCGAAGAGGAGCTGGGCGCACTGTTGGTGATTCGCGAACGGCCACTGCAACTGACCGAGGCCGGGCGCTTTTTCTACGAACAGATCTGCCCACTGCTCGAGCAGTTGCAGAGCATCGGCGAAAACACCCGGCGCATCAGCCAGAAGAAGCGCCAATGGCTCGGGATCGGCTTCGCCCCTTCGACCCTGTACGCGGTGTTGCCGGAGCTGATCCGCGAGCTGCGCCGCGACGGGGAACTGGAGCTTGGCTTGAGCGAAATGACCACCCTGCAACAGGTCGAAGCGCTGAAAAACGGCCGGATCGATATCGCCTTCGGCCGGCTGCGAATCGACGACCCGGCCATCCTCCAGCAAGTGCTGCGCGAAGATCCGCTGGTTGCGGTCCTGCCCAGCGGCCATCCGCTGGTCGGACAAGCCCTGACGCTGGCGCAACTGGCCAATGAACCGTTCGTCCTCTACCCGGCCAGACCGCGGCCAAGCTACGCCGATCACGTGCTTGGCCTGTTCGCCCAGCACGGCATGAGCATCACGGTGAGCCAGTGGGCCAACGAACTGCAGACGGCGATTGGCCTGGTAGCCGCCGGCCTGGGCGTCACCCTGGTGCCGGCGTCGGTCCAGCAACAGCATCGCACCGATACCGAGTACGTCGCCCTGCTCGACTCCAGTGCCGTCAGCCCGATCATCCTCAGTCGACGCAAGGGCGATATGACACCGGTGGTCCAGCACTGCCTGGCACTGATTGCCCAGGTGACCTCCTGAGCGCAGCGGCCCCCGTGCTTGCCGGCTGGTAATGCTGGCTTCACCTGCGGCCCTTCGCTTGCATCACCGGGCATCTTCAGACTTCGTTAAGAAATGCCCCGGATACTCCTCCCAGTGCTATTGCGGGAGGCAATCCACCCATGCCCGATTTCGACTGGAACATCCCTTTGCCCCTGTGCTTCGGCCAGGCCGGCACACCACCGCTGATCCTGGCCGGCGCAGGCCCCGGGGACCCGCTGCGAGCGCCTTTCGAAGCCTTCATTGCGCAACGCTTTCGCAAGGCGCACGACGCCGAGATCCGCCATTTCATGCCGCAGCTGCTGGGCATGAGCACAACCGACGGTCAGCTCTGCGCCGTCGCCGGGGTGCGCCGGGCAGCTGACGAAGCGCTGTTCCTGGAACGCTACCTGGACCAACCCATCGAGCCGCTGATCAGCGCCACGGCCGGCTACCCGGTACAGCGCAGCAGCATTATCGAAGTCGGCAACCTGGCCGCCAGCGACACCGGCAATGCCCGGCTGAGCATCGTCGCCCTCACCTGCCTGCTGGCCATGGGCGGCCTGGAATGGGTGGCGTTCACCGGCAACATCGGCCTGGTCAACAGCTTTCACCGCCTGGGGCTCAAGCCGATAACCCTGTGCGCCGCCGATCCGGCGCGCCTGGGTGACGATCGCTACAGTTGGGGCAGCTATTACCAAAGCCGGCCCTGGGTACACGTGGGCAACATCCGCGCAGGCTTCGTGCACTTGCGCAACACGGGTCTGTTCAGCCGCCTGGGCCTGCCGTCATCCGCCGAGGGCAGCAGCCATGTCGCCTGAGGTGCAACGCTTCGAGCAGGTCCTGCGCAGCCACGGCGAGCGCACGCCCCAGGCCATCGCCCTGTGGGGCGACGGGCTGAAAATCGACTACGCCACCCTGTGTGCCGAAGTCAGCGAGCGCCAGCAATGCCTGCGCAAGGAACAGGTGCAGGTCGTCGCCCTGGCCCTGGACAACGGCAGCGAGGCCATGCTCTGGGACCTGGCCGCGCTGTTCGAAGGCCTGGCCTGCGTGACCCTGCCGCCCTTCTTCAGCCCGGCACAACGGGCCCACTGCCTGCAACAGAGCCAGGCGGCCAGGGTGATTGCCGAGCCACAACTGGGCGCCGAGTTGAGTGCGGCAGGCTATGAACAACGCGGCAGGTTCTGGTGCCGCACTTTCAGCGAGCCGGGCCGGATGCCCGGCGGCACCGCCAAGCTGACCTTCACCTCCGGCACCACCGGCACGCCCAAGGGCGTATGCCTGAGCGCCGACAGCCTGCTGCGGGTCGCGCGGGAGCTGGATAACGCCAGCAAACCCTGCGCGCCGCGCCACCACCTGGCGCTGTTGCCACTGGCGATCCTGCTGGAAAACCTGGGCTGCTATGCCGCGCTTTACGCGGGAGCCACCCTCAGTGTGCCCAGCCAGCAGACCCTCGGCATCCAGGGAGCCAGCGGCGTGCAGGTCGAGCCGTTGCTCGCCTGCCTGGCCAGCCGCGCACCCGAGAGCCTGATCCTGGTGCCGCAATTGTTGCAACTGCTGGTGGGCGCCGCCGAACAGCGGGCTTTCGACCCACGCTCGCTGCGCTTTGCCGCCGTCGGCGGTGCCCGCGTCTCGCTGGACTTGCTGCAACGTGCCGAGCGCGTCGGGTTGCCGGTCTACGAAGGCTATGGCCTGTCCGAATGCGCCTCGGTGGTGTGCCTCAACCGGCCCGGCGCCCGGCGCCCGGGCAGCGTCGGCCGGCCGCTACCGCACCTGCAGGTGAAACTGGCCGCGGATGGCGAAGTGCTGATCAAAGGGTCAACCCTGATCGGCTATCTGGGTGAAGCGCCGTTCACCGAGCAATGGTGGCCCAGCGGCGATCTCGGTGAGTTCGACCCGGAGGGCTTCCTCTACCTCAAGGGCCGCAAGAAACATCAGTTCGTCACCAGTTTCGGCCGCAACGTCAACCCGGAGTGGGTGGAGGCCGAACTCACCCAGCGCACCCACATCGCCCAGGCATTTGTGTATGGCGAGGCGCTGGCACGCAATCACGCGCTACTGTGGCCGCGCCGCGCCGACTGCTCCGACGCCGAGCTGGCCAGCGCCGTGGCCCAGGCCAACGAGGCATTGCCCGACTATGCCCGGGTCCACGACTGGACTCGCCTGGACCAACCCTTCTCGGTTGCCAACGGCCTGCTGACCGCCAATGGCCGCCCGCGCCGCGAAGCCATCCTCGCCCGCTTCCATGCCCGACTGACCGCATCCGCTGCCCCCAGGGAGTCTGCCTCATGACCTTTTTCGACACGCTGCAAGAAGCCACCCAGCAGGAACGCCACGAACTGTTCAACCTGCCGATCATCCTCGACGCGCTCGCCGGCAAGGTCAGCCTTGAGGGCTACCGGGCGTTCCTCGCCCAGGCCTACTACCACGTGCGCCACACGGTGCCGCTGATGATGGCCTGCGGCGCGCGCCTGCCGGCTCGCCTTGAATGGCTGCGCAAGGCGGTGTGCGAGTACATCGAGGAAGAGTACGGCCATGAACAGTGGGTGCTCAACGACATCGCCGCCTGCGGCGGTGACCGCAAAGCCGTGCGCGATGGCCAGCCTTCGTTGCCGATCGAGCTGATGGTGAGTTTTCTCTACGACCTGATCGCCCGGGGCAACCCGGTGGGCCTGTTCGGTATGGTCAACGTGCTCGAAGGCACCAGCATCGCCCTGGCCACCCATGCCGCGGGCAGCATCCGCACGCACCTGGCCCTGCCGCAGAGCGCCTTCAGCTACCTGGACTCCCACGGCGCGCTGGATATCGAGCATATGCAGACCTACCGCCAGCTGATGAACAAGCTCGACGACCCCGCCGACCAGGCCGCCGTGATCCATGCCGCGAAAGTGGTGTACCGGCTCTACACCGACATGTTCCGTGGCCTGCCGCGCCACTCGGAGGTTCAGCATGCAGCTGCATGAGGCCCGCGTGGTGCTGACCGGCGCCAGCGGTGGCATTGGCCTGGCCATCGCCAGTGCCCTGTGCGCCGCCGGTGCCCGGGTGGTGGCGGTGGCGCGGCACCAGGCGCCGCTGGCACCCTTGCTGGAACGCCATCCCCAGCACCTGTGCTGGGTGGCCGCCGACCTGACGCAGGCGGGCGACCGGCGCAAGGTACTGGCCGCCGCCCAGGCCCTGGGCGGCATCAACCTGCTGATCAACGCCGCCGGCATCAACCACTTCGCCATGCTCGAACAGCTCGACGACGCCGACATCGACGCCATGCTGGCGGTGAACATCGGCGCGCCGATCTGCCTGACCCGCCTGTTGCTGCCGCTGCTCAAGCAGGCCGACAGCGCCATGGTGGTCAATGTCGGCTCCACCTATGGCTCGATCGGCTACCCCGGCTATGCCAGCTACTGCGCCAGCAAGTTTGCCCTGCGCGGCTTTTCCGAAGCCCTGCGCCGGGAACTGGCCGATACCCGGGTCGGTGTCCTCTATGTCGCCCCAAGGGCCACCCGCACGCCGATGAACAGCCCGGCCGCCCAGGCCCTGAACGCAGCGCTGAACGCCAGCGTCGACGATCCCCAGGCGGTGGCCGATGCGGTCATCCAGGCCATTGCCGGCGACCGTCGCGACCTGTTCCTGGGCTGGCCGGAGCGCTTCTTCGTGCGCCTCAACAGCCTGCTGCCGAGCCTGGTGGACCGGGGCCTGCGCAAGCAGTTGCCGCTGATCCGCCACATCAGCCACAAGTCCAGCCACGAGCACCCCAAGCCATGAATAAAGTCCTCGCCTGCCTGTTGCTCGGTGCCTTGAGCCAGAGCGTCTGGGCCCTCGACAACGCCGACCAGCAACGGCTCAACGACATCCAGCAAAACTGGGCACACATACAATACGAGTTGCCGCAGCCGCAACGCGAAGACGCCTTCGCGCAACTGGCGACCCAGGCATCGAGGTTCACCCGCGATCGCCCCGCACTGGCCGAGGCCTGGATCTGGTCGGGCATTGTCACCAGCAGTTGGGCCGGTGCCCAGGGTGGGCTGGGCGCGCTGGGCAAGGTCAAGGACGCCAAGGCCGATCTTGAGAAGGCCCTGATCCTCGACCCGAACGCCTTGCAAGGCTCGGCCTATACCAGCCTCGGCGCACTGTACGACCAGGTGCCGGGCTGGCCGATCGGCTTCGGTGATGCCGACCGGGCCGAGCAACTGCTCAAGCAAGCCTTGCAGATCAATCCCGACGGCATCGACAGCCTGTACTTCTGGGGCGATCACCTGTACCGCCAGAAGCGCTACGCTGAAGCCAGGGCCGCCCTGCAAAAGGCACTGCACGCCGCGCCCCGGCAAGGACGGGAAAGCGCCGATGCTGGACGACGCAAGGATATTGCCGCATTACTGGTGGACGTCAACAAGCAGCTCGACTGACAGGTGGCCGTGTGCGTGTATTACTGATCGAAGATGACATCGGCCTGGGCGAAGGGATTCACCAGGCCCTGGGCCGCGAAGGCTACACGGTGGACTGGCTCAAGGACGGCAGCAGTGCCTTGCACGCCCTGCTCAGCGAATCCTTCGACCTGGCGGTACTGGACCTGGGCCTGCCACGCATGGACGGCCTGGATGTGCTGCGGCGCCTGCGCGACAGCGGTTCGAACCTGCCGGTGCTGATCCTCACCGCCCGCGATGCTACCGAAGACCGCATCGCCGGCCTGGATGCCGGGGCCGACGATTACCTGGTCAAACCCTTCGACCTGGCCGAACTCAAGGCCCGTCTGCGCGCCCTGCTGCGCCGCAGTGCCGGGCGTGCGCAACTGCTGATCGAGCATGCCGGCATCAGCCTCAATCCCGGTACCCAGCAGGTCAGCTACCAGGGCTTGCCGGTGGCCCTGACGCCCAAGGAGTACCAGCTGCTGCATGAACTGCTGTCGCCGCCAGGACGGGTCATGACCCGCGATCAATTGATGCAGTTGTTGTACGGCTGGAACGAAGAAGCCGAGAGCAACACCCTGGAAGTGCACATCCATCACCTGCGCAAGAAATTCTCCACCGACCTGATCCGCACCGTTCGCGGCGTGGGCTACCTGGTGGAGGAGCGTCGATGACATCGATCCGGCGCCGTACCCTGACCCTGATCATTGGCTTGATGCTGTTGGGGCTGGCGCTGATCGGTGGGCTCAACCTTCACGACAGCAATCACGAAATCACCGAGGTCTACGACGCCCAGCTGGCACAGAACGCGAGGCTGCTGCAGGGCGTCATGCGCATGCCGCTGGCCAGCAAGGAATACGCCGAACTCTACCAGGCCTTCAACACCGCCCTGGGCGAGGCCGTGCCCAGGGTCGACGGGCATCCCTACGAAAGCAAGATCGCCTTCCAGGTCTGGAGCCGCCAGGGCGAGGTGCTGGTGCATACGGCCAGCGCCCCGGCCTTGCACACGCCACCGGCCAAACCCGGCTTCAGCGATGTGGTGGATGTGCACAATCGCCATTGGCGCGCGTTCGTCCTGGAAGACAAGCACAACGGCCTGCGCATCTGGGTGGGCGAACGCGACGATGTGCGCGCCGACCTGGTCGAGCGCATCGTGCGCCACACCCTGTGGCCCAACGTGCTGGGCAGCCTGATCCTCGCGGCCATGGTCTGGCTGGCCATCGGCTGGGGCCTCAAACCGCTGGCGGACATGGCCGCAACCCTGCGCGCGCGCCACAGCGGCTCGCTCGAACCTCTGCAACTGACGCCCCTGCCCAGCGAACTGGAACCGATGCAGGCCGCGCTCAATCGCATGCTGGCGCAGATCCAGGAGGTGCTTGGCCGCGAGCGACGCTTTATCGCCGATGCCGCGCACGAACTGCGCACCCCGTTGGCGGTGCTCAAAGTCCATGCCCAGAACCTGATGGAAACCCAGTCGCAAGAAGCTCGGCGCGAGTCGCTGGAGCATCTGGTTGCCGGTGTCGACCGTGCCAGCCGGCTGGTCAACCAGCTCCTGACCATGGCCCGCATCGAACCGCAGTCAGCGGTGCCCAGGGCCTCGGCCATCGATCTGGCCGCGACCGTGCGCGACAGCCTGGCGCAACTGACGCCCTGGCTGTTGAGCCAGGGCCTGGAGCTGGCATTCGAGGCGGGCGACGCCCCAAGTCCCGCCAGGCTCGACCCCACCGCCATCAACATTGCCTTGAACAACCTGGTGAGCAACGCGGCCGCCTTCTCCCCGGCCCACGGACTGATCAGCGTGCGCCTGGCCCGCCACGGCGAGCATTACCGGCTGACGATCGAAGACCAGGGCCCGGGCATCGACGAGGCCGAGCAAGGCCGGCTGCTGGAACGCTTCTACAGCCGCGGCAATGACCAGGGGGCCGGACTGGGGCTGGCCATCGTCAAAGCCATTGCCGATCGACTGGGCGGCCAGATCCGCCTGGAGAACCGCCCCCAGGGCGGCCTGCGCGCCACCCTGGAACTGCCCGCCGCCTAGCCCGCTGGCAGCACCTTAAAAACACCCACACAAAGAGGGGGATTGGCAGGCTATACCGCCCACCGATAACGGGGAACTGCCCCCAGCCTGGATCCAATCTTCCCCCACCGCACCCCCTCATCAAAAATAAATCACTTATCAATCAGTGCCTTACATCTATTTTCAGACAATCAAGGGAGTTGGATCCGTTTTTGCTTGATGCGCAATAGAAGTGGCCATTTGATATTTCCGAGCGCAGCCCACTGCGCCAGCCAACACGGCATCGAGCGAGGTAAACGCTATGCACATTCCTCCTTCACCCCTTGGCCTGTTCCGGCGTACAGGCATCGCCTCCGCGCTGCTGGTCGTCCTCGGTGCCAGCACGACCAGTGCGGCGCCGATCGACGACACCAGCCAGCCGCCACCGACCGACCCCTCGGCCTACACCCCCGCGCCCACCGACCCGCTGGCCATCCAGGCCGCGCTGGACGCGCTCAAGTCGCTGCCCGAAGGCAACCACGGGTCGCTCGCGCTGCCCAACGGCGCCTATGGCGACAGAACCACGCCGCGCACGGAAAACGTCCTGCAGCCGGCCCAGCAGACCTCGTTCAACTACCCCACCAATGGCCTGGCCAGCCCCTTGTTCGGTGCCCAGCCCTTTACCCAGCAGATGCTGCTGTACGAAGAATTCGGCATGGAAAAACTCGACCCGACGGTGGAAGCCGGTACCATCCCCTTCCCGGTCCCGACCTTGGGTGCGGCGCCCGAGCAGGACCCCAACAACGTCGCCCGCAGCGGCCCCGCCAGTGCCGCCCTGGACGCCTTCCTGCGCCAACCGGGGCTGTCGCCCTTCCCTACGCAGTATTCCAACGTCCTCGACCGCAACCCCTGGAAGGCGCAGATCGAAGCCTTCCTCAACCGCCACCCGGTGGGCTCGCCCGCAGAAGGACGGCCACCAGGAAAAGGCTGGTCGCATCAACGCTGGAACGAGTTTTACCCCCAGGCCGCGGTGAAGACCGCGCAGGCCGGCGCGCGGGTCAACCAGGGGCTGCGCGACAGCAAGCAGATGCATGGCTACAGCAAGGGCGAGTTCGGTCCCGGCGGGCTCTATCACAACACCGCAGGCCTCACCGCCACCCAGGGGACGACCAAGGGCATCGGCATCCGCCTGCACCCCAACATGCCGATCCAGAACCACAACTCGGTGTGGACCTTCGATGGTACGTTGCCGCCCAAGCTGATGATGGCCCGTTACGGCCAACCCGTCCTGCTGCGTCACTACAACGCCCTGCCGATCGATCCGGCGGCCAATGGAGGCTTCGGCCTGCACACCCTCAGCACCCACGAGCACAACGGCCATAACCCGGCCGAAAGCGATGGCTACACCAACGCCTTCTTCTTTCCCGGGCAGTACTACGACTACCGCTGGCCGCTGCAACTGGCCGGCTACGACTCGATCAACACTGCCGCCCAGGACCCACGGGCGGCGTTCCCCTGCAACCCGGGGGAAACCCTCTGGGTCAACGACCGCACCCCGGGGCTCAAGACCTGCGAGAACGGCAGCATCAAGGTGCGCGGCGACTGGCGCGAGACCATGAGCACCCACTGGTTCCACGACCACATGCTCGACTTCACCGCCCACAACGTCTACAAGGGCAACGCGGCGATGATGAACTACTACAGCGCCCTGGACCGTGGCAACGAGGCGCTGGAGGACGGCGTCAACCTGCGCCTGCCCAGCGGTTCGGCGCTGCCGTGGGGCAACCGCGACTATGACGTCAACCTGACCTTTGCCGACAAGGCCTGGGACCAGAGCGGCCAGTTGTGGTTCAACCCCTTCAACATCGACGGCTTCCTCGGCGACCAGATGACGGTCAACTGGCTGTACAAACCTTATTTCGACGTCCGTGCGCGCAGCTATCGCTTGCGTATCCTCAATGGCTCGGTGTCGCGTTACTTCAAGATCGCCGTGGTCCGCGAAATCGCCGGCAATGGTGGCGAGTTCCCCGGGCCCAAGGGTTCCGGGGTGTCCTATGCCCGGGTGCCGTTCCACATGGTCGCCAACGACGGCAACATCATGGAACACGCCATTCCGTTCGACGGCAGCATGGACCTCAACGGCAACGGCGATACCCGCGACGACAACGGCATCCTGCCGACCATGTCGATCGCCGAGCGCTACGACATCATCATCAACTTCGGCAAGAACGGGATCAAAGCCGGGGACAAGATCTTCTTCGTCAACCTCATGGAGCACGACACCGGCAAGGGCCCGAGCAAGGACGCCATTGCGTTGGCCGACGTGCTCTCGGAAAAATACAAGGCGGTGGTCGACCAGACCAGCAAAGGCCCGAGGTGGCGCGACGGCGACCCGGTGGTCGGCAAGTTCCTGCAGTTCAACGTCAAGGCCTACACCGGCCAGGACCTGGCCATGGACCCGGCCGCCTATGAACCGGCCAAGCCCGGCAAGGCCGCCGGCAAGTCGATGATCCCGCTGACCCTCGACCGCAATGATCCGACCATGCAGGCCAAGCTCAAGCAGGCACGTCAGCGCAGCTTCGAGTTCGGGCGCTCCGACGGCACCGACACCCAACCCTGGACGATCAAGACCGACGGTGGCTTTGGTTACGCCATGGACCCACGACGGATCACCGCCGCGCCACAGCTGGCCAGCGGCCCGACCGATGCTGGCTACAACGGCGAAGGCACCCTGGAAGTGTGGAAGATCAAGAACGGCGGCAACGGCTGGAGCCACCCGGTGCACGTGCACTTCGAGGAAGGCATCATCCTCAACCGCGACGGCAAGGCGCCGCCGGAGTGGGAAAAATGGTCGCGCAAGGACCTCTATCGGGTCGGGCCGGAAGTGGACAGCTCCGAAGAGGTGGAAATGGCGATCCGTTTCCGCGAGTTCGCCGGTACCTTCATGGAGCACTGCCACAACACCCAGCATGAAGACAACTCCATGCTGCTGCGCTTCGACCTTGAGAACCCTGGCCAGCTCGAACTGATGCCGTCACCCATGCCAACCTGGGATGGCGTCGGCTATATCAGCTCCGCCGCACTGCCAGGCGCGCGGCAAGACAACGGCGAAGACCCGGGCAATGGCGAGGATGACAACAAGTTGCCGGTGGCCAATGACGACAGCGGTGCCACCAAGGCCGGTGTGCCGGTCACCCTCAGCGTCCTGGCCAACGACAGCGACCCGGATGGCGACCTGCCGCTGTCGGTGGTCAGCCTCGGCCAGCCGGACTCCGGCCACGGCAGCGTCAGCAGCGACGGCACGCGGGTGACCTTCACCCCGCCGGCGACGGTCAGCGAAGCCTACACCGCGGTGTTCGAGTACAAGGTCAAGGATGCCCGCGGGGCCGTGTCGGAATCGGCGGCCAACGTGCGCATTGCCGTCACGCCGGCGCTGGTCGAGGTCGACTACAACCTCAAGGCCAGCGTGGCGACCGTCACCGTGCGCAGCAACAACCGTTATGCCTGGGAGCTGGCCGGCACCAGTTCGCTGAAAGCCGGTGCCACCCTCACCATCACCGCAGCGACCACCAGCGGACCCCTGACCCTGGGTACTGCAACGGTGATGACCGGCGGTAACTGGCGCCTGTCGGCCAGCACCACCGGCAGCGGGCCGGCGGCAAACCCGACGGTGACGATCAAGCCGGCAGACGGCAAGCCGCTCACCGTGGCACTCACGGTCCGTTGACCCCGTCCCCTCCTGTCCAGGCCGGCACCATCGCCTGGACAGGAGGCCTTGAGGAGGAAAAGACATGGCCTGGAACACGCGCACAACCTTCAGTCGTCTGCTGCTGTTGCTGGCCCTGGGCAGCGCGCACTGGCCACTGGCGAGCGCCAGTGAAAGCGCCCCCGACCAGCAATGGGGGCAGAACTACTTTCCCAACACCACCCTGATCAACCAGGACGGGCAATCGGTGCGTTTTTTCGACGACCTGATCAAGGACAAGGTGGTCGCGATCAACTTCATCTTCACCCGCTGTACCGATTCCTGCCCGCTGGAAACCGCGCGCCTCAAGCAGGTGCAGAAACTGCTGGGCGAGCGGGTGGGCCAAGATGTGTTCTTTTATTCGATCAGCATCGATCCGGAAGCTGACACGCCGGAGGTGCTCAAGGAGTACGCAGGGAAATTCAAGGTCGGCCCCGGCTGGCAGTTCCTCACCGGCAACAAGGACGAAATCACCTTGCTGCGGCAAAAGCTCGGGCTGTTCATCAAGGGCGTCGACGATGGCCCGACCAAGGACCATAACCTCAGCCTGATCATCGGCAACCAGGCCACCGGCCGCTGGATGAAGGCCTCGCCCATGGAAAACCCCTACGTGCTGGCCGACCGGCTGGGCAAGAGCCTGCACAACTGGAAGCTGGCCACAACCGACACCAACGCCATGGCCGCCGCGCCGGTCATACGTCCGCCCAGCACCGGCGAGCAGATCTACCGCACACGCTGCTCCTCCTGCCACACCCTGGGCGACACCGAGCATGCCGGCGCGCGCAGCATCGGCCCGGACCTGCTGGGGGTGACGCGCCAGCGCGACCCGGCCTGGCTCAGCCGCTGGATCCGCGAGCCCGACCGCATGCTGGCCGAACAGGAGCCCCTGGCGATGCAGTTGTTCGAGCAGTACAACCGCCTGGCCATGCCCAACCTGCGTCTGGGCGAAGTCGAAGTCGCCGCGGTGCTGACCTACCTGAACGAAGAGACCGAGCGTTTGCAGCCGATGGCTGCCAATGATCAGAAAAACAACAACCGTACGGTTAACTGAAGAAGGAACTGGCCCATGACTTCCCGTTTCCTGGTGTTTACCGCCCTGCTCCTTGGCGCAGCCCAAAGTTTTGCCCATGACTACAGCGTTGGCGATCTGCTGATCACCCAGCCCTGGTCCCGTGAGCTGCCGGCCGAGTTGCCCGGCGGCTCGGCGTACTTCACCGTGGTCAACCAGGGCAGCCAGGCCGACCGCCTGGTCCGGGTCAGCAGCCCGCGGGCGCAACAGGCCGAACTGCACAGCCAGGCGGCCAGCGACGGCATGATGAGCATGCAGCATGCGCATGCGATGGAGATTCCGGCCAACAGCGAAGTCACCTTCCAGCCCGGAGCCAACCATGTGATGTTGACGGGCATGGAACAGCCGCTCAAGGCTGGGGAGCAGTTTGCGATGACCCTGGAGTTCGAAAAGGCTGGCGCGGTTGAGGTGATGGTTGATGTCGGACCGGTCGAAGCCCAGGCCGCCCATGTGCATTGATGTGGGAGCAACTTTCGTTGTGGGAGCCGGCAAAGCCCAGGGCCAGCCCAGACAACCGGGGATGGCGACCGCTGCGCGGTCAATCGCAGGCTTCGCCAGCTCCCACAGTCGTCATGGGTGTGCATGAGTGTTTGTGGGAGCTGCCGCCAGGCTGCGATCGGCCGTGAAACGGCCGCAAAACCTGTCGACGCAATGCCTTCAGACCCACCGAGCTGAGCCGATTGCGACTGCTGCGCAGCCGATCGCAGGCTGCGCCAGCTCCCACAA
>NZ_JALRNF010000062.1 GCF_030272895.1 Pseudomonas sp. BGr12 | reverse complement strand
GGGGGGCTCCCCGCCCCCGCTGGGGGGGGGGCCCCCCCCCCCCCCGCGACGAGGCCCTCAGTTACGCCACATCCACCAAGACAATCTCACTGTCCTCAACCGCGGTCACCCGCAGCACCTGCTCATCCTCGATCGCCACCCCGTCCCGGGCTTCGGCGCGCAGGCCGTTGACCTCGACCAGGCCCTTGGCCGGCACCAGGTAACCGCGACGACCGGCTTCAAAGCGGTATTCAGCGCTTTCTCCAGCCCGCAAGGTCGCGGCCACCAGCCGCGCATCGGCACGGATCTGCAAGCTGCCTTCATCCCCCTCGCGGCCACTGGCCAGGGTCACGAAACCTTCGCCACGCTCACCCTTGGGAAACGGCCGGGTACCCCAGGACGGCGCCTGGCCAACCCGCTCGGGCACGATCCAGATCTGGAAGATCCGCGTGTCGACCTTCTCCAGGTTGTACTCGCTGTGGGTGATACCGGTGCCCGCGCTCATCACCTGGACATCGCCAGCCTCGGTGCGCCCCTTGTTGCCCAGGTTGTCCTGGTGGCTGATGGCGCCTTCACGTACATAGGTGATGATTTCCATGTCGCGGTGCGGGTGCGGCGGGAAGCCACTGCCGGCGGCGATCAGGTCGTCGTTCCAGACCCGCAGGTTGCCCCAATGCATCCGTTGCGGGTCATAGTACTCGGCAAAAGAAAAGTGATGATGGGCGTCGAGCCAGCCATGGTTGGCATGGCCAAGGCTCTTGAAAGGGCGCAGTTGCAGCATGATGGGCTCTCCTGGTGAATCGTTGGGATGGAAAGATCATCGCTGAGTTCATGATCGAAAATAAGCGTAAATTTCGGCTGATTCTTATCGATTAATTGAATGTTTATAGCTAGGGTGTTTTCTACGCTTCATCGTCTAATCCACTGATCTTCAAGCAATCAGCTGGTGATTTTTGTCCGATGGAGCGAACATGAGCGCTGGTTTATCTGTGTTGGAGTCGGTGTGTCTGAAGAGCGTCCCAAGCAACCCCCGGAGTTGACTCCGCCTGCGCAACTGCCTTGGGTAAGGCGCCTGGCGGCACGCCTGCTCGGTCGCGGCCTGAGCCGCTTGCAGGCACAGCACCGCGACTCCTGGTTCCAGGGCCATGCCAGCGGCCAGCGTACCGGCCACGCCGACGGCCTGCGCGAAGGCTACGAAGAAGGGCGGGTGGACGGCTATGAAGCCGGGCGCCAGGTCCTGGTGATCCGCGACATGCGTCCGGACGGCCACGGCGTACCCGGTCGCGATGACGCGCTGTTCGATGACTGGCGACTGCCGCTGAGCGCCGAGCTGAAGAAGCGCTTCAAGGCCGATGTCGCCCAGCGCCTGGCGGCCCATGCCCAGCCGAGTGCGGCGCAGTGGAAGATGATCTTCAGCGACACCCCCTCGACCTGCGTGATCGCCGGCGCCGGTGCCGGCAAGTCCACCTCGCTGGTGCTGCGGATCCTGCTGCTGCGCCACTACCTGGGCTATGAGCTGGATGCCATGACCGTGGTGACCTTCACCCGCGAGTCGCGCAAGGACTTCATTGCCCGCCTGGTGCAGGTGTTCAGCCTCTGGCAGCTTGAACTGACGCCGATACAGGCCCGCGAACTGGTGCGCACCTTCCATTCGCGCATCCTGCCGCTGGTGCGCAGCCTGCCGGGCTTCAGCCAGGTGCGTGCGTTCGAGACCCTGGGCAGCGAAATGCCGGGCGGCAGCGAGGCCAATGCCGAGAGCAACCCGTTCGACCTGCGCCTCAACGACGCGCAGCGCCAGCAACTGAACCTGTGCTACCGCGACCTGCTCAAGAGCAGCCCGCGCTTTGCCGAGCTGATCGCCGGCCTGCGCCGCGAGGCCCTGCAACTCAAGGCCCTGGACCGCGACCACCCGGACGTGCAGAAGCGCGTGGCGGTGACCCAGCTCTCGGCCAGCCGCGACGAAGAGCTCTGCGACACCCTTGAAGACCTCTGGTTTGGCGCCGGCGCCTGGCCGATCAAGGGCATCGAACCGAGTCGCGAGACAGTGGAGATCAACGGCAGCCGTTTCCATTTCCACGGCCATATCAAAGCGCTGGACGCCTGGGTGGTGCTGGGCTTCGATCCGGGTGAAAACCAGCAGTACAAGCGCCCCGGGGCCAAGCTGCCGGTCTGGGCCGAGTGGGTGATCAAACGCACCCTGTTTCAAGCTTTCTGCGATAAGCCTGTGATCTGGCTGGAAAATTATGCAGCAGCCAAGCGCCTGACAAGCGCCTTGGCGGGTGATGCGGTCGCAGGTCCCGGCTTTGAGTACAAGGTCAAGGGCGAGTTGGCGACCGTGCCGCTGCTGGATGCCTTTGTCGGTGCGGCGGGCTTTATCGAGAACCTGGGGCTGGAAGTGAACAAGGCCGTGAGCGCCATGAGCTTCCCCAGCGGCGACACCGATGCGCTGTTCTTCGAGGCCCTGGGCCTGTACTGGAAAGCTCTGGAAGCCCACCTGATGGCCCAGTCGCCGCCGATCATGAGCTACAACCGCATGTTCGCCCTGTTCGGCGAGAACAACCCGGAAAACCTGCGCCTGCTACCCGATCCGTTGCTGCGGCCGCTGGCGCACCTGATGATCGACGAGTTCCAGGACGTCTCGCCGCAGATCGTCTCCTGGTTGCGCGCCTGCCTGCGCGAGATCCGCCGGCGCGGTCCGGCCTTGCATGTAGGGCGCACGGCACAGCACTCCTCACTGTTGTGCGTGGGCGATGACTGGCAGTCGATCTACGGCTGGCGCGGCAGTTCGCCCAAATATTTCATGGAGTTCGCCAAGGAGTTCTCGGCGCCGGCCAACACCCGGGTCATGCTGGCCGACAACTACCGCAGCCATCAGCACATCATCGACGCGGCCGAGCATATCGTGAAGCCTGCACCGGCAATCAGCGGCAAGAAAGCCAGGGCCTGTGGACCGGCGGCCGAGGAGCCGGTGCCGGTGAAAGTGTTCGAACGGGATGAAGTGGCACTGGCCCAGACCCTGATGGAGCATTACCGTCAGGGTGAGTCCGTGATGATGTTGTTTCGAAAAAGTAGCGATAAGGCATTGATATCAGAGCATATTCAGCCTCTGATCAATCACGAGGCAGGGCTGCCGCCCGGCCAGCGACGCTTCCGCCAGCTGACCTACCACAGCGCCAAGGGCTTGCAAGCCGATGCGGTGTTCATGCTTGGCGATTGCCAGCACTTGACCAGCTCGCCCTACAAGAACCAGGTCTACCGCCAGGCCGGCCTGGGCCAGGCCGGTGATGCCCAGGCGTTCGACACGGCGCAGAAGGATGAGGTCCTGCGCCTGGCCTATGTGGCGATCACCCGGGCGGTGAAGCACTGTTACTGGTATGTCGAGACGCCATCCGCTGAATCGGTCAGTCAGCCCCGCGCCTCCAGCCAGGTGGATGGGCGCAAGGCATTCTTCGAGGATGGGCGGGCGTAGGAGCGGCGGTGCGCCGACTCGACTTGCCCGACGATCGACTGCCCACTCGGTTCACGCCTTCAGCGCCGCCTCCGGCGCCACCGCCGGCACCGGCCTGCCAAGGGCCTGCTCGACCCGTTGCGCCACGGCCGGGTCGTCGGCGAACGGCAGCAGGCTGACCTGCTCGTCCACATCACGGCTGTGCCCGCGCAGGCAGGCGCTGGTGACCAGGTAGAAGAACAGCACGCCGGTCAGGCAATACAGTGCATACAGCCACTCGTCCATCGGCCTGCTCCTTACGCCATGCTGGCATTGGCAAGTGCCAGCTTCTCGTCGGCCACCCGCACCGTGCGCCAGGTGTTGTAGGCCATCAGCAGCATGCCGCTGAGGAAAAACACGCCGCCAGTGAAGCGCACGATAAAGCCCGGATGGCTGGCCACCAGGGCCTCGACGAAGGAGTAGGTCAGGGTACCGTCATCGTTGGTGGCGCGCCACATCAGGCCCTGGGTGATGCCGTTGACCCACATCGAGGCGATGTACAGCACGGTGCCGATGGTGGCCAGCCAGAAGTGCAGGTTGATCAGGCCGATGCTGTGCATCCGCTCGCGGCCGAAGATCTTCGGAATCATATGGTACAACGCGCCGAAGGTGATCATCGCCACCCAGCCCAGGGCGCCGGCGTGTACGTGGCCGATGGTCCAGTCGGTGTAGTGCGACAGGGCGTTGACGGTCTTGATCGCCATCATCGGACCTTCGAAGGTCGACATGCCGTAGAACGCCAGGGACAGCACCAGAAAGCGCAGGATCGGGTCGGTGCGCAGCTTATGCCAGGCGCCCGAGAGGGTCATCATGCCGTTGATCATGCCGCCCCAGCTCGGTGCCAGGAGGATCAGCGACATGGCCATGCCCAGCGACTGCGCCCAGTCCGGCAGGGCGGTGTAGTGCAGGTGGTGGGGGCCGGCCCAGATGTACAGGGTGATCAGCGCCCAGAAGTGCACGATCGACAGGCGATAGGAGTACACCGGGCGACCGACTTGCTTGGGCACGAAGTAATACATCATGCCCAGAAAGCCCGTGGTGAGGAAGAAACCCACGGCGTTATGACCATACCACCACTGGACCATGGCGTCGGTGGCGCCGGAGTAGACCGGGTAGGACTTGAACCAGCTGACCGGAATCGACAGGTGGTTGACCACATGCAACATGGCGATCACCACGATGAAGGCGCCGAAGAACCAGTTGCCGACATAGATATGCTTGGCCTTGCGGCGCATCAGCGTGGCGAAGAACACGATGCCGTAGACCACCCAGACAATGGCCATCCACACCGCGCCGGTGAATTCGATCTCGGCGTATTCCTTGGTGGTGGTCAGGCCCAGGGGCAGGCTGACCAGCATGATCACGATGGTCGCCTGCCAGCCCCAGAAGGTGAAGGCGGCCAGCTTGTCGCTGAACAGGCGCACCTGGCAGGTGCGCTGCACCGCGTAGTAGCTGGCGGCGAACTGCGCGCTGCCGGCAAAGCCGAAGATCACCAGGCTGGTGTGCAGGGGCCGCAGGCGACCGAAGCTGGTCCAGGGCAGGTCGAGGTTGAGGTCCGGCCAGACCAGTTGCGAGGCGATCCACACGCCCATGGCCATACCGACGATGCCCCAGACCACGGTCATGATGGTGAATTGTCGGACCACCTTGTAGTTATAGGCCTGCGCCTGTTGATGTGAGCTCATCGCTAGTTCCCCAGTTCCTTATAAGGCTTGTCTTGCCGAAGGGGGCAAGATGCAGGCGCAGACTGTAGGAAGCTGTCGCCAGGCAAAACAGACTCAGAATCCAGGAAGAACTGCGGATCAGATAAACACCCCATATTCACGGCGCATTACCTGCACTGATACGGACAAAGTGCGGCAAATTAACGCTGTTCTGTAGGGGGATTCGTTCAATGCTGTGTCCTTGTGACGCAGCGCGTTGCCCATGGAATTACCTTGACATCACCGCCAGGCCGGTCGCAAAATTTCGACAAACTTTGCGCGCAAAGTTTTTGATTCGATCCTCGGATCGTGTCAGTGATGCGCAACGCCAGATTGACGCCAATCCGCCATAGCGCTTGTGCGACGGTGCTTACACGCCAGGACCGAGCCAGCTGCCTGGGCGGCACACTATAAGAACGATGGGAGCAACAGAATGAAGCTTTCCAAGGAACTCGTCCTCCAGGCCAAAGCGACGTTCGGGACACCGACCTACCTCTACGATGAAACCGTGTTGCGCAGCAGTTTCAGCGAATTGCGCAACGCATTACCGGACTGCGTGGACATCTTCTATGCGCTGAAGGTCAACCCCAACCTGTCCCTGGTCAAACTGATCCGTTCTTACGGCGGCAACACCGAAGTCTGTTCGCTGGGCGAACTGGAGATTGCCCTCAAGGCCGGCGTGGCGCCCCAGGACATCATCTTCCTGGGCCCCTACAAGAAGCCCGAGGAACACCGCCGGGCCCTGGAAGTGGGGGTGTTCGCCATCGTCGTCGAATCCGAGAGCGAGCTGCGCAAGTTGTCGGCCCTGGCTGGGGAGCTGGGCTGTGATGCACCGGTGGCCATCCGTATCAATCCGAATTTCTCGGCCGCAGGTTCGCCCTGGAAGATGGGCGGGCGGCCGACCCACTTCGGTATCCAGGAAGATACCGCGGTGGCCAACTTCGCCGAGTACCTGGCGCTGCCCAACATCCGTATCAAGGGCATCCACGTCTATAACGGCACCAAGATCCTCGATGCGCGGTCGGTGTACGACAACGCCGCCTACATCCTTGAGCTGTTTCGCAGCCTGTCCCGCCGTCATCAGCTGGACATGCGCATGGTCGATGTCGGCGGTGGCCTGGGCATCAAGTACTACGAGAACGAACAAGAACTCGACACCGTCGAGCTCAAACAGTTGCTGGCGCCCTTGTTCAACGCCTTCCACCAGGAATTCCCGCGTACCCGGATCATCCTCGAGTCGGGGCGTTTCATCGCCGGCAAGTGCGGGGCCTTGCTGGTGACGGTGGACAACATCAAGGAAAACCACGGCAAAACCTTCGCCGTCACCGATGGCGGTACCAACTGTCATGGCGCGGCGGCGGGTAGCGGCCAGGTGCTCAAGCGCAACTTCCGTATCGTCAAGGCCAGTGGCACCTGTGGCGCGCCGCTATGCGAATACCATGTCTCCGGACCGCTGTGCAGCCCCGACGACCTGCTCGGGCGCGACGTGCAACTGGAAACCCTGCACGAAGGCGACCTGCTTGCCGTTACCGCTTCCGGCGCCTACGGCCCGACGGCGTCACCGACCCTGTTCCACAGCCATGGTCATCCGGCCGAGGTGCTGGTGAGCAACGGCCAGTTGTTCCTGGTTCGTGCGCGGCAGAGCGCCGTGGAGATCCGCGACAGCCATGTCGACGTGCCGCTGCAGGCGATGCTCGCGGCGCCCGCGGCCAGCCAGCCATCGGCCACGGCCCAGGCGGCGACCCAGCGCCAGCTCATCGACATCTTGCGCGTGGTATTGAAGTTGCCGGAAAGCACGGTGGTCCATGCCGACTCCCATTTGCGTGACGACCTGGGCCTGGATTCGCTGACCTCCATGGAGCTGTTGATCAGCCTGGAGGACGAGATCGAAGGCTTCTTCGTCAACCCGGACACCATCGTCCCGCGGCATTTCAATACCGTGGCGACCCTGGCCGGCTATATCGATGCTCACCGCCAGATCAACGGCGTGCAGCGTTCCCTGGAGGTTGTCGAGGTGCAGCATGAAAGCGTCTGAGGTGCTGTTGCAGGATGTGCTGGAGACTCGCAGCGGCCTGCATCCGGACAAACCGGCAATTATCTATGCCGATGAAACCTACACGTACGCGCAACTGGACGAAGCCAGTGCGCGCCTGGCAGCGGGGCTGCAAGTCAACGGCCTGCAGCGCCAGGAGCGCGTGGTGGTGTGCCTGGGCAACCGGGTGGAGACGGTCTGCGCCTTCTGGGGCATCCTCAAGGCCGGTGGCGTGGTGGTCAATGTCGGCCTGGAAACCCCGGCGGAGACCCTCGACTACATCGTCCGCGATGCCGAGGCGTCGGTGCTGATCACCACCACCGACAAGGTCGCCAGCCTGCCCACCAGCATTGCAGACCTGGCCCACCTCAGGCTGATCGTGCTGCTCGACGGTGCCCCGGGCTCGACCGTGGCCCAGACCTTCGAGAGCCTGCTGGGGCAGGGCGCCGGGGTGCCGCTGCCAAGCGGCAACCTGGACCTGGACCTGGCGGCGATTATCTATACCTCAGGCTCCACCGGCATGCCCAAGGGCGTGATGCTGACCCATCGCAACATGCTGGCGGCGCTGCAGTCGCTGCACACTTACCTGGGTTACAACGAGACCGACAACGTCCTCTGCTCTCTGCCATTGTCATTCGACTACGGCCTGTACCAGATGATCATGTCGATCAATGCCGGGGCCACCCTGGTGCTGGAGAAGGAGTTCACCTGGCCGATCTTCCTGATCAAGAAGATCCGCCAGTACCAGGTCACGGTGATTCCGTTCGTGCCGACCATGCTGAGCCTGCTGTACGAGTATGCGTGCAAGCGCGAGTCGGTGTTCGCCGATGTGCGCATGGTCACCAATACCGGCGCCGCCCTCAAGCCGTCGCATATCGCCCAGATGAAAGCGCTATTTCCCCAGGCGCTGATTTTCTCGATGTACGGCCTGACCGAATGCAAGCGCTGCACCTACCTGCCGCCGGAAGACATCGACGACAAGCCGGGCAGTGTCGGCATCGCCATACCCAATACCGAGCTGTGGCTGGTGGACGACCAGGACCGGCGCATCGATCAGCCGCACCAGGTCGGCCAGCTGGTGATCCGTGGCGCCACGGTCATGGCCGGTTACTGGCGTAACCCGGCGGCTACCGCGCTCAAGCTCAAGCCCGGGCGCTACCCGGGCGAGAACGTGCTTTACACCGGCGATTATTGCAGCCTGGATGAAGACGGCTACCTGTATTTCCGCGGACGCATGGACCACATGATCAAGTCGCGGGGCATGAAGGTCAGCCCCAGCGAGGTGGAGCACTTCTTCTATACGATCGAGGGCATCGAGGCTGCGGTGGTGGTCGGTGTCGAGCAGGCGGCGGTCGGCGAGGGCTTGTGTGCCTTCGTGACCCTGGCCCAGGGCATCAGCATCAGCGCCGAGTATCTGCTCGAGCGCTGCCGGCAGGGCCTGGAAGCGCACAAGGTGCCGTTGTCGATCAATATCGAGGGCGCGTTGCCACGCACGGCCAATGGCAAGTTCGACCTGCAACTGTTGCAGCACATGGCACGCAGTGCACAACTGGAGATCGCTGGATGATTTCCCGGGAGGACCAGGCATGAGTGCGATCAACGCCGGGCGCGATCAGTCGCTGGATGTCAACGGCAATCACTTTGCCTTGCGCACCTTTGGCAACGAGGGTGGTTATCCGGTGCTCGCGCTGCATGGCTGGCTGGATAACGCGGCGTCCTTCGAACGCATCGCGCCGTTGCTGCGCAGCTGCTTCGTGGTGGCACCGGACCTGGCCGGGCATGGGCGCTCCGAGCACCGTCGGGCCGACAGCGGCTACTACCTGTGGGAACACGCCGACGACATGAATGCCCTGGTCGAGTGCCTGGGCTGGAAGCGTTTTTCGGTGCTGGGGCACTCCATGGGCACTGGCGTGGCGTCGATTCTGGCAGCCATGAACCGCACCATCGACAGCATGGTGTTCATCGATGGCATGGGCGCACCCTTCACCGTCGCCGAAGGCGGCACCGTCGAGCACTTGCGCAAGTCCCAGCGCCTGTTGCGCCTGGCCTTGCGCACCCGCCTGCACGGTTTCAGCGGCCCCGAGCAGGCCCAGTTCAGCAGCCTGGAAGCCGCCATCGACGAACGACGCAACAGCATCGATGGCAGCCTCTGTGCCGAAGGCGCCCGGTTGCTGGCCATGCGCGACCTGATCAACCTGGGCCAGGGCTATCGCTGGCGCCACGACCCGCGTCTGGTGCTGCCCGAGCCGCTGCAACTGACCGAGCGCCAGGCCTGTGAGTTTCTCTCCCAGATCACCTGCCCGTTGCACCTGATGCTCGGGCGCCAGGGCCTGTTCGCCGGCGGCGCATTCGACAAACGCAAAAGCGCCTTGCCGCCCGATACCCGGGTGTCCTGGCATGACGGTGGTCATCACTTTCACCTGGACACGCCGCAGCCGGGGTTGATCGAGCAGATCAACAGCGCGCTGGGGCAGGGTGAGGCCGGGCCGCGACAACGACTAGTCAATGAGTAATGGAGTACACGCGTGAAAGAGTTCTGGATTGCACCTTCGATTCTGGCTGCCGACTTCGCCCGGCTGGGTGAGGAGGCCGAGCAGGTACTGGCTGCTGGTGCCGATGTCATCCATATCGATGTGATGGACAACCACTACGTTCCCAACCTGACCATGGGCCCGCAGTTCTGCAAGGCCTTGCGCAGTCACGGCATCACCGCGCCGATCGACGTGCACCTGATGGTGACGCCGGTGGACAGCATGATCCAGGCGTTCGCCGAGGCGGGTGCCGACTATATCTCCATCCACCCGGAGGCCACCCTGCACCTGGACCGCTCGGTGCAACTGATCAAGGACCTGGGTTGCAAGGCGGGCCTGGTGTTCAACCCGGCCAGTACCCTGGACGCCGCCCGTTACCTGCTGGACAAGCTCGACCTGATCCTGCTGATGTCAGTGAACCCGGGCTTTGGCGGCCAGCGCTTCATCCCTTCGGTGTTGCCCAAGATCGCCGCAGCGCGCAAGCTGATCGATGACTGTGGGCGCGACATCCGCCTGGAAGTTGACGGTGGGGTCAATCTTGAAACCATCGGTCAAGTCGCCGCAGCGGGTGCCGATATGTTCGTCGCCGGCACGGCGATATTCGCCCAGCACGACTATCGCGCCACCGTCTCGGCCCTGCGCCGCGAGATTGCCGATGCGGTATCGCGCCGCCACTGACGTGCGGACATTCCAACCCATCTCGTCCATCCAGCATGAGTGATGTCCTTGCACACTAAATCCTTCATCAAGGCCCTGCTGCGTCAGCCGGTGGTCCGCACGCCGGTCTGGCTGATGGGCCAGGCCGGTCGCCACCTGCCGGAGTACCGGGCCCTGCGCGCCCGGGCGGGCAGCCTGTTGTCGCTGTACAAGACACCGGCGTATGCCAGCGAAGCCACCGTGCAGCCGGTACAACGGTTCAACCTGGATGCGGCGGTCGTCGCCCACGACATGCTCATGCTTGCCGATGCCATGGGCCTGGGCCTGTATTTCGTCGCCGGCGAAGGGCCGCGGTTGCGTCACCCGTTGCGCGATGAAACGGCGATCAAGCGCCTGCGGGTACCTGAGCCCCAGGCCCTGGAATACCTCTGCCAGGCGGTGGCGCAGTCGCGCCACGCGCTGGCCGGCCGGGCCGCGCTGATCGGTGTGGCCGGCAGCCCCTGGAGCCTGGCTTGCTACATGGTCGAAGGCGGGCCGCCGGGGGATTTCCAGCTGATCAAGAAAATGCTCTACCGGCGACCGGAGTTGCTCCATCGCCTGCTGCAGACCACCAGCCGGGCAGTGGCTGCCTCACTCAACGCTCAGATAGAATCCGGTGCCCAGGTGGTGATGCTGCTCGATCCCTTTGCCGGTGCCCTGGCCGATGGTGTCTACCAGCGTTTCTCCCTGTTCTATGTGCGTGAAGTGCTGGCCCGCCTGCACAAGACCCACCAGGGCCTGCGGGTCCCGGTGATCCTCCATGCCCAGGGTGCCAGCCAGTGGCTCGGCAGCATGGCCGACAGCGGCGTCGATTGCCTGGGGCTCGATCCGCGCTGCGACCTGGGCCTGGCCCGGCAGCTGGTGGGCAACAGCGTGGCCTTGCAGGGCAATCTCGACCCGGCTGCGCTGCTGGGCGATGAGGCCTGCATCCGTCGCGAAGTGCAGCGCACCCTGCAGGCCTTCGGCCCACCCTCGGCGGGTTTTGGCCATGTGTTCAATCTGGGCAGGGACCTGCACCCGGCGACCACGCCAGAGGCCCTGGCCGTTGTGGTGGACGCAGTGCGTGCGTTCAGTCACGTCAAGGGAGGTGTCTATGCTTGACCCGACGTTCGACTTCGACAAGATGCTCTGCTTCTCGCTGTATTCGACAGCCAATGCCATGGTCCGCGATTACGCCGAGCCGCTGCGCCAGCGCGGGGTTACCTACCCGCAACTGCTGGTGATGGCCGGCTTGTGGGGCAAGGACGATGTCTCGATCAGCACCCTGAGTGAACTGACCCTGTTCGACCTCGGCACCCTGACACCTATCGTCAAGCGCCTGGCCGACAATGGCTTCATCACCGTCTACCTGGACCCGGCCGACCGCCGCCGGCGCAACCTGTTGCTGACCGACAAGGGTCGCGAGCTCAAGGCGGAGGCGGCCCAGGTGTTCAACAACATGGCCTGCAAGATCGACCTGGCCGTGGGTGTGGTGCTGCTGGTGTTTATTGTGTGCCACCGTATTCGCTCGCGCCTGCGTGGACGCCAGGGGGGGGAAAGCCCGCTCCTGTGGGAGCGGGCTTGCCCCGCGATAAGACCCGTATCAACGCTCGAGAAACTCGGGACTGTTGAAATTGCTCAGGCGCCGATCATCCTCGGCATAGTCCAGCGCCCGCACCGAATAACGGTGCAGCACCCGCTGCAAACCCCGCTCACCCTGTTGCCAGGCCTGCTCGAGGTCACCCCGCAGCGCGCAGGGAATCAGGCTGAACATCGGTTGCCAGTAACCCGCCTGGCGCGCCATGGCCGGCTGGTTCTGATCATTGGCCTGCCGCATCAGATCGAGCACCAGCGCCCGGTCGATCAGCGGCGCATCGCAGGCCAGCACCAGCAACCAGGGATGCCGGGCCACCGCAAGGCCGGCCAGCACCCCCGCCAGCGGGCCGGGGAAATCCGCCTCGGCATCGTTCACCAACTGGTCGGCATAGGGCCGGTACTGGTCCTGGTTACGGTTGCAGGAGATGATCAGGTCGTCGGTCAAGGGCCGTACCACGGCCTGCACATGGGCAATCAGCGGCTTGCCCTGCCAGGGTATGAGGCCCTTGTCCTGGCCGCCCATGCGCTGGCCGCGACCGCCGGCCAGCAGGAGGATGGAGCAGGGGGGAGGGGTGGCGGTCATGGGACGGCTCCTGGCAATGTCAGCCGTTCACCTTCCCATGCACGCCGCGTGCTGTCCAGATCAGCGTTGTTCCAGCGCCGGTTGGTCCTGCTGGGCCCGGGCCCGGCGCTTGCCGGTCAGGCGCATGACCACCACGAAGAACACCGGCACGAACACCACCGCCAGGGTGGCGCTCAGCATGCCGCCGATCACCCCGGTGCCGATCGCCTGCTGGCTGGCCGAGCTTGCGCCGCTGGCGATGGCCAGGGGCACCACGCCGAGGATGAAGGCCAGCGAGGTCATGACGATCGGCCGCAGGCGCAAGCGCGCCGCCTGCACCGTAGCCTCGACCAGGTCATGGCCTTCATCGACCAGGTGCTTGGCGAACTCGATGATCAGGATCGCGTTCTTCGCCGACAGGCCGATCAGGGTGATCAGGCCGACCTTGAAGAACACATCGTTGGGCATGCCGCGCAGGCTCACGGCAACCACCGCGCCGAGCACGCCCAGCGGCACCACCAGCAGCACCGAGGTCGGGATCGACCAGCTTTCGTACAGCGCCGCCAGGCACAGGAACACCACCAGCAGCGACAGGGCCATGAGCATCGGCGCCTGGCTGCCGGACAGGCGCTCCTGCAGCGACAGGCCGGTCCATTCCAGGCCCATGCCCAGCGGCAGTTGGTTCACCAGACGCTGGATTTCCTCCATGGCCTGGCCCGAGCTGTAGCCCGGTGCCGGCTCGCCGGAGATGGCCACCGCCGGATAACCGTTGTAGCGGGTCAGCTGCACCGGGCCGGTGATCCACCTGGCCTGGACGAAGGCCGACAGCGGGACCATCTTGCCGCTGCTGTTGCGCACATGGATCCTGAGCAGGTCGTCGACCTGGCTGCGCTGGTCGCCTTCGGCCTGCACCACCACGCGCTGCATGCGGCCCTGGTTGGGGAAGTCGTTGACGTAGTTGGAGCCCACCGCGGTGTTGAGCACGTTGCCGATATCGGCAAAGGACACGCCCAGGGCGTTGGCCTGCTTGCGGTCGACTTCCAGTTGCACCTGCGGGCTTTCGGCCAGGGCGCTTTCACGCACGTTGACCAGCACCGGGCTCTTTTCAGCATTGGCCAGCAACTGGTCACGGGCCGCCATCAACGCCGCGTGCCCCAGGCCGCCGCGATCCTGCAGGCGGAACTCGAAGCCGCTGGAGGTGCCCAGGCCGTCCACCGGCGGTGGCAGCACCGAATAGGCAATGGCGTCCTTGAGCTGGCTGAAGGCGGCATTGGCGCGGTCGGCAATGGCTTGCGCGCTGTCGTCGGCGCCGCGCTCGGACCAGTCCTTGAGCGTGGTGAAGGCCAGCGCGGCATTCTGGCCGTCGCCGGAGAAACTGAAGCCGAGTACCAGGGTGCTGTTGCCCACCCCCGGTTCCGTGGCGTTGTGCGCCTCGATCTGCGCCGCCACCTGTTCGGTGCGGGCGCGGCTGGCCCCCGGCGGCAGCTGGATATCGGTGATGGTGTAGCCCTGGTCTTCGGTGGGCAGGAACGAGGAGGGCAACTGGCTGAAGCCATACACCAGCCCCGCCACCAGCACCAGGTAGACCAGCAGGTAGCGCCCGGTGCGCTTGAGGGCCTGGATGACCCAGCGCTGGTAGCCGTTGGTCAGGGCCTCGAAGCGCCGGTTGAACCAGCCGAAGAAACCGCCCTTGGCATGATGCGCGCCCTTGGCAATCGGCTTGAGCAGGGTGGCGCACAGCGCCGGGGTCAGGCTCAGGGCGAGGAAGGCCGAGAACAGGATCGACACCGCCATCGACAGCGAGAACTGCTGGTAGATCACCCCCACCGAGCCCTTCATGAAGGCCATGGGCAGGAACACCGCCACCAGCACCAGGGTGATGCCGACGATGGCGCCACTGATCTGGCCCATGGCCTTTTTCGTCGCCTCCCGCGGCGACAGGCCTTCTTCGCTCATGATCCGCTCGACGTTCTCCACCACCACGATGGCGTCGTCCACCAGGATGCCGATGGCCAGGACCATGCCGAACAGGGTCAGCACGTTGACCGAAAAGCCCAGCGCCAGCATCACCGCAAAGGTGCCCATCAGCGCCACCGGCACCACCAGGGTGGGGATCAGGGTATAGCGGATGTTCTGCAGGAACAGGAACATCACCGCGAACACCAGGGCCATGGCTTCGAGCAGGGTGGTGATCACCTGCTGGATCGAGACCTTGACGAAGGGTGAGGTGTCGTAGGGGATATCGAACTTGGCGCCCGGCGGCAGGTAGCGCGACAGCTCGTCGAGCTTGGCGCGGACCAGGGTCGCGGTTTCCATGGCGTTGGCCCCCGGCGACAGCTTGACGCTGAAGGCGCTGGTGGGCTTGCCGTTCAGACGGGTGCCGTAGAGGTACTCCTGGCTGCCGATCTCGACCCGGGCGACATCGCCGATGATCACCCGCGAGCCGTCGGGGTTGGCGCGCAGGACGATATCGGAAAACTCCTGCACGGTGCTCAACTGGCCCTTGATGATTACGTTGGCGGTGATCTCCTGGGTGCCGGTACCGGGCAAATCGCCGATGCTGCCTGGGGCGACCTGGGCGTTCTGGGCGGCAATCGCTTCGTTGACGTCGTCGGGGGTGAGGTTGAAGCCGATCAGCTTGCGCGGGTCGATCCAGATCCGCATGGCCCGCTCGGCGCCATACAGCTGGGCCTTGCCGACACCCTTGAGGCGGCGGATCTCGTTCATCACGTTGCGCGCCAGGAAGTCGCTCAAGGTCACTTCATCGAGGCTGCCGTTTTCGGCGGTGAGGGTCACCATCAGCAGAAAGCCGGTGGAGACCTTTTCCACCTGCAGGCCCTGCTGGGTGACCGGCCGTGGCAGGCGCGACTCCACCACTTTCAGGCGGTTCTGCACATCGACCTGGGCCAGGTCGGGGTTGGTGCCCGGCTCGAAGGTGGCGGTGATCAGGGCGCTGCCCAGGCTGCTCTGGGAACTGAAGTAGAGCAGGTTGTCGGCGCCGTTGAGTTCCTCTTCGATCAGGCTGACCACGCTTTCGTCGATGGTCTGCGCCGAGGCACCGGGGTACACGGCGTAGATTTCCACCTGCGGCGGCGCCACATCGGGGTACTGGGCCACCGGCAGTTGCGGCACCGCCAGGGCGCCGGCCAGCAGGATGAACAAGGCGACCACCCAGGCGAACACCGGGCGGTCAATGAAAAACTGCGGCATGAATCAGGCCCTCACTGGCCGGTGGTCTGAACGATGGAAGGGGCGTCCTTGCCCGCGTTGTCGACCTGTACCTGGTCGCCCGGGCTGACGTGCTGCACGCCTTCGACCACTATCCGGTCGCCCGGGGCCAGGCCCTGGCTGACGATCCAGCGGTCGTCCTGCACGCCGCCGAGCACCACCGGGCGCTCCTCGATGCGTTGCTGGGCATCGACCAGCAGCACCCGCGGCTGGCCTGCGCTGTCACGCAGGATGGCCCGTTGCGGCACACTGATGCCTTGCTGCTTGATCGCCTGCTCCAGGCGCACACGGATGAAGCTGCCCGGCAGCAGGTCGAGGTCCGGGTTGGGGAACTCGCTGCGCAGGGTGATCTGCCCGGTGCTCGGGTCGACGCTGATGTCGGAGAACAGCAGCTTGCCCGGCAGCGGGTAGACGGTGCCGTCATCCTGGATCAGGGTGGCGCTGGCCTGGTCCTGGCCGACCTGTTGCAGTTCACCGGCACGCAAGGCACGGCGCAGGGCGTTGAGCTCGCGGGTGGACTGGGTGACGTCGGCGTGGATCGGGTCCAGTTGCTGGATGGTCGCCAGCGGCGTGCTTTCGTTCTGGCCGACCAGCGCGCCTTCGGTGACCAGGGCTCGGCCGATGCGCCCGGAAATCGGCGCCGTCACCGTGGCGTAGCCCAGGTTCAGGCGCGCCCGTTCCAGGGCGGCCTTGGCCTCGGCCACGGCGGCGTCGGCCTGCAGGGCGGCGGCGCGGGCGTTGTCGTGGTCCTGGCGGCTGACGGCATTGATGGCGATCAGCTCGCGGTAGCGCTGGTCCTGCAGGCGCGTCTGGTACTGGTTGGCCTCGGCCTTGGCCAGCACCGCGCGGGCGCTGTCGTAGTCGGCCTGGAACGGTGCCGGGTCGATGCGGAACAACACATCGCCCTGCTTGACGTCGCTGCCTTCGCGGTACACCCGCTTGAGCACCACGCCGGCCACCCGGGCGCGTACTTCGGCCGTGCGCGGGGCGAGGATGCGACCGTTGAGTTCGCTGCTGATGGCCAGCGGCTGGACGCGCACGGTCTCGATGCGCACGGTGCTGGGCGGGGCTTTTTCTTCGACCGATGGGCCGTCATCGCACGCGCTCAGGGACAGGGAGACGACGAGCAGCGCCGAAAGGGCGCGCAGACGAGCGGGGCTTGTACTGAACATGCGGATCTTCCATAAATGATCCGGCAATGCTAAGGCAGGAGGCTTGCGGGCAACTGTTAAGCTATGTAGCTCGAATGTGAAAAAGTGTGAAGGCTTGCGCTGGCGGCGCACAAGGTTCTATATCCTTGCCTGACTTTCCCAGCCTGTCAAACTACCCATGCCGAACATCCTCCTGGTCGAAGACGACTGCGCCCTGTCCGAACTGATCGCCAGCTACCTGCAGCGCAACGACTTTTGCGTCAACGTGATCGCCCGCGGCGACCACGTGCTGGCCGAAGCCCGGCGCAGCAAACCGGACCTGGTGATCCTCGACCTGATGCTGCCCGGGCTCGACGGCCTGCAGGTCTGTCGCCTGTTGCGGGCCGAGTCACAGGCCCTGCCGATCCTCATGCTCACCGCCCGCGACGACAGCCACGACCAGGTCCTGGGCCTGGAGATGGGCGCCGACGACTACGTCACCAAACCCTGCGAGCCGCGGGTGTTGCTGGCCCGGGTACGCACCTTGCTGCGCCGCAGCAGCATCAACGAGCCGCGCCTGGAGACCGACCTGATCGTGGTCGGCGGCCTGCGCATCGATCTCGCCGAGCGCAACGTGTTCTGGCGCGAGCAACAGGTGGAACTGTCCAGCGGCGAGTACAACCTGCTGGTGGTGCTGGCGCGCAATGCCGGCGAAGTGCTCAGCCGCGACCGCATCCTGCAGCAACTGCGCGGCATCGAATTCAACGGCACCGACCGTTCGGTGGACGTGGCCATTTCCAAGCTGCGACGCAAGTTCGACGACAACGCCGGCGAAGCGCGCAAGATCAAGACCGTGTGGGGCAAGGGCTACCTGTTCAGCCGCCTGGAATGGGAGTTCTGAGGCCACCATGCTGAAGATCCTCGTTCGCCTGTACCTGGTGACCATCGCCGCCTACGCAGGCGCCTTGCTGCTGATTCCCGACGGCATCGTCGGCGCCTTCCACGAGCGTTTCATCGCCTACAACCTGGACCAGGCCAAAGGCGTGCAGAAGCTGATCGTCGAGCGCTTCCAGCAGGTGCCGGCGGCGCAGTGGCCCGAGGTCGAGCGGCAACTGGCGGCGGACTTCGCGCCACTGGAGATCGAGCTGCGGCGCCAGGACCAGATCGGCCTGTCCTATGCCGATCGTGCGCGCCTGAACGCCGGGGAGAATGTCGTCACCCTGGGCGACTGGGGCTACTACAAGGCCGCCCTGGCGCCGCTGGATGGCACCTGGGCGGTGGAGCTGCGCAACCCGCCGGACCCGCTGGACATCAACCTGCTGTCCTGGGGCGTCACGGTACTGATCGGCGCTGCCTTGCTCGGCTGCCTGCTGCTCTGGGTCTGGCCGCACTGGCGCGACCTGGAACGGCTCAAGGAAACCGCCCGGCGCCTGGGCCAGGGGCAGCTGTCGGAACGTACCCATATCCCGGCGCGCTCGAACATCGGTGAACTGGCGCAGGTGTTCGACACCATGGCCCAGGACGTCGAACGCCTGCTGACCCAGCAACGCGAACTGCTCAATGCGGTGTCCCATGAACTGCGCACACCGCTGACGCGCCTGGACTTCGGCCTGGTGCTGCTGTTCGACGAGGTGCCGCCGGGCTGTCGCAAGCGCTTGCTGGAACTGGTCGGGCATGTGCGCGAACTGGACGAGCTGGTGCTCGAACTGCTGTCCTACAGCCGCCTGCAGAATGCCGACCAGGCCCGGGAACGGGTCGAGGTGTCGTTGCTGGAGCTGGTCGACAGCATCCTTGGCAGCTTTGCCGAAGAGCTCGACAGCCGCGGCATCGAATGGCAGGTACGCGCCGACGACAGCCTGCCGCGCTTCATCCTCGACCCGCGCCTGACGGCCCGGGCGGTACAGAACCTGGTACGCAATGCCATGCGCTATTGCGACCGGCAACTGCTGCTGCGCCTGAAGCTGGATGCCGAGGGGCATTGCCTGGTCACTGTCGAGGACGACGGCATCGGCATTCCCCATGACCAGCGCGAGCTGATCTTCCAGCCGTTCTACCGCCTGGACCGCAGTCGCGATCGTGCTACCGGCGGCTTCGGTCTGGGGCTGGCGATCAGCCGGCGGGCGATCGAGAGCCAGGGTGGAACCCTGACTGTCAGCCAGTCGGCGCTGGGCGGGGCGCAGTTCAGGATTCGCCTGCCGCGCGGGTGAGAGTCCAATACAGTGGAACCAGGCTTACTGTGGGAGCGGGGGGGGGGCCCCCAGGGGGGGGGGGGGGGCCCCCCCCAAACCAGGGGGGCGCCCCCCCCCCCCGGGCGCGGCGGGCCCCCGGGGGGGGAGCGCGCCCACACC
>NZ_JALRNF010000061.1 GCF_030272895.1 Pseudomonas sp. BGr12 | reverse complement strand
CCGGATGCAGGAGCGAGCGGTTTTGGTTCCTTTTGCCAAGACAAAAGGGACCCGCCGTAAGGGCGGAAGGGGCCGGCCGCGTCGCTGCATGGAATGGATAAGCTCGCCACCTCGACACCCAAGCCCAAGCCCAAGCCCAAGCCCAAGCCCAAGCCCAAGCCCAAGCCCAAGCCCAAGGATCGTAGCCCCTGTATTCCGTGAAGAACCCCAAAAAAAAAGCCCGCAGTGTGAGCGGGCTAAGGACCTACGAAGATTCTTCTAGCGACCAACTAGCTTCCACGATAGGTCGAGTAACTGTACGGCGAGATCAACAGCGGCACGTGGTAGTGATCCTGTTCGGCATTGATGCCAAAGCGCAGCACCACCACATCCAGGAAAGCAGGCTCGGGCAGTTGCACGCCGCGGGCACGGTAGTAATCGCCGGCGCTGAACTGCAGCTGGTAGACACCGCTGCGGTAGTCGTCGCCCTGCAACAGTGGCGCGTCGCAACGGCCATCGCTGTTGGTCAGGGTGGTGTTCACCAGTTCCAGCTGCTGGCCTTCGACCCGGTACAGCTCGACCTTGATCGAACTGCCAGGGCAGCCATGCGCGGCATCCAGTACATGCGTGGTCAAACGTCCCATTGCTTGCTCGCCTCTGTTCTATCTGTGGGCAAAAAATACCCGTACGGCAGCGGCAGTAAACACCGCGGGGTACGGCTGTCGGATTATTAAGACATTTTTCTGTAAAATTGTACACAATTATTCGGTATTCTTTCCTGACACGCCGATCATCCGCTGTAAATACACCATCAGTCGCAAATCCATACCGCTGGCCGACGACAGCGTCATTAGCTGACCGATCAGGCAGGTTTCTTGCAGGGTGTCTCATCACGGGTTTTCGGGGTGCAAAGGCGAAGAAATGCAAAAAAACAGGCTTACAAATCGTAAATAAAGTTGTATACAATCAACCCATCGTCGTGGCCGTTTTCCTACCCGGACGCCACGCCCTCCGAATTCACGTACAAGAAGGAAGACTGCAGTGAGCGCTGATTACCCTCGCGACCTGATCGGTTACGGCAACACCCCACCCCATCCGCGCTGGCCGGGGAATGCCCGCATCGCTTTGTCTTTCGTGCTCAATTACGAAGAAGGTGGCGAACGCAACATCCTGCACGGTGACAAAGAGTCCGAAGCCTTTCTTTCGGAAATGGTCGCCGCCCAGCCGCTGCAGGGCGCGCGCAACATGAGCATGGAGTCCCTCTACGAGTACGGCAGCCGCGCCGGTGTGTGGCGCCTGCTCAAGCTGTTCAAGGACAGCGGCGTGCCGCTGACCGTCTTCGCCGTGGCCATGGCCGCCCAGCGTCACCCGGATGTGATCCGCGCCATGGTCGAAGCCGGCCATGAGATCTGCAGCCACGGCTACCGCTGGATCGACTACCAGTACATGGACGAGACCCAGGAACGCGAGCACATGCTCGAAGCCATCCGCATCCTCACCGAGCTGACCGGCGAGCGTCCGCTGGGCTGGTACACCGGCCGCACCGGCCCGAACACCCGCCGCCTGGTGATGGAAGAAGGTGGTTTCCTCTATGACAGCGACACCTACGACGACGACCTGCCCTACTGGGAGCCGAACAACCCGACCGACAAGCCGCACCTGGTGATCCCGTACACCCTGGACACCAACGACATGCGCTTCACCCAGGTCCAGGGCTTCAACTGCGGCGAACAGTTCTTCCAGTACCTCAAGGACGCCTTTGACGTGCTGTACGAAGAAGGCGCCGAAGCGCCGAAGATGCTTTCCATCGGCCTGCACTGCCGCCTGGTCGGCCGCCCGGCGCGCCTGGCCGCGCTCAAGCGCTTCGTCGAATACGCCAAGAGCCATGATCAGGTCTGGTTCGCCCGGCGCGTGGACATCGCCCGTCACTGGCATGCCACCCACCCTTTCCAAGCCGAGAACGCCAAATGACCGCTTTCAAGACCCTCAAGCCTTCGACCCTGGATCGCGCCGCTTTCGTCGACGCCTTCGCCGACATCTACGAGCACTCGCCGTGGGTCGCCGAGAAGGCCTACGACCTGGGCCAGCTGCAGGAAATCGAGCAGATCGAAGCCCTGCACCAGCGCATGAGCGACATTCTCCTGAGCGCCGATCACGCCGCCCAGCTGGCCCTGATCAACGCTCACCCGGACCTTGCCGGCAAGGCCGCGATCCAGGGTGAACTGACCGAGTCGAGCACCAACGAACAGGCCGGCGCCGGCATCCACCAGTGCACCGCCGAAGAGTTCGCCCGCTTCACCGAGCTCAACGACGCCTACAAGGCCAAGTTCCAGTTCCCGTTCATCATGGCGGTCAAAGGCAGCAACCGGCACCAGATCCTCGCCTCGTTCGAAAAGCGCATCCACAACTCGGCCGAGGCCGAGTTCAAGGAAGCGCTGGCGCAGATCAACCTGATTGCCCTGTTCCGCCTGCTGCAACTTTAAGGGTCGGTCGAGTACCGCCCTCCACAACACAGAATAAAGAGAACCCGCATGCGCACTTTAGTGATTGAACCCCTGACCAAAGAAGCCTTCGCCCCTTTCGGTGACGTGATCGAAACCGACGGCAGCGACCACTTCATGATCAACAACGGTTCGACCATGCGCTTCCACAAGCTGGCGACGGTTCAGACCGCCCAGCCCGAGGACAACGCGATCATCAGCATCTTCCGCGCCGACGCGCTGGACATGCCACTGACCGTTCGCATGCTGGAGCGCCATCCGCTGGGCAGCCAGGCGTTCATTCCGCTGCTCGGCAATCCCTTTCTGATCGTGGTCGCGCCAGTTGGCGATGCACCTGTATCGGGCCTTGTCCGTGCCTTCCGCAGTAATGGAAGGCAGGGCATCAATTACCATCGCGGCGTCTGGCACCATCCGGTCCTGACGATCGAAAAGCGGGATGACTTCCTGGTGGTTGATCGCAGTGGTTCTGGCAACAACTGCGACGAACATTTCTTCAAAGAGGATGAGCAACTGATCCTCGCCCCCCACCAATAAGAGAAGGCCTGAGCACCCGGCTACAGGGTGCCAGGGTAGAGGTAAAGACTGTGGAAGCACATCTGTTGGAATGGCTGAACCTGAGCGTGCGTTGGGTTCACATGATCACTGGCGTGGCCTGGATCGGCGCGTCGTTCTACTTCGTCTGGCTGGAGAACAACCTTAACCGGGCCAACCCGCGCGACGGTCTTTCGGGCGATCTTTGGGCCATCCATGGTGGCGGTATCTACCACCTGGAGAAGTACAAGCTGGCTCCGCCAAAAATGCCGGAGAACCTGCACTGGTTCAAATGGGAAGCGTACTTCACCTGGATGTCGGGTATTGCCCTGCTGTGCCTGGTGTTCTACTGGAACCCGACCCTGTACCTGCTGGCCCCCGGCAGCACCCTGAGCGGTGGTGAAGGTATCGCCATCGGCGTCGGTTCGCTGATCGCCGGCTGGTTCATCTACGACTTCCTCTGCGACTCGCCACTGGGCAAGCGCCCTGCCCTGCTGGGCCTGGTGCTGTTCGTACTGGTCATCGCCGCCTGCTACGGCTTCAGCCAGGTGTTCAGCGGTCGTGGCGCCTACCTGCACACCGGCGCGATCATCGGCACCATCATGGTCGGTAACGTGTTCCGCATCATCATGCCGGCCCAGCGTCAGCTGGTCGCCGCCATCGAAGCCAACCAGACCCCGGATCCGGTACTGCCGGCCAAGGGCCTGCTGCGCTCGCGGCACAACAACTACTTCACCCTGCCAGTGCTGTTCATCATGATCAGCAACCACTTCCCGAGCACCTACGGCAGCCAGTACAACTGGTTGATCCTGGCCGGTATCGCGGTGGCTGCGGTGTTGGTGCGTCACTACTTCAACACCCGTCATGACAGCAACAAGTACGCCTGGACCCTGCCGGTCGGTGCCCTGTCGATGATCTGCCTGGCTTACGTCACCGGCCCCGCGCCGATGCCGACCGCCCCTGAGCAGGCCGCCGCCAAGGTCGAGTACCAGCCGCTGCCGGAAACCGCCCTGGGTGGCAAGACCGCAGCCGAAAAAGCGGCCGAGAAAGCCGCCGCACCTGCCGAGCCTGCTGCACCTGCCGAAGCGCCAGCGGCTGCCACCGCCAAGCTCGACGACGCCGGTTTCGACAAGATCCACAGCGTCATCCAGGAGCGTTGCACCGTGTGCCACTCGGCCAAGCCGACCAGCCCGCTGTTCAGCGCCGCCCCCGCCGGTGTGATGCTCGACACCCCGCAACAGATCCAGCAGCAGGCCGCGCGCATCCAGGCGCAGGCCGTGACCACGCAGATCATGCCACTGGGCAACATCACCCAGATGACCCAGCAGGAGCGTGAGCTGATCGGTGCCTGGATCGCCAAGGGTGCTCCGACCCACTAAGCGACACGTTTCACGCGGCAAGCTACAAGCTGCAAGCCAAGCGCGACTTCCTGCTTCCTCCTGAAGCCGGGCGCTTGAGCTTGCGGCGCTAAAGAATAAAAACAAAACCGAGGTGTTGCATGTCCGAGTCACGCAAGGCGTACATCCCCGTTGCGCCCCCACGACAGCCACTGCCCTTGCTCCAACTGTTCCTGGTGGGTCTGCAGCATGTCTTGCTGATGTATGGAGGCGCGATTGCCGTGCCCTTGATCATCGGCCAGGCCGCCGGCCTTTCTCGTGAAGAAATCGCTTTCCTGATCAATGCCGACCTGCTGGTCGCTGGTGTCGCCACCATCGTCCAGTCGTTCGGCATTGGCGCAGTCGGCATCCGCATGCCAGTCATGATGGGTGCAAGCTTCGCCGCTGTCGGCAGCATGGTCGCCATGGCCGGCATGCCTGGCGTCGGCCTGCAGGGGATCTTCGGCGCGACCATCGCCGCCGGGTTCTTCGGCATGATCATCGCGCCGTTCATGTCCAAGGTGGTGCGCTTCTTCCCGCCCCTGGTGACCGGTACGGTCATCACCTCGATCGGCCTGTCGCTGTTCCCGGTTGCGGTCAACTGGGCCGGTGGCGGCGCCAGTGCCGAAACCTTCGGCTCGCCCATCTACCTGATCGTCGCCGGCCTGGTGCTGGCCACCATCCTGCTGGTCAATCGCTTCATGCGTGGCTTCTGGGTCAATGTCTCGGTGCTGATCGGCATGGGCCTGGGCTACATCCTTGCCGGCTCCATCGGCATGGTCGACCTTTCAGGCCTCGACGAGGCGCCCTGGCTGCAAGTGGTCACGCCGCTGCACTTCGGCATGCCGACCTTCAGCCTGGCGCCGATCCTGTCGATGTGCCTGGTGGTGGTGATCATCTTCGTCGAGTCCACCGGCATGTTCCTGGCCCTGGGCAAGGTCACCGACCGGGAAGTCACCCCGGGCATGCTGCGCCGCGGCCTGATGTGCGATGCCGGTGCATCGTTCGTCGCCGGCTTCTTCAACACCTTCACCCACTCCTCGTTCGCCCAGAACATCGGTCTGGTGCAGATGACCGGCGTGCGTTGCCGCTATGTCACCGTGGTCGCCGGCGGTTTCCTGATCCTGCTCAGCCTGCTGCCCAAGGCGGCCTTCCTGATCGCCTCGATTCCACCGGCGGTGCTGGGCGGCGCGTCCATCGCCATGTTCGGCATGGTCACCGCCACCGGTATCAAGATCCTCCAGGAAGCCGACATCGCCGATCGCCGCAACCAGCTGCTGGTGGCCGTCAGCGTCGGCATGGGCCTGATCCCGGTGGTACGCCCGGAGTTCTTCGCGCAGATGCCCCAGTGGATGGAACCCATTACCCACAGCGGCATCGCCATGGCCACGGTCAGCGCGCTGATCCTCAACCTGTTGTTCAACATCCTGGGCGGCGCCGAACGTGCCGCGCATAACGACACCGCCCACCAGCACTGAGTTTTCGGGCGGCGCTTGCCGCCCTGCTCCACCCAAGCACCATGCAGCACCGTCGACCCGTGGGAGCGGGTCGGCCGGGGCGCTTCGCGCCGAAAAACCCAAGACCAACAATAACAACGCCGGGAAACACAACATGAAAGGCATCATCACTCCCCTTCTGTTGGGTAGCAGTCTGCTGGCCACCATGCCCGCCAGCGCAGGAGACTTCCTGCTGTGGCACACCAACAGCCTCTCCTACCTCTATGGCAAGGACTTCCAGGTCAACCCCGCCATCCAGCAGACCGTGACCTTCGAGCACGCCAACCAGTGGAAATACGGCGACACTTTCATGTTCGTCGACAAGATCTTCTACAACGGCGGCACCGACCGTAACAAAGGCAACAACACCTACTACGGCGAGTTCAGCCCACGCCTGTCGTTCGGCAAGATGCTCGGCAAGAAACTCGAATTCGGTCCGATCACCGACGTGTTGCTGGCCATGACCTACGAGTCGGGCGAAGGCGACAACGAGGCCTACCTGATCGGCCCCGGCTTCAACCTGGCGATTCCCGGTTTCAACTACTTCACCCTGAACTTCTACCAGCGCAACACCGAGGGCAGCCGCCCGGGTGATCGCGTCTGGCAAATCACCCCAACCTTTTCCTACACCATTCCCGTAGGTCGCTCCGACATCCTGATCGACGGCTACATGGACTGGGTGGTCGACAACGACGAGACCCGGCGCGGCACCTACCACGCCAACCTGCAGTTCAACCCACAGGTCAAGTACGACCTGGGCAAGGCCCTGAACCTGGGCGCCAAGCAGCTGTACGTGGGTATCGAGTACAGCTACTGGAAAGACAAATACGGCATCGAGAACAGTGGCCGGCTCGATACCAACCAGAGCGTTACCAGCGCCCTGGTGAAGGTTCACTTCTAAAACCTGACCAAACGCACAGTTTTAGCCACACCCGCTCCAGGACGGAGCACTTGAGGACCCGCGCGCAAGCCAGTAATCTGCGCGCCCCTCGATCAGGGCAGGACGGATCCTGCCCGCGTTTGCTGACCGCTCAGTCAATGAATTCGGGCGGTCGGTGGACGTGACGCCAGCCTGAAAGACCCCTTTCATCTGTTCAGAAAGACGTCGAGCAGGATTGTTGTGCCGTACCCGGAAAGTTGGCGCAGCTCTTGCCAAACAGCTGTGGCCAATCGAAAAAAACTGACTCGAAAGACAACTATTTAGACCCAACGGTGCCGTCCAGAGTACCGACAACAGAATCAATCAAGGGAGCAACACAGCGATGCGCATTACCAACAGCCTGATCCTCGCCAGCGGCCTGCTGGCGGCGAGCACCGCCGCCACCGCCGGCGATCTGCTGCAATGGCAGAACAACAGCCTGACCTACCTGTGGGGCAAGAATTTCGCGGTCAACCCGGAAATCCAGCAGACCGTGACCTTCGAGCACGCCGACGGCTGGAAGTACGGCGACAACTTCATGTTCGTCGACAAGATCTTCTACAACGGCGACAAGGACTTCAACAACGGCCCGAACACCTACTACGGCGAGATCTCGCCGCGCCTGTCGTTCGGCAAGATCTTCGACCAGCGCCTGGAGTTCGGTCCGATCAAGGACGTGCTGCTGGCCATGACCTACGAGTTTGGCGAGGGCGACACCGAGTCCTACCTGATCGGCCCTGGCTTCGACCTGAATATCCCGGGCTTCGACTACTTCCAGCTGAACTTCTACCAGCGCACCACCGATGGCAGCCGTGCCGGTGACAACGTCTGGCAGATCACCCCGGTCTGGTCGTACACCATTCCCGTGGGCAAGTCCGACATCCTCATCGATGGCTTCATGGACTGGGTGGTCGACAACGACTCCACCAGCCGCCATGGCGACTACCACGCCAACCTGCACTTCAACCCACAGGTCAAATATGACCTGGGCAAAGCGTTGAACTGGGGCGAGAAGCAGCTGTATGTCGGTTTCGAATACGACTACTGGAAGAACAAGTACGGGATCAAGGACAGCGATGCCTTCGATACCGACCAGAACACTGCCAGCTTCCTGGTCAAAGTGCACTTCTGATCGAGCGATAGTTGAAAACCGTGCCTGTTAAAAGGCACGGTTTGAAATTTCAGATTTCTCTTAAGTAAGAGAAAGAAATCTCCTAAAAACAATCAATTAATTTTTTCACCTTGTGTTCGCAAACGAACATAGAGCACCGTAATTGCCATACCCGGAACAATGGCACCGAACACCAGCAACCCCACCAGCACCACACTGTCGTCCACCAGGCGCAACACATCCGCCAGCAACAGCCCCAGGCAGACACACGCGCCAACCGCGCCCACATACAGGCAGCCGCGGGCCGATGCATCGTCCACCTGCCTTCGGACCTTGAGCAAAAGCATGACGCACAAGGTGGTCCAGGCCAGCACCGCGATCATGTACAAGCCCAGGTGAAAGACATCGTAAGTCAATGCTCTAAAGGACATCCGAGTGATCCTTATTCAACTACCGCCTGCACATGCCTGTGCGCTCAAGGGGCGTCACTATAAACCAGCAGCAAACTTCTTCACTGCATTTATTTGACATATCTTTCTCATTACCGGCGTTAGTTTGCCCGCCCTCTTCTTCGACAACAACAAGGCAAACGCCATGCACGCTATACGCTCAGCGCCGATGCGCTATTTATTGTTATTGATATCGCTATGGTTATTCACTTTCTTTCTGACACGAAGCGTCCTGTACTTCACTCACCTGGGTGAAGCCGGCGGGCATTTATTCTCGATCTTCACCACCGGCCTGGCCTACGACCTGAGCTTCCTGGTCTATGCCGCCCTGCCCCTGGGCCTGTACCTGCTGCTGTGCCCGGCGCCACTGTGGCGCACGCGCCTGCACCGCGGGCTGCTGCGCGCCGTGCTGTTTGCCAGCCTGTTCATCATGCTGTTCGTGGCCGTGGCCGAATGGTTGTTCTGGGACGAGTTCGGTGTGCGCTTCAATTTCATCGCCGTCGACTACCTGGTGTACTCCGACGAGGTCCTGAACAACATCCTCGAGTCCTATCCCATCGGGCTGATTCTCAGCGTACTGGCACTGACCGCGCTGGTGCTGTCGCTGCTGCTGCGCAAACCGCTGCGCCAGATTCTCGATGCGCCCTTGCCGACCTGGCGTCAGCGCCTGGCCAGCCTGGGTGCGCTGGCAGTGCTGGCAACTACAGGCCTGCTGCTGATCGACCAGGAGATGCCACGGGGCCAGGGCGGCAATGCCTATGCCCGGGAACTGGCCAGCAACGGGCCGTACCAGTTCTTCGCCGCGTTTCGCAACAACGAGCTGGACTACTCGCAGTTCTACGGCAGCCTGGACGAAGGCCAATCGACCCAGCTGATCCGCAGCGAACTGCAAGAGCCCAACGCCCGCTTCATCAACCAGGAGCCCATGGGCATCCGTCGGCAGATCACCCAGGCGGGCACCCCGACCACACCCAACATCGTGCTGGTCACCATCGAGAGCCTGAGCGCCAGGTACCTGGGCAGCAACGGCGATACCCGCAACCTCACCCCCAATCTCGATGCCCTGCGCACGCAGAGCCTGTACTTCAACAACTTCTATGCAACGGGCACCCGGACCGATCGCGGCCTGGAGGCGATCACCCTGTCGATGCCGCCGACGCCGGGCCGTTCGATCGTCAAGCGCATCGGCCGTGAAAGTGGCTATGCCAGTCTTGGCCAGCAATTGTCGGAAGTGGGCTACGACAGCGTGTTCGTCTATGGCGGGCGTGGCTATTTTGACAACATGAACGCGTTCTTCAGTGGCAACGGCTACCGGATCGTCGACCAGAGCAGCGTCGACGAAGCCGACATCAGCTTCAAGAATGCCTGGGGCATGTCCGATGAGGACCTGTACCGCCAGGCCATCAAGCTGGCTGACGCCGACCACGCCAACCAGGTGCCGTTCTTCCTGCAACTGATGACCACCTCCAACCATCGCCCGTATACCTATCCCGAAGGCCGGATCGATATCCCTTCAGGCAACGGTCGCGATGGCGCGGTGAAATACACCGACTATGCGATCGGGCGTTTCCTTGAGCAGGCGCGAAACAAGCCCTGGTTCGACAACACCTTGTTCATTTTCGTCGCCGACCACACCGCCGGCAGCGCCGGCAAGGAAGACCTGCCGGTCAGCAACTACCAGATCCCGCTGTTCATCTATGCGCCCAAGTTGATCCCGGCGCGCGAGGAATCGAAGCTGGCCAGCCAGATCGACCTGGCACCGACCCTGCTCGGCCTGCTGAACATGAGCTATACCTCGACGTTCTTCGGCCGCGACCTGATGCAGCAAGACAACCTGCCGCCGCGGGTGCTGATCGGCAACTACCAGCACCTGGGCTTGTTCGACGGCCAGGACCTGGCGATCCTCAGCCCCCGTGACGGCTTGCGCCGGCACAACCAGGCCCTGGGCGAAAGCAGCGAGGTGATCAGCGACAAGCGCGATCCGCTGATCCAGCGCGCCATCGCCTACTACCAGGTCGCAAGCTTCGGCTTCACCCATCACCTGCTGGACTGGCAGCCGGATGAGAACGAACAGACCGCGCTGAAAAACTGAGCGCGGTCGCCGATCGGTCTCACGCTCTGGCGGCCCGCCAGAGCTTGCCGACCGCAGCCACCACGGCCAGCACCACGGCACCGGCGACGATACCGATGCCGCCATTGAGCAAGGCCCCGGTCAACGCCCCGCCCCGTCCTTCGCTGAAGGCTTCGATGGCATGGTGCAACGGCGCCACGCCATGCACCAGGATCCCGCCGCCGACCAGGAACATCGCCGCCGTGCCGATCACCGACAGGCTTTTCATCATGTAGGGCGCTGCACGCAGGATACCGTTGCCCAGGGCCTGCGCCGCACGCGAGGCTTTCTGGGTCAGCCACAAGCCCAGGTCATCGAGTTTGACGATGCCGGCGACCAGGCCGTACACGCCGATGGTCATGACAATGGCAATGCCCGACAGCACGATGATCTGCTGGGTCAGCGGCGCATCGGCGACCGTGCCCAGGGTAATGGCGATGATCTCTGCCGAGAGGATGAAATCGGTGCGGATCGCCCCCTTGATCTTGGTGTTCTCGTAAGCCACCAGATCAACCGCAGGATCGGCCACGGCCTCTTTCAGCGCCGCCTGGTCGGCCTGGTCCTCGTCCTTGCTGTGGAGGAACTTGTGCGCCAGCTTTTCAAAGCCTTCGAAGCACAGGAAGGCGCCGCCGATCATCAGCAGCGGCGTCACCGCCCAGGGAATGAACGCACTGATCAACAGCGCCGCCGGCACCAGGATCAGTTTGTTGACGAACGACCCCTTGGCCACCGCCCAGACCACCGGGATTTCCCGTTCGGCCCGTACCCCCGTGACCTGCTGGGCATTGAGCGCCAGGTCGTCACCCAGTACCCCTGCGGTCTTTTTTGCCGCGACCTTGGTCATTACCGAGACATCGTCGAGTACCGTGGCGATATCGTCGATCAATACCAGAAGACTGCTGCCTGCCATGTTTGCCTGATTCCAGCGGTGTGTGAGGGCCCAAGTCTAGCCCAAAGTCGCCAGCTTGAGCCCTTTGCAAACGCGGTGCTACCATGCGCCACCGCCCTTGAAGGCCCTGTGCCGCCTGCGGCCAGTCACGAGGAACAGCGTCAACCATGAGCAGCATTCGCGAGCGCAACAAAGAACTGATTCTGCGCGCGGCCAGCGAGGAATTCGCCGACAAGGGCTTCGCCGCCACCAAGACCAGCGATATCGCGGCCAAGGCCGGGCTGCCCAAGCCGAACGTCTATTACTACTTCAAATCCAAGGAAAACCTCTACCGCGAGGTCCTGGAAAGCATCATCGAGCCAATCATGCAGGCGTCCACCCCGTTCAATGCCGAGGGTGACGCCAGGGAAGTGCTCAGCGCCTACATCCGCTCCAAGGTGCGGATCTCCCGCGACCTGCCGTTTGCCTCCAAGGTATTCGCCAGCGAGATCATGCACGGCGCCCCGCACCTGAGCCCCAGCCAGGTCGAACAGCTCAACGAACAGGCCCGGCACAACATCGAGTGCATCCAGGGCTGGATCGACCGCGGCCAGATCGCCCCTATCGACCCTCACCACCTGATGTTCAGCATCTGGGCGGCGACCCAGACCTACGCCGACTTCGACTGGCAGATCTCGGTGGTCACCGGCAAGGCCAAGCTTGAAGACAGCGACTACGAAGCCGCGGCGCAGACCATCATTCGCCTGGTGCTCAAGGGGTGTGAGCCGGACGCTTGATCGGTGGTGTGTTCATCGCGGGGCAAGCCCGCTCCCACAGGGTCATCATGTGGGAGCGGGCTTGCCCCGCGATAGGTTTTAAGCCGCTACACCGGCATCCGCCGTCAACCCCGCCTCTTCGATCGCACTGATCGCGCACTGCTCGTCGATGTCCGAGGTATCGCCACTGATACCGATCGCCCCCAGCACCACGCCCTGCTGATTACGGATCAGCACGCCACCCGGCGCCGGCACCACCGGGCTCTGCCCCAAGCCATTGAGCGCGGCGAAGAACGCCGGGCGCTGCTGCGCGTCCAGCGCCAGCAGGCGCGAACCTTTGCCCAGGGCAATCGCACCCCAGGCCTTGCCCATGGCCACTTGCGGGCGCAGCAGGCTGGCGCCGTCTTCGCGTTGCAGGGCCAGCAGGTGGCCGCCGCTGTCGAGCACGGCAACGGTCAGGGGGGCCGACGAGATCTTGCGGCCCGCCACCAGCGCGGCGTTCACCAGGCTGACGGCGACTTTCAGGGTCAATGCGTTCATGGAAAGGTCCTCTTGTTGTTAGGAGCCCGAGGGCAGGTGTGAAAGCAATAGAACAAATAGAACACAATGGCGAATTTTTTTGTATACAATAATTCGAGAGCGATAGCCCAATTCTGACGAAACGCCTTTTTTATGGCCTTCCCGACGAAAGCACTCATCGCTGATGAAAATGGATTGACCAGAGTCGCCTGGCGTGAATACACTCTGACGAAAAGCCATTTGTATACAATTACAAAACCAATGAGGCACAAAGCCATGAGCAAAATGAGAGCAATTGATGCAGCCGTTCTGGTGATGCGCCGCGAAGGTGTTGAAACCGCGTTTGGTATCCCGGGTGCCGCCATCAACCCGCTGTACTCGGCCCTGAAGAAAGTCGGCGGTATCGATCACGTCCTCGCTCGCCACGTTGAAGGCGCCTCGCACATGGCCGAGGGTTACACCCGCACCAAGGCCGGCAACATCGGCGTGTGCATCGGCACCTCGGGCCCTGCCGGCACCGACATGGTCACCGGCCTGTACAGTGCCTCGGCCGACTCCATCCCGATCCTGTGCATCACCGGCCAGGCGCCACGCGCCCGCCTGCACAAGGAAGACTTCCAGGCCGTCGACATCACCAGCATCGTCAAGCCGGTGACCAAGTGGGCGACCACCGTTCTGGAACCGGGCCAGGTGCCTTACGCGTTCCAGAAAGCTTTCTATGAAATGCGCTCCGGCCGTCCAGGCCCTGTGCTGATCGACCTGCCGTTCGACGTGCAGATGGCCGAAATCGAATTCGACATCGACGCCTACCAGCCACTGCCAGTGCAAAAGCCTGCCGCCAACCGCGTACAGGTCGAGAAAGCCCTGGCCATGCTCGACACCGCCGAGCGTCCGCTGCTGGTCGCCGGTGGCGGCATCATCAACGCCGATGCCAGCGACAAACTGGTCGAGTTCGCCGAACTGACCGGCATCCCGGTCATCCCGACCCTGATGGGCTGGGGCACCATCCCGGACGATCACCCACTGATGGTCGGCATGGTCGGTCTGCAGACCTCGCACCGCTACGGCAACGCCACCATGCTCAAGTCCGACGTGGTGCTGGGTATCGGTAACCGCTGGGCCAACCGCCACACCGGCTCGGTGGATGTCTACACCGAAGGCCGTCGCTTCATCCACGTCGACATCGAACCGACCCAGATCGGCCGGGTATTCACCCCTGACCTGGGTATCGTTTCCGACGCCGGTGCCGCCCTGGACGTGTTCCTGGAAGTGGCCCGCGAGTGGAAAGCCGCCGGCAAGCTCAAGTGCCGCAAGGCCTGGCTGGAAGACTGCCAGCAGCGCAAGGGCAGCCTGCAGCGCAAGACCCACTTCGACAACGTGCCGGTCAAGCCGCAGCGCGTGTACCAGGAGATGAACCAGGTGTTCGGCAAGGACACCTGCTACGTCACCACCATCGGCCTGTCGCAGATCGCCGGCGCGCAGTTCCTGCACGTCTACAAGCCGCGTCACTGGATCAACTGTGGCCAGGCCGGCCCACTGGGCTGGACCATCCCTGCCGCCCTGGGCGTGGTCAAGGCCGACCCGAGCCGCAAGGTCGTGGCACTGTCGGGCGACTATGACTTCCAGTTCATGATCGAAGAACTGGCCGTGGGTGCGCAGTTCAACCTGCCATACGTCCACGTCCTGGTGAACAACTCCTACCTGGGGCTGATCCGCCAGGCCCAGCGTGGCTTCGAGATGGATTACTGTGTGCAGCTGGCGTTCGAGAACGTCAACGCGCCGGAACTCAACGGTTATGGCGTCGATCACGTCGCCGTGGTCGAAGGCCTGGGCTGCAAGGCCCTGCGCGTGACCGAGCCAGGCGAGATCGCCCCGGCCCTGCTCAAGGCACAGAAGATGGCTGAAGAGTTCAAGGTTCCGGTAGTGGTCGAGGTTATCCTCGAGCGTGTGACCAACATTTCCATGGGCACCGAAATCAACGCGGTCAACGAATTCGAAGACCTGGCCCTGGTCGGCAACGACGCGCCAACCGCGATTTCCCTGCTCGACTGATCGCAACGAAGGCCCTGCTGCGATAGGCGCAGGGCCCACTTTTGCAAGGAGACAACCATGCCACGTTTTGCCGCCAACCTGTCCATGCTGTTCACCGAGCAGGACTTCCTGGACCGTTTCAAGGCTGCTGCCGACGCCGGTTTCAGCGGTGTCGAGTACCTGTTCCCGTACGATTACAGCTCGGCTGAAATCAAGCAGCAACTCGATGCCCACGGCCTGACCCAGGTGCTGTTCAACCTGCCGGCCGGCGACTGGGCCAAGGGTGATCGCGGCATCGCTTGCGATCCGGCCCGTGTCGAGCAGTTCCGCGCCGGCGTCGACCTGGCCATCGCCTACGCCCAGGTACTGGGCAACACCCAGGTCAACTGCCTGGCCGGTATCCGTCCACAAGGTCCGGACTGCGCCACCGTGCGCAAGACCTTCGTCGACAATCTCAAGTACGCTGCCGACAAATTGCAGGCTGCCGGGATCAAGCTGGTCATGGAAATGATCAACACCCGCGACATCCCGGGCTTCTACCTGAACACCACCAAGCAGGCCCTGGAAATCCAGGCCGAAGTCGGCAGCAGCAACCTGTTCCTGCAGTACGACATCTACCACATGCAGATCATGGAAGGCGACCTTGCCCGCACCATGGAAAGCAACCTGGCCAAGATCAACCACATCCAGCTGGCCGACAACCCCGGCCGCAACGAGCCAGGTACCGGCGAAATCAACTACCGCTTCCTCTTCGAACACCTGGACCGCATCGGCTACCAGGGCTGGGTGGGCTGCGAATACAAGCCGCTGACCACCACCGAAGCAGGCCTTGGCTGGTTGAAAACCCATAACGCGATCTGACCTGTGGGAGCGGGCTTGCCCCGCGATGCGATGGCGACCTCAGCGCCGCTATCGCGGGGCAAGCCCGCTCCTACCGACGTCCCGGCATCCAACAAATACAAGAGGCATTTCTCATGGCTAAAATCGGATTCATCGGCACCGGCATCATGGGCCTCCCAATGGCCCTGAACCTGCAAAAAGCAGGTCACAGCCTGTTCGTCTCCACCCACCACGACGCAGCGCCAGCCGACCTGATCGCCGGCGGCGGCGTGGCCCTGGCCAATCCGAAGGAAGTGGCCCAGGAAGCCGAATTCATCATCGTCATGGTGCCTGACACCCCGCAGGTCGAAAGCGTCCTGTTCGGCACCAACGGCGTGGCCGAAGGCGTGGGCCCGAACAAGGTGGTGATCGACATGAGCTCGATCTCGCCAACCGCTACCAAAGCCTTCGCCGAGAAGATCAAGGCCACCGGCGCCGCCTACCTGGACGCCCCGGTGTCCGGCGGTGAAGTCGGTGCCAAGGCCGCGACCCTGAGCATCATGGTCGGTGGCTGCCCGAACGCCTTCGAACGCGCCCTGCCGCTGTTCCAGGCCATGGGCAAGAACATCACCCGCGTTGGCGGCAACGGTGACGGCCAGACCGCCAAGGTCGCCAACCAGATCATCGTCGCCCTGAATATCCAGGCCGTGGCCGAAGCCTTGCTGTTCGCCGCCAAGAACGGCGCCGATCCAGCCAAGGTGCGTGAAGCACTGATGGGCGGCTTCGCTTCTTCGAAGATCCTCGAAGTACACGGCGAGCGCATGATCAAGGGCACCTTCGACCCGGGCTTCCGCATCAGCCTGCACCAGAAGGACCTGAACCTGGCCCTGCAAGGCGCCAAGGAACTGAGCATCAACCTGCCCAACACCGCCAACGCCCAGCAAGTGTTCAGCACCTGCGCGGCCATCGGTGGCGCCAACTGGGACCACTCGGCGTTGATCAAAGGCCTTGAGCACATGGCCAACTTCTCGATCCGCGACGAGAAGTAAGCAGCGAGGCACACGCTGCCAGTAGCAACCAGACGCGGTCGCGCATCGATCTCGCCGGGTGAAGCTGGTAGCGGCAAAGCGCAACACCGCCCCTGGGTCGGCCTGCACGGAGGCAGATCCGGGGGCGTTTTCGATTCTGCAGAACAATAAGATTGGAGCCTGCCATGTCGCTCGATCCGCAACACTTCCTGCGCGAGCTGTTCGCCACGGCCATCGATGCCGCGCACCCTCGCCAGGTCCTTGAAGCCCACCTGCCCAGCGACCGCAGCGGTCGCGTCATCGTCATCGGCGCCGGCAAGGCCGCCGCCGCCATGGCCGAAGTGGTCGAACGCAACTGGCAAGGGCCGGTGTCGGGCCTTGTCGTCACCCGTTACGGCCATGGCGCCAGCTGCTCGAAAATCGAAGTGGTCGAAGCCGCCCACCCGGTTCCCGATGCTGCCGGCCTGGCCGTGGCCAAGCGGGTGCTGGAAATGGTCAGCAACCTGACTGAAGACGACCGCGTGATCTTCCTGTTGTCCGGCGGCGGCTCTGCCCTGCTGGCCCTGCCGGCCGAAGGCCTGACCCTGGCCGACAAGCAGCAGATCAACAAGGCCCTGCTCAAGTCCGGCGCCACCATTGGCGAGATGAACTGCGTGCGCAAGCACCTCTCGGCGATCAAGGGCGGCCGCCTGGCCAAGGCCTGCTGGCCGGCCACCGTCTACACCTACGCGATTTCCGATGTACCGGGCGACCTGGCCACGGTCATCGCTTCCGGCCCCACCGTGGCCGACCCAAGCACCTCGGCCGAAGCCCTGGCGATCCTCAAGCGCTACAAGATCGAGGCCCCGGCCGCCGTCACCGCCTGGCTGAACAACCCGGCCTCGGAAACCGTCAAGGCCGATGACCCGGCCCTGGCCCGCAGCCACTTCCAGCTGATCGCCCGTCCCCAGCAGTCGCTGGAGGCCGCCGCGGTCAAGGCCCGCCAGGCAGGCTTCAGCCCGTTGATCCTGGGCGATCTGGAAGGCGAATCGCGGGAAGTGGCCAAGGTGCATGCCGGCATCGCCCGGCAGATCGTCCAGCACGGCCAGCCGCTGTCGCCACCCTGCGTGATCCTCTCCGGTGGCGAGACCACCGTGACCGTACGCGGCAATGGCCGTGGCGGACGCAATGCCGAGTTCCTCCTGAGCCTGACCGAAAGCCTCAAGGGCCTGCCCGGGGTCTACGCCCTGGCCGGTGACACCGACGGCATCGACGGTTCCGAAGACAACGCCGGCGCCTTCATGACCCCGGACAGCTACGCCCGCGCCGCCGCCCTGGGCCTGTCGGCCAGCGACGAACTGGACAACAACAACGGCTACGGCTACTTCGCCGCCCTCGATGCCTTGATCGTCACCGAGCCGACGCGGACCAACGTCAACGATTTTCGCGCCATTCTGATTCTCGGGAGTGCCAAACATGACGCCTGACAAAAAAGTCAAAATCCTCGCCACCCTGGGTCCTGCGATCAAGGGCATCGACGACATCCGCCAGCTGGTCGAAGCCGGGGTCAACATCTTCCGCCTCAACTTCAGCCACGGCGAGCACGAAGACCACGCCCTGCGCTACCAGTGGATCCGCGAGGTCGAGAGCCAGCTCAACTACCCGCTGGGCATCCTCATGGACCTGCAAGGCCCGAAACTGCGCGTAGGCCGTTTTGCCGAGGGCAAGGTCCAGCTGCAACGCGGCCAGGCCCTGCGCCTGGACCTGGACAGCACCCCGGGCACTGCTTCGCGGGTCAACCTGCCGCACCCGGAAATCATCGCCGCCCTGGAGCCGGGCATGGACCTGCTGCTCGATGACGGCAAGCTGCGCCTGCGGGTGACCGCCAAGCACAGTGACGCGATCGAGACCGAAGTGCTCAACGGTGGCGAGCTGTCGGACCGCAAAGGGGTCAACGTGCCGCAAGCGGTACTGGACCTCAGCCCGCTGACCGCCAAGGACCGCCGCGACCTGACCTTCGGCCTGGAACTGGGCGTGGACTGGGTAGCCCTGTCGTTCGTACAGCGCCCGGAAGACATCGTCGAAGCCCGCCAACTGATCGGCGACCGCGCCTACCTGATGGCCAAGATCGAGAAACCTTCGGCGGTCACCCAACTGCGCGCCATCGCCGAGCTCAGCGACGCGATCATGGTCGCCCGTGGCGACCTGGGCGTGGAAGTGCCGGCCGAAAGCGTGCCGCAGATCCAGAAGAGCATCATCAACACCTGCCGCGAGCTGGGCAAGCCGGTGGTGGTGGCCACCCAGATGCTCGAATCGATGCGCTTCTCCCCGGCCCCGACCCGCGCCGAGGTCACCGACGTGGCCAACGCCGTGGCCGAAGGTGCCGACGCGGTGATGCTCTCGGCCGAGACCGCCTCCGGTGACTACCCGCTCGAAGCCGTGCAGATGATGAGCAAGATCATCCGCCAGGTGGAGAACGGCCCGGACTACCAGGCGCAACTGGACGTCGGCCGGCCCAAGGCCGAAGCGACCGTGTCCGATGCCATCAGCTGCGCGATCCGTCGCATCAGCGGCATCCTGCCGGTGGCGGTGCTGGTCAACTACAGCGAGTCGGGCAGCTCGACCCTGCGTGCCGCCCGCGAGCGGCCACGGGCACCGATCCTCAACCTGACCCCCAACCTGTCCACCGCCCGGCGCCTGAGCGTGGCCTGGGGTGTACACTCGGTGGTCAACGATCGCCTGCGCCAGGTCGATGAGATCTGCTCCACTGCCCTGGAGATTGCCCAGGCACAAGGCATGGCCAGCCGTGGCGACACCCTGTTGATCACCGCTGGTGTGCCTTTTGGCAAGCCGGGATCGACTAACACCCTGCGGATCGAAACCTTGATTTGAGGTAATACCCATCGCGGGGGGGGCCCCCCCCCCCCCCCGGGACAACAACACCAAGGGGGCGGGGGCTGCCCCCCCAAAAAGGAAAAACCAAAACCACAAAGACCACCCCCCCCCCAACAAGGA
>NZ_JALRNF010000060.1 GCF_030272895.1 Pseudomonas sp. BGr12 | reverse complement strand
AACTGACGCGCATGAAGATCAAGAGCAACCGTAGGAGCGGGCTTGCCCCGCGATGGCGTCAGCCAGGCTGCGCCAACCTATGCCTTCGAAGATGCGCCAGCACAGGCACCACCCGTAACTTCGCGACCGTAGCGAGGGAACCCGGAGCGCAGCGCAGGGCCGGATGCAGGAGCAGCGGTTTTGGTTCCTTTTGCCAAGACAAAAGGAACCCGCCGTAAGGGCGGAAGGGGCCGGCAGCGTCGCCGTATTGAAAGGATAAGTCCGCAGCCTCGACACCCAAGTCCAGCCCAAGCCCAGGATCATAGTCCCCAGGATTTCGTGAAGAGCTTTTTTCGCCCCGTGTTTAAGGAGGATGGATGGGCAGAGGGTTGTGGATGGCGCTGCTGCTGGTGCTGGCGGCCTGCAAGCCGGGTGATGCGCTGGAGCGCATCAGCGGGCCGACCATGGGCAGCAGTTACACCGTGCAATACATTCGCACGGCCAGCGGGCCTGCGCCGCAGGTGGTGCAGCACGAGGTGGAGCAGGTGCTGGCGATGATCGACCAGCGCTTTTCCACCTATCGTGGCGATTCACTGGTCGCGACGTTCAACCGCCTGCCAGCGGGCAACTGCCAGGCCATGCCCGTCGAGGTGCTGGAGCTGGTGCGGTTGGGTGAGCAGCTGTCGCAGCAAAGCGCGGGTGCTTTCGATCTCACCGTGGAGCCTTTGCTCGATCTATGGGGGTTCGGCCCGCAGTCGCGAGCGGAAAAAGTGCCGGATACCCAGGCGCTGGACAGTGCTCGCCAGCGTGTCGGGCATGGGCATTTGCGCATAGTGGGCGAGCAGCTGTGCAAGGATGCGCCTGTGGAGCTGGACTTCAACAGCCTCGCCGCCGGCTTTGCCGTCGACCTGCTGGTGGCGCGGCTAAAAGCGCTGGGAGTCGCGGATTTACTGGTCGAAGTCACCGGTGAGCTCAAGGCGGTCGGCAGCAAGGCCGATGGCGGTGCCTGGAAAATCGCCCTCGAATTGCCCCGTGACGATCGCCAGATTGCCCGTCAGATCGTGCCGCTGGAGGGTTTCGGTGTGTCGACCTCCGGTGACTATCGCCACTATTTCGAGGAGAATGGCCGGCGCTATTCGCACGCCTTCGATGCTCGTCTCGGCGCACCCGTGCGGCACGACCTGGCAGCGGTGACCGTATTCGATCGCTCGACGCTGATGGCCGACGGCTATTCCACTGTGCTGCTGATCCTCGGGCCGCAGGCAGGCTGGGAGTTTGCCCTCAAGCACGGGATTGCCGCGGTGTTCGTGACCCGGGTCGCCGAGGGTTTCGTCGCCCGGAGCACCCCGGCCTTCGAGCAGGTAACCCGATAGGTACATGCAATGGCCACCCTGTGGGAGCTGGCGAAGCCAGCGATGAAAACGACACCGATATCGAGTCGAACCCATCGCAGGCTTCGCCAGCTCCCACAGGGTTCGCAGGAATGAATGAGACTTTGTGATGTAGTGCAGAGAAAAATAGCCTACGACGCGACCAAGGGTTAATGTGCGCGGCGTTCAAGCTTGATTAGACTGCACCCGAATTTTTTCATGGCGCCGCTGGCGACATGATCTAGCCCCGCTCGCCAATGTGGCGACCGGGCCTGTTCTGAAGGAGTACGCATGGCTGTCTACAACTACGACGTAGTGGTGCTGGGTTCCGGCCCCGCAGGAGAAGGGGCGGCAATGAATGCTGCCAAAGCAGGACGCAAGGTGGCGATGGTCGACAGCCGTCGCCAGGTCGGCGGCAACTGCACCCACCTGGGTACCATCCCGTCCAAGGCCCTGCGTCACTCGGTCCGCCAGATCATGCAGTTCAACACCAACCCGATGTTCCGGGCCATTGGTGAGCCTCGCTGGTTCTCGTTCCCCGACGTGCTCAAGAGCGCCGAGAAAGTCATCTCCAAGCAGGTCGCCTCGCGCACCGGCTACTACGCCCGCAACCGTGTCGACGTGTTCTTCGGCACCGGCAGCTTCGCCGACGAGCAGACCGTCGAAGTGGTCTGCGCCAACGGCGTGGTCGAGAAGCTGGTGGCCAAGCACATCATCATCGCCACCGGTTCGCGTCCGTATCGTCCGGCCGATATCGATTTCCACCACCCGCGGATCTACGATAGCGACACCATCCTCAGCCTCGGCCACACCCCGCGCAAGCTGATCGTCTACGGCGCCGGGGTCATCGGTTGCGAATACGCCTCGATCTTCAGCGGCCTGGGTGTGCTGGTCGAACTGGTGGACAACCGTAGCCAGTTGCTGAGCTTCCTCGACTCGGAAATTTCCCAGGCGTTGAGCTACCACTTCAGCAACAACAACATCACGGTTCGTCACAACGAAGAGTACGACCGTGTCGAAGGCCTGGACAACGGTGTGATCCTGCACCTCAAGTCTGGCAAGAAGATCAAGGCCGACGCCTTGCTCTGGTGCAACGGCCGTACCGGCAACACCGACAAGCTGGGCCTGGAAAACATCGGCATCAAGGTCAACAGCCGTGGTCAGATCGAGGTCGACGAGAACTACCGCACCCACTTGCAGAACATCTACGGTGCCGGCGATGTGATCGGCTGGCCGAGCCTGGCCAGTGCCGCCCACGACCAGGGCCGTTCGGCCGCTGGCAGCATCGTCGACAATGGCAGCTGGCGCTTCGTCAACGACGTGCCGACCGGTATCTACACCATTCCGGAGATCAGCTCGATCGGCAAGAACGAGCAGGAGTTGACCCAGGCCAAAGTGCCGTACGAAGTCGGCAAGGCCTTCTTCAAGGGTATGGCGCGTGCGCAGATCGCCGGCGAGCCGCAAGGCATGCTGAAGATCCTGTTCCACCGCGAAACCCTGGAAATCCTCGGCGTGCACTGCTTCGGCTACCAGGCCTCGGAGATCGTCCACATCGGCCAGGCGATCATGGACCAGCCGGGTGAGCGCAATACTTTGAAGTATTTCGTCAACACCACCTTCAACTACCCGACCATGGCCGAAGCCTATCGGGTAGCGGCCTACGACGGCCTCAACCGGCTTTTTTGAGCGGCTCCGGCCGGTGGCCTGAGCCGGCCGGGGAGACCGATTTCAGCGATTCTCGAGGGTGGCGCTGGCCAAACCGGGAAAGTCTGTAATCAGGCTGTCTACGCCGAAGTCGGCGAGCCTGCGCATCAGCGCCGGCTCGTTGACCGTCCACACCGACACGTGCAATCCCTGGCGCTGGGCCTTGAGCAGGCGCTCGGGGGTGCATAGTGTCCAGTTCAATGCCAGCAAGTTGCAGCCATAGTTCTGGGCGACCTTCAGCGGGTCGAGCCAGGCGTATTCGGCGACCAGTCCCCGCGCGATATCCGGCGTCAGCTCAAGGGCTGCACCCAGCACTTCCCGTGAACTTGAAGTAATGGTGATCTTGTCGAGCAGGCCATGCTGCTGGGCCAGTTCGCGAATCGCCAGCACGGTGGTGGCGGCACGGGTGCGCGAGGCGCTCTTGACCTCCAGTTGCCAGTGTTCGAAGTCGCAGTGCTCGAACAGGGTTTGAAGGCGTGGAATGGGGCAGGGCGACACCCAGCCCGGCCCGCCCTTGCGCGCGTCAAAGGTCACCAGGTCCGCAGCGTTTTGCTCGACCACCTTGCCGCGCCGGCCGGTGGTGCGCTTGAGGCTGGGGTCGTGAATGACCATCAGCTCGTTGTCGGCCGACAGGTGCAGGTCCAGTTCGCAGCGTCGTACGCCGTGCTTGAGGCACTGCTGGAAGCTGGTCAGGGTGTTCTCGGGGGCTTCGCCCTTGGCGCCACGGTGGCCGTAAATCTGGGTCACGTTTGTTCCTTCAAGAAAAGAGTGAAGCGCTAGGAGGCGTTGGAGGTGTTCTGTTCCAGCGCCTGGCGTCGTTGTTGGGCTTGTCGTTGCAGGATGTAGCGGGCCAGCAACTGGCGCTGGGCATCGGTGATGTCGACGAACTCGGTGCCGATGGCATGCTGGCCATCGGCCTCGCGGTCGCAATGGGTTACCCGGGCACGCAGTAGCAGGCCCAGGGCCTGGGGCATCAGCACCATCTTTATCGCCACCCGGCTGCCGGCGGCAATCGGTTGCTGCTGGTGGAACTCGAGGCCACCTTCGGACAGCACCACCGGCTGCGGCGCGCTGAGCTGGCCGAGCAGGGTCTGGGCGACGACGGCGCTGAGCAGGTCGATGCGCTTGTTCTGGGCTTTCAGGAAGGCAGCCAGCACGCGATCCTTGTCGCTGAGCTGGCGCAGCAGGTGCTGGGATTCGAACTCGCTCAGGTGCAATTCACTGAGCAGGTTGAACAGCGGGGAATCATCTTGCAACAAGTCTGAGCCAAGGGCTTCGGCTGCGCTCAGCGGGCTAATTTCCAGTGCGATCCTATCGTCGATACGGTAGTATTCGCGGCGATCTTCTTCATCTAATGTCGACATGGCGAACCCATGGTAGCGGCGGTGGTCTGAGTGTAAAGCTGCTATTCAAGCCCCGCCACAAGGACGTTCCTCTTTCATCCGAACAAGCCCCGACATGTTCAGACCTCTCTTCGTATTCATCGGTACGCGTTACACCCGTGCCAAGCGTCGCAACCATTTCGTCTCGTTCATTTCCCTGACTTCGATGATCGGCCTCGCCCTGGGCGTGGTGGTGATGATCGTGGTGCTGTCGGTCATGAACGGTTTCGATCATGAAATGCGCACCCGGGTATTGGGCATGGTGCCCCATGCCACCCTCGAAACCGGCCAGCCGATCAACAACTGGCCCGCCCTTGCCAGTCAAGTAAAGCAGAACCCGCGGGTTGTGGCGGTAGCGCCGTTCACCCAGATGCAGGGCCTGCTCACCCATGAGGGCAAGGTGCAGAAGGTGCTGCTCAATGGCGTCGATCCGGCCCAGGAACGGCAGGTGTCGATCATCGACAACTTCATTCGTGAAGGTAAGCTCGATGACCTGGCCCCGGGCGAGTTCGGCATCATGATCGGCGACAAGGCGGCGACCAAGCTGGGCGTCGGCATCGGCGACAAGCTGACCTTCGTCGCCCCCGAGGTCACCGTGACTCCCGCCGGGATGTTCCCGCGCATGAAGCGCTTCACCGTGGTCGGCATCTTCCACGTCGGCGCCGGCGAGATCGACGGCTACCTGGGCCTGACCAACCTGTCGGACCTGTCGCGCCTGCACCGCTGGAAGGCCGACCAGGTCCAGGGCCTGCGCCTGAAGTTCGACGACCTGTTCCAGGCCCCGCGCACCGCCTGGGACATCGCCCAGAAGCTGGGCGACCAGGAGTTCTACGCCCGCGACTGGACCCGCACCCACGGCAACCTGTACCAGGCGATCCGCATGGAGAAGGCCATGATCGGCCTGCTGCTGTTGCTGATCGTGGCGGTGGCGGCGTTCAACATCATTTCCACCCTGGTGATGGTGGTCAACGACAAGAAGGGCGACATCGCCATCCTGCGCACCCTGGGTTCGACACCGGGGCAGATCATGGCCATCTTCATGGTCCAGGGCACGGTAATCGGCGTGGTCGGCACCCTGATCGGCGCGCTGGTCGGCATCCTCGCCGCGCTCAATGTCAGTGCCGCGATCGCCGGGCTCGAAACCCTGATCGGCCACAAGTTCCTCAATGCCGACGTCTACTTCATCGACTACCTGCCGTCGCGGATCATGGCCGAAGACGTGTGGATGGTCTGCGGTGCGGCATTGGTCCTGAGTTTCCTCGCCACCCTGTATCCGGCCTGGCGTGCGGCACGCACCCAGCCTGCGGAGGCGCTACGTTATGAGTGAGTTGGGCATGAGTGATAAAGCAGTGCTGAGTTGCCGCAACCTGGGCAAGTCCTACGAGGAAGGCCCGGAGTCGGTGCAGGTGTTGTCCGGCCTGCAGCTGGAGCTGCACGCCGGTGAGCGGGTGGCGATCGTCGGCAGTTCCGGTTCGGGCAAGAGTACCTTGCTCAACCTGTTGGGCGGCCTCGACACGCCAAGCCAGGGCAGTGTCTGGCTGGCCGGCGAAGAGCTCTCGGCCCTCGGCGAGCGTGCCCGCGGCCTGCTGCGCAACCGCGCCCTGGGCTTCGTCTACCAGTTCCACCACCTGCTGCCGGAGTTCACGGCCCTGGAGAACGTGTGCATGCCGCTGCTGATCGGCCGCACCGCGATCCCGGAGGCGCGCGAGCGTGCCGAAGCCCTGCTCAAGCGCGTGGGCCTGGGCCATCGCCTCACCCACAAGCCGGCCGAACTGTCCGGTGGCGAGCGCCAGCGTGTGGCCATCGCCCGGGCCCTGGTCAACCGTCCGGGGCTGGTGATGCTCGACGAGCCGACCGGCAACCTCGATCACCACACCGCCCAGGGCATCCAGGACCTGATGCGCGAGCTCAGCAGTTCGTCGCAGACCGCCTTCCTGGTGGTGACCCACGACCTCAACCTGGCGCGCCAGATGGACCGCGTGCTGCGCCTGGAGGATGGGCACCTGGTGCCGATCTGACCTGGCCGTGCAGCGTGCCCGCAGGTTCTGCCGGGCACCTTGTTCCTTTTTTTTACCTGGGTGCTTCCGTTCATGTTCAGACCCTTGTCTATTTTCATCGGCGCGCGCTACACCCGCGCCAAGCGCCGCAACCATTTCATCTCGTTCATCTCCATGACCTCGATGATCGGCCTGTCCCTGGGCGTGCTGGCGATGATCGTGGTGTTGTCGGTGATGAACGGCTTCCAGCGCGAAATGAGCGCGCGGATTCTCGGCATGGTGCCCCACGCCAGCATCCTCGGCGTGCAGCCGCTGGACGCCTGGCAGCCGGTGGCCGATGCCGCGCTGAAGAACCCCAGGGTGATCGCCGCGGCGCCCCTGACCGAAATGGAGGGCATGCTGTCGTACAAGGGGGCGATGCAGCCGATCCAGGTCAGTGGTATCGACCCGGCCCAGGAAGGCAAGGTCTCCATCGTTGGCCAGCACATTGTCCAGGGCAGCCTGCAGGGGCTGCAGCCGGGCGAATACGGTGTGGTGATCGGTGAGATCACGGCCCGGCGCTTTCGCCTGAACGTCGGCGACAAGCTGACCCTGATCGTGCCGGAAGTCAGCAGCGCCCCGGGCGGTATCACCCCGCGCATGCAGCGCCTGAACGTGGTCGGGGTGTTCAAGGTCGGTGCCGAGCTGGATGGCTCCATGGCCTATATCCACATGGCCGATGCCGCGCAGATGCAGCGCTGGCAGCCGAACCAGGTGCAGGGCGTGCGCCTCAAGCTCAAGGACCTGTACGAAGCGCCACAAGTGTCCAAGGCCATTGCCGCCAGCCTGGGTGGCGAGTACCGCGCCGATGACTGGTCGCACACCCAGGGCAGCCTGTTCAGTGCCATGAAAATGGAAAAGACCATGATCGGCCTGTTGCTGCTGATGATCATTGCCGTGGCGGCGTTCAACATCATTGCCACGCTGATCATGGTGGTCAACGACAAGGGGGCGGACATCGCCATCCTGCGCACCATCGGCGCGACCCCGGCGCAGATCATGGGCACCTTCATGGTCCAGGGCACCCTGATCGGCATCGTCGGCACCTTGATCGGTGGCGTGCTCGGGGTGATTGCCGCGCTCAATGTCAGCCAGATCGTCGGCTGGCTGGAGCGGGTCAGCGGGCAGCATATCTTCACGTCCGACGTGTACTTCATCAGCAGCCTGCCGTCGGAGTTGCAGTGGGGCGATGTGGCGCTGATCTGCAGCGCCGGCCTGGTGATGAGTTTTCTGGCTACCTTGTACCCGGCGTGGCGGGCTTCGCAGGTGGAGCCGGCGTACGCCTTGCGTTACGAGTGATGTTCTTCGCGGGGCAAGCCCGCTCCTACGGGAACTGTAGGAGCGGGCTTGCCCCGCGATAGGCCTCACACCCTCGGCAAGTCGATCACAAACCGCGTCCAGCCCCCGGACGACTCGGCCGCAATGCTGCCCCCATGGGCTTGCACGATGGACCGGGTGATCGCTAGCCCCAACCCCGCATGCTCACTGCTGCCTTCGCGCCGCGCCGGGTCGGCCCGGTAGAAACGGTCGAACAGTTTTGGCAGCAGCGCCGCATCGATCGGTGCACCACGGTTGGCAACCTGTAGCCGTACCCGTCCTTCGGGTTTTTCAATGCTTACCCGGATCTCACCACCGGTCGGGGTAAAACGCAGCGCATTGTCCAGCAGGTTGGACAGGGCCCGGCGCAGCATATTGCGGTCACCGTCCAGGCTGGCCTGGCCCTCGCGGCGCAGCAACACCCCGGCTTCCTCGGCCAGCGGCCCGTAGTATTCGAGCAGGGCGTCGGTCTCGTCTTCAAGCGCCAGCTGCTGGCGGCTGGGCATCAGCAGGCCGTGGTCGGCCTTGGCCAGGTAGAGCATGTCGTTGACCAGTTGCGCCATCCACTGCAGCTCCTCGAGGTTGCTGTGCAGGGCTTCGCGGTACTCATCCAGCTCGCGCGGGCGGGTGAGGGTGACCTGGGTGTGGGTAAGCAGGTTCGACAGTGGCGTGCGCAATTCATGGGCGATGTCGGCGGAGAAGGCCGACAGGCGCTGGAAGGCATCGTCCAGGCGCTCCAGCATGGCGTTGACGGTTTGCGCCAGCTCCGCCAGTTCCACCGGCATCTGCGCTTCGGGCAGGCGCGTGGTCAGCGAGCGCGCCGACACCTGCGAAGCCACCTCGCCCATCTGCCGCAAGGGCCGCAAGCCGCTGCGCGCGGCCCAGGCACCGAGCAGGGCGGTGGCCAGGGCCGAGAGGCCGACGGTCAGCCAGATCAGTTGCTGCATGCGCTGGAGAAAGTGCTGGTGGTGGGTGATGTCGAGGAACAGGGTCAACTGCGCGGACTGTCGATCGCCATCGTCGAGGTTGACGCACAGGCTGCGATAATCGCTGCTGGTGCTGTGCAGGGTGCTCAGGCCGGGTACCTGCGGCGACTCGGGCAGGCCGGCCTGGCTGTCGAACCAGATCTTCCCGTCGCTGCCACGGATGCGCACGGCGAGGTCGGCCTGGTGGCTCAGTTCGGTTTGCAGCGCGGGCAGGCGCGGGGCGAGGCTGGCCGGGTCGTGCACGCCGTCGAGCATTTGCCGCAGCAGCGACAGGCGACTGTTGAGCAGTTGCTGGTCCAGCTCGATGAAATGGCGCTCGCTGGCGCTGCTGAACAGCACACCCGCCATCAGCGACACCGCCGCCGTACAGGCGGCAAACAGCAGTGCCAGGCGGCTGCCCAGGGATAACCGGCGCATCAGGCCGAACGCTCTTCGAGCACGTAGCCCATGCCGCGTACGGTGTGGATCAGTTTGTACTCATGGCCATCGTCGATCTTCAGGCGCAAGCGGCGGATCGCCACTTCGATGACGTTGGTGTCGCTGTCGAAGTTCATGTCCCAGACCTGCGAGGCAATCAGCGACTTGGGCAACACCTCGCCCTGGCGGCGCAGCAGCAGTTCGAGCAGGGCGAACTCCTTGGCGGTCAGGTCGATGCGCTGGCCGCTGCGTTCGACCCGGCGACGGATCAGGTCCAGACGCAGGTCGGCCAGGCCCAGGCTGGTTTCCTGGGCCGGGCTGCTGCCGCGGCGCAACAGGCTGCGTACCCGGGCCAGCAATTCGGAAAAGGCAAAGGGCTTGACCAGGTAGTCGTCGGCGCCCAGCTCCAGGCCATGCACGCGGTCTTCCACGGCATCGCGAGCCGTGAGGAACAGCACCGGAATCTCAAGGCCGGCGGCGCGCACGGCCTGGAGAATCTGCCAGCCATCACGGCCGGGCAGCATCACATCGAGGATCAACAGGTCGTAGTCGCCGGTCAGGGCCAGGTGCTGGCCGGTATTGCCGTCGGCGGCCAGTTCCGTGGCAAAGCCTGCTTCACTGAGGCCCTGGCACAGGTAGTGGCCGGTCTTGGTCTGGTCTTCGACGATCAACAGTTTCATTGCAGGGCTCTTGGGCAGGTAATGCCTGGGGTTATACCGTGTCGGGCGTGCCGGGTGGCCAAGCTGACAAAGTTGTAATCTTTTTGTCAGGTCGCTGCCAGCGCCGGTTTTCTACAGTGAAGCCTGAATCGTCGCAACCCTGGAGTGGGCCTGACATGAAACACCTCTTTATTGCCGGCGCCCTGGGGCTGTTCAGCCTGCCTTCGCTGGCGTCCCCTGCGCATTCGTTCGCCTTCGGTGAACCGGCGGCCGCGGCCAAGGCCGACCGTACCGTGGAAATCGTCATGGGCGACATGTACTACGAACCGCGCAGCCTGCAGGTCAAGGCCGGTGAAACCGTGCGCTTCGTGCTAGTCAACAAGGGTGCGGTGGTGCACGAGTTCAGCCTGGGCGATGCGGTCATGCATGCCAGGCATCAAAAGGAAATGATCGCCATGCAGGGCCAGATGGACCATGCGGCCATGGGCCACGGCGGCATGCAGCATGGGGCGGGCATGAAGCACGACGATCCCAACACGGTGATGGTCGAGCCGGGCAAGCGCGCCGAACTGACCTGGACCTTTAGCCAGTCCGCCCCCATCGAATTTGCCTGCAACGTCCCGGGCCATTACCAGGTCGGCATGGTCGGCAAGCTGACAATCGGCCAATAACAGGCCCAACGCAGGGCTCAAACCCGATAAACTAGGCGCATTTCGTCCTTCAGGTTTGAGCCATGCATCCCGCCGCCGAACACTCCCCGCTGGGCAAGTCCAGCGAATACATCGCCACTTACACGCCATCGCTGCTGTTCCCCATCCCGCGTGCGGCCAAATGGGCCGAACTGGGTGTCAGCGCCCAGACCCTGCCGTGGCAGGGGGTGGATTTCTGGAACTGCTTCGAGCTGTCCTGGCTGCTGCCATCGGGCAAGCCGGTGGTGGCCATCGGTGAATTCGCAATCCCGGCCGATTCGCCGAACATCATCGAATCCAAGTCGTTCAAGCTGTACCTGAACTCCCTGAACCAGACCGAGTTCGAATCGTCCGCTGCCGTGCAGGCGTGTCTGGAAAAAGACCTGTCGGCCGCGGCCGGCAAGCCGGTGGCGGTGCAGATCCGCAGCCTGGCCGAGGTTGAAGGGCAGGGCGTGGTGGCCTTGCCGGGTGTGTGCATCGACGACCTGGACGTGAGCATCAGCAACTACGAGCAGCCCCAGCCGGAGTTGCTGCGTTGCGACAGCAGCCGCATCGTCGAAGAAACCCTGCACAGCCACCTGCTCAAGTCCAACTGCCCGGTGACCGGCCAGCCGGACTGGGGCAGCGTCACCGTGCACTACCGCGGCGCGGCGCTGGATCATACAAGCCTGCTGACCTACCTGATCAGCTTCCGCCAGCATGCCGACTTCCACGAGCAGTGCGTGGAGCGAATCTACCTGGACCTCAAGCGCCTGCTCAACCCCGAGTTCCTGACCGTCTATGCACGTTATGTGCGCCGTGGCGGGCTGGACATCAACCCGTACCGCAGCACCGAGACCGTGACTTTGCAGAACCTGCGACTGGTTCGTCAGTAACGAGCCGTTTGTAGGAGCGGGCTTGCCCCGCGATGGTATGTGACTGACCGCACGCGATCGCGGGGCAAGCCCGCTCCCACCAACCGCCGCCTCACAGCAGCGGTCAGGGGCTTCAGATGCCCATGCTCTGCAGGCTCTGGACTATGTTGCGCAAGGTGGCAGTCAAGCCTGGGTGATCGACTTCGAACCGCTCCACGGCAAGGTTTACGCCATCGACCAGGTTGTTGTCCGGGGTCACGGCCTCCAGTTCGATCTTGGCCTCGATTTGCTGCATCAGTTCGTGCAGGTGCTCGCGCTCTTCTTCCGAGAGCGGTGGGTTCTGCTCCAGTTGCTCGCGCAGGGCGTCGAGTTGCTCTTGCAGTTCGCGGGCAGGCATGGGTGGTCTCCCTCTATGAATAGGCACAGTCATGGACCCCGGCAGCAGGCGAAAGGTCCATACCTCGTCTTCTAGAGTAATCCACCGCACGGCGCTTTGCATGACCGGGATCAACGGCCCTGTGTCAGGGTTTTTCACCTTTCAGGCGGCGCTGTGCGATGTCGGCCAGGCAATCGCTCAACGACTCCAGATGATCGATCACCGAGTGCACGCCCAGGGCGAACAGTTGCAGGGTGGCCTTGCCACGCTTGCGTTCCTGCTCCTGCGGGCTGAGTGCCTGCCACTGCTGGCTGTCGACCCCGCACAACGAGCCGCAGGTGGCCAGGCCGATGGTCCACAGGCCCGCATTGAGGCCTGATTGCAGCAGGCGCGGCTCACCACTGACCAGCACGCAACCGTCGAGACTTTGGGTGTTGAGGGCCATCAAGGCCTGCCAGCAGGCGTCTGGCGCCGGCCAGGGCGTGGCGCTGCCATGCAGGGCCTTCAGCCAGCCGGGCAGGGGGCTTGCCAGGTGTTCGGCATCGGCGCTGGACACCTCGTCCAGCCAGGCGCAGGGCACCTGCTGGCGGTGCAACCATTCGAGGGCCTGCAAGGCGCCGGGCGTGGGTTGAGCAGCGTGCGGGTTGGCACCGGCTTCGACCAGGCAGCCACGCAGGCCGAACAGCAGGGCGGTGAGGGCGGGCGAGTCTGGCATGGCAACGTCCCTGAAAAATAACCTGCAGGCTACACTCGGCGTGTGACGGTCTGATTACGCGGCCAGGCAACAGATGTTCACAAATTAGTTACCTCATTTGTGTCAGGCTGCGTCTAAACGGAAGACCCTTTATACTTGTTTCCTTTTTTGGCGAGCAGGCGCACAGCACCTGCCGCAGTGACTGTCGAGGAGTAACTCTATGCGTAGGAACGGAGCAGGCGTGATCGATCGGATGACCCGGGCCTGTGTCTGCGCCAGCCTGTTGCTGGCACCCCTGGGTGCAGCCCAGGCGGCCACCGAGGACGATCCCTGGGAAAGCATCAACCGGCCGATCTTCCGCTTCAATGACACGGTCGATACCTACGCGCTCAAGCCGCTGGCCAAGGGATACCAGGCGGTTACCCCGCAGTTCCTCGAAGACGGCATTCACAACATGTTCCTCAACATCGGTGATGTCACCAACCTGGCGAATAATATCCTGCAGCTCAAGCCCCACGCGGCGGGTGTCGATACGGCGCGGTTGATCGTCAACACCACCTTCGGCCTGGCCGGTTTCTTCGACGTCGGCACCAAGATGGGCTTGCAGCGCAACGACGAAGACTTCGGTCAGACCCTGGGTTACTGGGGTGTAGGCAGTGGTCCTTACGTGATGCTGCCGCTGCTCGGCCCGAGCACCGTGCGCGACGCCTTCGCCAAGTACCCCGATACCTATACCGAACCCTACCGTTACATCGACCATGTGCCGACCCGCAACACAGCGCTCGCCGTGGATGTGGTCGATACCCGCGCCAACCTGCTGTCGAGCGAGAAGCTGATCACCGGCGACAAGTACGTGTTCATTCGCAACGCCTACCTGCAGAACCGCGAGTTCAAGGTCAAGGATGGCGAAGTCAAAGACGACTTCTGATCGTTGCTGGTGAAAAAGGCGGCCTGCGGGCCGCTTTTTTCTTACCTGCAACATTCCATTAGGTAGCTGCCAAAGGGGTTTTTATAACTCCCGGTGCTTTAGCCTGCAAACAGCAACCGCGAGCATCGGCCTACCCTTGAAACGCCTGGCGGATGGGAGTACCGTCTGCGCCTTACAGGGCACCTCTGCTGGTTGCCGGACAACCTGTCTTGTCCTACAACTCATAGTAGAGTGGCTAGAAGCGAATCCAGTACGCGTGCTCACGCCTTGTCGAGCCGCCTACGCCAACCTAATTCTGGCGCCGTTTGCCCACATGCAGAAAAACAGTGCAACGCTGCTGATAATCGATGACGACGACGTCGTACGTGCGAGTCTCGCTGCTTACCTTGAAGACAGTGGTTTCAATGTCCTGCAGGCAAGTAACGGCCTGCAGGGCCTTCAGGTCTTCGAACAGGAAAAGCCTGACCTTGTGATCTGCGATCTGCGCATGCCGCAAATGGGCGGCCTGGAGCTGATTCGCCAGGTGACCGAGCGCGCCCCCGAATTGCCGGTGATCGTGGTGTCCGGTGCCGGGGTGATGAACGATGCGGTGGAAGCGTTGCGCCTGGGCGCGGCCGATTATCTGATCAAGCCGCTGGAAGACCTCGCGGTGCTGGAGCACTCGGTGCGCCGGGCACTGGATAGGGCCTACCTGGTGCTGGAAAACCAGCGTTACCGGGAAAAGCTCGAAACCGCCAACCGCGAACTGGAAGCCAGCCTGCACCTGCTCCAGGAAGACCAGACCGCCGGGCGCCAGGTGCAGATGAACATGCTGCCGGAAAGTCCCTGGGTGGCCGACGACCTGTCGTTCGAGCACCAGATCATTCCGTCGCTGTACTTGTCGGGCGACTTTGCCGACTATTTCCGGGTCGACGAGCGTCGTGTGGCGTTCTACCTGGCAGACGTTTCCGGTCACGGCGCCTCTTCGGCGTTCGTCACCGTGCTGTTGAAATTCATGACCACCCGCCTGCTGTTCGAATTCAAGCGCGGTGGCAAGCTACGTGAGTTCAAGCCGTCGGAAGTGCTCGGGCACATCAACCGCGGCCTGATCAACTGCAAGCTGGGCAAGCATGTGACCATGGTCGGCGGTGTGATCGACGAAGACACCGGTCTCATGACCTACAGCATCGGCGGTCACCTGCCGTTGCCGGTCCTCTATACCCCGGGCCAGAGCCGTTACCTGGAAGGCCGCGGGCTGCCGGTCGGACTGTTCGAAGAAGCGACCTACCAGGACCACGTCCTGGAGCTGCCGCCCCAGTTCAGCCTGACCTTGCTCTCTGATGGCATTCTGGACCTTTTGCCCGGGGACACACTCAAAGATAAAGAAGCGGCCCTGCCTGAAATCATCAAGGCCGCAGGGGGTAGCCTGGATGGGCTGCGCCAACGATTCGGATTGGCTACGCTTGGGGAGATGCCGGATGATATCGCCCTATTGGTGTTGAGCAGGAACCTTCAATGAGTACGGGAAGAATCCAGTTCGCCGAGCAGAGCGGCACGTTCGTTCTGAAGTTTGTCGGTGAAGTGCGCCTGACGCTGTGTTCGGCGCTGGATGCGACTATTGAAAAGATCTTTACGGCGCTGAATTTCTCGGCGATCGTCATCGATCTGACTGAGACCGAAAGCATCGACAGCACCACCCTGGGCTTGCTGGCCAAGCTCTCGATCCTGTCGCGGCAGAAGGTCGGCCTGTTGCCGACCGTGGTGACTACCAACCCGGACATTTCCCGGTTGCTGCAGTCCATGGGCTTCGACCAGGTGTTCAACATCGTCGATCGGCCGATCCCGTGCCCTGAGTGCCTGACCGACCTGCCGTCCCAGGACCAGAACGAGGACGTGGTGCGTTCCAAGGTACTCGAAGCGCACAAGATCCTCATGGGCCTGAACGACTCCAACCGCGAAGCCTTCCACGACCTGGTCAACGCCCTCGAGCGCACCTGACGGATAAGCCATGCGGGGCTCCCGCATGGGCTGCTTGTTGCAATATTTTCAATATATCGTTGCGTATTCGCACTCTGGCTGAATTCAATCTGGAAGTAGTTCCTGTTTGTGTGTCGGGATAAATCTTACATATTCCGAGGTGCGGCATATCCAGGTTGTTGCTATTCTCGCCACGAACTTTAAGTTTAGTGGAGTGTGACATCATGGATGATAATGTTATGCAGGCCGAAACTGACGCAGTTGGATTTATGTTATCCAGGCTTTCCGGTCTGTGGAAAAGTCGCGCAGCAGTGAACGCGGGTTTGTGTGATTTTTCTGTGCTAGAGTTTGACGCATCTCGAAGTGATTTTAGCGAGCAGCTGTTGCCGTTCAAGAATCATCAGGCGTGGAAAGACGCTGATGTAGAAATTAAATCCAAGTGTCTTTCTTATGCATGGATAATCTACAATCTAAAAACTATCTATATAGAAACCAATGTGGTGGCACCTGCCTGTGAGGATATTATAAAGGCGCCACCTGCCAGCTCCTGTAATCGGGCCGTTTTACAATCAGTCATGGTTGAATCGTTGCTTGATGAAGCGTTGCATACAAAAATGTCGGTTGATGCCTGCAATTACATTTACGCAATGCGTGGTATAGAGTTCCTGGATTTTACGGATTTCAATCTGGTGGCTTGGAGAAATGCGCTGCTTGCTACCTGCAGTGCCGAGTGGGAGCGGCGCCTGACGCGCTTCGGTATAGCCTGTGCCAGCGAAACACTCATCACCGACTATCTGAAGGTGATGGCAGAAGATTCAAGCATACAAAAGATTTGCCACGAAGTGACGAGTACCCATGCCAGGGATGAGTGGAGTCACTCCAGTGTATTCAGTTTTGCCGCAAGTGATATTCTAAGAGGTCTTTCCGAGCGGGAGCGTGCCTATTTCAAGTCGGTAGTATTGAAGACGGTAGATATGTTCGCCAACAATGAGCTCGGGGCATGGAAAGCAGCATTTTCGATAGTAGGGCTTCCAGGTGCGGACGCTATCCTTCATGATACGGGGGACAACAATGAAGTCGGAGTTTATGTCGAGTCGGTCGAGAAGCTGATTGATCGAGTCGGTTTGAATTCGCCGGCTGTGGTGCGTAGCCAGGCTTTCAACTCCGCAATGGGTTGAACTTATGAGCCAATCAGTGCAAGTTAGTTGTGTCTCTGTTGTGGGTGAAACGAAGTCAGTCAAGGTGTTTCGTTTCAGAGTATTGGGCGCGATTTTTGAATCGGCGGAGTACAAGGCTGGGCGCTATGTGTCGTTGGGCTTCTCTGGTGTAAATGGTTCGCCTCAGGAGCGCTGTTATTCCATTATCCGGGTTGTTCCACCGAATCAATTTGAAGTTGCGATTCAGGAGAGTGGTCGTCAGCAAGTTGCGGATCGGTTGTTTAATACCCTGGCGGTTGGCGACTTGCTCAGCAGTCAGGTGCCTGCTGGCGATATTACTGTTGAGCGACTCTTGTCCTGCAAACAGGTGCTGATGCTTGCCGGTGGTATTGGGGTGACACTGCCCATCGGTCTTCTGCGAGCGTTGGATAGCCATTACCAGAAGCTTGGTTACGCTCCATCGGTAAGGCTGGTGTGGTGTGTTCCCAGCCTTTCGGATGCGCCTTTTGTTGTCGAGTTGTTGGCCCTCGAGGCTTCTTCGCCCTGGCTTTCCGTCGACCTGTACTTGACCAGAAGCCTTCGGTCCGGCGTATGCGAACCTTTCCATCAGGGGCGACCTTCAGCCGCGACCTTTGATTGCCTGCCGACTCCGGATGCTGTGGTCATTTGCGGCAGTCAATCCTTTGCCAGGTCGATGCAGGAAAGAGTTCGAAAGTTTCCGCAGAGTGAAGTCATGATCGAGGCTTTTTCCTCAGCATCGGTTTCATTGAAAAACATTGGCGGGACCGAAGCGGCAACCAGGTACCTTCAGGTTCAGGGGGTTGCCGAACTGATCGCGTTGCGTCCTGGCAAGAGCCTTCTTGAGCATCTTCTGGAGTCCGATATATCGGTGCCTCACCAGTGCCGATCCGGAATCTGTGGCAGTTGCCGGATCAAGATGATCCGGGGTACGTGCCAGCTTGAGGCAGATTTCGCGCTTGGCGAGGCAGAACGGGCGGCAGGTTACGTCCTTGCCTGCTGTGCTTTTCCCGCAGACGAGTCGGTGACGGTCGCGGTTAACCAGTTCGGTTCGAACAACTGAATGACAAAAGGGTGATCAATGAAAACGTTGTTGGTGTTGCGCCATATTCATTTCGAGGATCTGGGTTATCTGGAGCCGGTTCTGGTTGAGCTGGGGTACAGCATTCATTACCTGGATGTCTGCACCATGTCCTTCGCTGCAATTGATGAACAGAAAGCCGATCTGGTTGTTATCCTGGGAGGGCCAATTGGGGCTTATGAAGAGGTGAGTTATCCGTTCCTGACTGAGGAGCTGGAACTGATCCGTCGACGATTGAAATCGGGCAGACCTCTGCTTGGAATATGCCTGGGCGCCCAGCTGATCGCTCGTGCGTTAGGGGCGAAGGTCTACCCGATGCCGGGCAAGGAGATCGGTTTCGGAAAGCTAAGCCTGACCGCCTCAGGTCAAGAGTCGGTGCTTGCTCGGTTGAATGACGTGCCGGTGCTGCATTGGCATGGAGATCAGTTCGATATTCCTGAGCAGGCGCAGCGATTGGCTGAGACTGATTTGTGTGGCAATCAGGCTTTTTCCTTGGGCAATAACCTGCTTGCCCTGCAGTTTCACCTGGAAGCCGATAGCGGGCGGATCGAGCAATGGCTTGTGGGGCATGCCGCTGAACTTGCAGCGCAAGGCATTGACCCAACTGATCTAAGACTGCAGGCGTCCCAAATGGGTGACCAGTTGGAGCAAGCCTGTCGACGAGTCATTGAGGACTGGGTTAAACAGCTCAATTGAGTCATCCATTCTGCTTGGCCGTCTTCCCTGGCTATTGCACCTGGCGTGGCGGAAATTCCGTAGCTGCCGTACCGTCGGCGTTAAGCTGGTAAATCCGCTGCGGCTGTCCCTGTTCATTGAAAAGCACCTGGCCAAGGCCAGCGCTGTTCCACAGCCGCTCGCCAGCTTTGCTGTGGCTGGGGGTGCGCGGAATCACTTCCATCTGCCGGCGCTTGGTGAACCAGTTCAAGGGTGAGCGGGGCGAATACAGCCAGCGGTTGAGGCTGTCGAAGGTATCCAGCAGGCGCCGAGGAAACTGGTTCTTGATGCCGCTGCTGGTGATCTGCCACAGGTGCGGGCTGCGTTGGCGATGGCGGATCAGCACTTCGTAGACAAAGGAGTAATGCACGTCGCCCGAGAGGATCACGTAATGCCCCGGCGTGCGCGAGTGCCGGAAGATGTTGAGGATGACCTGGGCGGCGCCGCGATGGGCCATCCAGTTCTCGGCATCGACCAGCAGCGGGTAGCCCAGCCAGCTGAACACCCGTTGCACGCTTTCGATCAGCTTGACCCCGAAGATCGGCGCCGGCGACACGATGATGGCCGAAGGATGGTCGAGCAGGGCCTGTTGCAGTTCGCACAGGGCCTCCCAGTCGAGCAGGCCGGAGGGCTTGGCCAGGTTGCTCTCACTGCGCCAGCGGCGAGTGCGGGTGTCGAGCACCAGTAGGGGAGGATTGCTGGGCAGCACGAACTGCCAGCCCTGAAACCGTAGCGCTGCCTCGATCAGTGCGTCCTGGTCGGGTGCGTCCAGGCAGGGGGCGTCGAGTGCGCTCTGGCACAACGCCTGGCACTGGAGCACCAGTTCGCGGCAGGCATCCGGGTCATTGCCCCAGCCCTGGCACAGCAGATAGCCGAGCAGGGCGTTGCCGATGATGCGCCTGGAAAACGGATGTCCATAGGCGGTCTGTTCCCATTGCGCCGACAGGTTCCAGTCATCGGTGATGTCGTGATCGTCGAAGATCATCAGGCTCGGCAGGTGCGCCAGTACCCTGGCCACGCCCTCCAGGCCGCTGACGAAGCCATCGATCAACTGTTGTTCCTGCCGGTAGCGTGCCTGTCGCTGGTCGGTCAGCCCCGAAGGCATCTGTGGCGCGATCAGGCGCCAGGGCACCGGCGACCAGACCAGCAGGTACATGGCCATGACCTCGGCGAAGGTCACCAGGTGGTTGTCGGCATTGCTGCTGGTGAAGATAGGCTTGCGCGCGCCACCGAAAAAGCGCTCGCGCAGGGTTTCATTGCTCTGAAGGGCTGGCAGCAGGTCGGCGCGGTGGTAATAGCTGGCAGGGTGCTGGTAGAGCGCACTGGCGGACTCGACCACCGCACCTTGCAACTGTTCGTCGAACAACCCCAGGCGCTCGATCAGCGCATGGATGGCGCGCAGCATGGGCCCGGCGACATCGTCGGCGTAGACCTGGTCGCCACTCATCATCAACAGGGCAGGGCGCGTCGCTGGGTCGCTGCACTGCATCAGCAGCCGATCGGCGCACAGCAAGCCATCGGCGGCCGGGTGGTGCGGCTTGCGGCAGGAGCCGTGGAGTACCTGTCCAAGGCGCGAATGCAGGACGAAGTTTGCCTGTCGGGCGCCAGGGTAGAGCAGGTGCGGGGCCCACTGGGCGATGCCTTGCGCGCCTTCGGCGGTTTGCAGGATCAGGTCGTAGTCGATCTGTACGTCGCAGGGCAGCGGGCCGTCGAGGGCGATGTCGAGCAGATGGACGAAGGCCTGGCGGCCGACGGGGACGATGGTGCAGTCGATTGTCGCAGTGATGCCTGCACAGCTCAGCTCAAGTGCTGGCTGCAGGGGCTGTGAAGCCACCAACCAGAACACCATCCGTTGTGATTCAAGACGGCGCAGCACAGGGCCGGCCAGTACTGCGGGTAGCGCGGAAGATTCAGACATCAACATCTCTGAAAGCAAGATCGAAAGCATCGCGGGTGAAGCCCCCGCCAACACCCGGAGGGGCGGGCGTGGCCCCCCGTGGGGGGTTTTCATATTGGCCTGCTAGGACAACGGCCACCCGGTGGGGATGGCGGCCCCCCACGACCCCAGGGCGCGGTCCG
>NZ_JALRNF010000005.1 GCF_030272895.1 Pseudomonas sp. BGr12 | reverse complement strand
GGGCAAGCCCGCTCCTACAGGGTGGGAGCGGGCTTGCCCCGCGATGAATTCACCGCATAAAAAAAGCACCCCGAGGGGTGCTTTTTTACTGCCCGATCGAAACTCAGCGCTTGATCGAGGCAGGCAGGTGCGGCTGGATAGCAGTCAGTACGGCCTTGAAGCACTTGGTGTTGCCGGCAACGATGTGGCCCTTCTCGAGGAAGTCGTGGCCGCCGGTGAAGTCGCTCACCAGGCCGCCGGCTTCCTGGATCAGCAGAGTGCCTGCCGCCATGTCCCATTCCGACAGACCCGATTCCCAGAAGGCATCGAAACGACCGGCAGCCACGTAGGCCAGGTCCAGGCTGGCAGCACCGGCGCGGCGGATGCCGGCGGTCTGGCCGACCAGGGCGCGGAACATGCCCAGGTAGTTGTCCAGGTCAGCCATCTGGTTGTCGCGGAACGGGAAGCCGGTACCCAGCAGGGCGCCTTCCAGGCTGGTGCGAGGGCTGACGCGCAGGCGACGGCCGTTCAGCTGGGCGCCACGGCCACGGCTGGCGGTGAATTCTTCCTGGCGGACAGGGTCCAGAACCACGGCGTGCTCAAGGCGGCCACGGTATTTGCAGGCGATGCTGACAGCAAAGTGCGGAACGCCACGCAGGAAGTTGGTGGTGCCGTCCAGCGGATCGATGATCCACTCGTAGTCCTTGCCTTCTTCGCCGCTGCCAGCGTGCAGGCCGGTTTCCTCGCCACGGATGGTGTGGTTCGGGTAGGCCTTGCGCAGGGCATTGATGATGCTTTGCTCGGCAGCACGATCGACTTCCGAGACGTAATCCTTGGCGTCCTTTTCATCAACCTTGATGCTATCCAGGCGCTCGATGGAGCGGAAAATCAATTCACTGGCGCTGCGGGCGGCGCGCAGCGCGATATTCAGCATGGGCTGCATGGACGTTTCACCTGGGTCGTTAAAGAAAGCCGAACATTCTAGCAGAAAACTTTGCGCGAAGAAGTGTGACATTTGCTTTCGTAGCGTAAAGTCGGACGGTTGGGTAAGATTTGCTCCTTCTTTTCCGTGTCTGTGAGCGCCTGCCTTGCTGCAAAATATTCGTGTTGTTCTGGTCAATACCAGCCACCCCGGCAATATCGGCGGCGCTGCGCGTGCCATGAAAAACATGGGCTTGTCGCGCCTGGTGCTGGTCGACCCGCTGGATTTCCCGTCGCCCGAGGCCGATGCCCGTGCCTCCGGTGCCGACGATGTGCTGGCTGGCACCCAGGTGGTGGCCACCCTCGAAGAGGCACTGGTCGGTTGCAACCTGGTGCTCGGCACCAGTGCCCGTGACCGCCGCCTACCCTGGCCGCTGGTCGATCCGCGCGAGTGCGGCACCAAGGTCATCGAGCAGGCCGCCCAGGGCATGGAGATCGCCCTGGTGTTCGGTCGTGAGCATGCGGGCCTGACCAACGAAGAACTGCAGCGCTGTCACTTCCATGTGCACATCCCGTCCAATCCCGACTTCAGCTCGCTGAACCTGGCGGCGGCGGTGCAGGTACTGGCTTATGAGGTGCGCATGGCCTGGCTGGCGGTCGAAGGTCAGGCGCCGAAGGTGCAAAAGCCCGAGGCGGGCAGCGAAGAGCTGGCGACCATGGATGAAATGGAGCTGTTCTACGAGCACCTGGAAAAGACCCTGGTGGAGATCGGCTTCCTCGACCCGCAAAAGCCCAAGCACCTGATGCCGCGCTTGCGCCGGCTCTATGGCCGCAGCGCGGTCAACCGTTCGGAAATGAGTATTTTGCGCGGCATCCTCACGGAAACCCAGAAAGTGGTCCGGGGCGAGCCGCATAAGCGGAAGGATCAATAGATGTTCGAGCGTCTGCGTGAAGATATCCAGAGCGTTTTCCACCGTGACCCGGCGGCGCGCAATGCCTTTGAAGTATTGACCTGCTACCCGGGCATGCACGCCATCTGGCTGCACCGCGGCGCTCATGCCCTGTGGAAGCGCGACTGGAAATGGCTGGCGCGGCTGGTGTCGAACTTCGGCCGCTGGATGACTGGCATCGAGATCCACCCGGGGGCCAAGGTCGGCCGGCGCTTCTTCATCGACCATGGCATGGGTATTGTCATCGGCGAAACCGCCGAGATCGGCGATGACGTCACCCTGTACCAGGGCGTGACCCTGGGCGGTACCAGCTGGAACAAGGGCAAGCGTCACCCGACCCTGGAAGACGGCGTGGTGGTCGGTGCCGGGGCCAAGGTGCTGGGGCCGTTCACGGTCGGTGCCGGGGCCAAGATCGGCTCCAATGCGGTGGTGACCAAGGCGGTGCCGGCAGGCGCTACCGCGGTTGGCATTCCCGGGCGGATCATCGTCAAGACCGACGATGGCGTGGAGGCCCGGCGCAAGGCCATGGCCGAGAAGATCGGCTTCGATGCCTACGGGGTCAGCGAGGACATGCCCGACCCGGTGGCCCGCGCCATCGGTCAGTTGCTCGATCACCTGCAGGCGGTCGACGGGCGCCTGGAGGATATGTGCGGTGCCCTGAAGAACCTCGGCAGTGACTACTGCGCCAAAGAGTTGCCTGCACTGCGCGAAGAGGACTTCGCCGAGATCAAGGATGAGGCGCGCAGCAACTCGCCTGCGCAGTGACAGAAGGGGCGTGCGCAAGCGCCCCTTAGTTTGCTATCATTCGGCCGCCCTCCCGCGGCAAACCCGACTAAAGCACTAGGTCTTATAGTTGACTTAAATGCTCGGGAATAGCATACTCGCTCCCATCCCGTAACCCCGTGGTACCTACTAGCCATGCGACTGACTACAAAAGGCCGATACGCCGTGACCGCCATGCTCGACCTGGCGTTGCACGCGCAGCATGGGCCGGTGTCTCTGGCCGACATTTCCGAACGCCAAGGCATTTCCCTCTCTTATCTGGAGCAGCTGTTTGCAAAGCTGCGCCGTAGCAGCCTGGTTTCCAGTGTGCGCGGCCCTGGCGGCGGCTATCAGCTGTCGCGAAGCATGGAGAGCATTCAGGTCGCCCAGGTCATCGATGCGGTCAACGAATCGGTCGACGCCACACGCTGCCAGGGTTTGGGTGACTGCCACGCTGGCGACACCTGCCTGACCCACCACCTGTGGTGTGACCTGAGTCAGCAGATTCACGAGTTTCTCAGCGGCATCAGCCTGGCTGACCTTGTCACTCGCCGTGAGGTACAAGAAGTCGCCCAGCGCCAGGACCTGCGTCGTATCGCAGGCCGGGCACCGCAGCTGGACAAGATTGAGACGTCCGCCGTCGAATGACCGTTTCGACGCGCGGCGCGACCGCCTGATAGGAGATATTCAATGAAGTTGCCGATTTACCTCGATTACTCCGCGACCACCCCGGTCGATCCACGCGTTGCCCAGAAGATGAGCGACTGCCTGCTGGTCGACGGGAACTTCGGTAACCCGGCGTCGCGCTCCCACGTCTTTGGCTGGAAAGCCGAGGAAGCGGTCGAGAACGCTCGCCGCCAGGTCGCCGACCTGGTCAACGCCGATCCGCGGGAAATTGTCTGGACCAGCGGTGCAACCGAGTCCGACAACCTGGCAATCAAGGGCGTCGCGCACTTCTACGGCACCAAGGGCAAGCACCTGATCACCTCCAAGATCGAGCACAAGGCGGTCCTGGACAGCACGCGCCAGCTGGAGCGTGAAGGCTTCGAAGTCACCTACCTCGAGCCGGGCGCCGATGGCCTGATCACCCCGGCCATGGTTGAAGCTGCCCTGCGTGACGACACCATCCTGGTCTCGATCATGCATGTGAACAATGAAATCGGCACCATCAACGACATCGCTGCCATCGGCGAGCTGACCCGCGCTCGCGGCGTCCTGTTCCACGTCGATGCCGCGCAGTCCACCGGCAAGGTCGAAATCGACCTGCAGGCGCTGAAAGTCGACCTGATGTCGTTCTCCGCGCACAAGACCTACGGTCCTAAAGGCATCGGCGCGCTGTATGTCGGCCGCAAGCCTCGCGTGCGCCTGGAAGCCACCATGCACGGCGGCGGTCACGAGCGCGGCATGCGTTCGGGTACCCTGGCCACCCACCAGATCGTCGGCATGGGTGAAGCCTTCGCCATCGCCAAGGAACTGATGGCCAGCGAGAACGTGCGCATCAAGGCCCTGAGCGACCGCTTCTACAAGCAGGTCGAAGGCCTGGAAGAGCTGTACATCAACGGCAGCATGAGCGCGCGCATCCCGCACAACCTGAACCTGAGCTTCAACTACGTCGAAGGCGAGTCGCTGATCATGGCCCTCAAGGACCTGGCAGTGTCTTCCGGTTCGGCCTGTACCTCGGCCTCGCTGGAACCGTCCTACGTACTGCGCGCCCTGGGCCGCAACGACGAACTGGCTCACAGCTCCATCCGCTTCACCTTCGGTCGCTTCACCACCGAAGAAGAAATCGACTACGCCGCGCAGAAAGTCTGCGAGGCCGTAACCAAGCTGCGCGAACTGTCGCCGCTGTGGGATATGTACAAAGACGGCGTCGACATCTCCAAGATCGAGTGGGCTGCGCACTAAGTAGTCGCCGGCAAGAGCGGCTCTCTGATGAGGAAGGAATTGCACCATGGCTTACAGTGAAAAGGTCATCGACCACTACGAAAACCCGCGTAACGTCGGCAAGATGGATGCCGAAGATCCGGACGTCGGCACCGGCATGGTCGGCGCCCCGGCGTGCGGCGACGTAATGCGCCTGCAAATCAAGGTCAACGAGCAGGGCGTTATCGAAGACGCCAAGTTCAAGACCTACGGCTGTGGTTCGGCCATCGCCTCCAGCTCCCTGGCCACCGAGTGGATGAAGGGCAAGACCCTGGACGAAGCCGAAACCATCAAGAACACCCAGCTGGCCGAAGAACTGGCGTTGCCGCCGGTCAAGATCCACTGCTCGGTGCTCGCCGAGGACGCCATCAAGGCGGCCGTACGCGATTACAAGCAGAAGAAAGGTTTGCTCTAAGTTCGCCTGTTGCAGGTAAGGAGTTTCGATGGCTATCAGCATGACAGAGGCGGCCGCCAACCACGTGCGCCGCTCCCTTGACGGACGCGGCAAAGGCGTTGGCATTCGCCTTGGCGTGCGTACCACCGGCTGCTCGGGCCTGGCCTATGTGCTGGAGTTCGTCGATGAGCTGGCCGATGAAGACCAGGTCTTCGAAAGTCATGGCCAGAAAGTGATCATCGACCCGAAAAGCCTGACGTACCTCGACGGTACCGAACTGGATTTCGTCAAGGAAGGGTTGAACGAAGGCTTCAAGTTCAACAACCCCAACGTGCGCGGTGAGTGTGGCTGCGGCGAAAGCTTCAACGTCTGAGGCTGCGCGTGGGTACTCCTTGTCATTTCGCCCTGTTTGACCTGCAACCTGGCTTCCGCCTGGACCTCGACAAACTGGCCGTTCGCTATCGCGAGCTGGCCCGCGAGGTTCATCCGGATCGCTTCGCCGATGCTTCCGAACGTGAACAGCGCATTGCGCTGGAGCGTTCGGCTGCGTTGAACGAGGCGTACCAGACACTCAAGAGCGCGCCCCGGCGTGCCCGCTACCTGTTGGCGATCGGCGGTCATGAAGTGCCGCAGGAAGTCACCGTCCATGATCCCGAGTTCCTGCTGCAGCAGATGCAATTGCGCGAAGAGCTCGAAGACCTGCAGGACAGTGCCGACCTCGATGGTGTCGCCGTCTTCAAGCGTCGCTTGAAAGTCGCCCAGGAAGCGCTCAACGAGGACTTCGCCGCCTGCTGGAACGATCCTGCCCAGCGCGACCAGGCCGAACGCCTGATGCGCCGCATGCAGTTTCTCGACAAGCTCGCCTATGAAGTGCGCCAGCTGGAAGAGCGCCTCGACGATTAACCCGGCGCTGCCTTTGGCGGCGCCCCTGGTATTCAGATAAGCATGGCCCTACTGCAGATCGCCGAACCCGGTCAGAGCCCTCAACCGCACCAGCGCCGCCTGGCGGTGGGTATCGACCTTGGCACCACCAACTCCCTGGTTGCAGCCCTGCGCAGCGGCCGCAGCGAGCCCCTGCCCGATGCACAGGGCAAGGTCATCCTGCCGTCTGCGGTGCGCTACCACGCCGACCGCATCGACGTCGGCCAGGTCGCACGCGATGCCGCCTCCAGCGACCCGCTCAACACCGTGCTGTCGGTCAAGCGCCTGATGGGTCGTGGCCTGGCTGACGTCAAGCAGTTGGGTGAGCAGTTGCCCTACCGCTTCGTTGGTGGCGAGTCGCACATGCCGTTCATCGACACCGTCCAGGGCGCCAAGAGCCCGGTCGAAGTCTCGGCCGACATCCTCAAGGTGCTGCGCCAGCGTGCCGAAGAAACCCTCGGCGGTGAGCTGGTAGGAGCGGTGATTACCGTGCCGGCCTACTTCGACGACGCCCAGCGCCAGGCCACCAAGGACGCTGCGCGCCTGGCCGGCCTGAATGTGCTGCGCCTGCTCAACGAGCCGACTGCCGCGGCGGTCGCCTATGGCCTGGACCAGAATGCCGAAGGCCTGGTGGCCATCTACGACCTGGGTGGTGGCACGTTCGACATTTCGATCCTGCGCCTGACCGGCGGTGTGTTCGAGGTGCTGGCTACCGGTGGCGACAGCGCCCTGGGCGGCGATGATTTCGACCACGCGATTGCCAGCTGGATCGTCGAGCAGGCCGGCCTGTCCTCGGACCTCGATCCGGGTGCCCAGCGCCAGCTGCTGGAAACCGCCTGTGCCGCCAAGGAAGCCCTGACCGATGCCGATGCGGTCCAGGTCACCTATGGCAACTGGCAGGCCGAGCTGACCCGTGCCGCTTTCGATGCCCTGATCGAACCAATGATTGCCCGCAGCCTCAAGGCCTGCCGCCGCGCCGTGCGCGACAGTGGCATCGAGCTGGAGGAAGTCGGCGCGGTGGTCATGGTCGGTGGTTCGACCCGCGTGCCGCGCGTGCGCGAGGCGGTCGGTGCACTGTTTGGCCGTACCCCGCTGACCGAGATCGACCCGGACCAGGTGGTCGCCATCGGCGCCGCGATCCAGGCCGATACCCTGGCCGGCAACCGCCGTGATGGTGGCGAGTTGCTGCTGCTGGACGTGATTCCGTTGTCCCTGGGGCTTGAGACCATGGGCGGGCTGATGGAGAAGGTGATTCCGCGCAACACCACCATCCCGGTCGCCCGTGCCCAGGAATTCACCACCTACAAGGATGGCCAGTCGGCGATGATGATCCACGTGCTCCAGGGTGAGCGCGAACTGATCAGCGACTGCCGTTCCCTGGCCCGTTTCGAGCTACGCGGCATTCCGGCTATGGTCGCCGGTGCGGCGAAGATCCGCGTGACCTTCCAGGTCGACGCCGACGGCCTGCTCAGCGTCTCGGCCCGTGAGCTGGGTTCGGGGGTCGAGTCGAGCATCCAGGTCAAGCCGTCCTACGGCCTGACCGACGGCGAAATCGCCCGCATGCTCAAGGACTCTTTCGAACATGCCGGTTTCGACAAGGTGGCGCGCCAGCTGCGCGAGCACCAGGTCGACGCCGAGCGCCTGCTCGAAGCGGTGCAGGGCGCGCTGGACGCCGACGGCGACCGGCTGCTGGACGCAGAGGAGCGTCTGGCTATCGAGCACCAGATGCAAGAATTGCGTGATTTGATCACCGGTACCGATGGCGCGGCCATCGAGCAGCAGACCAAGCGTCTGTCGCAAGTGACCGATGCCTTTGCCGCCCGTCGCCTTGATTCGACGGTAAAAGCCGCGTTGGCCGGGCGCAACCTGAATGAGATCGAGGAGTAACTGATGCCGCAGGTGATTTTTCTGCCCCACGAGAGGTTCTGTCCGGATGGGATGGTGGTGGAGGCTGAAACCGGTAAGTCCATTCTTGAAGTGGCCCATGACAACCACATCGAGATCGAGAGCGCCTGCGGCGGCGTCTGCGCCTGCACCACGTGCCACTGTGTCATTCGCGAGGGCTTCAACTCGCTGAATGAGGCCGACGAGCTGGAAGAAGACTATCTCGATCGTGCCTGGGGCCTGGAGCCTACCTCGCGCCTGACCTGCCAGGCCAAGGTCGGCACCGAGGACCTGACCGTCGAGATCCCGAAATACTCGCTCAACCACGCCGCCGAAGCGCCGCATTGATCCCGGAGTCAGCATGAGCTTGAAATGGATTGATGTACTTGAAATTGCAATCCAGCTTGCCGAAAGCAAGCCGGAAGTCGATCCTCGTTACGTGAATTTCGTCGACCTGCACGCTTGGGTGCTGGCATTGCCGGAGTTCAGTGACGATCCGCAACGTGGCGGCGAGAAGGTTCTCGAAGCCATCCAGGCGGCCTGGATCGAAGAAGCCGACTGAGCGCACTCAGCAGGTTAGGCAATCCCCCGGAACCCGCGTATAATTCGCGGGTTTAATTTTTCGCTTCACTTAACGTTTCTGGAGTTTTCCATGGCTGTTCAACGTACTTTCTCGATCATCAAGCCTGACGCCGTTGCCAAGAACGTGATCGGCAAGATCACCACCCGCTTCGAAGACGCCGGCCTGAAAATCGTTGCTTCGAAAATCAAGCAACTGTCCAAAGCCGAAGCCGAAGGCTTCTACGCCGAGCACAAAGAGCGCGGTTTCTTCGCTGACCTGGTTGCCTTCATGACTTCCGGCCCAGTCGTTGTCCAGGTTCTGGAAGGCGAGAACGCCATCGTTCGCAACCGCGAGCTGATGGGCGCTACCAACCCTAAAGAAGCTGCTCCTGGCACCATCCGCGCCGACTTCGCCGAGTCCATCGACGCCAACGCCGTTCACGGTTCGGACTCCGAAGCCGCTGCTGCTCGCGAAATCGCTTACTTCTTCGCAGCTACCGAGGTAACCACTCGCTAAGCCAAGGCTTACGGGTGAGGGTGAATCCATGACGACATCTGCTGGCAAAACTAACCTGTTGGGGCTGACCCAGCCGGAAATGGAAAAATTCTTCGACTCAATCGGGGAGAAGCGCTTCCGTGCCGGTCAGGTAATGAAATGGATTCACCACTTTGGCGTCGATGATTTCGACGCCATGACCAACGTCGGCAAGGCCCTGCGCGAAAAGCTCAAGGCGGTTGCCGAGATTCGCGGTCCGGAAGTGGTCAGCGAGGACATCTCCAGCGACGGCACCCGCAAATGGGTGGTGCGCGTGGCGTCCGGCAGCTGCGTCGAGACCGTGTACATCCCCCAGGGCAAGCGTGGCACGCTGTGTGTCTCGTCCCAGGCCGGTTGCGCCCTGGACTGCAGTTTCTGCTCCACCGGCAAGCAAGGATTCAACAGCAACCTCACCGCCGCCGAAGTCATCGGCCAGGTGTGGATTGCCAACAAGTCGTTCGGCAGTGTTCCGGCTACCATCGACCGTGCCATCACCAACGTGGTGATGATGGGCATGGGTGAGCCGCTGCTGAACTTCGACAACGTGGTCGCCGCCATGCACCTGATGATGGACGACCTCGGCTATGGCATTTCCAAGCGCCGGGTGACCCTGTCCACCTCCGGCGTGGTGCCGATGATCGATGAGCTGGCCAAGCACATCGACGTCTCCCTGGCCCTGTCGCTGCACGCGCCGAACGACGCGCTGCGCAACGAACTGGTGCCGATCAACAAGAAGTACCCGCTCAAGGTCGTGCTGGATTCGTGCATGCGCTACATGTCGGAACTCGGCGAAAAGCGTGTGCTGACCATCGAGTACACCCTGCTCAAGGACGTCAACGACAAGCTCGAACACGCCGTGGAAATGGCCGAGCTGCTCAAGAACGTGCCGTGCAAGATCAACCTCATCCCGTTCAACCCGTTCCCGCATTCCGGTTACGAGCGGCCGAGCAACAACGCCATCCGCCGGTTCCAGGATCACCTGCACCACGCCGGCTTCAACGTGACGGTGCGCACCACCCGTGGTGAAGACATCGACGCGGCCTGCGGCCAGTTGGTCGGCCAGGTGATGGACCGCACCCGCCGTAGCGAGCGCTATATCGCCGTACGTCAGCTGAACGCCGACAGCGATATGCAAGACAGCGCTGCACGGAACTGAAGAGAGGATCTCCATGACCCTGCGCGTTGCGCTGTCGATCCTGTCGCTCGCCCTGCTTGCAGGCTGCGTGTCGGGCGGGAGTCCGGACGCGCTCGTCAGTCGCGAGGGTAGGGCACAGGCCGTGCAGGCCTACGTGCAGTTGGGGTTGGGTTATTTGCAACAAGGTTTGACCGAACAGGCCAGGGGGCCGCTGAAAAAAGCCCTCGATATCGATAGCCAGGATGCCGCCGCCAACGCTGCCCTGGCTTTGGTCTATCAGGCCGAGGACGAGGCAAGGCTTGCCGAGACGCACTTTCGCAAGGCCCTGGCCAGTCGCCCGCAGGACACGCGGATCCAGAACAACTACGGCAGTTTCCTTTATGCTCAGGGGCAATTCGCGCAAGCGCAGCAGATGTTTGCCCAAGCCGCGACCGATACGCTGTATCCTGAGCGTTCCAGGGTGTTCGAAAACCTCGGCCTGACGGCCTTGAGGCTCGGCCAGCGCGAACAGGCGCAGGCCTACCTGGTAAAAGCTTTGCGACTCAACCAGCAGCAACCGCGCGCGTTGCTGGAAATGGCTGAGTTGTCTTACGAAGACAGGCATTATGTGCCGGCCCGTGACTACTTCGATCGTTTCAGCCAGCTGAGCGACCACAGTGCCCGCAGCCTGTTGCTGGGCAGTCGCCTGGCCAGTGTCTTCGAAGAACGGAACAAGGCCGCCGATATGGGCCTGCAATTACAACGACTTTATCCCGGTTCGCCGGAATATCAGCAATACCTGTCGGAGCAATGATGAAAGCGGCGCATCCCGAAGTAGCAGCAGCGACTCGCGAGAATCCAGGCGAGATTTTGCGTCAGGCCCGTGAGAGCCGGAGCCTGTCGCAGGCCGAAGTGGCCCGCAAGCTCAACCTGACCGTGTCCTCGTTGAACAATCTTGAAGCCGGCGCCTTCGACAAGCTGCCTGGGCACACCTTTGCCCGCGGCTACATCCGCGCTTACGCCAAACTGCTGGACATGGACCAGGCCGCCCTGGTGCAGGCCTTCGACCGCTGCACCGGCACCCACGCCCAAGGCAGCGAAGTGCATGCCCTGGGCCGCATCGAGGAGCCGGTGCGCCTGTCGCACAATATCCTGCGTGTGGTCAGCCTGGTGATCCTGGTGGTGGTGATCGGTGGCGGCTTCTTCTGGTGGCAGGACCAGAGCAGCCAGCGTGGCAAGGACCTGGTCAACATGGCCCTGGAGCATGTCGAGGTCGAAAGCGCCGACGGCACCACCCAGATTCATCCGCTGGACGAGCCGGAAGACCAGGCGGTCAACGCCTCCCAGCAGCCGGAAAGCACGCCGCTGAACCTGGAACAGGCCCCGGCCTCGACCGAGCAGCCGGCGGCTGAAGCCCCGGCAGCAGTGGTGCCGGCCAGCCCGGTAGCACCGGCTACACCGGTTACCACTACCCCGGTTGCCCCGGTAGCGGTGGTTCCGGCTCCAGCCCCAGCTCCGGTCGCCCCTGTGGCACCGGTCGTCGTCGCCAGTGCACCTGCTGCGCCCGTGGCGCCAGCCCCGGCGGCTCCGGTAGCGGCTGGCAGCGGCCAGTTGCACATGCAATTCACCGCCGATTGCTGGACCTCGGTCACCGACGGCAATGGCAAGGTGCTGTTCAGCGCCATCAAGCGCAAGGGCGACAGCCTGGACCTGAACGGCAAGCCGCCGTTCTCCGTACGCCTGGGCTTTGCCCGTGGCGTGCAGGTCAGCTACAACGGTCAGGCCGTCGACATCAAGCCGTTTACCAGTGGCGAAACTGCTCGCCTGAAGTTGGGACAATAAGTCATGCACGGCGAATCTCCGATCAAACGTCGCGAATCCCGAAAAATCTGGGTGGGTAATGTGCCTGTCGGCGGTGATGCTCCCATCGCCGTCCAGAGCATGACCAACACCGACACCAATGACGTCGCCGCCACCGTGGCGCAGATCAACCGCCTGGTCGATGCCGGCGTCGATATCGTGCGCGTCTCGGTGCCGGACATGGACGCCGCCGAGGCCTTCGGCCGGATCAAGCAGCTGGTCAGCGTGCCGCTGGTCGCCGACATCCACTTCGACTACCGCATTGCCTTGCGCGTGGCCGAGCTGGGCGTCGATTGCCTGCGTATCAACCCGGGCAACATCGGTCGCGAAGACCGGGTGCGCGCGGTGGTCGATGCCGCCCGCGACCGCGGTATCCCGATCCGCATCGGCGTCAACGCCGGTTCCCTGGAAAAGGACCTGCAGAAGAAATACGGCGAGCCGACCCCGGCCGCCCTGGTCGAGTCGGCATTGCGCCACGTAGAGCACCTCGACCGCCTGGATTTCCAGGACTTCAAGGTCAGCGTCAAGGCCTCCGACGTGTTCATGGCCGTCGAAGCCTACCGCCTGCTGGCCAAGCAGATCGTTCAGCCGCTGCACCTGGGCATCACCGAAGCCGGTGGCCTGCGTTCGGGCACGGTGAAATCCGCGGTCGGCCTCGGTATGCTGCTCGCCGAAGGGATTGGCGATACCATTCGCATTTCCCTGGCGGCAGACCCGGTCGAGGAAGTGAAAGTCGGCTACGACATCCTCAAGTCCCTGCACCTGCGTTCCCGTGGCATCAACTTCATCGCCTGCCCGAGCTGCTCGCGGCAGAACTTCGATGTGGTCAAGACCATGAACGAGCTGGAAGGGCGCCTGGAAGACCTGCTGGTACCGATGGACGTGGCCGTGATCGGTTGCGTGGTCAACGGTCCGGGCGAGGCCAAGGAAGCCCATGTCGGGCTGACTGGCGGCACGCCGAACCTGATCTACATCGATGGCAAGCCATCGCAGAAGCTGACCAACGACAACCTGGTCGATGAGCTGGAAAAACTCATCCGCCAGAGGGCGGCCGAAAAGGCCGAAGCCGACGCGGCCCTGATCGCCCGTGGCTGACACTCAGATTCGTAAGGATTACCCGTGAGCAAATCGCTGCAAGCCATCCGTGGCATGAACGACATCCTGCCCGAGCAGACGCCCCTGTGGCGCTATTTCGAGAACACCGTCGCCGGCCTGCTGGACACCTACGGCTATCGCCAGATCCGCACGCCGATCGTCGAGTTCACCGAGCTGTTCAAGCGCTCGATCGGTGAAGTCACCGACATCGTCGAAAAAGAGATGTACACCTTCGACGACCGCAACGGCGACTCCCTGACCCTGCGTCCGGAAGGCACCGCGGCCTGCGTGCGTGCCGTGCTCGAACATGGCATCACCGGTAGCGGCCAGGTGCAGAAACTGTGGTACATCGGCCAGATGTTCCGCCACGAGCGCCCACAGAAAGGCCGTTATCGCCAGTTCCACCAGATCGGCGTGGAAGTCTTCAACCTCGACGGTCCGGACATCGACGCCGAGCTGATCATGCTGACCTGGCGCCTCTGGGGCCTGCTGGGCATTCGCGACGCGGTCAAGCTCGAGCTCAACAGCCTGGGCACCAGCGAAGCCCGTGCCCGTTACCGCGATGCGCTGGTCGAGTTCCTCTCGGCGCGTCTGGAACAGCTGGACGAAGACAGCCAGCGTCGCCTCAAGAGCAACCCGCTGCGCATCCTCGACAGCAAGGACGCCAACACCCAGGCGGTGCTGGTCGGTGCGCCGAAGCTTGAAGACTACCTGGACGAAGCGTCGCGAGTGCACTTCGACGGCCTCAAGGCGCGCCTGGATGCCGCCGGCATTCCGTTCGTGATCAACACCAAGCTGGTGCGCGGCCTGGACTACTACAGCAAGACCGTGTTCGAGTGGGTTACCGACAAGCTCGGCTCCCAGGGCACCGTCTGCGCCGGTGGCCGCTATGACGGCCTGGTCGAACAGATGGGCGGCAAGCCGACCCCGGGCGTCGGTTTCGCCATGGGCATCGAGCGCCTGATCCTGCTGCTGGAAACCCTGGAGCAGGTGCCCGAGTCGATCAACCGTCAGGTCGATGTATTCCTGTGCGCTGTCGGCGAGCAGGCCGAACTGGCAGGCCTGGCCCTGAGCGAACGCCTGCGAGACCGGCTGCCGAACCTGCGCCTGCAGGTCAACGCCGGCGGTGGCAGCTTCAAGAGCCAGTTCAAGAAGGCCGACAAGAGTGCGGCGCTGTTCGCCTTGATCCTGGGGGACGACGAAGTGGCGCAACAAGTGGTAGGTTTCAAACCCCTGCGTGGCCAGGGCGAACAACAAAACATTGCCTGGGATGCTCTGGCAGAGCACCTGGAAGCTTCCCTCGCGCAGGCGTGAAGCGGGTCAACAGCCGATTTGGTTAAAAGGAGTATTGGGGTGTCGAGTACCGATGATGAACAGCTGGCGGCATTCAAGGACTGGTGGCAGCGCAACGGCAAGCCACTGGTAACCGGCGGCCTGCTGGCACTGGTGATAGTGTTCGGCTGGCAAACCTTCCAGAAATACCAGGCCAACCAGTCGCAAGGCGCCTCGAACCTCTATCAGGCCCTGCTGGAAACCACCCTGACGCCGACTGGCGCACCGGATGCGGCCAAGGTTGCCGAGTTGTCCGGCAAGCTCAAGAGCGAGTTTGGCGGCAGCGCCTATGCCCAGTACGGCAGCCTGTTCGTGGCCAAGGTCGCGGTCGATGCCGGCAAGCTGGACGACGCCGCCGCCGAACTCAAGGCGGTGATGGACAAGCCGGCTGACGCCACCCTGGGCGAAATCGCCCGTCAGCGCCTGGCCCGTGTCATGGCGGCCCAGAGCAAGGTTGAAGAAGCCCTGAAGCTGCTCGAAGGCGATGCCGACAAGGCGTTCCTGGCCAGCCGTGAAGAGCTCAAGGGCGACCTGCTGGTTCAGGCCGGCCGCGCTGCCGATGCCCATGCCGCTTACGAAAAAGCCAAGGCCGCGCTGTCGGATGACGCCGCGATCGGTGGCCTGCAACTCAAGCTCGACGACCTGGCCAAAGGGGATGCCTGACGTGATCGGTTGGAAACATGCAGCAGTGCTGAGCCTGGCCCTTCTGGCCGTGGGCTGCAGCAGCAACAGCAAAAAGGAATTGCCGCCGGCCGAGCTGACCAGTTTCACCGAAGAGGTGGTCCTGAAGAAGCAATGGAGCCGTTCGATCGGTGACGGCCAGGGCGAAACCTTCAACATGCTGGTGCCGGCGATCGAGAACGATCGTATCTACGCCGCCGATGTCAGCGGCGTGGTGATGTCCCTGGACCGCAACACCGGCGACGTGATCTGGAAGAAAGACCTGGAGCTGCCGGTATCCGGCGCCGTGGGCGTGGGTTACGGCATGGTCATGCTCGGTACCCTCAAGGGCGAGGTGATTGCCCTGGATGCCACCAGCGGTGAACAGCGCTGGCGTTCGCGGGTCACCAGTGAAGTCCTGGCGCCGCCTGCCACCAACGGTGACGTGGTGGTGGTGCAGACCCAGGACGACCGCGTGATCGGCCTGGATGCCAGCACCGGTGACCGTCGCTGGATCTACGAAAGCACGCCGGCGGTACTGACCCTGCGTGGTACCGGTGCGCCGATCGTGACCAACCGCCTGGCCATCGCTGGCCTGTCGACCGGCAAGGTCATCGCCCTGGACACCCAGAACGGCGTGCCGGTCTGGGAGCAGCGCGTTGCCATTCCGCAAGGTCGCTCGGAGCTTGACCGGGTTGTCGACATCGACGGCGGCCTGCTGCTGTCCGGCGGCACCCTGTACGTGACCAGCTACCAGGGTCGGGTTGCCGGCCTGGACCTGGAAAGCGGCCGGGTGCTGTGGCAGCGTGACGCCTCCAGCTACACCGGTGTGGCCCAGGGCTTCGGCAACGTCTACGTGAGCCTGGCTTCGGGCACCGTGGAAAGCATCGACGAGCGCTCCTCCAGCGCGCTGTGGAGCAACGACTCGCTAGCCCGTCGTCAGCTGTCGGCGCCGGAAGTGTTCTCCAGCTATGTGGCGGTGGGTGACCTGGAAGGCTACCTGCACCTGCTCAGCCAGGTCGATGGCCGCTTCGTCGGTCGCGAGCGTATCGATAGCGATGGCCTGCGTGCCCGTCCGCTGGTGGTGGGTGACACCATCTATGTGTACGGCAACAGCGGCAAGCTCGAGGCGCTGACCATTCGCTGAGGCTATGCTTGAGGCCGTGCAGGCCTCGGGCTGCGGCACTTCGGGTGCCGCCCGAACTCCGGCCGCTGCAGTGCAGCGGCCTTTGTATTTTCTGAATTTATGCAGTGGAGAGCCGCATGGTTCCCGTAATCGCCCTGGTGGGCCGACCGAACGTCGGTAAATCCACCATGTTCAACCGCCTGACCAAGACCCGCGATGCCATCGTCGGTGACTTGTCGGGCCTGACCCGTGACCGCCAGTACGGCGAGGCCCGCTGGCAGGGCCGTTCCTACATCCTGATCGACACCGGTGGTATTACCGGCGACGAAGTGGGCATGGACGAGAAGATGGCCGAGCAGTCGCTGATGGCCATCGAGGAAGCGGACTACGTATTGTTCCTGGTCGATGCCCGCGCCGGCATGACCGCCGCCGACCAGATGATTGCCGAGCACCTGCGCAAGCGCAACAAGCAGTCGTTCCTGGTGGCCAACAAGATCGACAACATCGATCCGGACACCGCCCGCGCCGAATTCGCCCCCATGGGCATGGGCAACGCCATTCCGGTGGCCGGCTCCCAGGGCCGTGGCATCAATGCCCTGATGGAACTGGTGCTGGGTGAAGTACCACGCGACAAGGAAGACGAAGCCCTCGACGAGGACGTCGCCGAAGGCGAAGAGGCCGCGCGCATCCCGGGCCCGAGCGAGAAAGATGGCATCAAGATTGCCATCATCGGCCGCCCCAACGTCGGCAAGTCGACCCTGGTCAACCGCATGCTCGGCGAAGAGCGCGTGGTGGTCTACGACCAGCCGGGCACCACCCGCGACAGTATCTACATTCCCTTCGAGCGTGACGAAGAGAAGTACACCCTGATCGACACCGCCGGGGTGCGCAAGCGCGGCAAGATCCACGAAGAAGTCGAAAAATTCTCTGTGGTGAAGACCCTGCAGGCGATCAAGGACGCCAACGTGGTGATCTTCGTCATGGACGCCCGCGAAGGCGTGGTCGACCATGACCTGAACCTGCTGGGCTTCGCCCTGGAAGCCGGTCGTGCCATCGTCATCGCCCTGAACAAGTGGGACGGCATGCAGCCAGGCGAGCGCGACTACGTGAAGACCGAGCTGGAACGCCGGCTGTTCTTCGTCGATTTCGCCGACATCCACTTCATTTCGGCGCTGCATGGCACTGGCGTGGGCAACCTGTACAAGTCGGTGCAGGCCTCGTTCAAGTCGGCGGTCACCCGCTGGCCGACCAGCCGCCTGACCCAGATCCTCGAAGACGCGGTCAGCGAGCACCAGCCGCCGATGGTCAACGGTCGCCGGATCAAGCTGCGCTACGCCCACCTGGGTGGCGCCAACCCGCCGATCATCGTGATCCACGGCAACCAGGTCGAGAAGGTGCCGCGTTCCTACTCGCGTTACCTGGAGAACACCTATCGCCGGGTGCTCAAGCTGGTCGGTACGCCGATCCGCATCGAGTACAAGGGCAGCGACAACCCGTATGAAGGCAACAAGAACACCTTGACCGATCGCCAGGTCAACAAGAAGCGCCGCTTGATGTCGCACCACAAGAAGGCCGAGAAGAAGCGCAAGGACAAGCGCAAGTAACTTTCCTCAAGCAGCCCGCTCCCCCTGTAGGAGCGGGCTTGCCCCGCGAACCTGCAAACCCCGCCTGCGACCGTTACAACCTTTTTCCTGACTGCTCAATCCGCTATGCTCGGATTCCGACCGCCGGATAGTTCTGCAGGAAAGAGGGCTCCATGATCAGCAGCAAGTTGCCGAACGTCGGCACCACCATCTTTACCACCATGTCCCAGCTCGCCGCGCAAACCGGCGCCTTGAACCTGTCCCAGGGTTTTCCCGATTTCAACGGCCCCCAGGCGCTGCTCGATGCGGTCGGCCGGCATGTCAGTGCCGGACACAATCAGTATTGCCCGATGACCGGCTTGCCGGCCCTGCGCCAGCAGGTGGCGAGCAAGATTGCCCGCAGCTACGGCGTCACTGTCGATGCCGATCACGAAGTCACCATCACCCCCGGTGCCACCGAAGCGATCTTCTGTGCGATTCATGCGGTGATCCGTGCCGGTGACGAAGTGATTGTCTTCGACCCCAGCTATGACAGCTACGAGCCGTCGGTGGAACTGGCTGGCGGGCGCTGCGTGCATGTGCAGCTCACCGACGGGCAGTTTGCTATCGATTGGCAGAAGCTCAGCGATGCCCTGAGCCCACGTACGCGCATGATCATTCTCAACTCGCCGCACAACCCGAGCGGTGCGGTGATCAGCCGCGATGACCTGGACAAGCTGGCGGCGCTGATCGCCGAGCGGGACATCTACCTGGTCAGCGACGAGGTCTATGAACACCTGGTGTTCGATGGCGTGCGCCATGCCAGCGTGCTGGCCCATGAAGCGCTGTACGCGCGCGCGTTCGTAGTCAGCTCGTTCGGCAAGACCTACCACGTCACCGGCTGGAAGACCGGTTACGTGGTTGCGCCCCCGGCCCTGAGCGCCGAGCTGCGCAAGGTCCACCAGTACGTCAACTTCTGCGGGGTGACGCCGCTGCAATGGGCCCTGGCCGACTTCATGGCCGAGCACCCCGAGCATGTCGAAGAGTTGCCGGCGTTCTACCAGGCCAAACGCGACCTGTTCTGCGACCTGCTGGCGCCATCGCGCTTTCAGTTCACCCGTACGGCGGGTACCTATTTCCAGCTGGTCGACTATTCGGCCATCCGCCCGGACCTCAACGATGTCGAGATGTCCCTGTGGCTGACCCGTGAACACGGCGTGGCAACCATTCCGGTGTCGGTGTTCTACCAGCAACCCATTCCCGAGCAGCGCCTGGTGCGCCTGTGTTTTGCCAAACGCGAGGAGACGCTGCGTCAGGCAGCGGAGAAGCTATGCGCGATCTGAGTGCCCTGCCCAACCTGAAAGTGGCCCTGGTGCAGACAACCCTGGCCTGGCAGGACCGCCAGGCCAATTACGATCACTTCGAAAGCCTGCTGGAGCAGGCCCGGGGTGCCGATCTGATCATCCTGCCGGAGATGTTCACCACCGGCTTTACCATGGATTCCGAGAGCCAGGCCGAGCCGGAAAACGGGCCGACCTACAAATGGCTCAAGGGCCAGGCCAAGAAAATCGATGCGGTGATCACCGGCAGTGTAATCATCCAGGCCGCCGACGGCAGCCACCGCAACCGCCTGCTGTGGGCCCGTCCCGATGGCGAGATCCTGTTCTACGACAAGCGCCACCTGTTCCGCATGGCCGGTGAGCACAAGCACTACACCCCGGGCGATCGCCAGGTGCAGTTCGAGATCAAGGGTTGGCGGGTACGTCCGCTGATCTGCTACGACCTGCGCTTCCCGGTGTGGAGCCGTGATGCCCAGGACACCGACCTGCTGCTGTACACCGCCAACTGGCCGGCGGCCCGGCGCCAGCACTGGAACCGCTTGCTGCCGGCTCGCGGCATCGAGAACCTGTGTTATGTGGCGGCAGTGAACCGCGTCGGCACCGACGGCAAGGGGTTTGCCTACACCGGCGACAGCCAGGTCCTGGACTTCCAGGGCGAAAGCCTGCTCAGCGCGGGGGAGGCGGACGGGGTGTTTACCGCGACACTCAGCGCGGCGGACCTGGCGGCCTACCGCACCCGGTTCCCGGCCAACCTGGATGCCGATACGTTCGAGCTGCATTGAGTGCGATCGCGGGGCAAGCCCGCTCCCACAGAGCACACCTGTGGGAGCGGGCTTGCCCCGCGATGATTCCCTCAACCCTTAATACACATCCCGCCGATACCGCCCCAACTCGATCAGACGCTCCACCTCGGCAGCCCCGAGCACCTCGTTCAACACCTCATCCACCCCACTGGCCATCCCCAGCAGGCTGCCGCAGATGTAGATCGATGCGCCTTCATCCAGCCAACGGCGCAATGTATCCGCCTGTTCGCGCAACCGATCCTGTACGTAGACCTTGTTGGCCTGGTCCCGAGAAAACGCCAGGTCCAGACGCGCCAGCCCACCGCTATCCAGCCAGCCATGCAACTCCTCCCCGCAGAGGGCGTCGTGGGCCTGGTTGCGCTCGCCGAACAGCAGCCAGTTGCGCTGCTCCCCGGTGGCAATCCGGCCCTTGAGCAGGCTGCGCAGCCCGGCAAGGCCAGTGCCATTGCCGATCAGGATCATCGGTGTGGCCGGCGCCGGCAGGTGGAAGCCGCTGTTGCGGCGCAGGCGCAGGCTGACGTTGTCGCTCACCGGCAGGTGTTCGGTCAGCCAGCCGGAGCCCAGGCCCAGGCTGCCGTCCGCATGCCGTTCCTGGCGCACGATCAGTTCCAGGACGCCGTCGCTGGCGATCGAGGCAATCGAGTATTCCCGGGCAGCCAGGGGAATCAGGGAATCCACCAGCGCCTGGGCGTGCAACCCGACCAGGTGCTCGCGGCTCTTGGGTAACTGACGGCTGGCCAACGCCTGGAGCAAGGTTTCCTGCAGGCCCTCGACCAGAACCTGTGCATTACCGTCCAGACCCAGGCCACGCAGGAACAGCTCAAGGCTGTGAGCGCTATTACGCGGCAGGATTTCCACCAGGTCGCCGGGCTCCCATTGCGCGGGCTGCTGGGGCTTGAGGCCCAGCAGGTAGACGGACGAACCCTGGCTGCCCGGGTTCATCAGCTCGCGCTTGACCAGTGTCCAGTTGGCAAAGGTCGGTGCTTTCCATGCCGTTGGCGCGGTGCTGCCGGTCAACTGCGCCAACTGTTGCTGCCAGTGCTGCAAGGCGGCCGGGTCGGCGCTGTCGACTTCTACAGCCGCAAAGGCGCTGGTGGCGCCACGTTCGCCGAGCCAGGCCTGCAGGCGATGGGCAAAGCCGCAGAAGTGCGGGTACTGGCGATCGCCCAGGGCGAGCAGGGCGTAGTTCAGTTTTTCCAGGGCCCAGGGTTGGCCGAGCACCTTGCGCTCGAAACCACGGGCGCTGTCCGGTGCTTCACCATCGCCGAAGGTACTGACGACGAACAGAGCCCGTTCGGCCTGGTGCAGGTCCTGTTCGGTCAGCTCGGCGAGCGGGCGAACCTGTACCGGCAAGCCGGCGGCCTGCAACTGGCCGGCGCTCTGCCAGGCCAGTTGCTCGGCAAAGCCGCTCTGGCTGGCAAAGCCCACCAGCCAGCCTTTGCCCTGGCCGCTCGATGGCGCCAGGTTGCTGCGGGCGGCGCGTACCTGGCGCTTCTTGCGGCGACGGTCGAGGTAGAGCAGCCAGCCGGTGACGAAGAACAACGGCATGGTCAGGCTGGCGATGGTCACCAGGATGCGTCCGGTCAGGCCGAAGTAGCTGCCCACATGCAGGGCATAGACACTGGCCAGTAGCTGGGCCTTGAACGACTTGTCGGCGTAGCGCTCGTGCTTTTTCACCTGGCCGCTGGCCGGGTCGATGGTCAGGGCGTTGAGGGCGCGCTCGTGTTCGGCCCCCTCCAGCAGGTAGAACAGGGTTGCCGGTTGCCCGCCAGCTGGCGGCAGGCGCAGGTTGTAGCTGGTCATGCCGGGACCTGCGGCGGTTTGCAGGTTGCTCCAGATGGCCTCGTAGTCGACCACCAGTGGCTTGGCGTCTTTGCCCGGTGCACCGCCAGGACGACCGCGGCCTTCGCCGCGCTTGTGCTGCTGGCCGGCTGCGGGGCCGTCGGCCAGCAGCTTGTTCAGGCCTTCGCGATACCACTCATAGGACCAGAACAGGCCGGTGAGGGCGAACAATAGGTAGAACAGCAGGCACCAGGTGCCGGCCACGGCATGCAGGTCCCAGTTGAACGCACGGCCTTTCTTGGCCCAGTCCAGGGTCAGCCAGGTGCGCCAGTTCAAGGCCTTGCGCGGCCAGCGCAGGTACAGGCCGGAGAGGCAGAAGAAAATCAGCATCAGGGTACAGGCGCCGGTGATCTGCCGACCGGTATCGCCCATGGCCAGGAAACGGTGCAGTCGCAGCATCAGGTCGAAAAAGCCCTGGCCGGCGACATCGCCCTGCAGCTTGCCGGTGTAGGGATCGGCATAGTGCATCAGGCCCCGACGCTCACCGGGCGGCGGGGTGAAGAACACCCGTGCGGCCTTGTCGCTGCCGGGCTGCACCGAGAGCATGGCGACCTTGTCGCCGTGTTCGGCTTCGATCCTGCGCACCAGCTCAGGCATCGGCAGCACACCTTCCTGGCGCACTTCAACCGTGAGGACGTCGGGGTTGAACAGCTCCAGCAGTTCATCCTGGAACGACCAGATAGCGCCGGTGATGCCCATCAGGGCCAGTACCAGGCCTGCTGTGATCCCGAAGAACCAGTGCAGTTGAAACAGGGATTTCTTCACCACATCGATCACCTTGTTTGCTCGCAAATGCGAATGCGACGCGCATTATGCCTTGATACACGAAAGCCCCGGTCATCGAAATGAACGGGGCTTGCAAGTCAGCGACCTCAGAAGTGGACGCTGGTGGTCAGCAGGGCGGTGCGCCCGGCAGCCTGGTTGGCGAAGTGAGTCGAGTAGGCCTTGTCGTAGTAGGTTTCGTCGGTCAGGTTCTGCACGTTCAGCTGCAAGTCGACGTTCTTGGTCAGCTTATAGCTGGCCATGGCGTCGTAACGAACATAGCTGTCGACCATGGTGGTGTTGGCCACGCTGCCGTAGACCTCATCCACATAGAAGGCGCCGCCACCGATGGTCAGCTTCGGTGTCAGGTTGTAGGTGGTCCACAGGCTGGCACTGTTGTTCGGCGTGTTGGGCAACTGGTTGCCATCGTTGGCCTTGCCCAGCGGGCCGCCGTCGATCTGGCGCGCTTCCATGTAGGTGTAGCCGGCGAACACCTGCCATTGCTCGGTGATCCTGCCGCTGGCCGACAACTCGATACCTTCGACGCGGGTTTCGCCGACGTTCTCGTAAGTCAGGGTATTGGTCTGGACCCGGGCGTTTTCCTTCTCGGTGCGGAACAGCGCAGCGGTCAGCGACAGGCGCTGGTCGAGCAGGTCCCACTTGGTGCCGATTTCGTAGTTGGTGGTTTCTTCCGGCTCCAGGTCGCTGCTCAGCAGGTTGCCGTTGCGATCCGGGGTGCCTGGCAGCGGGTTGCCTTCGGTGCCTTCACCGAGCATGGCGCCCGGCGGGGTGGCCGAGGTGGCGTAGGAGACGTAGATGCTGCCGTTTTCAGCCGGTTTCCACACCAGGCCCAGCTGACCGGTGAAGAACTCGCTGACATCGCTGCCCTTGGCGGTGGTGGTACCGGCGGCGTTGAAGGTTTTGTAGTCAGTGTCGAAGTGGTCGTAGCGCAGGCCCATGTTCAGCAGCCACTGCGGCGACAGCTCGAGGGTGTCGAAGGCGTAGATCGCGCGGGTCTTGCTGTTGGTGTCGGTGCCGGCGTAGTTGCGCGAGATGGCGCCGTTCCACGGGTCATCCGGGTTCGGGTTGCTCAGCGAGGTGCAGTTGTAGCCGCTGCTGGCACCGATCATGGCGGGGGTGCAGTTGGTGCTGGCGTTGCCCGGCGACGACGGGGTGGTGTCGGTGTTGACGTTATAGGAAGAACGATCGCTTTCCTCACGGCTGAACTCGACGCCGGTGGAGAAGCTGTTCTTGAACCCGGCCACGTAGAAGTCGCCGAACAGGTCGGTCTGGTTGGTGGTGGTCGCGGTATTGCCGACGCGGCTGTTCATGCGACGCCAGACGCTGCCGTTGTTGACGTTGCCCTTGGAGTCGTCCGGCTGGGTGAGGATGTAGTCCTGCATCGAGTTGCCGTGGCGCAGGGTGTTCTTCACGGTCAGCGAGTCGCTCAGGTCGTGCTCGATGGCGAAGGTGGCGATGTCGACGCGGGTCTTGCGGAAGTCGCGATCGGTCAGGCCGTAGAAGTTGCTGCTGTCGCCGCCGTCGATCGGTTTGTCCGGGTGGGCCGAGGTGCGGCCGGTGCTGCCCGAGGTCGGAATGCTGTAGGGGATGCCCGAGTCCGGCAGGTCGTCGCTTTCCAGGTGGTAGTAGTCGAGGTTGACCCGGGTCGGGGTGCCCAGGCCGAAGGCCAGCGACGGGGCGATACCCCAGCGGTCGTAGTTGACCTTGTCGCGGCCGGCGACGTTGCTTTCGTGACTCATCAGGTTCAGGCGGCCGGCGGCGTTGTCGGTGAACTGGTAGTTGCCGTCCAGGGTGTAGCGCTCGGTCTGGTCGGAGCCCCAGGTGAAGCCACCGTCGAAGGAGTTGCCCAGGTGCGCGCGCTTGCTGACCAGATTGATGGTACCGCCGGCTGCGCCGCGACCACCGATGGCCGAGTTCGGGCCTTTGCTGACTTCAATCGACTCCACGGCGAAGATCTCGCGGGTCTGGGCGCCGGTGTCGCGCACGCCGTCCAGGTAGGTATCGCCCTGGGCATCGAAGCCACGGATGAACGGACGGTCACCTTGCGGGTTGCCGCCTTCACCGGCGCCGAAGGTAATGCCCGGCACGGTACGCAAGGCGTCCTGCAGCGACAGGGCATTGGTGTCCTTGAGCACTTGTTGCGGAATCACGGTAATCGAGCGAGGGGTGTCCACCAGCGGCGCGGTGTACTTCGGCGAGGCGGCGCGTTCGACCTGGTAGTCGGTGCTGGCGTCAGCCTGGCCGGTCACACTGGTCGCGTCCAGGGCGATTGTGCCGTCCTTGGCAGGCTCCGCTTCGGCGGCGAAGGCCAGGTGGCCGGCGGAGGTGGCGGTGATCGCCACACCGATGGCGGAGGCAAGCAAACGTGGTGAACTGACAGCGGTTGGCACGTAGTGACGCGGCATGGTGGTCCCCTTCCCCAGGATTTCAAGGCCGCGAAATATAATGTAAACAAATATGAGTAACAATTGAGAGGAATTGCTATTCGCAATAAATTTACAATCTTTACAATTTGTTTCTACGGTTTCCTTGTGCTGAAACGTCGCACCCGGCGGAAAGGGCTTGTGGATAGTCAATAGGAATGAATATCATTGACGTCTTTTCCGCTTTCAGGTGTCCGAGCCATGCTGCTAACCATTCCCGGGCTGTTTTCCGCAGACGAAGTCCAGCGCATCCGCCAGGCCCTGGAGCAAACCGAATGGGCCGACGGCAAGATCACCGCGGGCTACCAGTCGGCCAAGGCCAAGCACAACCTGCAGCTGCCCGAAGGGCATCCGCTGGCCAAGGAAATCGGCACGGCATTGATCGAGCGCCTGTGGCAGCACCCGCGGTTCATGTCGGCAGCCTTGCCGCACAAGGTCTTCCCGCCGCTGATCAACTGCTACCGCGAAGGCGGAAACTTCGGCTTTCATATCGACAACGCCCTGCGCCAACCCCGTGGCAGCCAAGAGCGGGTGCGCACCGACCTGTCGTCGACCCTGTTCCTGAGCAACCCCGAAGACTACGACGGCGGCGAGCTGGTTATCCAGGACACCTATGGCATCCAGCAGGTCAAGTTGGCAGCGGGGGACCTGGTCCTGTACCCGGGCACCAGCCTGCACAAGGTCAACCCGGTCACCCGGGGCGAGCGTTTCGCCGCGTTCTTCTGGACCCAGAGCCTGGTGCGCGAAGACAGCCAGCGCACCTTGCTGTTCGAGATGGACAATGCCATCCAGCAACTGACGGCAGACATGCCCGATCATCCGGCGCTGATCCAGCTGACCGGCACATACCACAACCTGCTGCGTCGCTGGGTCGAGGTCTGAGTCATGGCGTTCGCGTTGCGCAACCGCCAGGAGGTGGACAGCGAGGAGTTCGCGCGGATGCTCGAACAGAGCCCGGCCAAGGCCGCCCAGGCGCTACTGGCTGCAGCCGGGCAGGGCCTCGTCGAAGCCCAGGTGCTACTTGGACAGATTCTTCTCGATGGTCGCGGCATTGAAAAAGACCCTGCTCTGGCCCGGCGTTGGTTCGCCATTGCTGCCAACCGTGGCAGCGCCATGGCCGACAACATGCTTGGCCGCTGCCTGGAGCATGGATGGGGCGGGGAGGTCGATCTGGTCCAGGCTGCCCGGCATTACTGGCAGGCGGCACGGTCCGGGCTGGATTGGGGGATGTACAACCTTGCCAATCTGTTGGGTACCGGTCGTGGTGTCGCGCTGAACCATCCAGAGGCGTTGGCCTTGTACAGGCAGGCGGCCGAACTGGGCCACGCCAAGTCGATGAACCTGCTGGGGCGTTACCTGGAGCAAGGGCTGGCGTGCACTGCCGATCAGGTTCAGGCACGGGAATGGTATCGGCGTTCCGCCGAGGCTGGTGATTTTCGCGGGCAGTTCAGCCATGCCACGACACTGGTCGAGCAGGGCCGGCTCGAACAGGCATTACCCTGGCTGGAACGCGCACTGGCGTTGGGCAATCTGAATTTCCTGCGCGCCTGTACGCCGATCCTGGAGCAGAGCCAGGAGCCTCGTTTGCGGCCTTGCGCCGCAGCTTATCGCGCCCGCCTGGATGGACTGCTGAGCATGAGCCAGCAAGCGTAGTGAAGTGTGATTGAGCGGTTCGGGCCGAAAACAGACAAAGGCAGGAAATACGCACAAGGGCGCCCGGCAAGTCGGGCGCCCTTGTTGCTGTATTACAGGTAGTAAGCCTTCAGCGGCGGGAAGCCGTTGAATTCCACCGCGCTGTAGCTGGTGGTGTAGGCGCCGGTGGACAGCCAGTACAGGCGGTCACCGATGGCCAGGTTCAGCGGCAGGCCGTACTTGTAGTGCTCGTACATGATGTCGGCGCTGTCGCAGGTCGGGCCGGCGATCACGACTTCTTCCATCTCGCCTTTCTTCTCGGTCCAGATCGGGAACTTGATCGACTCGTCCATGGTTTCGATCAGGCCGGAGAACTTGCCCACGTCGGTGTACACCCAGCGCTCGACCGCGGTACGCGACTTGCGCGCCACCAGCACCACTTCACTGACCAGGATGCCGGCGTTGGCGATCAGCGAACGGCCTGGCTCGAGGATGATTTCCGGCAGGTCGTCGCCGAAGTCTTCCTTGAGGAAGCGGATGATCTCTTCGGCGTAGGTTTCCAGGCTGTTGGTCCGGGTGATGTAGTTGGCCGGGAAGCCGCCACCCATGTTGATCAGCTTGAGCTCGATGCCGTCTTCTTCCTTCAGGCGCTCGAAGATCACCTTGACCTTGGCGATGGCCGCGTCCCAGACGCTGATGTCACGCTGCTGGGAGCCGACGTGGAAGGAAATGCCGTAAGGCACCAGGCCCAGGTCACGGGCCAGGATCAGCAGGTCCATGGCCATGTCGGTCTGGCAGCCGAACTTGCGCGACAGCGGCCAGTCGGCGGTGGTGGAGCCTTCGGTGAGGATGCGCACGTAGACTTTCGAGCCCGGTGCGGCCTTGGCGATGTTGCGCAGGTCCGCTTCGGAGTCGGAGGCGTACAGGCGCACACCCTTCTCATAGAAGTAGCGGATGTCCTTGGACTTCTTGATGGTGTTGCCGTAGCTGATGCGATCAGGGCTCACGCCGCGGCCCAGTACCTTGTCCAGCTCGTAGATCGAGGCGATGTCGAAGCTCGAGCCTTTTTCCTTGAGCAGGTCGATGATCTCGACGGCCGGGTTGGCCTTGACCGCGTAGTAGACCTTGGCGAATTCGAAACCGGCGCGCAGGTCGTCGTAGGCCTGGCTGATCATCTGCGTGTCGATGAGCACGAACGGGGTTTCTTGCTTGTCGGCGAACGCCTTCATTTTCTGAAAGGTATCGCGCGCGAAGTAGTCTTCGACCTGGATCGACATGCTTAGGGACTCCATGGGCAAACTGAAAAAATAAGTGGCTGCAACTGAACGCCCTCCGTATCCCCACTTTGGTTCGCCTACTTCCCAAGGCATGTCGCCGAAAGCAAAAAGGTCAACCGTGCGTGATAAAGCGAGCTACGGGTGACCTTGCTGTCTCGTCGTCAGTACTTGAGCCGGATGGATCGTTTCCAGCATGGACGTTCGGCGCGAACTTTAGGACCTGAGGGGCTCAAGATCAACAAAAAATGTCGCGATTTTGCACACGTCTGTCGCCGTGTCTCGAGCTGTCACATTGCAACTGACCCAGGTAAACAGTAGATGTTCAATTTGATGACAAAAGCGTTAAAAATACCTGCATGTGTGGAGATCGTGCCGAGAGTCGGCTAACTCGCCAAGAGCGGCGCGAATGGGGCGGAATCGGGGCAAAAGTCGTTGAACAGGTGGCGATTTTCCCCTCTTGGCGGTAAGGTCGCGCGCCGGCTCTGCAGGATGCCCCGTTCATATTTTTTCTCGCCTTTTTCAGCGGGCTGACGCACGCCGGGCACCAGGATTTTTGTCCCGGTCGCGCTTCGTCGGCGGGCGTTAACTTCGATTGCTGCTCTTAATAAGAAACATTATTATTCGCGCACTCTCTCTTTGCCTGGCGTACCCTCCGCATCGTGTCGCGACACAAAGGCTTTTTCGACCACTACCATGAGCTGATCGGCACCTGGACGCGCAAGCTGCGCAATCGCCAGCAGGCCGAGGACCTGGCTCATGATGCCTTTGTCCGGGTACTGGAAAATGACCAGGCCGGTGTCGAGCAGCCACGCGCCTACCTGCACCAGACCGCACGCAACATTGCGGTCGATGGTTTTCGCCGCGAAGACCGGCGCCAGGCCCTGGAGCAGGACAGTTTCGATCCCGGCACCGATGCCCATGGCGACCCGGAGGCCTACATGCATGCCATCGAGCTGGCCGACAGTGTCGAGCGCGCCCTGGCGCAACTGCCGCTGAACTGTCGGCGGGTGTTCATCTGGCAGAAGCTCGAAGGCCTGACCCAGGCGGAGATCGCCGAGCGCATGGGCTTGACCAAGAACATGGTCGAAAAGTATATGATCCGCACGCTCCGGCATCTGCGTGAGCACCTGGATGTGTCGACGAGATGAGTCAGGCGAATGTTTTCATGAATCAGCAGGCGTGCCCTTGCGGTAATGAAGCCGTGCGCGAACAGGCGGCGCAGTGGTTTGCCCGTGCCTGTGACGGTGTGCTGGCCGAAGCCCGGCAGGCCGAGCTGGCAGCCTGGCTGGCGCAGCATCCCCAGCATCAGCACGAATACGATCTGCTTGCCCGCCTGTGGCGAGCGGCCGATGCGCTCCCGCGTGGGCGCCTGGAGGCCCTGTGCCAGGCCGACCCGGTAGTTCAGTTGCCGCGTCGGCGTTTCCTCCACCAGGCGCTGGCTGCCGGCATTGCGGTTGCCGCCGTGGGGCTTGGCTGGTTCGGCTGGCAGCACCATCAGCTCAATTACCAGGACCAGTTGCAGACCGCGTTGGGCGAGCGACGCCAGCTCGAACTGCCGGACGGCTCACACCTGGAACTCAACGGACGCACGGCCCTGAAGGTCGACTTCAGCGCAGGCCAGCGGCGTATCGAACTGACGGCGGGCGAGGTGATGTTCAGCGTCGCCCACGACAGCGCCCGACCCTTTGTCGTCACCACCGGCCAAGGCTCGGTCACGGTCACCGGCACCCGCTTCGATGTACGCCTGGACCCGACCCGCACCCGGGTGGCGGTGGAGCAGGGCTCGGTCAAGGTGCAGGGGCGTGATGCCAGCCAGGCACTGTTGACGGCCGGGCTGGGTTCGCAGATCGACGCCCAGGGCAAGGTCGCCGCGCCTTATCCGGTGGACGCCGCCGCGCTGACCGCCTGGCGCAACGGCAAGCTGGTGTTCAACGATGCACCGCTCGGCGAGGTGGTCGAGGAAGTCTCGCGCTACCGCGCCCACCCCTTGCGGGTTGCGCCGGGGAAAGTGGCGGCCTTGCGCCTGAGCAGCACCTTCAGCAGTGACGACACCGATGCGCTGTTGCGCGCCCTGCCAAGCATCCTGCCAGTGGCCATCAAGACCCACGCCGATGGCTCCAGCGAAATAATCGCAAAATAAATTCAGGTTTTTTTTCAGTTGTTCGTCTTCCTGGCCAACTGCAACTGCCAAGCATTTCCATTTGCATGCAGATGGCGTTTTTATCCGGACTTTCAGGATTTCTCGACGACGTGAACAACAACAAGTTTTCCCCGCGTTCCGCTTCCCGCTCCCGTTGGTTGCCGCTGGCCCTGGCCCTGGCCGTCAGTGGCGGTATCGCCAGCAGCTATGCCGACCAGGCCGTGACCCGCATCCAGATCCAGGCCCAGCCGCTGGCATCGGCCCTGAGCCAGTTGGGCCAGCAGACGTCGTTGCAATTGTTCTTCAGTCCGGAGCTGGTCGCCGGCAAACAGGCCCCGGCGGTGTCCGGCACGCTGGCGCCGGAGGAGGCGCTGCAGACCTTGCTGCAAGGTAGCGGGCTGACCTACGAGATTTCCCAGGGCACCGTGGTGCTCAAGCCTGCGCAAACCGCCGGCACCCTGACCACCGGCAGCCTTGAGCTGGCGCCGACCGACGTCAAAGTGGTCGGCGACTGGCTGGGCAACGCCGAAGAGACCGTGGTGCAGAACCACCCAGGCGCGCGTACCGTGGTGCGGCGCGAGGCGATGATCGAGCAGGGCACGATGAACGTGCGCGATGCCCTGCGCGGCATACCCGGTGTGCAGGTGCAGGATTCCAACGGCACCGGTGGCAGCGATATCGCCCTGAACGTCGGTGTACGTGGCCTGACCTCGCGCCTGTCGCCACGCTCCACCGTGCTGATCGACGGCATCCCGGCGGCGTTCGCCCCCTATGGCCAGCCGCAGTTGTCCATGGCGCCGATCTCCTCCGGCAACCTCGACAGCGTCGACGTAGTGCGTGGCGCAGGTTCGGTGCGCTATGGCCCGCAGAACGTCGGCGGGGTGATCAACTTCGTGACCAGGGCGATTCCGGAAAAGACCACCGGCGAGCTGTCCACCACCCTGGAGACCTCCCGCCACGGTGGCTGGAAACATATCGAGTCGGCCTTCCTGGGCGGCACCGCCGACAACGGCCTGGGCGCGGCCCTGCTGTACTCCGGAGTCAATGGCAACGGCTATCGCAGCAGCAACAACGGCAACGACATCGACGATGTGCTGCTCAAGACCCACTGGGCGGTCACCGAGAGCGACGAGTTCTGGCTCAACTTCCATTACTACGACGCCAAGGCCGACATGCCCGGTGGCCTGACCCAGGCGCAGTTCGACGAGGACCCGTACCAGTCCGACCGCGACTACGACGACTTCAGCGGGCGGCGCAAGGATGTGTCCTTCAAGTACCTGCGCCAGATCGACGACGTGACCCAGTTCGAGATCCAGACCTACTACACCGACAGCTTCCGGGGCAGCACCATCGCCGCCCGCGACCAGAAGACCCTGTCGTCGTACCCGCGCAACTACCACACCTTCGCCATCGAGCCGCGCTTGTCGCGGATCTTCTATGCCGGCCCCACCACCCAGGAAGTCAGCGTCGGCTATCGCTACCTCAAGGAAGCGATGCACGAGCAGTCGAGCCGCCTGGCGCTGATCAACAATGTGCCGACCCAGACCCCGACATCCGACGGCCACGTGTTCCAGGACCGTACCGGCGGCACCGAGGCCAGCGCCTATTACATCGACGACAAGATCGATGTCGGCAACTGGACCATCACCCCGGGCATCCGCTTCGAGCACATCAACACCGACTGGCACGAGCGCCCGGTGCGTGGCACCAACGGTGTACCGGTGCAGGAAAAGAACCGCAGCATCACCAGCAACGAACCGTTGCCGGCGCTGAGTGTGATGTATCACCTGTCGGATGAGTGGAAGCTGTTCGCCAACTACGAGACCTCGTTCGGCAGCCTGCAGTACTTCCAGCTGGGCCAGGGTGGCGTCGGTGACCAGACCGCCAACGGCCTGGAGCCGGAAAAGGCCAAGACCTATGAAGTCGGTACCCGTTACAACAACGGCACCTGGGGTGGCGAGCTGACAGCGTTCTACATCGACTTCGATGACGAATTGCAGTTCATCAGCAACGACATCGGCTGGACCAACCTGGGCGCTACCAAGCACCAGGGTATCGAAGCGTCCATGCACTACGACCTGTCGGGCCTCGACCCACGCCTGCAAGGCCTGAGTGCCAATGCCGGCTACACCTACACCCGCGCCACCTACGAAGGCGAGATCCCGGGCTTCAAGGGCCGTGACCTGCCGTTCTACTCGCGCCAGGTGGCCACCGCCGGGCTGCGTTACCAGATCAATCGCTGGACCTGGAACCTGGATGCCTTCGCCCAGTCGAAACAGCGCGCACCGGGCACCGGCATGAATGCCGATGGCAGCTTCAACGGCAACTACATCACCGAGCCGAGTGCCGATGGCCAGTTCGGCGACATCCCGGGTTACGTGACCTGGGCGGCGCGGGGTGGCTATGACTTCGGTCCGCAGCTGTCGAACCTGAAGCTGGCGGCGGGGGTGAAGAACATCTTCGACAAGCAGTATTACACCCGCTCCAGCGACAACAACGCGGGGCTCTACCTGGGTGAGCCGCGTACCTTCTATGTGCAGGCCAGTGTAGGGTTCTGATGCCATTCGCGGGGCAAGCCCGCTCCTACGGTAGGAGCGGGCTTGCCCCGCGATGCTTTCCTGCTCAGGTCACAACTTCAGCCGGCGACACGATGCTGGTCTTGCCTCCACGCGAACGTCCCGAGCTCAGGTAGGCGGCAATCGACTCCTGAGTCACTTCACCCAGAAAACCCTGCCCGGCATCCAGTACCGGCAACCACGACCGATTGAACTCGTACATCCGCGACAGCAGGATGCGCAGGTGCTCGTCATGAGCAGCCGTGGCGTTGAAGTCGTGCAGGAAGTCGGCGCAGCTGCCTTGCTGGCGATGCAGGTCGCGACGGCGCACGTAGCCCAGGGCCCTGTTCTGCCCGCCGGTGACCACCACATGGCGGCGGTCATGCTCGTCCATCAGTTCCAGGGCTTCGCTTACGGGCGTTTCCGGACTTACCGACGGCGCGTTGTCGGCGGCATCCTCGGCACGCACCAGCAACAGGCGCTTGAGGGTGCTGTCCTGGCCGACGAAATTACTCACGAAGTCATCGGCCGGGTGCGCCAGCAGGGTATCGGGGTGGTCGATCTGGACCAGTTTTCCGGCCCGGAAGATGGCGATCTTGTCGCCCAGTTTGATGGCCTCGTCGATGTCATGGCTGACCATGATCACCGTCTTGTTCAGCGCCCGCTGCATCTCGAAGAACTCGTTCTGGATCATCTCGCGGTTGATCGGGTCGACCGCGCCGAACGGCTCGTCCATCAGCAGCAACGGCGCTTCGGCGGCCAGGGCGCGGATCACGCCGATGCGCTGTTGCTGGCCACCGGACAGCTCGCGTGGGTAGCGCTGCAGGTACTGCTTGGGCTCGAGCTTGATCATGCTCATCAGTTCGCGGGCGCGCTCGTGGCATTTCTGCTTGTCCCAGCCCAGCAGGCGCGGGACCACGGTGATGTTCTCCTCGATGGTCATGTTGGGGAACAGGCCGATCTGCTGGATCACATAACCGATGCGCCGACGCAGGGTCACTTCGTCGAGGCCGGTGGTGTCCTCGCCGTTGATCAGCACCTTGCCGGAAGTGGGGGTGATCAGCCGGTTGATCATCTTCAGCGTGGTGCTCTTGCCGCAGCCGGACGGGCCGAGGAACACGCAGATTTCGCCTTCGTTGACGGTCAGGCTGACAGCGTCGACGGCTTTGACGTCCTTGCCGTTGGCGTGAAAGGTCTTGCACAGGTTCTGGAGTTCGATCATTTACGCAGTCCTTCCGGGGTCAGGGCACGTTGCAGGGTTTGCAGCAGCAGGTCGGCGAAGATGGCCAGGAGGCTCACCAGCACGGCGCCGACCAGCAGCATCGACATGTCGCTGCGGCTGATGGAGGTCAGGATGAGTACACCCAGGCCGCCGGCGCCGATGGTCGCGGCAATGGTCATCACGCCGATGTTCATCACCACGGCCGTGCGTACGCCGGCGAGGATCACCGGCACGGCAATGGGCAGTTCGACCATGCGCAGGCGCTGGCCGAAGGTCATGCCGATGCCACGTGCCGCCTCGCGGATGCCGGGCTCGACAGTGGTCAGCGCCAGGTAGGTGTTGCGCAGGATCGGCAGCAATGAATAGAGGAAAACGGCGGTGATGGCCGGTAAGGGGCCGAGGCCCTGGCCGAACTTGGAGTAGAACGGCAGCAACAGGCCGAACAGGGCGATGGAGGGAATAGTCAGCAACACTGTGGCGCTGGCCTGCAGGGGACCTGCCAGGACCGGGAAACGGGTCATCAGGATGCCCAGCGGCACGCCGAACAGAATCGCCAGGCTCACGGCGATGCCGACCAGGGTGATGTGTTGCCAGGTCAGGTGCAGCACCTGGGCCCAGTCCAGATGAGCGAAGGTATCGAGCATGTTCATGGCCGCTCCTGTGCAGGTGGATGCTGGCGCAAGTACTCGGCGGCGACCTTGGCCGGGCTCTGGTGCTGGACGTCGACCTTGGCGTTGAGCTGACGCATGGTTTGATCATCCAGCTGTTCGGCCAGCGGCTTGAGCAGGCTGGCCAGTTGCGGGTGGGCGTCGAGCACTTCCTTGCGTACCACGGGGGCCGCGGTGTAGTCGGGGAAGTAGTGTTTGTCGTCTTCGAGCAGCTTGAGGTCGAAGGCGTTCAGGCGGCCGTCGGTGGTGTAGACCAGACCACTGAACACCTGGCCATTGCGCAGGGCGGTGTAGACCAGGCCGGCGTCCATCTGGCGGATGTTGCGGCGGGTCAGCTGCAGGTCGTAGGTCTGGGTCAGGCCGACCAGACCGTCGGGGCGGTTGGCGAACTCGGTGTCCAGGGCCAGCACATGATCGCGCTCCTGCTCGTCGCGCAAGACCTGGTTCAACTGGCTGATGCTGTTTACCTGCGGATAGCGCTCGGCGACCTTGCGCGGCAGGGCCAGGGCGTAGGTGTTGCTGAACCTGGAAGGAGCCAGCCAGATCAGGCCCTTTTGCGCATCCAGCGCCTTGACCCTGGCATAGGTGGCGGCGGCATCGGGCATGCGTTCGTCGATATGGTTGTAGGACACCAGCGATACCCCGGTGTATTCCCAGACCATGTCCAACTGGCCGGTTTCATGGGCGCTACGGGCCAGGTTGCTGCCCAGGCCACCGGTGATGCGCACGTCGAAGCCGTTCTGCTCGAGGTAGCGGGCGGTGATTTCGGCCAGCACGGTCTGTTCGGTGAAGACCCGCGCGCCGAGGCGAATTACAGGTTTTTCCAGCGCCTGGGCAAATCCTGAAAACAGCAGGGCCGCGCCCAGTAACAAGGCGATTCTTTTCATGGCAACTCCTTCGCTTAGCGGGCCAGGCCGCGTTCGAGCCAACGTCGGCTACCCTGGGCCACCAGGGCATCGAGCAGCAGGGCGAGCAGGGCAGTGCAGGCCGCGCCGAGCAACAGCTGCGGCTGATTGTTCAGGGCAATACCGGGGAAAATCAGGCTGCCCAGACTGTTGGCGCCGATCAGGAACGACAGCGGTGCCGTGCCGACGTTGATCGCCAGGGCCACCCGCACACCGCCGACGATGATCGGCACGGCATTGGGCAACTCGACCTGCCAGAGACACTGGCGCGGGGTCATGCCGATACCGGTGGCGGCTTCCTTGAGCGAGGCGGGAACGTTTTTCAGGCCCTCGTAGGTGTTGCGCACGATGGGCAGCAGAGAGGCGAGGAACAAGGCGAAGATCGCCGGGCCTGCGCCGATGCCCAGAACGCTCAGGGCAATGGCCAGGACGGCCAGGGGCGGGATGGTGTTGCCAATGTTGAAGCACTGCATGAAACGTTCGGCGCGGTCGACCCTATGCGGTCGACTCAAGGCAATGCCAGCGGGTATGCCCACGGCCAGCGCCGCCACCATCGACAGCAACACCAGCATCAGGTGCGCTTGCAGGTAGAACCACAGATCGGCGCGGTAGTGCGCGATCGTATCGATGCCGATCCAGTGGATCAGCAGGGCCAGGATGACGAGCGCGAAGGCACATCCCATCAGCCCCTTGCCATAGCGTATAGCCACAGGCGGACTCCTTTTGTAGTCGGCGAACACACTCCCGTGGCGGCCGCCATTCCAGGCGGCAGGCAGTGTGATCGCGATAAGCAGCGTGCCGTCCGCAGGGGAGCGAAACACGCCATAAGCGAAGCCCCGTCGGGCTCGTAGTGCCGGTGAAACCAACCCTGACGAACGGTCATGACCGTTCGGGCAACAGGGGAGTGGACGCCTCCACAGCGTTAAAGGTTCCCATCTGAAGCGGCATTTGGCCAGTGTTAATACCTGGCAGGTGCGAAATTTCACGCGAAAAAACAGCGCCTTTCCGAGCTGCAGGCGTTGATGTTCCTGCTATCCACCATCTGTCTCAAACTTCAGCATGACCACTGACAATTTTGTGATAGTCGCTTGAGGGAATATTCCTCTAGGGGTATTTTATTGGCATGGTCAATCAGGTTTTGCACGGAGTTTCTTGGAGAATTCGAACGCTTCGAGAAACCAGTCAAGAAGGAGTTGTTAGCTCATTTGAAGTTGCTGGAACTCCGTGGGCCAGCGTTGGGGCGGCCAAGCGTGGACACGCTCAAGGGGGCACGGCACTCCAATATGAAAGAGTTGCGATTCACTGCTGGCGATGGGGTCTGGCGCGTGGCCTTTGCATTTGATCCCATGCGGCAAGCCATTCTTCTAGTGGCTGCAGACAAGGCGGGAGTCAGTGAGAACAGGTTCTACAGAAGTTTGATCAGGCGTGCCGATGATCGCTTCGACAGGCATCTGCTGAGAGGAGAAGACGATGTCCAAGACACTTGATGAAGTCCTTAACAGCTTGTCGCCGGAGTTCAGGGCTGAAGTTGAAGAGCGTGGGCGTGAGCTGATTCGTGAGGAGATGACGCTCCAGGCATTGCGCAAAGCATTGAATGTCACTCAAGAAAGCGTGGCCGAACGTTTGGAGGTTCGCCAGGCAAATGTGTCCAAGTTCGAGAAACGTGAGGACATGTTGATTTCAACGCTGCGCAGCTATGTGGAAGCTTTGGGAGGCACGCTTGACCTGGTTGTGCGTATGCCAGGCCGTGGGCCGGTCACGCTGGAGGGCTTTCCCACGGGGCGAGCCTCACGCGACTAGCTTGGTGCACGGGCACTACTCGACTGGCGGAGGGGATCAAATTTTGGTCCCCGCCTGACTTCAGGTATGATACCGCCCCTTTTTCAATCCCCAGTCAGGCGATTTCCCATGACCAACCAGGCCGCCGAAGTCGCGAAACGCCGCACTTTCGCCATTATTTCCCACCCCGACGCCGGTAAGACCACCATCACCGAGAAGCTCTTGCTGATGGGCAAGGCGATCGCCGTTGCCGGTACGGTGAAGTCGCGCAAGTCCGACCGCCATGCCACCTCCGACTGGATGGAGATGGAGAAGCAGCGTGGTATCTCCATCACCACCTCGGTGATGCAGTTCCCCTATCGCGAGCACATGATCAACCTGCTCGACACCCCGGGCCACGAAGACTTCTCCGAAGATACCTACCGCACCCTGACCGCGGTCGACTCGGCGCTGATGGTGCTCGACGGCGGTAAAGGGGTCGAGCCACGGACCATCGCCCTGATGGACGTCTGCCGCCTGCGTGACACGCCGATCGTCAGCTTCATCAACAAGCTCGACCGTGACATCCGCGACCCGATCGAACTGCTCGACGAGATCGAAGCGGTCCTGAAGATCAAGGCCGCGCCGATCACCTGGCCGATCGGTTGCTACCGCGATTTCAAAGGCGTGTACCACCTTTCCGGTGACTACATCATCGTCTACACCCCGGGCCACGGCCACGAGCGTACCGAGGTGAAGATCATCGAGAAGCTCGACTCCGACGAGGCTCGCGCCCACTTGGGTGACGAGTACGAGCGCTTCCTCGAGCAGCTGGAGCTGGTCCAGGGCGCCTGCCACGAGTTCGACCAGGACGAGTTCATGCGCGGCGAGCTGACCCCGGTGTTCTTCGGTACTGCCTTGGGCAACTTCGGAGTCGACCATGTGCTCGACGCCGTGGTCGACTGGGCGCCGCGCCCGCTGCCGCGTGAAGCCAACGAGCGCAGCGTGGAGCCGACCGAAGAGAAGTTCAGCGGTTTCGTGTTCAAGATCCAGGCGAACATGGACCCCAAGCACCGCGACCGCATCGCCTTCATGCGCATCTGCTCGGGCCGCTACGAGAAGGGCATGAAGATGCGCCACGTGCGCACCGGCAAGGACCTGCGCATCGGCGACGCGCTGACCTTCTTCTCCTCCGAGCGTGAGCAGCTGGAAGAAGCCTGGGCGGGCGACATCATCGGCCTGCACAACCACGGCACCATCCAGATCGGCGATACCTTCAGCGAAGGCGAGAGCCTGGGCTTCACCGGGATCCCGCACTTCGCGCCGGAGCTGTTCCGCCGCGTTCGCCTGAAGGACCCGCTCAAGTCCAAGCAACTGCGCCAGGGCCTGCAACAGCTGGCCGAAGAAGGCGCGACCCAGGTGTTCTTCCCCGAGCGCAGCAACGACATCATTCTCGGCGCCGTCGGTGTGCTGCAGTTCGATGTGGTCGCCAGCCGGTTGAAGGAAGAGTACAAGGTCGAGTGCGCCTACGAGCCGATCACCGTCTGGTCGGCGCGCTGGATCAGCTGCGACGACAAGAAGAAGCTCGAGGAATTCAAGGTCAAGGCCATGGAGAACCTGGCCATCGACGGTGGCGGTCACCTGACCTACCTGGCGCCGACCCGGGTCAACCTGTCGCTGATGGAAGAGCGCTGGCCGGATGTGAAATTCCGCGCGACCCGCGAGCACCACTAAGACGCATCGCAGGCTACGCCAGCTCCCACAGGTAATTCACGACCTGTGTGGGAGCTGGCGAAGCCTGCGATGGGCCGCAAAGCGGCCCCGATAGACTCAATTCCCCGCCTTGATACTGGTCCAGATCCGCGTGCGAATGCGGTCGATCTTCGCCGGCATCGCCTCCAGCGCGTACAGCTTGCCCATCACATCTTCGCTCGGATAGATCATGCTATTGGCCTTCAAGGCCGGGTCCACCAGCGCGTCAGCCTTGAGGTTACCATTGGCGTACTGCACATGGTCGCTGATATTGGCCATCACCTCAGGCTGCAGCAGGTAGTTCATGTAGGCGTAAGCGGCCTTCTCGTCGGGCGCATCGGCCGGCATGGCAACCATGTCGAACCACATCGGCGCGCCTTCCCTGGGGATCGAATAACCGACCTTCACCCCGTTCTTCGCTTCATCGGCGCGATTCTTCGCCTGCAGCACGTCACCCGAGAAGCCCACCACCACGCAGACATCGCCATTGGCCAGGTCACCCGTGTACTTGGAGGAGTGGAAGTAGCTGATGTTCGGACGCACCTTCATCAGCAGTTCCTTGGCCTTGTCGTAGTCCTTGGGGTCCTGGCTGTGGTGCGGCAGGCCCAGGTAGTGCAGGGCGATGGGCAGCAGTTCGGGACCATTGTCGAGCACGGCGACGCCGCAGCTCTTGAGCTTGCTGATGTACTCGGGCTTGAAGATCAGGTCCCAGGAATCCACCGGGGCGCTGTCGCCCAGCACGGCCTTGACCTTGTCGATGTTGTAGCCGATGCCGGTGCTGCCCCACAGGTAGGGGAAGCCGTACTGGTTGCCGGGGTCGTTGACCTCCAGGGCCCTGAGCAGAACCGGGTTGAGGTTCTGCCAGTTCGGCAGCTGGTCCTTGTCGAGCTTTTTCAAGGCCTTGCCCTGGATCTGCCGGGCCATGAAATGGTTGGAGGGAAACACCACGTCGTAGCCGGAATTGCCGGTCATCAGCTTGCCGTCGAGGGTTTCGTTGCTGTCGAACACGTCGTAGGTCGGCGTGATGCCACTGGCGTGCTGGAACTGCTTGAGGGTGTCGGGGGCGATGTAGCTGGACCAGTTGTAGATTTTCACCGAATCGGCCGCCTGGGCGACGGATGCTGCCAACAGCAGCGGGGCGAAGAGCAATGGGCGCATGTCTGGATTCCTTGCTTTGTTTGTTGTTATCGAAGGAGGCAGGCGATCAAGTGATCAGAAAATCAGCACGTAGGTCTTGCGCACGGTTTCCTGGATGTCCCAGATACCGGTGCTGTTGGCGGGCAGCATGATGGCGTCACCCGCTTCGATGGTCAGCGGCTCGCCGCCATCGGGGGTGAAGGTGCAGCGGCCCTTGATGAAGTGACAGAACTCCTGCTGCACGATCTGCCGGCGCCAGCGGCCCGGGGTGCATTCCCAGATGCCGGTCTCGACGCCGTCGCTGCGCTCGACAGCGGTCACCGAGGCGATCGATACCGGCTCGTCCAGGGGCACGGCAACCGGATTTGAGTCTTGCAGTACAACAGTGTCGGTGTTCTTGAACTGGGTAATGCCCATGGCGGTGGATCCTGGTCAGGGGGAACGAAAAGTCAGCGCATGAAACCTTCCATGAAGTCCGCCACGCCGCTGGCCAGGCGCCGGCGCCAGGGGGCGCTGGCGGGGTTGGCGAGGGTCTGGTCTTCATGGACGAAACTCTTGATGATCGCGTTGTAGCCCAGCCAGCGGCACGGCTCCGGTTCCCAGCCGGCGAGGCTGGCCAGGGTGCTGTCGGGGTGGACCCAGGGTTGTTCGGTCAGCGGGCTGCGCCGTTCGAGGATCAGCTCGGCCAGAGTACGGCCGCCCAGGTTGCTGGCACCGACACCTTCGCCGCCATAGCCACCGGCCAGGGCGATGCCTTGTCGGCGATCGCAGAGCATGTGCGGCCGGAAGCGCCGGGCCATGCCCAGGTTGCCGCCCCAGGCGTGAGTGATGGCAACGTCCTTCAGTTGCGGGAACAGCTCACCGAACAGGTAGCGGCGCAGCTCGATCTCGCTCTGGGTGAGGTCGAAGTTCTCGCGCAGGCGGCCGGCAAAGCGGTAGCCGCCACGGGCACCGAACACCAGGCGATTGTCGGCGCTGCGCTGTCCGTAGGTGACCTGGCGGCTGTTCTCGCTGAAGGCCTGGCCACGGTTGAGGCCGATCTTTTCCCAGACCTGCTCGGGCAACGGCTCGGTGGCCACCAGCAGGCTCTGTACCGGCATCTGGTAGCGGCCCAGCGGTGGCAGGTTCACCGAATAACCTTCGACGGCCGGCACCAGCCACTGGCATTTGATCCGGGCCTGGGCTGTGCGCACTTCGCCGCTGCGCCAGTCGATCACCGGGCTGTTCTCGTACAGGCGCACGCCCAGGCGCTCCACGCTGCGGGCCAGGCCACGGGCCAGCCGGGCTGGCTGGATGGTCGCGACATTGGGGTTGAAGATGGCCCCGTATGACTTGCGCACGCGCAATTGCCTGGCCAGTTGTTCGGGGCTCAGCCAGCTGTAGTCCTGTTCGGTCAGGCCCTGCTTGTAGAGTTTGTCCAGGTAATGGCGCAGGGTGGTCTGCTGCTCGGGGTAGCGTGCCGCGCAATACAGCACGCCGCCCTTGCGGTAGTCGCAGGCGATGCCTTCGCGTTCCAGCACCTGCTGCACCTCATCGGGAATGCCGTGCAGCAGGTCGTAGGACGCCCGGCGTTGTTCGGGGGAACTGGCCGCCAGAAGGCGGTCTTCGCCCAGCAGGTTGCCCATCAGCCAGCCACCGTTGCGCCCGGAGGCGCCAAAGCCTGCGAAATTGGCCTCGACGATGGCGATGTTCAGCTGCGGGGCCTGCTGCTTGAGGTAGTAGGCGGTCCACAGCCCGGTGTAACCGGCGCCGATGATGCATACATCCACGTCCAGGTCCCGGTGCAGGGCGGGGCGCGGGGTCAGCGGCTCATCCAGCTGGTCCATCCAAAGGCTGATCTTGCGCCATGCCTGCATGCTGTTCGGCTCCACATCCGTTACGGTCTGTGGCGATCCTAGAAGCTGGCGGGGGCTGTTGTCCTAGCTGCGTGCACGCAGAGAATTCTGCCTCACCCAGGCCTTGGGCGAGAGTCCGGTGTGCTGGCGGAAGGCCTTGTAGAAGGCGGACAGCGAGTTGAAGCCGGCGGCAAACGCCAGGTCGTCGACCTTGGTGCTGGCCGGTGCCTGGTCCAGGCGGGTCAGCAGGTGCTGCAGGCGCGCCTGGTTGACGTAGCGGTAGAAGCTCTGGCCGAGCACCTGGTTGAGCAGGTAAGAGATCTGGTTACGGCTGTAGCCACTTTCCTCGGCAACCTGCTGCAGGTCCAGTTCCGGGTCCAGGTAGGGTTGCTGGTGCTGGAAGTATTGCTCCAGGTCCTGGGCCATGGTGCTCAACTGGCGGGGCGACAGCCCCAGGCGACTGGTGGCCGGGCGCAGTCCGCCGGGCTGGGCCTGGCCGTCCTGGCGCACCAGCGTGGCGTACTCGTTGACCCGCCAGATCAGGCCGTCCCGGACGGTGATGGCTTCGCTGGACTGGAACGCCACCAGGCCCTCGCCACCCTGCACCGTGACCTGGTACTGGATGAAGGCAGTGCAGCCGTCGACGCGGATGCGGTCGCTGTGGACGATGTCTTCACCGGCCTCGCGGGGCAGGCAGGCGCGCACGTATTCGCGCAGCTCGCGATGGCCGAGCACGCGGTTCTGGAAGAAGTCGTGGTACTGGATCTCGGGGTGGTACAGGGCCATGACCCCGTCCAGGTCGCGATGCTTCCAGCACAGGTGGTAGCGCAGGACGGTGGCGGCGGTTTCCGGGGTTTGTTCCGGGCCGTCGGGGAGGATTTCGGCGGGCATCCGGCGATAGTGATGGAGGGGCTTTCGCGGGTCAAGCCCGCTCCTACATGGGTAGGAGCGGGCTTGACCCGCGAGGGTTCTAGAGGAACTGCTCCGCGTAATGACACGCCACCTGCCGCGTGCCCACCTGCCTGAACGCTGGCACCTCGGAGGCGCAGCGCTCGGTGGCATACGGGCAGCGCTTGTGGAAGGCACAGCCCGGCGGCGGGTCCAGCGGGTTGGGCAATTCGCCTGCGATCTTGATCTTGGGCTTGAGCGGATCCGGGTGAATGGTCGGGGTAGCCGACAGCAGCGCCTGGGTGTAGGGGTGCAGCGGCTTGTTGTAGATATCCTCCTTGGGCCCCATTTCCGCCGGGCGACCGAGGTACATGACCAGCACCTGGTCGGCGACATGGCGCACCACCGCCAGGTTGTGGGAGATGAACACGTAGGCGGTGTTGAACTCTTTCTGCAGGTCCATGAACAGGTTCAGCACCTGGGCCTGGATCGACACGTCCAGCGCCGACGTCGGTTCATCGGCCACCAGCACCTTCGGTTGCAGCATCATCGCCCGGGCCAGGGCGATACGCTGGCGCTGGCCACCGGAGAACATGTGCGGGTAGCGCTGGTAGTGCTCCGGGCGCAGGCCGACCTGCTGCATCATGGCCTGGACCTTCTCCCGGCGTTCGGCCTTGCTCAGGTTGGTATTGATCAACAGCGGCTCGGCCAGCTGGTCGCCGATCTTCTGCCGCGGGTTGAGCGAGGCGTACGGGCTCTGGAACACCATCTGCACATCCTTGCGCAGCTGCTTGCGTTCGGCCTTGTTGGCCCCGGCCACTTCATGCCCGGCAATCTTCAGCGAACCGGAAGAAGGCTCTTCGATCAGGGTCAGCGCCCGGGCCAGGGTCGACTTGCCGCAACCGGACTCGCCGACCACGGCCAGGGTCTTGCCGGCCTCCAGTTCAAAGGACACCCCGTTGAGTGCACGGACCAGGGCATGGCCCTTGAACAGGCCACGGGAAACTTCGTAGTGACGGGTCAGTTCACGGGCGGTAAGGACGACAGTCATTACGCCACCTCCTGGTTCAGCGGGTAGAAACAACGGACCTGGCTATGAGCCTGGGGATCGAGGCTGGGGCGCTGCCGGCGGCAGTTGTCCTGCACATAGGGGCAGCGCGGCGAGAGCAGGCAGCCCTCGGGCCGGTCGTAGCGGCCGGGGACGATGCCGGGCAGGGTCGCCAGGCGCTCGGCACCTTCGCTGTGCTCGGGGATCGCCGCCAGCAGCGCTTCGCTGTAGGGGTGCGCAGGCAGATCGAACAGCTCCGGCACCTGGCCGACTTCCACGGCTTGCCCTGCATACATCACGCAGACCCGCCTGGCGGTTTCGGCCACCACGGCCAGGTCGTGGGTGATCAGGATCAGGGCCATGTTCTGCTCTTTCTGCAGGTTGAGCAGCAGTTCCATGATCTGCGCCTGGATGGTCACGTCCAGGGCGGTGGTCGGTTCGTCGGCGATCAGCAGCTTGGGTTCGCCGGCAATGGCCATGGCAATGGCGACACGCTGGCTCATGCCACCGGAAAGCTGGTGCGGGTAGGCGTCGAGGCGGCTTTCGGGCGCCGGGATTTCAACTTTCTTGAGCAGTTCCAGGGCCCGCTGACGGGCCGCCTTGCCGCGCAGGCCAAGGTGCTGGCGCAGGACCTCCTCGATCTGGAAGCCCACGGTGTAGCTGGGGTTGAGGGCGGTCATCGGGTCCTGGAAGACCATGGCCATGTCCTTGCCCACCACCTTGCGTCGCTGGCGGCCGCTGAGCTTGAGCATGTCGTTGCCGTCGAAGGTCAGGGCGTCGGCGGTGATTCGCCCGGGGGCGTCGATCAGGCCCATCAGCGCCATCATGGTCACCGATTTGCCCGAGCCGGACTCGCCGACAATCGCCAACACCTCGCCTTCGTTCACGTTCAGGTCGAGGCCGTCGACCACCGGCACCGCGTTGGCGTCGCCAAAGCGCACATTCAGATTCTTGATTTGCAGAAGTGACATGGCGATCTCCTCAGGCGGCATTCTTGAGTTTCGGGTCCAGCGCATCGCGCAGTCCGTCACCCATCAGGTTGATTGCCAGCACGCTGAGCAAAATGGTCAGGCCAGGCAGGCTGACGACCCACCAGGCGCGTTCGATGTAGTCGCGGGCCGAGGCCAGCATGGTGCCCCACTCGGGGGTCGGCGGCTGTACGCCCAGGCCCAGGAAGCCCAGGGCGGCGGCATCGAGGATCGCCGAGGAGAAACTCAGGGTGGCCTGGACGATCAGCGGCGCCATGCAGTTGGGCAGCACGGTGACGAACATCAGGCGCGGCAGGCCGGCACCGGCCAGGCGGGCGGCGGTGACGTAGTCGCGGTTGAGCTCGCCCATGACTGCGGCACGGGTCAGGCGCACGTAGGAGGGTAGCGAGACGATGGCAATGGCGATCACGGTGTTGATCAGGCCAGGGCCGAGGATGGCGACGATGGCCACGGCCAGCAGCAGCGACGGCAAGGCCAGCATCACGTCCATCAGGCGCATGATCGAGGGACCGAGGATACGCGGGAAGAACCCGGCCAACAGGCCGAGGAAGACCCCCGGGATCAGTGAGATCACCACCGACGACAGGCCGATCAGCAACGACAGGCGCGCGCCTGTGATCAGCCGCGACAGCAGGTCGCGACCCAGCTCATCGGTGCCGAGGATGAATTGCCAGTTGCCGCCTTCGAGCCACACCGGCGGGGTCAGCAGGAAGTCGCGGTATTGCTCGCTGGGGTTGTGCGGTGCGACCCAGGGAGCGAACAGGGCGCAGAACACGATCAGGCACATGAACATCAGGCCTGCGACCGCGCCCTTGTTGCGCGAGAACGCCTGCCAGAACTCCTTGTACGGCGACGGGTAGAGCAGGCTCTGGTCGACCGGGGTGGCCGGAGTGGTCACGGATTTTGCAATGGGAGTTGTCATGACGGAGGCCTCAGCGCTGATGACGGATGCGTGGGTTGGCCAGGCCGTAGAGGATGTCCACGACGAAGTTGACCAGGATCACCAGGCAGGCAATCAACAGGATGCCGTTCTGTACCACGGGGTAGTCACGGGCGCCGATGGCTTCGATCAGCCACTTGCCGATGCCCGGCCAGGAAAAGATGGTTTCGGTCAGGACGGCACCTGCGAGCAAGGTGCCGACCTGCAGGCCGAACACCGTCAGCACCGGAATCAGCGCGTTGCGCAGGCCGTGCACGAACACCACCCGTGCCGGCGACAGGCCCTTGGCCCGGGCGGTGCGGATGTAGTCTTCGCGCAGCACTTCAAGCATCGAGGAGCGGGTCATGCGGGCGATCACCGCCAGCGGGATGGTGCCCAGGACAATGGCTGGCAGGATCAGGTGCATCACCGCGTCCTTGAAGGCGCCTTCTTCATCGCTGAGCAGGGTGTCGATGAGCATGAAGCCGGTTTTCGGCTCGATGTCGTAGAGCAGGTCGATGCGTCCGGACACCGGGGTCCAGCCCAGGCTCACGGAGAAGAACATGATCAGGATCAGGCCCCACCAGAAGATCGGCATCGAATAGCCCGCCAGGGAAATCCCCATCACCCCGTGGTCGAACAGCGACCCGCGCTTGAGCGCGGCGATCACCCCGGCCAGCAGGCCGACTATCCCGGCGAACACCAGGGCGGCGAAGGCCAGTTCCAGGGTGGCCGGGAACAGGGTGAGGAATTCGTTCCAGACGCTTTCGCGGGTGCGCAGGGATTCGCCCAGGTCGCCCTGGGCCAGTTTGCCGACGTAATCCAGGTACTGCTCGGGCAAGGGTTTGTTCAGCCCCAGGCGCTCCATGGCCTGGGCGTGCATCTCGGGGTCGACACGGCGCTCACCCATCATGACTTCCACCGGGTCGCCCGGTATCAGTCGTATGAGCGCGAAGGTCAGCAAGGTGATGCCGAAAAAGGTCGGGATCAAGAGTCCCAGGCGCCGGGCAATAAAACTTAACATCTTCTGGTGTACCTCATCAGCCGCTAAGGCATACCCATCGGCACCCGGGTAGGGCGCCGACGGTCGTTCTTGTTCTACTTCACCTGGGTAGTGGCGAAGTTGTTATTGGTGAGGGGGTTGATGTGGTACCCCTCCACGTTATCGCGCATGGCGGTGAACATCTTCGGATGCGCCATGCTGATCCACGGTTGATCTTCATCGTACACCGCCAGCGCCTTTACATAGAGCGCTGCACGCTCATTCGTATCGGTGATGGTGCGCGCCTGGTCGATCAACGCCTGGAAGGTCTTGTTGCACCAGCGGGCATAGTTCTCGCCGCTCTTGACCGCATCGCAGCTGAGCAACGGGGTCAGGAAGTTGTCCGGGTCGCCGTTGTCGCCGGCCCAGCCGGCCGAGACCATGTCCGCCTCGCCGTTCTTGGCGCGGCGCAGCATCTCGGCCCACTCCATGACGCGGATATCGACCTTGAGGCCGATCTTGCCGAGGTCGGCCTGGAGCATTTCGGCGCTCAGGCGGGGGTTGGGGTTGGTCGCGCCGCCGCCGTTGCGGGTGAACAGGGTCAGTACGGTGCCCGGCGGCACGCCGGCTTCCTTGAGCAGGGCGCGGGCCTTGTCCAGGTCGCGGGGCGGGTTGTGGTTGGCGGTGTTGTAGCCGATCAGGGTCGGCGGGTAGGGATTGACCCCGACCAGGGCGTTGCCCTTGCCGAACAGCTGGTCGACGTGGGTCTGGCGATCGAAGGCGATGTTGATGGCTTTGCGCACGCGTACATCGCTCAGGTACTTGTGCTCGGTATTGAGCGAGATGTAGCCGGTGGTCAGGGCTTCCAGCTCGGCCACCTTCAACTTGGGATCGGCCTTGATGCTGGGAATGTCATCGGGCTTGGGGTACAGCGCCACCTGGCATTCGTTGGCCTTGAGCTTTTGCAGGCGCACATTGTTGTCGCTGGCGATGGCGAAGATCAGCGCGTCGGCCGGTGGCTTGCCGCGGAAGTAGTCGGGGTTGGGCTTGTAGCGGACCTGGGCGTCCTTGTTGTAGCGCTGGAAGATGAACGGGCCGGTGCCGATCGGCTTGCTGTTGAGGTCGCCGGTCTTGCCGGCCTTGAGCAACTGGTCGCCGTACTCGGCCGAGTAGATCGAAGTGAAGGCCATGGCCAGGTCGCGCAGGAACGGCGCTTCCGGGCGGGTGAGGGTGAAGACCACGGTATGCTCGTCGGTCTTCTCGACGCTTTTGAGCAGGTCCTTGAAGCCCATGCTCTCGAAATACGGGAAACCGACGCTGGTCTTGTTGTGCCACGGATGATTGGGGTCGAGCTGACGCTGGAAGCTCCATAGCACGTCGTCGGCGTTCATCGTCCGGGTCGGCTTGAAGTACTCGGTGGTATGGAACTTGACCCCTTGGCGCAGGTGGAAGGTGTAGGTCAGGCCGTCGGCACTGATCTCCCAGCGCTCGGCCAGGGCCGGCTGGATCTCGGTAGTGCCGGGGCGGAAATCGACCAGGCGGTTGAACACCGTCTCGGCCGAGGCGTCGGCGGTGACGGCCGTGGTGTACTGGACGATGTCGAAGCCTTCCGGGCTGCCCTCGGTGCAGACCACCAGCGGCTTGGCCGAAAGGCCCGCGGCAGCGCTCAACAGGACGGCTGCCAGGGCAGCCTGTAGCGGTAGCAATTTCATGAAACCTCCCGGCTATCAAGTGTAGCCAGCGTAGTCGCCGCGGCCGGTCCAGTGAACCGGTCGCGGCTGTGGACGCTAGAGAATGTTGAACGGAATGGTGGTCACGATCCGCAGCTCGTCCAGGCTGCCGTCGCCCTGGTTCTTGCTGGCCCGGTGCGCGGTGTAGGTGGCGCGGATGGTGGTGTCCTTGAGCGCGCCGCTCTGTACCGCATAGCTGCTGCCGATGCCCCACTCGTAGTGATTCTCGTCATCGAGGTTGTTCACGTCATAGCCGGTGCCGGTGTAGTGGGTGCCGTCGATGCCCCAGCCGCGGGCGTTGTACAGGTTGAACTTGAGGCCGGGAACGCCGTACTGGGCCATGTTCAGCACATAGGCGATCTGCATGGACTTCTCGTTCGGGCCGTTGAAGTCCGAGAGCAGGGAGTTGGCCAGGAAGATGGCGTTGGTTTCGTGCAGGTAGTCGAAGTACTCGTTACCGTTCACCTGCTGGTAGGAGAAGGTCAGGCTGTGGGCCTGGTGGTTCAGGCCCAGCGACAGGCTGTAGGTGTCGTTGTCGATTTCGCCCAGTTTGCGGCGGCCTTCATCCTGGGTCTTGTAGTAGTTCAGGCCGGTGGACAGGCTCAGCACCGAGCTGTCGCCCAGCTCGTGGTTGGCGCCGAAGTAGTACTGGTTCCAGAAGTCCTCGACCTTGGACACGTACAGGCTGGTCTTGAGGCTCTGCAGCGGCTGGTAGTTGAGGCCGGCCATGCTGACGCGGTCGGTTTCCGCGCCGTTGGCGCCGTATTCGGAGCGGAACTTGCTCAGGCTCTGCTCGGTACGTGGCGACACGCGGTCGAAGGTGCCGGCATCGAACGACAGGTTGTCGAACTCTTCGCTGTGCAGGCTCACGCCCTGGAAGCTCGAGGGCAGGGCACGGTTGCCGATGAAGGTGATCACCGGAGTGTCGACCGAGTGGCGGCCGGCGGTCAGGGTGGTGTTGGAGACCCGTGCCTTGACGTTGGCCAGGCCCATCTTGCTCCACTGGCCGATGACGTCCCCGTCGCTGTGGGTCAGGGTCCGGTTGTTCGGCCCGGCCACGGCCGCGCGGCCCTGCTCCAGGGCGACGGCGTTGTAGGCGGCGACTTCGGTGGCGAAGCCGACGGTGCCCTCGGTGAAGCCCGAGCTGTAGTTGAGGATGGTGCCCTGCACCCAGTTGTCACGGCTGTGGGTGTCGTGGCGGGTGCCGTCGCTCTTGTAGTACTTCCACAGCGGCGCACGGGTGGCGCGTTCGCGGGCGTACCAGTTGCGGGTCGAGCCGGACAGGCTCTGCTCCTCGAAGAAACCCTTGGTCTGGCTCTGGGCGCTGGTGGACTTGACGCTGAGCGGCACGTAGTCCTGGCTGACAGGTTCGGCCAGTGCCAGGGTGGAGAGGCCGGTGAGTGATAAAGCCAATACGGCGGTGGTGGATGGTCTCAAGGTAAAGCTCCCTCTATTTTCTTTTTGTAATTGCCGCCTGGCCTTGTGAGCTGGGCGTTTTTTGCGGTGGAACACGGGTTGCAAACGTTTGCACGCAAATCAGAGGCTGCAGCAGTTCGCAGGCGTGGTTTGCACGCCCGTGAGCTGCTGCAGGGGGTTACTCGACGCTTACACCGGAAAAGATGTTGCGTCCGAAGGGACTGACCTTGAAGTCCTCGACCTTGGCACGGATCGGCTGGTTGACCGTGGAGTGGGCGATCGGGGTAATCGGTACCTGCTGCTTGAGGCGCTGCTGGGCCTGTTGATAGAGCACGGTGCGTTGTTCCCGGTCGGTGAGGGTCTTGGCCTTTTTGACCAGGGCGTCGTACTGCGGGTCGCACCACATGGAGTAGTTGTTGCTGCCGATGGCATCGCAGCTGTACAGGGTGCCCAGCCAGTTGTCCGGGTCACCGTTGTCGCCGGTCCAGCCGATCAGCGAGATATCGTGCTCACCGTCCTTGGTGCGCTTGAGGTATTCGCCCCATTCGTAGCTGACGATCTTGACCTTCAGGCCGACCTTGCCCCAGTCGGCCTGGAGCATTTCGGCCATCAGTTTTGCATTGGGGTTGTAGGGGCGTTGCACGGGCATGGCCCACAGGGTGATCTCGGTGCCTTCCTTGACGCCTGCGGCCTTGAGCAGTTCGCGGGCCTTGTCCGGGTTGTAGCCGGCATCCTTGATGCTGTGATCGTAGGACCACTGGGTAGGCGGCATGCTGCCCACGGCCAGTTGCCCAGCGTGCTGGTACACCGCCTGGACGATGGCCGCCTTGTTCACCGCCATGTCCATGGCCTGGCGCACCTGGAGCTGGTCGAATGGCTTGTGTTGCACGTTGTAGGCGATGTAACCGAGGTTGAACCCGGGATTCTCGATGACCTGCAGGTTCTGGTCGCTCTTGAGCGCTTCCAGATCGGCGGGGCGCGGGTTGAGGGTGACCTGGCATTCATCCTTGCGCAGTTTCTGGATGCGCACCGACGGGTCGGTGTTGATCGAGAAGATCAGCTGATCGAGCTTGACCTGGGCCGGGTCCCAGTAGTCCTTGTTGCCGCGATAGCGAATCTGCGAGTCCTTCTGGTAGCGCTGGAACACGAACGGCCCGGTGCCGATCGGCTTCTGGTTGATGTCGCTGGGGCGCCCGGAGGCCATCAACTGCCCGGCATATTCGGCCGACAGGATCGCGGCGAAGCTCATGGCCAGGTTCTGCACGAAGGCGGCGTCGACGCTGTTGAGGGTGAACACCACGGTCATCGGCGAAGTCTTCTCGACCCGGGCGATGTTCTTGTCCAGGCTCATGCTGACGAAGTAGGGGAACTCCGTGGGGTAGGCCTTGCGGAACGGGTGCTCGCGGTCGAGCATGCGGTTGAAGGTGAACAGTACGTCGTCGGCGTCGAGCGTGCGGCTGGGGGTGAAGTCCTTGTTGCTGTGGAACTTCACGCCTTCACGCAGGTGGAAGGTGTAGGTCAGCCCGTCGGGCGACACTTCCCAGCTTTTCGCCAGGGCCGGTTTGACCGCCGTGGCGCCGCGCTCGAACTCCACCAGGCGGTTGTAGATCGGCTCGGCGGCGTCGTTGTCGGTGGAGCTGGTGTACTGGGCGGTGTCGAAGCCGCCCGGGCTGCCTTCGGAGCAGAACACCAGGTTGTTGGCCAGGCCTTGCGGGGCCTGGGTGAGCAGGCCGAGGCCCAGTAAAGCTGCAAATAGCGGGGTATGACGCATGACGATCCCTTATTTCTTGTTGTTCTCGAACGGTCCAGGGCGCACAGCCGGACGCATCTCACCAGCAGCGCTCTACCGACGGTAAGCACGTCGATAGGGCGCTGCTAGGTGCGATTACGCAAGGGGGTGTGGGAAGTGTCCGAAAGCGGCTGCGAATTTTCCGACTCGATGCGCTTGCGGTTGCCCTGCCAGGCCGCCATCAGCCCGCCCCGCACGCCGTGTGGCGTAGCGGAGCAGGCCAGCTGATGGCTACTTGGTTACGCTGACCCCGTAGAAGGAGTTCAAGCCAAACGGGCTGATCTTGAAGTCCTGTACGGTGGTGCGCATCGGTTGATACACCGTCGAGTGAGCGATGGGCGTCATCGGAACCTGGTCTTTGAGGCGGTGCTGGGCCTGCTTGTACAGCTCGGTGCGCTTGGCCTGGTCGGAGGTGGCCTTGGCCTGCTTGATCAGCTTGTCGTACTCCGGGTCGCACCATTTGGAGAAGTTGTTGCCGGCGATGGCGTCGCAACCGAACAGGGTGCCGAGCCAGTTGTCCGGGTCACCGTTGTCGCCGCTCCAGCCAATCAACATGGCGCCGTTCTCGCCACCTTTGGAGCGCTTGATGTATTCACCCCACTCGTAGCTGACGATCTTGGCGTTGATGCCGATCTTCTTCCAGTCGGACTGGAGCATCTCGGCCATCAGCTTGGCGTTGGGGTTGTAGGGGCGCTGCACCGGCATGGCCCACAGGGTGATCTCGGTGCCTTCCTTGACGCCAGCTTCCTTGAGCAGTTGCTTGGCTTTTTCCGGGTCGTACGGGACATCCTTGATGGTGGTGTCGTACGACCATTGGGTCGGTGGCATGGCGTTGACGGCCAGCTGGCCCGCGCCCTGGTACACCGACTTGATGATCTCGGGCTTGTTCACCGCCATGTCCAGGGCCTCGCGGACCTTGAGCTGGGCCATGGGGTTGGCCTCGGTGCTGCCCTTGATCTTGTCCATCACGTTGTAGGCGATGTAGCCGAGGTTGAAGCCGGCCTGGTCAGGCATCTTCAGGTTCGGGTCGGCCTTGAGCGGTTCGATGTCGGCCGGGCGCGGGAAGAGGGTGACCTGGCACTCGTTCTTCTTGAGCTTCTGCATGCGCACCGAGGCGTCGGTGGAGATGGCGAAGATCAGGTTGTCGATCTTCACGTCCTCGGGCTTCCAGTAGTCCTTGTTGCCCTTGAAGCGGATCTGCGCGTCTTTCTGGTACTTGCTGAACACGAACGGCCCGGTGCCGATCGGCTTCTGGTTGATGTCGGCGGGCTTGCCCTGCTTGAGCAACTGGTCGGCGTATTCGGCCGACTGGATCGAGGCGAAGCTCATGGCCAGGTTCTGGATGAACGCGGCATCGACGCCGTTGAGGGTGAACTTGACGGTGTGGTCGTCGACCTTCTCCACCTTGGCGATGTTCTTGTCCATGCCCATGTCGGTGAAGTACGGGAATTCGGTGGGGTAAGCCTTACGGAACGGCATGTTCGGGTCGAGCATGCGGTTGAAGGTGAACAGCACGTCGTCGGCGTTGAATTCGCGGGTCGGCTTGAAGTAGTCGGTGGTATGGAACTTGACCCCTTCGCGCAGGTGGAAGGTGTAGTTCAGGCCGTCGTCGGAAATGTCCCAGCTGGTGGCCAGGCCCGGGATGACCGCGGTGCCGCCACGCTCGAACTGGCTCAGGCGGTTGAAGACGGTCTCGGCCGAAGCATCGAAGTCGGTTCCGGTGGTGTACTGGCCCGGGTCGAAGCCAGCGGGGCTGCCTTCGGAGCAAAACACCAGGTTACTTGCCGCGAGGGCAGAAGGGGCGCCGGCAAGCAAGCCTGCACCGACCAGGAACGGAATGACCGCGTGTTTGAGCATGGTGGCCTCATTGTTGTCATTTTTGATATTGAGGGGGCCTTGTGAGCCGACCTGCGGATACTTATGCAGGCGCCATACCCAATGCAAGACTCTTGGAGAGAGGAGGTGGGAAACGGTGGGACGAACGTACAGGAATGTCGCATTCGTATAATTTTCTAAGGAGTTAAACGTTTGCGCAGGGGATGGTGAGTCTGTTTTGGTGACGCCAGGTGATGCTGCGGTCACATTCGGCACCAGATTGGTGCGTCGAGTTGCTACGCGTAACAGGGTTCGCGGCAGCCGAAGCTGCCGCGAATCAGCACAAAAGTAACGTTACATCTGCACTTCGATGGTGCCGTCGGCGCTGAGGCTGACCTGGCTGGTGCCGGCCTCGATGTCCGGTGCAGGCGCGGCATCGCCGGCCATCTCGGCTTTCATCATCATCGGCGCGCTACGGGCGTAGGGGTGCGGGTAGCCGCTGCTGTTGAGGTTCAGGTTGACCACTTTGTAGCCTTTGCCGCCCAGGGCCTCGGTGGCCAGTTGCGCGCGGGTCTTGAAGGCGTTGACCGCATCCTTGAGCAGCTCGTCTTCACTGCTCTTGCGCGTGGCCGGGGCGATGGAGAAGTCCATGCCGCCCATCTTCAGCTGTTGCAGCAACTCGCCGGTGAGTTTGGACAGGGCCGGGAAGTCGGCGCTTTCCAGGCGCAGCTCGGCGCGTTCGCGCCAGCCGGTGATCTTCTGGCCCTTGTTGTCGTAGATCGGGTAGCTGTTACGGCTGCCCTGGCTGATCTTGACCTGCTTCACCTCGCGGGCCTGCTGCACCGCCTTGTTCATGGTCTCGGTGATTTCCTTGGCCAGTTTGCCCGGGTCGGTGTTCTGCGCTTCGCTGTAGAGGGTCACGACCATCAGGTCGCGGGCCACTTCCTTGCTGACTTCGGCGCGCAGCGAAATCTGGTTGTAGCGCGGCGCTTGTTCGGCCAGCGCCGGCAGGCTGGCGAGCAGGCTGGTGGCCATCACGAGGGCGGCGCTGCGGCGGGAATTAAGCATGTTTGACTCCTTGAAAATGAGGCGTGGACGCTGTCGAATCCATTCCACGCAGGCCCATGAGACCTGCAGGAGTGTAGTGAGGTTCAAAAAGGCCATCATTGATGTGTAATAAAGTGTGGCGCTTTGCCGCATCACTGCAGACCGTCGCGCAGCTTCGGTATACTCGCCACGATTCGCCCTGGAGCACTCATCAGGAGAGCTCATGCTCGCCCCCGTACAATTGTTGTCCGCTACCCGCCAGAACCTCTGGCGCCTGACCTTCATCCGCATCCTGGTACTGGCCGCCCAGGCCGGCTCCGTGGGCGTCGCCTACTGGACCGAGCTGCTGCCGCTGCCGTGGTTTTCGCTGGTGGTCACCCTTGGCCTGTCGAGCCTGCTGTGCGCCTTCACCGCCTTGCGCCTGCGCCTGTCGTTGCCGGTCACCGAGCTTGAATACGCCTTCCAGCTGGCCTGCGATCTGCTGATCCACAGCGCCTTGCTCTATTACTCCGGGGGCTCGACCAACCCCTTCGTGTCCTATTACCTGGTGCCGCTGGCCATCGCCGCGGTGACCTTGCCCTGGGTCTATTCGCTGGTCCTTTCGGGCATTGCCCTGGCCGCCTACAGCCTGTTGCTGGTGCAGTTCTACCCGCTGGAGACCTTCCCCATGGCGCGGGAAAAGATGCAGGTCTACGGCATGTGGCTGAGCATCGCCCTGGCGGCTGCGGTGATCACCTTCTTTGCCGCGAAAATGGCCGAAGAGATGCGTCGCCAGGAGCAGTTGCGTGCCGAGCGCCGCGAAGAAGGCCTGCGCGACGAGCAATTGCTGGCCGTCGCCACCCAGGCCGCCGGCGCGGCCCATGAGCTGGGCACGCCATTGGCGACCATGAGCGTGCTGATCAAGGAAATGCGCCAGGACCACAGCGACCCGCTGCTGCAGGAAGACCTGGCGGTGCTGCAGGACCAGGTCAAGCTGTGCAAGGAAACCCTGCAGAACCTGGTGCGAGCCGCCGAGGCCAACCGGCGCATGGCGGTGGAAAACCAGGACGTCACGGCCTGGCTGGATGAAGCCCTGAACCGCTGGCACCTGATGCGCCCCGAGGCCAGTTACCGCTTCCAGCGCCTGGGGCAGGGCAACGTGCCGCGCCTGGCACCGCCGCCGGACCTGACCCAGGCGTTGCTGAACCTGCTCAACAATGCCGCCGATGCCTGCCCGGACGAGCTGGAAGTGCGCCTGGACTGGGATGCGCAGGACATGGTCATCAGCATCCGCGACCATGGCCCGGGCGTGCCGGCGGCCATCGCCGAGTCGCTCGGCAAGCCGTTCTTTACCACCAAGGGCAAAGGTTTCGGCCTGGGCCTGTTCTTGAGCAAGGCCAGCGTCACCCGTGCTGGCGGCTCGGTAAAACTCTATAGTCATGAGGAAGGCGGTACGCTCACCGAGCTGCGCCTGCCGCGTGATGCGCGAGGAGAAGTGTGATGAGTGATGAAATCCAGGTTGAAGGCGAGGAGCTCCCGCACCTGCTGCTGGTCGATGATGACGCCACCTTTACCCGGGTCATGGCCCGGGCCATGAGCCGTCGTGGTTTTCGCGTGAGCACCGCAGGTTCTGCCGAAGAAGGGCTGCTGCTGGCCCAGCAGGACGTGCCGGACTACGCCACCCTCGACCTGAAGATGGACGGCGACTCGGGCCTGGTGCTGCTGCCCAAGCTGCTTGAGCTCGACCCCGAGATGCGCGTGGTGATCCTCACCGGTTACTCGAGCATTGCCACCGCCGTCGAGGCGATCAAGCGCGGTGCCTGCAACTACCTGTGCAAACCGGCCGATGCCGACGACGTGCTGGCGGCGCTGCTGTCCGAGCACGCCGACCTGGACAGCCTGGTGCCGGAAAACCCGATGTCGGTCGACCGCCTGCAGTGGGAGCACATCCAGCGCGTGCTGACCGAGCACGAAGGCAACATTTCCGCCACCGCCAGGGCGTTGGGCATGCACCGGCGGACCTTGCAGCGCAAGCTTCAGAAGCGCCCGGTCCGCCGCTGAACCGTAGCCGCTGTGGGAGCGGGCTTGCCCCGCGATGCGGCGGTGAGATCAATCGCGGGACAAGCCCGCTCCCACCCCTGGCGGCAGCGGCTACGATCCCTTGCTCCATCCATCGACACAGCAACCGCTGAGCTGGCGTATCATTAGCCCCCTAACGACAGCCACCGGAACCACCCAGCATGCTCGCCCTTTTTCTCCAGACACTGAACATCACGGCTCCGGTCTTTGCCATGTTGTTCATGGGCGTGCTGCTCAAGCGCATCAATGCGATCAATGATGGCTTCATCCACACGGCATCAAAGCTGGTGTTCAACGTCTGCATGCCGGCGCTGCTGTTCCTGGGGATCTACCACGCCGACCTGACCACCGCCGTGCAGCCGGGCCTGTTGCTCTACTTCGCCATTGCTACCCTGGTCGGTTTCGGCCTTGCCTGGGGCCTGGCGATCTGGCGCTGCCCGCGTGAAGACCGCGGGGTCTACACCCAGGGCGCGTTTCGCGGCAACAACGGGGTGATCGGCCTGGCGCTGGCGGCGAGCATGTACGGCGACTACGGTATCTCCCTGGGCGCGGTCCTCGCCGGCCTGGTGATCCTGCTCTACAACTCGTTGTCGGTGGTGGTGCTGGCGGTCTACAGCCCGAGTACCAAGTCCGACCCCTGGAGCATCTTCAAGAGCATCCTGCGCAACCCGCTGATCATCAGCGTGTTGCTGGCCGGGGCACTGGCCTACGGGCAAGTGGCGCTGCCGAACTGGTTGCTGACCTCGGGCGACTACCTGGCGCAGATGACCCTGCCCCTGGCGCTGATCTGCATCGGCGGCACCCTGTCGCTGGCCTCGTTGCGCCAGAGTGGCTCACTGGCGGTCAGCGTCAGCTTGCTGAAAATGGTCTGGCTGCCGCTGCTGGCCACCTTCGGCGCCTGGCTCTGGGGCTATCGCGGAGCGGAACTGGGTATCCTGTTCCTGTACTTCGGCAGTCCGACGGCGGCGGCCAGCTATGTCATGGCCAGGTCCAGCAACGGTAACCACGAACTGGCGGCGGCGATCATCGTCATAACCACCCTGATGGCCGCCATTACCACCAATATCGGCATCTTTTTCTTGCAGTGGGGCGGCTGGATCTAGATCCTGTCGCAATAACAACGCAAACACAGCCTCTTACCTTCGAGGACACTTCATGCAAGACCAGCACACCCCGGAGCGCTTGCAACGCGGGTTGAAAAATCGCCATATCCAGTTGATCGCCCTAGGGGGCGCCATCGGTACCGGCCTGTTCCTGGGGATTGCCCAGACCATCCAGATGGCCGGCCCGTCCGTGCTGCTGGGCTATGCCATTGCCGGCCTGATGGCCTTCTTCATCATGCGCCAGTTGGGCGAGATGGTGGTCGACGAGCCGGTCGCCGGCAGCTTCAGCCACTTTGCCCACCGCTACTGGAACGAGTTTGCCGGTTTCGTCTCTGGCTGGAACTACTGGGTGGTCTACGTGCTGGTGGGGATGGCCGAACTGACCGCCGTGGGTATCTACGTGCAGTACTGGTGGCCGGACTTCCCGACCTGGGCGACGGCGGCGATCTTCTTCGTGGTGATCAACCTGATCAACCTCACCCAGGTGAAAGTCTATGGTGAGCTGGAGTTCTGGTTCGCCCTGGTCAAGGTGATCGCCATCGTCAGCATGATCGGTTTCGGCGCCTGGCTGCTGGCCAGCGGCAACGGCGGACCGGATGCCAGTGTCGCCAACCTGTGGCAGTTCGGTGGTTTCTTCCCCAATGGCATTACCGGGCTGATCATGGCCCTGGCCGTGATCATGTTCTCGTTTGGCGGCCTGGAGCTGGTGGGTATCACCGCTGCCGAAGCAGACAACCCACGCTACAGCATTCCCCGGGCCACCAACCAGGTGGTGTATCGGATCCTGATCTTCTACATCGGCGCCCTGGCGGTGCTGCTGTCGCTGTACCCCTGGCAGAACGTGGTGCAGGGCGGCAGTCCGTTCGTGATGATCTTCCACAACCTGGACAGCAACCTGGTGGCGACCATCCTCAACGTGGTGGTGCTGACGGCGGCGTTGTCGGTCTACAACAGCTGCGTGTACTGCAACAGCCGCATGCTGTTCGGCCTGGCCAGCCAGGGCGATGCGCCGCGGGCCTTGCTGAAGATCAACCGTCGTGGCGTACCGCTGACCGCACTGGGCGTCTCGGCCCTGGCCACCGGTCTGTGCGTGCTGATCAACTACCTGATGCCGGGTGAGGCATTCGGTCTGCTGATGGCCCTGGCGGTGTCGGCGCTGGTGATCAACTGGGCCAGTATCAGCATCACCCACCTGAAGTTCCGCCGGGCCAAGCAGGCGGCCGGTGAGTCGACCTTCTACAAGAGCTGGGGGCATCCGCTGACCAACTACCTGTGCCTGGCGTTCATCGGGTTGATCCTGGTAGTGATGTACCTGACCCCGCCGATTCGCATCTCGGTGCTGTTGATCCCGGCATGGATCGGCGCACTGGGTGTGGCGTTCTGGCTGAAGAAAAAGAGCCGCAAGGCCGCCGTCGCCAGCAACTGACGGCCTTGCCCTGGAGTGAGCGTCAGCCCTGCTGGTAGCTGTCGATCACTTCCTGGGCGGCGCGAAACGCATCGATAGCGGCCGGAACGCCGGCATACACTGCGCAATGCAGCAGCGCTTCGCGAATCTCCTCGACCGTGCAACCGTTGTTCAAGGCGCCACGCACGTGGCCCTTGAGTTCCTGCGGGCATTTGAGCGCGGTCAGCGCGGCCAGGGTGATCAGGCTGCGGGTTTTCAGCGGCAGCCCCTCACGGCTCCAGACGCTGCCCCAGGCGTGTTCATTGACGAAGTCCTGCAACGGCTGGGTGAAGTCGGTGGCATTGCCCAGCGCGCGATCGACGAAGGCATCGCCCATGACCTGGCGGCGAACCTGTTCGCCGGATTTAGTGTTGTCGCCCATGTTGTTTTCCTTAGTGTTGGCGGCGCCAGGCGCGCAGGGTCGTGAACAGCAACAGCGACCCGAGCACTGGCAGTGCGTAGAACAGCATCAGTTTTTCCAGGCGGCTGGCCAACGGCATGCCGGTGGTGAAGGCCACCACGTGCAGACCATAAGCCAGGTACAAGCCAAGAAACACCAGACCTTCGGCGCGGGTTACCCGGTAGCCCGAATAGAACACCGGCAGGCTCAAGGCGGCGACACCGAGCATCACCGGCAGGTCGAAATCCAGGGCGTTGGGCGAGATCGACAGCGGCTCAGGTGTGATCAGGGCGGTCAGGCCCAGCACGGCCAGCAGGTTGAACAGGTTGCTGCCGATCACGTTGCCCACCGCGATCTCCCGCTCACCGCGCAGGGCAGCGATCAGCGAAGTGGCCATTTCCGGCAGTGAGGTGCATATCGCGACCACGGTCAGGCCGACCACCCGTTCCGACAACCCCAGGTCGACTGCCACTTCGACGGCGGCCTCCAGCAGGAGATGCCCGGCCAGGCTCAGCAGGCCCAGGCCGGTCAGCATCAGCAACAGGCTGGTGAACCAGAACCTGCCACCTTGCTGCGGTCGCGGACCGGGGGCGGGGTAGGTGCGGGCGTAGTGACGCGATTGATGCCAGAGGATTGCCAGGTAGGCCATCAGGGTGGTCAGCAGCAGGGCACCTTCGACGCGTCCGAGCATCTCGTTGAGGGCCAGCAGGTAGACCAGCAGGCTGGCGCCGATCATCAGCGGGATATCCAGGCGCACCAGTTGCCGCGAGACCCGCAGCGGAATGATCAGCGCGGCCAGGCCCAGGGTCACCAGGATGTTGAAGATGTTGCTGCCGATCACGCTGCCCACGGCAACGTCCGGGGCGCCGGTGTAGGCGGCTTGCAGGCTGACGGTTAGCTGCGGCGCGCTGCTGCCGAACGCCACCAGGCTCAGGCCGATGATCAGCGGGCGTACCTGCAGACTGGCCGCCAGGCGCAGGGCCGCGCGCACCAGCAGTTCGGCGCCGGCGATCAGCAATACCAGGCCAAAGGCCAGTTGCAGCAGGCTGAAAGTGGGTAACGCGGCCAGGTCGAAAATGATGGAACTCCGTTTCAGGGTCAGTCGCTGAGACTTTGTACCCGTACCCGCGCCGTTCCGCTACGGACCATGCCGAGTTTTTCTGCGGCAGCGCGTGACAGGTCGATCAGCCGGCCGCGGGTATGCGGGCCACGGTCGTTGATGCGCACCACCACGCTGCGGTCGTTTTTCAGGTTGGTGACCTTGACCCGGGTGCCGAAGGGCAGGCTGCGATGGGCAGCGGTCATGGCATTCTTGTTGAAGGGCTCGCCACTGGCAGTACGCTTGCCGTGGTGACGGGAGCCGTAATAGGAGGCGGTGCCGGTCTTGTCGTAACCGCGGGGATCGATATCGTGGCTGGCGCAGCCGGCCAGCAGGGTGAAGAGCGCAAGTGCGCTGACGGGACGCCACATGTATGCCAATGCTCCGAGGTGTAGCCATCGCGGGGCAAGCCCGCTCCTACAGGATTGTGAAATCCCTGTAGGAGCGGGCTTGCCCCGCGATCAGCAGGTAACGCGAATTACCCTTCGAGCTTGCTCTTGAGCAATTGGTTCACTTGCTGCGGGTTGGCCTTGCCTTTGGAGGCTTTCATGGCCTGGCCGACGAAGAAGCCGAACATCTTGCCGCGCTTGGCTTCATCGGCGGCGCGGTACTGTTCGACCTGCTCGGCGTTGGCGGCCAGCATCTCGTCCAGGACCTTCTCGATCGCACCGGTGTCGGTGACCTGCTTCAGGCCTTCGGCTTCGATGATCTGATCGGCATCGCCTTCACCGGCGGCCATCTTCTCGAACACTACCTTGGCGATCTTGCCGCTGATGGTGTTGTCGAGGATGCGCTTGAGCATGCCGCCCAGCTGTGCGGCGCTGACCGGTGCCTGGTCGATTTCCAGGCCGAGCTTGTTGAGCAGGCTGCCCAGCTCGACCATGACCCAGTTGGCGGCCAGCTTGGCATCGCCACACACGCCCACCACCTGTTCGAAGTAGTCGGCCTGCTCGCGGCTGGAAGCCAGTACGCTGGCGTCGTAGGTCGACAGGCCGAACTGGCTCTGGAAGCGCTCGCGCTTCTGCGGCGGCAGTTCCGGCAGGGTGGCGCGCAGCGAGTCGAGGTAGGCGCCCTCGATCACCACCGGCAGCAGGTCCGGATCGGGGAAGTAACGGTAGTCGTTGGCTTCCTCCTTGCTGCGCATGGAGCGGGTTTCGTCCTTGTTCGGGTCGTACAGGCGGGTTTCCTGGATGACCTTGCCGCCGTCCTCGATCAGTTCGATCTGGCGCTGCACTTCACTGTTGATGGCGCGCTCGATGAAGCGGAACGAGTTGACGTTCTTGATCTCGCAGCGGGTGCCGAACTCGACCTGGCCCTTGGGCCGGATCGAGACGTTGCAGTCGCAGCGCAGCGAGCCTTCGGCCATGTTGCCGTCGCAGATGCCCAGGTAGCGCACCAGGGCGTGGATGGCCTTGACGTAGGCCACGGCCTCCTTGGCGCTGCGCATTTCCGGCTCGGAAACGATTTCCAGCAGCGGCGTGCCGGCACGGTTCAGGTCGATCCCGGTGGAACCGCTGAAGTCTTCGTGCAGGCTCTTGCCGGCGTCTTCTTCAAGGTGCGCACGGGTAATGCCGATGCGCTTGACCGTGCCGTCTTCCAGGGCGATGTCCAGGTGGCCCTTGCCGACGATCGGCAGCTCCATCTGGCTGATCTGGTAGCCCTTGGGCAGGTCGGGATAGAAGTAGTTCTTGCGCGCGAACACGTTGTGCGGGCCGATCTCGGCGTCGATCGCCAGGCCGAACATGCAGGCCATGCGCACCGCTTCCTGGTTGAGCACCGGCAGTACGCCGGGCATGCCCAGATCGATCAGGCTGGCCTGGGTGTTCGGCTCGGAGCCGAAGGTGGTGGCGCTGCCGGAGAAAATCTTCGACTGGGTGGCGAGCTGGGTGTGGATCTCCAGCCCGATGACAACTTCCCATTGCATGTGATGGTCCCTCAGAAGCCGTTAGGTGCGCGAGTGTGCCAATCAGTCACTTGCTGATAGCGGTGCGCGACGTTGAGCAGGCGGCCTTCCTGGAAATACGGGGCCAGCAGTTGCACGCCGACCGGCAGACCGTCGACGAAACCGGCCGGCATCGACAGGCCTGGCAGGCCGGCGAGGTTGGCGGTGATGGTGTAGACGTCTTCCAGGTACGCGGCGACCGGGTCGCTGTTCTTGGCGCCGATCTTCCAGGCCAGGTTCGGCGTGGTCGGGCCGAGGATCACGTCGACCTCATTGAAGGCGGCCATGAAGTCGTTCTTGATCAGGCGGCGGATCTTCTGCGCCTTCAGGTAGTAGGCGTCGTAGTAGCCGGCCGACAGGGCGTAGGTACCGACCATGATCCGGCGCTGTACTTCACTGCCGAAACCTTCGCCCCGGGAGCGCTTGTACAGGTCGGTGAGGTCGACCGGGTTCTCGCAGCGGTAGCCGAAGCGCACGCCGTCGAAACGCGACAGGTTGGACGAGGCTTCGGCCGGGGCGATCACGTAGTAGGCCGGGATGCCGTGCTGCATGTTTGGCAGGCTGATTTCCTTGACCACGGCGCCAAGCTTTTCCAGCTCCTTGACGCTGGCCTGGACAAGTTCGGCGATGCGCGGGTCGAGACCGGCGCCGAAGTATTCCTTCGGCAGGCCGATGCGCAGGCCTTGCAGCGAGCCGTTGAGGCTGGCGCTGTAGTCCGGCACCGGCTCATCGATGCTGGTGGAGTCCTTGGGGTCGAAACCGGCCATGGCCTGCATCAGCAGGGCGCAGTCTTCGGCGGTGCGGGCCATCGGGCCGCCCTGGTCGAGGCTGGAGGCGTAGGCGATCATACCCCAGCGCGAGACGCGACCGTAGGTCGGTTTCAGGCCGGTGAGGTTGGTCAGCGCCGCTGGCTGGCGGATCGAGCCGCCGGTGTCGGTGCCGGTGGCACCGGGCAGCAGGCGCGCGGCGACCGCGGCGGCGGAACCGCCGGACGAGCCGCCCGGAACGTGTTCCAGGTTCCACGGGTTCTTCACCGCGCCGTAGTGGCTCGATTCGTTGGCCGAGCCCATGGCGAACTCGTCCATGTTGGTCTTGCCCAGGGTCACGGTGCCGGCGGCGGCCAGCTTGGCTACTACCGTGGCATCATAGGGCGCCTTGAAGTTGTCGAGCATCTTCGAGCCGCAGCTGGTGCGCACGCCCTGGGTGCAGAACAGGTCCTTGTGGGCGATCGGCGCGCCGAGCAGGGCACCGTTCTCACCGGCGGCACGACGGGCGTCGGCGGCACGGGCCTGGCCGATGGCCAGCTCTTCGGTGACGCTGATGAAGCTGTTGAGTTGCGGATCGAGCTGGTTGATCCGCGCCAGCAGGGTGCGGGTCAGCTCTTCCGAGGAAAAGGCTTTGTCGGCGAGTCCGCGGGCGATCTCGGCCAGGGTCAGTTGATGCATGGCAGGCTCTATTCCCTTACTCGATGACTTTCGGAACCAGGTACAGGCCGTTTTCCGTCGACGGAGCGATGGCCTGGTAGGAGTCGCGCTGGTTACTTTCTGTTACCACATCGGCGCGCAGGCGCTGACTGGCTTCAAGGGGGTGGGCCAGTGGCTCAATGCCAGTGGTGTCGACCGCTTGCATCTGGTCGACCAGTCCCAGAATACTGTTCAGGGCATCGGTAGTGCGTGGCAGCTCGCTTTCATTGAGGCCCAGCCGGGCCAGATGAGCGATCTTTTCCACGTCGCCGCGTTCAAGCGCCATGGGGATCTCCTGAGGAAACAAAAAAACGGAATGGGTCCGCGATGAGGAACATGCTGGCAGATTTACGGTCATAAGGCCGCGATTGTGTGCTGGCTTGCTCGGAAAAACTGCCAATTTAACATATTGGCGCCTTGCCCAAAATCCCCGCCGTTGTTAGAGTTTGCCGCACTTTTTTACCCACGCGTTGCCTAGGGTCACTTTCCCATGTTCAAGAAACTGCGTGGCATGTTTTCCAGCGATCTTTCCATCGACCTGGGCACTGCCAACACCCTTATTTACGTGCGTGAGCGCGGTATCGTCCTGAATGAGCCCTCGGTTGTGGCCATTCGTACGCACGGCAACCAGAAGAGTGTTGTCGCCGTCGGTACCGAAGCCAAGCGCATGCTGGGCCGTACGCCCGGAAATATTGCTGCCATTCGTCCGATGAAGGACGGTGTGATCGCGGACTTCAGCGTCTGCGAAAAAATGCTCCAGTACTTCATCAACAAGGTACACGAGAACAGCTTCCTGCAGCCTAGCCCTCGGGTCCTGATCTGCGTGCCTTGCAAGTCGACCCAGGTCGAGCGTCGCGCCATCCGTGAATCGGCGCTGGGCGCCGGTGCCCGCGAAGTGTTCCTGATCGAAGAGCCGATGGCCGCCGCAATCGGTGCCGGCCTGCCGGTCGAGGAAGCCCGTGGTTCGATGGTCGTCGATATCGGTGGCGGTACCACCGAAATTGCACTGATCTCCCTGAACGGCGTGGTCTATGCAGAATCCGTACGCGTCGGTGGTGACCGTTTCGACGAAGCGATCGTGACCTACGTGCGCCGCAACTACGGCAGCCTGATCGGCGAATCCACCGCCGAGCGCATCAAGCAGGAAATCGGCACCGCCTATCCGGGTGGCGAAGTGCGTGAAGTCGATGTCCGCGGCCGCAACCTGGCCGAGGGCGTACCACGTGCCTTCACCCTGAACTCCAACGAAGTGCTCGAAGCCCTGCAGGAATCCCTGGCGACCATCGTCCAGGCGGTCAAGAGCGCCCTGGAGCAATCGCCACCGGAGCTGGCTTCGGACATCGCCGAGCGTGGCCTGGTGCTGACCGGTGGTGGCGCCCTGCTGCGCGACCTCGACAAGCTGCTGGCCCAGGAAACCGGCCTGCCGGTGATCGTCGCCGAAGACCCGCTGACCTGCGTCGCCCGTGGTGGCGGTCGTGCCCTGGAAATGATGGACAAACACACCATGGACCTGCTCTCCAGCGAATAAGCCGGCAGCAGTCGACATGCCGCCCGGTTTACAGCGAGCACCCGGGGTGCTACCTGTATGTGCCGGGCAGACGTCCGCGTGGGCGTCGTTTTCCGTCAAACCACAAGCAGGCCGGTGCAGTGCCCTATGAATGACCTCTTGAATCGTCGTCCACGAGGAGCGGCCCATTAAACCGCTTTTCACCAAGGGCCCTTCGTTGGGCGTGCGCGTGCTCGTGCTGGTCGTGCTGGCGATCACCCTGATGGTGGTCGATGCGCGCTTCACCCTGCTCAAGCCGGTGCGCAGCCAGATGGGGCTGGTGCTGATGGAGTCCTATCACGTCACCGATCTGCCCCAGAGTCTGTTTGCCGGGATTGCCAGCCAGTTCGGCAGTCGCACCGAATTGATCGCCGAGAACGAAAAACTCAAGACTGAAGCCCTGCTGATGCAGGGGCGCGTGCAGAAGCTCGCGGCCCTGACCGAGCAGAACGTGCGCCTGCGCGAGTTGCTCAACTCTTCGGCATTGGTCAACGAAAAGGTCGAGGTCGCCGAGCTGATCGGTGTCGACCCCAACCCGTTCACCCATCGCATCCTGATCAACAAGGGCGAGCGTGACGGCGTGGTCCTCGGCCAGCCGGTGCTCGATGCCCGCGGTCTGATGGGCCAGGTGGTCGAGTTGATGCCCTATACCGCACGGGTCCTGCTGCTGACCGACACTACCCACAGCATTCCGGTGCAGGTCAACCGCAATGGCCTGCGAGCGATCGCCAGCGGTACCGGCAACCCGGAGCGCCTGGAACTGCGCCATGTGGCCGACACCGCCGACATCAAGGAAGGCGACCTGCTGGTGAGTTCCGGCCTGGGCCAGCGTTTCCCGGCCGGTTACCCGGTGGCCACGGTCAAGGAAGTGATTCACGATTCCGGCCAGCCATTCGCCATTGTCCGCGCCATCCCCACGGCCGCGCTCAATCGCAGTCGCTACCTGCTGCTGGTGTTCACTGACAGCCGTACCCCCGAGCAACGCGCCGCCGACGCCGCCATGGCCCAGGAAGCCGCCGATCGCCAGGGCCTGACGGGCACGGTCGAGTCTGCCCAGCCTGTGGTTGCCCCGGCCCCGCCCGCTGCAGCCTCGGCACCTGCGCCAACCCCAGGGCAAGCGCCTGTCGCGCCGCCTGCACCTGCAGCTGCAGCGCCGGCAGTGTCCGGGGCTGCTCCGGCGTCGGCCGGCGGCACTGCACCGGCCCCTTCCCGGGAGAGACATTGATGGTAAGTACCCGCAGCCGCAACGGCTGGGTGGTCTGGCTGACGTTCATCATCGGCCTGCTGCTCAGCGTTTCGCCGTTGCCGCAATTCATGGAAGTGTTCCGGCCGATGTGGCTGGCCCTGCTGCTGGCGTTCTGGACCCTGGCCCTGCCGCACAAGATCGGCATGACCACGGCCTTCGTCCTGGGCCTGGCGGAAGACGTGCTGTACGGCACCCTGTTGGGGCAAAATGCCCTGGTGCTGACCCTGATCACCTTCCTGGTGCTGTCGCTGCAACAGCGCCTGCGGATGTTCCCGATGTGGCAGCAAAGCCTGGTGATCCTGGTGATCTTCGGTCTGGCCCAGTTGGTGCAACTGTGGCTCAGCGCCCTGACCGGCAATCGCCTGCCGACCCTCGCCCTGATCTGGTCGGCGGTGATCAGCGCCTTGCTCTGGCCGTGGATCAGCTTCGCCTTGCGCGGGCTGCGCCTGCGCCTGGGTATCAACTGAATCACGCCGTCGCGGCGTTGACAGGGAGAAGTCACGATGACCTTGCTGTACCTGGCTTCCGGATCGCCTCGCCGCCGTGAGTTGCTGACCCAGATCGGCGTTCCCTTTACCCCGCTCAATGTCCCGATCGACGAAACTCCGCTGCCGGACGAAACGGCCGTGGCCTACGTCGAGCGCCTGGCGCAGGCCAAGGCCGCCGCCGGGCTGTCCAGCGTGCAGGCGCATGCCCCGGTGGCCGTGCTCGGCGCCGACACCGCCGTGGTGCTGGACGGGCGCATCCTCGGCAAGCCCGAGAGCCGCGAAGACGCCCTGGCCATGCTGGCCGCCCTGTCGGGCCGCGAACATCAGGTGCTGACCGCTGTGGCGGTCGCTGACCAGCAGCGCTGCCTGAGTCTCTGCGTGGCCAGCCAGGTACGTTTTCGCCAGATTTCCCGCAGCGAGGCCCAAGCCTACTGGGCGAGCGGCGAGCCGCTGGACAAGGCCGGCTCCTATGCTATCCAGGGCCTGGGTGCAGTCTTCGTACAACGTCTGGAAGGCAGCTACTCGGCCGTGGTCGGGCTGCCGCTCAACGAAACCGCCGAGTTGCTCGCACAGTTCGGCATCCCTTGCTGGCAAGCGTTGTCGGCCGGTTGAGCGAGGACCAGAGAAGACGGCTAGCCAGTCGCCCGCGGGCGATCCATCATTACCGAAGTCCTTTGACGAGAGCCTGCCATGAGTGAAGAGATTCTGATCAATATCACACCGATGGAATCACGCGTGGCGGTGGTGGAAAACGGTGTTCTCCAGGAAGTGCACGTCGAGCGCACCCAGCGTCGCGGCATTGTCGGCAATATCTACAAGGGCAAGGTGGTGCGGGTACTGCCGGGCATGCAGGCGGCATTCGTCGACATCGGCCTGGATCGCGCAGCCTTCATCCACGCCTCGGAAATCTCCCTGCGCGAAGGCCCGGCGGTGGAGAGCATCAGCGCCCTGGTGCACGAAGGCCAGAGCCTGGTGGTACAGGTGACCAAGGACCCCATCGGCTCCAAAGGGGCGCGTTTGACCACCCAGCTGTCGATCCCTTCGCGCTACCTGGTGTACATGCCGCGTACCAGTCATGTCGGCATTTCCCTGAAGATCGAAGACGAAGCCGAACGCGAGCGCCTCAAGCAGGTGGTCACCGATTGCGTCGCCCAGGAAAACATCCAGGACGCCGGTGGCTTCATCCTGCGCACAGCCGCCGAAGGCGCCGGTGCCGATGAGATCCTCATGGACATCCGTTACCTGCGCAGGCTCTGGGAGCAGATCGGCAACCAGATCAAAACCGTCGGTGCGCCGACCGAAATCTATGAAGACCTGGGCCTGGCCCTGCGTACCCTGCGCGACCTGGTGAACCCTAAGATCGAGAAGATTCGTATCGATTCCCGGGAAACTTTCCAGAAAACCACGCAATTCGTCGGCGAACTGATGCCGGAAATCGCCGACCGCCTTGAGCATTACCCCGGCGAGCGGCCGATCTTCGACCTCTACGGCGTCGAGGACGAGATCCAGCGCGCCCTGGAGCGCAAGGTGCCGCTCAAGTCCGGCGGCTACCTGGTGGTCGATCCGGCTGAAGCGATGACCACCATCGACGTCAATACCGGGGCGTTCGTCGGGCACCGCAACCTGGAAGAGACCATTTTCAAGACCAACCTGGAAGCGGCCACCGCCATTGCCCGGCAACTGCGCCTGCGCAATATCGGCGGGATCATCATCATCGATTTCATCGACATGGAGGACGAGGAGCACCAGCGCCAGGTCCTGCGCACGCTGGAGAAGCAGCTCGAACGCGATCACGCCAAGACCAACATCATCGGTATCACCGAGCTTGGCCTGGTGCAGATGACCCGCAAGCGTACCCGCGAAAGCCTTGAGCAGGTGCTGTGCGAGCCGTGCCATTGCTGCCAGGGGCGCGGTAAGCTGAAAACCCCCGAGACAGTTTGTTACGAGATTTTCCGCGAAATTCTCCGCGAAGCCCGTGCCTATCAGGCCGAAGGCTATAGAGTGCTGGCCAACCAGAAAGTCGTGGACCGCCTGCTCGATGAAGAGTCGGGCAACGTGGCGGAACTGGAAACCTTTATCGGCCGGACCATCCGTTTCCAGGTCGAATCGATGTATTCCCAGGAACAATACGATGTGGTGCTGCTCTGACGCATCTTGAATGCACCCGGCTGCCGGCAGGGCTGGAAAAGCGCCCGGTTGCGGCCATAGTTAAGGCTCGAGTCGGAGGGCCATTGCCATGGAGCGTCTGATGCGCGTCCTGGGCGCGATGACCCGCTGGGGCCTGGTGATCAGTGCCTTGCTGGCTGTGCTGGTGGCGCTGTATGTCAGCCTTGGCCGACAACTGGTGCCGCTGGTGGCCGAATACCGCGCCGAGATTGAAGACAAGGCCGAGCAAGCTTTGGGCCTGCCCGTGCACATCGGCAGCCTGGAAGGGCACTGGAGCGGCCTGGCACCGATACTGGCAGTCAAGGACATCCAGGTTGGCGAAGGCACTACGGCCTTGCGCCTGGACGCGGTCAAGGTGGTCCCGGACCTCTGGGCCAGCCTGACCGAGCGGCAACTGCGCCTGGCCAACCTCGAGGTCGGCGGCCTGCAGCTGCGACTGCGTGAAGACGAGCAGGGCGCCTGGGCGCTGGACGGGCTGCCGAAAACCGACGACCAGCCGCTGGACCCCGAGCAGGTGCTACAGCGCATGCAAGTAGTGAGCAAGGTTACGGTACTCGACAGCCAGGTCACCCTGGAACCCTTCCAGCGCGAGCCCATGACCCTGACCTACGTCAACCTCGGCCTGCGCACCGGCAGCGTGCGCCAGCGCCTGGACGTACGCCTGACCTTGCCTGACGGCCAGCCCGTGGCCATGAACCTGAGCAGCCGCATTCGTCCGGCGCACTGGCGCGACGGCCAGGTCGACGCGTACCTCAGCCTGCCCCAGAGCGACTGGGCCCGCTGGTTGCCACCACGGCTGCTGGGCCAGTGGCAGGCAAAGGAGCTAAAGGCCGGTGGCGAATTCTGGCTGACCTGGGGCAAGGGGCAGTTGCACAGCGCCACCGTTCGCCTCAATGCACCACAACTGCAGGGCGCCTATACCGGCCGCAAGCCGGTCAAGACCGAAAACCTCGCTCTCAACGCCTGGTTTCAGCGCCAACCGGGCGGCTTCGATGTAAAGATCGACTCACTGGCCATGAGCCTGGGCAAGACGCGCTGGGAGTCGCACCTGCAACTGAAGCAGACGGCCGCCAGCGAAGGGGTGGAGGAAACCTGGAAGATCCAGGCCGATCGCCTGGACATGACGCCGCTGACACCGCTGATCGAGTCCCTGGCACCTTTGCCGGAAAAGGTCATGGCGGTGGTGCAGGGGCTGAAGGTCGCCGGCAGCCTGCGCAATGTCCAGCTCGACATACGGCCCAAGGCCAGCGGTGACCAGCGCCTGGCGTTCGCCGCCAACCTGGAGCGGGTCGGCTTCAACGCCTATCACGGCGCACCGGCGGCGGGGAATGTCAGCGGCAGCATCAATGGCGACCTCGGCCGGGGCGAACTGCGCCTGGATACCGACGCGTTCATGCTGCATCTCTACCCGATCTTCGCCAAACCCTGGCAGTACCAGAAGGCCAATGCGCGCCTGACCTGGCGCCTGGACCAGGAAGGCTTCACCCTGATTGCCCCCTACCTCAAGGTGCTGGGTGAGGAGGGCAAGATCGCCGGCGACTTCCTCATTCGCCTGCTGTTCGAAGAAGGCCGCGAGGACTACATGGACCTGCGAGTCGGCCTGGTCGAGGGCGATGGCCGCTACACCGCCAAGTACCTGCCCGAGGTGCTCAGCCCGGGCCTGGACGAGTGGCTGCGCACGGCCATCCTCAAGGGCGCGGTCGACGAAGGCTATTTCCAGTACCAGGGTTCGCTCAATCATGGCGCGCCGGAGCAGGCGCGCAGCATCAGCCTGTTCTTCAAGGTCCACGATGCCGCGTTGGACTTCCAGCCGGGCTGGCCGCAGGTGCAGAAGGTCGATGGCGATGTGTTCATCGACGATAACGGTGTCCGTATCAATGCGCAGCGCGGCCAGTTGCTCGATACCCAGGTCAGTGACGTCCAGGTCAATATTCCCCATGTTGCCTCGGGTGAACACAGCCATATGTACCTGGACGGCGCCTTTGACGGTGGCCTGGGCGATGGCCTGAAAATCCTCCAGGAAGCGCCGATCGGCACTGCCGATATATTCGCGGGCTGGGAAGGCAAGGGCAGCCTCAAGGGCAAGCTCAAGCTGGACATTCCCCTGGCCAAGGGCGAGCGGCCCAAGGTGGTGGTGGACTTCGACACCAAGGATGCGCGCCTGAAGATCGCCGCGCCCGTGCTTGAGTTGAACCAGCTCAAGGGTGGTTTTCGTTTCGATTACGACAAGGGCCTCAGCGGCCAGAACATCAGCGCGCGGGTATTCGACAAGCCGATGACCGCGCAGATCTTCGCCGAAGGCAAGCCCGGTGAGATACAGACCCGGGTCGAAGCCAAGGGTCAGGTGGCGCTCACGGCCTTGACCCAGTGGCTGCAGGTCAAGCAGACATTGCCGATGTCCGGCGAGTTGCCCTATCAACTGCAGCTCAACCTGGGTAGTCGCGACAACCAGCTCAAGGTCGACTCCAGCCTCAAGGGCCTGGCCATCAACCTGCCCGCGCCGTTCGGCAAAACCGCCGACGAAAGCCGAAACAGCCAGTTCGGCATGACCCTGCAAGGGCCCGAGCGGCGTTTCAACGCCAGTTATGCCGACGTCGCCACCCTGCTGTATGCCGCGCCCATGGACAAGCTCGACCAGGGGCGGGGTGAACTGCTGTTCGGCAGTGGTAGCCCGCAGCTGCCCGGCGGCCAGGGAGTACAGGTGCGTGGCCGGCTGGCCGAACTGGATCTTGCGCCCTGGCAGCAGCAAATGGATGGTCTGGCGGGCAACGACCCGGGTGGCAGTGCCCGGCAGATGCTGCGTGGTGTCGACCTGAGTATTGCCCGGCTCAAGGGCTTTGGCCTTGAGTTGAACCAGGCCGTGGTGCGCCTGGACCGCAACCCCAACAACTGGGCGTTGCGCCTGGACAGCAAGGAAGTCATCGGTAACGCGCGGGTGCTGGATGCCAGGGGCGCACCCATGGTGGTGAACCTGCAGACTATCCATCTGCCGCCACAGGATCCGGCCGAGGTGACCGTGCCCAATGCGCCCGATCCGATGGCCGCCATCGACCCGCGCAAGATCCCGTCCATCGACCTGAGTATCGACAAGCTGTTCCGCGGCGACGACCTGCTCGGCAGTGCGGCGGTCAAGATCCGCTCGACTGCCAAGGGCATTGCCCTCAATGACCTGGACCTCAACCTCAAGGGCCTGGAGATCGATGGCAGCGGTGGCTGGGAAGGTGCTCCGGGTGCCAGCGGCAGCTGGTACAAGGGCCGTCTGGAGGGCAAGAACCTGGCCGACGTGCTCAAGGCCTGGAACTTCGCCCCGACCGTGACCAGCCGCGATTTTCGTATGGATGTCGACGCCCGCTGGCCGGGATCGCCCGCCTGGGTCAGCCTCGGTCGGCTGTCCGGCAGCCTCGATGCGGCCCTGCGCCAGGGCCAGTTCGTCGAAGTCGAAGGGGGCGCCCAGGCCCTGCGGGTGTTCGGCCTGCTCAACTTCAACTCCATTGGCCGCCGTTTGCGCCTGGACTTCTCCGACCTGTTCGACAAGGGCCTGAGCTACGACCGGGTCAAAGGCCTGCTGGTGGCCAGCGAAGGGGTTTATGTCACCCGCGAGCCGATCACCGTGACCGGGCCCTCGAGCAACTTCGAGCTCGACGGCACCCTGGACATGGTCCGCGACCGGGTCGACGCCAACCTGCTGGTGACCTTGCCGGTGACCAACAACCTGCCGTTGGCGGCCTTGATTGTCGGTGCACCGGCGGTCGGTGGTGCGCTGTTCCTGGTCGATCGCCTGCTCGGCGACCGGGTGGCGCGCTACGCCAGCGTGCACTATCGCGTCGAAGGTCCGTGGAAAGAGCCTAAAATCAGCTTTGTGAAACCTTTCGAGAAGTCCCGCCAGGAGCGCCCATGAAGTCAGCAGTGATCCAGATGGTCAGCCAGAGCGATATTGCCGCCAACCTGGCACAGGCCCGGCGCTTGCTCGAACAGGCGGCCCAGGGTGGTGCGCGCCTGGCGGTGTTGCCAGAGAACTTCGCCGCCATGGGCCGGCGCGACACGGCTGCCATCGGTCGTGCCGAAGCCCTGGGCGAAGGGCCGATCCTGCCCTGGTTGAAACAGACCGCCCGCGACCTCAGGTTATGGGTGGTGGCCGGCACTGTGCCGTTGCCGCCGGTCGGCCAGCCCGAAGCCAAGTCCCATGCCTGCTCATTGTTGATCGACGAGCACGGCGAAACGGTGGCGCGCTACGACAAGCTGCACCTGTTCGATGTCGATGTGGCCGACAACCGCGGTCGCTACCGCGAGTCGGATGACTACGCCCATGGCAGCCAGGTGGTGGTGGCCGACACCCCGGTAGGGCGTCTTGGCTTGAGCGTCTGCTATGACCTGCGCTTTCCGGAACTGTACAGCGCCTTGCGCGCGGCCGGGGCCGAACTGATCAGCGCGCCGGCGGCCTTCACCGCGGTGACCGGGGCGGCACACTGGGAAGTGCTGATCCGCGCCCGGGCCATCGAAACTCAATGTTACGTCCTGGCCGCCGCCCAGGGCGGGATTCACCCGGGGCCACGGGAAACCTATGGCCATGCTGCGATCGTCGACCCCTGGGGGCGCATCGTCGCCGAACAGGCCAGCGGAGAAGCGGTACTGCTCGGCGAGCGCGACAGCAGCGAACAGGCGTCCATCCGGGCGCGGATGCCGGTGGCCTTGCACCGGCGCTTTTTCTCGCAGGACGCCTTGCGGCCTGCGCACACCTCGGAGTGACTATGAGCGAGATGTTATCCACTGTCAGCGAGCACCTGCTGGCGCCGGGGGGCCTGACCCTCGACAGCCTGCAGTCGGTGCTGGGTGAGTTGGCAGGTCCAGGCATCGATGCCGCCGACCTGTATTTCCAGGGGCAGATTTCCGAATCCTGGGCCCTTGAAGACGGGATCGTCAAAGAAGGCAGTTTCAACCTCGACCAGGGCGTGGGCGTACGTGCCCAGTCCGGCGAGAAAACCGGCTTCGCCTACAGCAACGCCATCAACCTCGAAGCGCTGACCTCGGCGGCCCGTGCCGCCCGTTCGATTTCCCGCGCCGGCCAGCATGGCAGCGTCCAGGCCTTCAAGAGCCAGGATGTCACCCAGTTGTACGGCAGCGACAACCCGCTGGAAGTGATCAGCCGGGCCGAGAAAGTCGAACTGCTCAAGCGCGTCGATGCCGCCACCCGCGCCCTGGATCCGCGCATCCAGCAGGTCAGCGTGAGCATGGCCGGGGTCTGGGAGCGCATCCTGATCGCCGCGGCCGATGGCAGCCTGGCGGCGGATGTGCGTCCTCTGGTGCGTTTCAATGTCAGCGTCATCGTCGAGCAGAACGGTCGTCGCGAGCGCGGCGGTCATGGTGGCGGCGGGCGTACCGACTATCGCTACTTCACCGATGAGCGGGTCATGGGCTTTGCCCGTGAAGCGCTGCGCCAGGCGCTGGTCAACCTCGAAGCGATCCCGGCGCCGGCAGGCACCTTGCCGGTGGTGCTGGGTTCGGGCTGGTCCGGGGTGTTACTGCACGAAGCGGTCGGCCATGGCCTGGAAGGCGACTTCAACCGCAAGGGCAGTTCGGCCTATAGCGGCCACATGGGCGAGAAGGTCGCTTCCAGCCTGTGCACCATCGTCGATGACGGCACCCTGGAAGGCCGTCGCGGCTCCTTGAGCGTGGATGACGAAGGCACCCCCACCGAGTGCACCACGCTGATCGAGAACGGCATCCTCAAGGGCTACATGCAGGACAAGCTCAATGCCCGGTTGATGGGCATGGCTGTCACCGGCAACGGTCGTCGCGAATCCTACGCGCACCTGCCGATGCCGCGCATGACCAACACCTACATGCGTGCCGGTGAAAGCGATCCGCAGGAGATCATCAAGTCGGTCAAGCGTGGTCTCTACTGTGCCAACCTCGGCGGTGGCCAGGTGGATATCACCAGCGGCAAGTTTGTGTTCTCCACCAGCGAAGCGTACCTGATCGAGGACGGCAAGATTACTGCCCCGGTCAAGGGCGCGACCCTGATCGGCAACGGTCCGGAGGCCATGAGCCGGGTATCGATGGTGGGTAACGACCTGTCCCTGGACAGTGGCGTCGGCACTTGCGGCAAGGATGGTCAGTCGGTGCCGGTGGGCGTTGGCCAACCGACCTTGAAGATCGATGCGATCACCGTGGGTGGCACGGGCGCATGAAATTGAAACCGGGCGGGCAGGGCGCCTGCCCGGTCGCGGGGCTCAAATCAGACCGCGTTGAACTTCGTCCAGGGTGCGGATGTATTTGAAGATCTTGCGGCTGGAGGCCGGCGGCTTGTTGGTCTTGAGCTCGTGCTGGGCCTGGCGGATCAGCGAGCGCAGTTGCTGTCGATCGGCTTGCGGGTATTCCTGGACGAATTTCTCCAGGACTTCGTCGGTGCCGTCGATCAGCCGGTCGCGCCAGCGTTCGAGGTTGTGGAAGCGCTCGTTGTACTGGCGGGAGGACGCGTCGAGCTGGTCGAGCAGCGCGTTGATCGCGTCGATGTCCTGGTCACGCATCAGCTTGCCGATGAACGACCGGTGACGCCGCTTGGCCTCATTCGCCGTGTGCCGCTTGTGCTCTTCAAGGGCCTTGCGCAGCTCGTCGGTCAAGGGCAGCTTGGCCAGGGTGTCGGGCTTGAGCGTGGTAAGGCGCTCGCCCATATCGACCAGCGCCTGCATGTCGCGCTTGATCTGGGTTTTGCTTTTTTCGCCTTCGAAGGCGTTGTCGTAAGAATCAACCATGGGGGCAGTCCGCTGAGAATCGCCGCCATGATAACCAGTCGGGGGCCGCTTGTCCGGCCCGGTCGTAGATTGACCCGTGCCGAACGCAGAATTTGAGTGGAGAGAACCATGAATGCAGTCCAGAGCGTAGGTCCACAGGCCCTGCCGGCGTTGCAGGAGCAGGTCGAGCAGATCATCGCCGAGGCCAGGCGCCAGGGCGCCAGTGCCTGTGAGGTGGCGGTGTCGCTGGAGCAGGGGTTGTCGACCTCGGTGCGCCAGCGTGAAGTGGAAACCGTAGAGTTCAACCGCGACCAAGGGTTTGGCATCACTCTGTACGTAGGCCAGCGCAAAGGTTCGGCCAGTACCTCGGCCAGCGGCAGCGAGGCCATTCGTGAGACCGTGGCGGCAGCGCTGGCAATTGCCAAGCACACCTCCGAGGACGAATGCGCAGGCCTGGCCGACCCGGCCCTGATGGCGCGCGAACTGCCGGACTTCGACCTGTACCACGCCTGGGACATCACCCCGGAGCAAGCCATCGAGAAAGCCCTGGCCTGCGAGGCAGCGGCGTTCGACGCCGATGCGCGGATCAAGAACGCCGACGGCACCACCCTCAATACTCACCAGGGCTGCCGGGTCTACGGCAACAGCCACGGCTTCATCGGTGGCTACGCTTCGACCCGTCACAGCCTGAGCTGCGTGATGATCGCTGAAGCCGAGGGGCAGATGCAGCGTGACTACTGGTATGACGTCAACCGCCAGGGCGAGTTGCTGGCCGATCCGCGCAGCATCGGCCAGCGCGCCGCACAACGGGCGGCCAGCCGCCTGGGCGCGCGGCCGGTGCCGACCTGCGAGGTGCCGGTGCTGTTCTCCGCCGAACTGGCCGGCGGACTGTTCGGCAGCTTCCTGTCGGCGATCTCCGGCGGCAACCTGTATCGCAAGTCGTCGTTCCTCGACGGTGCCATCGGTCAGCGGCTGTTCCCTTCCTGGCTGACCCTGGACGAACGCCCGCACCTCAAGCGTGCCTTGGGCAGCGCGGCATTCGACGGCGATGGCCTGGCGACCTACGCCAAGCCGTTCGTCGAAAAGGGCGAGCTGGTGTCCTATGTGCTGGGCACCTACTCCGGGCGCAAGCTTGGCTTGCCGAGCACCGCCAATGCCGGGGGCGTGCATAACCTCTATGTCACCCACGGTGTCGAAGACCAGGCCGCGCTGATCCGGCGCATGGGCCGCGGGCTGCTGGTGACCGAACTGATGGGCCACGGCCTGAACATGGTCACCGGTGACTATTCCCGTGGTGCTGCGGGCTACTGGGTCGAAAATGGCGAAATCCAGTTCGCCGTCCAGGAAGTGACCATCGCCGGCAATATGAAAGACATGTTCCAGCAGATTGTCGCCATCGGTAACGATCTGGAAACCCGCAGCAACATCCACACCGGTTCGGTTTTGATCGAGCGGATGACTGTCGCAGGTAGCTGACCCTGTAGGAGCGGGCTTGCCCCGCGATTTCGCAATATCAGAGACATCGCATCGCGGGGCAAGCCCGCTCCCACCCCAGAAAGCCCGGCCCTGCGCCGGGCTTTTTGTTTTCTGCTGGAATCATCTTGTATTGATTCTGATTATCAATTAATAATGAATATCATTATCTAGGCGATGATGTTCATGAAACCCGTCCTTCACGAATTGCCCTACCTCGAAAACTGGCGCTGGCTCAGTCGCCGCATCCGTTGCGCGCTGGAGCCGGACGAACCGCGCTTGATCGAGCATTACCTGGCCGAGGGGCGCTACCTGGTGTGCTGCACCGAAACCTCGGCCTGGACCGTCGCCCTGACCTCATTCCGCCTGCTCCTGGATACCGCCTGCGACCGCATGCTGCCCTGGCATTGGCGCTGCCTGTGCCTGGACCAGGCCTGGAAGCCGCTGTTGCAGCTGCGCAAGCTCGATGGTGGCGAACTGGGGCAACGCTGGCAGCCTTTCGCCCTGCAACTGGCGAACTGCACGCTGCTGCCTTCGATTTCTTTCGCTGAACTGATGCAAGGACTTGATGATGAGTAATACCCGTATCGAGCGTGACAGCATGGGTGAACTGCAGGTGCCGGCCGAGGCCCTGTATGGCGCCCAGACCCAGCGCGCGGTGAATAACTTCCCGATCAGCCAGCAGCGCATGCCGACCCAGTTCATTCGGGCGCTGTTGCTGGCCAAGGCGGCTGCGGCCAAGGCCAACGTCGAACTTGAGCAACTGCAAGCCGGGCAGGGCGCCGCCATCGTCAAGGCGGTGGAGCAACTGCTGGCGGGTGACTTCATCGAGCATTTCCCGGTGGATATCTTCCAGACCGGCTCGGGCACCAGTTCGAACATGAACGCCAACGAGGTGATCGCCACCCTGGCCAGCCGTGTGTCCGGCACCTCGATCAATCCGAACGACCACGTCAACTGCGGGCAAAGCAGCAACGACATCATCCCGACCACCATCCATGTCAGTGCCGCGCTGGGCCTGCACGAGCAATTGTTGCCGGCGCTCAAGCACCTGGTGCAGGTCATCGAGCACAAGGCCGAGGCGGTGCACCCGTTCATCAAGACCGGTCGTACCCACCTGATGGACGCCATGCCAGTGCGCATGAGCCAGGTGCTGGGCGGCTGGGCGGCGCAGATCAAGGGCGCGATCGCGCACCTGGAGTCGACCTTGCCGGCATTGCAGGCCCTGGCCCAGGGCGGCACTGCGGTGGGCACCGGGATCAACGCCCATCCGGAGTTTGCCGCACGCTTCAGCCAGCAGCTCAGTGAGCTGACCCGGGTGCCGTTCACCCCAGGGCAGAACCTGTTCGCCCTGATCGGTTCCCAGGACACCGCCGTGGCCCTGTCGGGCCAGCTCAAGACCACCGCGGTGGCGTTGATGAAGATTGCCAATGACCTGCGCTGGATGAACTCGGGGCCGCTGGCGGGCCTGGGTGAGATCGAGCTGGAGGGCCTGCAGCCGGGCTCGTCGATCATGCCAGGCAAGGTCAACCCGGTGATTCCGGAGGCCACCGCGATGGTCGCAGCCCAGGTCATCGGCAACGATGCGACCATTGCCGTGGCTGGTCAGTCGGGCAATTTCGAGCTTAACGTCATGTTGCCGATCATCGCCCAGAACCTGCTGAGCAGCATCGAGTTGATGGCCAACGCCAGCCGCCTGCTGGCCGACAAGGCGATCGCCAGCTTCAAGGTCAACGAACCCAAGCTCAAGGAAGCCCTGGCGCGCAACCCGATCCTGGTGACCGCCCTCAACCCGATCATCGGCTACCAGAAGGCTGCCGAGATCGCCAAGACCGCCTACCAGCAGGGCCGCCCGATCATCGACGTCGCCCTGGAGCACACCGACCTGCCGCGCAGCCAGCTGGAAGTGCTGCTCGACCCGGAAAAACTCACTGCTGGCGGTATCTGATAGCGCCCTGGAGGTTTGTCATGCAGCACTGGAAACGCACCACCGAAATGGCCAATCGCCTGTTCGACCAGGGCGAGCTGGTCGATGCCCGCGAGTTGTACTTGCAGGCCCTGGCCCTGGCCCAGGTGTTGTTCGAGCGCTGGCATGACGCCGATGAGGCGGTGGCCGTGTGCGTGATCGCCCATCACAACCTGGCCGACCTGCACCTGCGCCTGAACCAGCCCCAGGAGAGCGCCGAATACCTCTGCGCGATCCATCAACGGCTGTTGCAGGCCATGCAGGACTCACGCCTGGCGCCAGCGCTGCGCGAAGCGGCGCTGCGTCACAGCGGCAAGACCTACACCGAGCTGTTGAGCTTCATCAGCGAGTACGGCCAGTACCCGCGCACCGAACGTCTGCTTCATAGTCATGGCCCGCAGCCGGCAGTGCTTGCCGGTCAGGAAAATAACGGGTCCCCAGCACATCATTACGGAATCCACTGAAAAATGTCGCATACCTTGCCTGCATTGCCTTACGCCTACGATGCGCTGGAGCCGCACATCGATGCCCAGACCATGCAGATTCACCACAGCAAGCACCACCAGACCTACATCAACAACCTCAATGCGGCCATCGAGGGCACCGAGTGGGCCGAGTGGCCGGTCGAGCGACTGGTGGCGGCGGTCAAGCAACTGCCCCTGCAATTGCAGGCGGCGGTGATCAACCAGGGCGGCGGCCATGCCAATCATTCGCTGTTCTGGACTGTCATGTCGCCAGCGGGCGGTGGCCGGCCGGCGGGCTCGCTGGCCAAGGCCATCGATGAGCAATTGGGCGGTCTCGAGGCGTTCAAGGAGGCCTTCACCAAGGCGGCACTGTCGCGTTTTGGCAGTGGCTGGGCCTGGCTCAGCGTGACCCCTGAGCAAAAGCTGGTGGTCGAGAGCAGCGCTAACCAGGACAGCCCGCTGATGCACGGCAATACCCCGATCCTCGGCCTGGATGTCTGGGAGCACGCCTACTACTTGTTGTACCAGAACCGTCGTCCCGAATACATCAGCGCCTTCTACAACGTGATCGACTGGTCCGAGGTAGAGCGCCGCTATACAGCCGCGTTGGCGTGAGTCGTTCCGGTATGCGTACGCAGGTGTTGTCCGTCAGCGGCGTTCGACTGTTTCGTCTCGCCCTGGGCACGGTGCTGTTGCTGGCCGGCGGTGCCTTGCTGGTCGCCCAGGGTATCGCCTGGCTGGACCTTGAGCCGCGCCTGTTGCGTGCGCTCGAGGGCGGTGCCCTGTGTGCGCTGGGGACGGCACTGGGGGCGGTGCCGGTGCTGGTGATCCGCAGCATGCCGGTGGCCTTGGCCGATACTTTGCTGGGCTTCGGTGCCGGGGTGATGCTGGCCGCGACGGCCTTCTCCCTGATCATTCCGGGGCTGGATGCGGCCCAGGCCATCGGCCTGGGCAAATGGGCAGCGGGCGGGCTGATCAGTTTCGGCCTGCTGTTCGGCGCCTTTTGCCTGTACCTGGTCGACCTGAAGGTGTCCGGCGCTTCACCCGAGGCGCTGGTGGGCACTGGGCAGCAGCCGGTGATCGCGGCGCGGATCTGGGTATTCGTGATCGCCATCATTGCCCACAACATTCCCGAAGGCATGGCCATTGGTGTCTCGGCTGGCGGCGGCATGGCCGATGCCGACAGCCTGGCCATGGGCATTGCCTTGCAGGATGTGCCGGAAGGCCTGGTCATTGCCCTGGTACTGGCCGGTGCGGGCATGGAACGGTTCAAGGCCTTTCTGATCGGTGCGGCGTCGGGGTTGGTCGAGCCGTTGGCGGCGCTGCTGTGCGCCTGGCTGGTGAGCGTGGCCGAACTGCTGTTGCCACTGGGGTTGGCATGCGCGGCAGGGGCGATGTTGCTGGTGGTGACCCAGGAGATCATCCCCGAGTCGCGCAGCAATGGCCATCATCGCCTGGCGAGCCTTGGGCTATGTGTCGGCTTCTGCCTGATGATGGTGATGGATACGGCGCTGGCGTGAAGGCGAGGCGGGGCGATCACTCGCCCTCGTCGAAGTAGTTGTTGATCAGTTCGATCAGCGCTTCCAGGGCTTCGTCCTGCTGCTCGCCTTCGGTGTGCAGGTGCACCTGGGTGCCTTTGCCTGCGGCCAGCATCATCACGGCCATGATGCTCTTGCCGTCGATCAGTTTGTCCGGTGCCCGTCCCACCCGCACGGTGCAGGGGAAGCGTCCGGCGACGCCAACGAATTTTGCCGCAGCCCGGGCGTGCAGCCCCAGCTTGTTGATGATGGTAATTTCACGAGCGGGCATCGCGGCAGGGGTCCTGTGGGCTAGAGGTCGCGGTGGCGAACCTGGACATTCTTCAGTGAGTGCTGCAGCGCCTGGCCGAGGCGCTCGGTCAGGTACACCGAGCGGTGATGCCCGCCGGTACAGCCGATGGCGATGGTGACGTAGGCGCGGTTGCTGGCGGCAAAGCGGGGCAGCCATTTGAGCAGGTAGCTGGAGATGTCCTGGAACATTTCCTCGACATCGGGCTGCGCCGCCAGGTAATCGATAACCGGTTGCTCAAGGCCTGAATGCTCGCGCAGCTCCGGTTTCCAGTAGGGGTTGGGCAGGCAGCGCACGTCGAACACCAGGTCGGCGTCCACCGGCATGCCGCGCTTGAAGCCGAACGACTCGACCAGAAAGGCCGTGCCGGGCTCAGGCTGGTTGAGCAGGCGCAGTTTGACCGAATCTCGCAACTGGTAGAGGTTCAGGTTGGTGGTGTCGATCTTGAGGTCGGCGAGGTCGGCGATTGGTCCGAGCAGTTCGCTTTCGACCTTGATCGCTTCGGCCAGGGAACGATTGGCGTTGGTCAGCGGGTGGCGCCGACGGGTTTCCGAAAAGCGCTTGAGCAGGGTCTCTTCGTCGGCGTCCAGGTACAGCACGTCACACTGGATATGCCGGCTGCGAGCGTCTTCAAGCAGTTCGGGAAAACGAATCAGGTGGCTGGGCAGGTTGCGCGCATCGATCGATACGGCGACCTTGGGTTGCATCAGCTCGGTATTGATCAGCGCGTTTTCGGCCAACTGCGGCAGCAACCCGGCAGGCAGGTTGTCGATGCAGTAAAAGCCGTTGTCCTCCAGTACCGCGAGGGCGGTGCTCTTGCCGGAGCCGGAGCGACCGCTGACGATGATCAGGCGCATGGGTCAGTGCTCGTTCTGTACGTCCAGGACGACCTGGTACAGCGCTTCACTGCTGCCGGCGGCCCGCAAGCGCTCACGAACGTCTTTGCGGTCGAGCATGCTGGCGATCTGGCGCAGCAGTTCCAGGTGTGCATCGGTGGCCGCTTCCGGAACCAGCAGGACAAACAGCAGGTCGACCGGGGCGCCGTCGATGGCATCGTAATCAATAGGGGCATCCAGGTGCAGCAGGGCGCTTACCGGCGCCATGCAGCCCTCGAGCCGGCAGTGGGGAATGGCAATGCCATTGCCGAAGCCGGTGGAACCCAGTTTTTCGCGAGCGACCAGCTTCTCGAAGACGTCTTGCATCTCCAGTTCGGGCACTTGCTCGGCGATCACGTTGGCGACCTTTTCCAGGGCGCGCTTTTTACTGCCTCCCGGCACGTTCACCAGGGAACGGCCGGGGGTCAGGATGGTTTCAAGTCGGATCATGGATGAGGGGGATCAGCGGGCTGCTGCACCTTGCAGCAGGCTCTGCTGTTTTTCCTTGTGTTTTTTCAGTTGGCGGTCGAGCTTGTCGGTCAAGGCGTCGATCGCTGCATACATGTCTGCGTGTTCGGCATTTGCAACCACTTCGCCGCCGGGAATGAACAGCGTCGCTTCGATTTTCTGCTGCAATTTCTCGACCTTCATGATCACCGTCACGTTGGTAATCCTGTCGAAGTGCCCTTCCAGCCGTTTCAGTTTCTGTTCGACGTACTCGCGCAGCGGTTGGGTGACTTCTACATGCTGTCCACTGATATTGACTTGCATACAGCTTCTCCTTTTGTTGCCCGTGCATAAAGAGGCAGGTATTGCGCCTGCCACTGAACTGCTGTGGCACATCTCAGGGGCTACATCAGTCGCTTGCGCTCGCTCGACGGTGCGATGCCGAGGGACTCGCGGTACTTGGCGACGGTGCGACGGGCTACCTGAATGCCTTGTGCCTCCAGTAAACCAGCGATCTTGCTGTCACTCAATGGCTTTTTCTGATTTTCCGCTGCAACCAGTTTTTTGATGATCGCGCGGATCGCCGTGGACGAGCATTCACCGCCCTCGGAGGTGCTGACGTGGCTGGAGAAAAAGTACTTCAGCTCGTAGATGCCCCGCGGGGTGTGCATGTATTTCTGGGTGGTTACCCGGGAAATGGTCGACTCGTGCATGCCCACCGCTTCGGCGATGTCGTGCAGCACCAGCGGCTTCATCGCTTCGTCACCATGGTCGAGGAAGCCACGCTGGTGCTCGACGATCTGGGTGGCGACCTTCATCAGGGTCTCGTTGCGGCTCTGCAGGCTCTTGATGAACCAGCGGGCCTCTTGCAACTGGTTGCGCATGAAGGTGTTGTCGGCGCTGGTGTCGGCGCGCCGGACGAAACCTGCGTACTGCGGGTTGACCCGCAGGCGTGGAACGGCCTCCTGGTTCAGCTCGACCAGCCAGCGCTCGTTGTCCTTGCGCACGATCACGTCGGGAACCACGTATTCGGCTTCGGTGGACTCGATCTGCGAGCCCGGACGCGGGTTGAGGCTCTGGACCAGTTCGATGACCTGGCGCAGTTCGTCTTCCTTGAGCTTCATGCGACGCATCAGCTGGCTGTAATCGCGGCTGCCCAGCAGGTCGATGTAATCATTGACCAGGCGCTGGGCCTCGGCCATCCACGGCGTGCGGGCGGGCAGCTGGCGCAGTTGCAGCAGCAGGCATTCGCTGAGGTTGCGCGCGCCGATGCCGGCGGGCTCGAACTGCTGGATGCGGTGCAGGACGGCCTCGACTTCGTCCAGTTCGATATCCAGTTCAGGATCGAAGGATTCGCAGATTTCCTCGAGGGACTCGTCCAGGTAGCCCTGATTGTTGATGCAGTCGATCAGCGTCACGGCGATCAGCCGGTCGGTGTCGGACATCGGTGCCAGGTTCAACTGCCAGAGCAGGTGGCTCTGCAGGCTTTCGCCAGCCGAGGTACGGGTGGTGAAGTCCCACTCGTCATCGTCATTGCTGGGCAGGCTGCTGGCGCTGGTCTGGTAGATGTCTTCCCAGGCCGTGTCGACGGGCAGCTCGTTGGGAATGCGCTCGCTCCATTCGCCTTCGTCCAGGCTGTCCACGGTCGGCGTGGATTCCTGGAAGCTGGTGTCCTGGGTTTCGGCAACAGGCTTGCTTTCGGCGTTGTCGGCCATCGGGTCGCTGTTGTCGAAGTCGTCGCCATCTTCCTGGCGTTCGAGCATCGGGTTCGACTCCAGCGCTTCCTGGATTTCCTGCTGGAGGTCCAGGGTAGACAGCTGGAGCAGACGGATGGCCTGTTGCAACTGAGGAGTCATCGTCAGTTGCTGGCCCATTCTTAGGACGAGCGATGGTTTCATGGCAGGGGCTTAACACCTTTTTCGCCGGCGCACATGCGCCATCCACTACAAGGGCACCGAAGCGCCAACTTTAAGCAAATTATATGCCTGAAATTGGAGCGTTTGCCTAGGGTGCTGTAACAATTATGCCGTATGGAAACGGACCAGCAGCCTCCGGCAAACGCCGTGTCGCTTCGAACTTACAAGCGGAACTCGTGGCCCAGGTACACCTCTTTCACCAGGTCATTGGCCAGGATGGTCTCTGCATCGCCTTCGGCGATCAGCTGGCCATCGTTGACGATGTACGCGGTTTCGCAGATATCCAGGGTCTCACGGACGTTGTGGTCGGTGATCAGCACACCGATGCCCTTGGCCTTGAGGTGATGGATGATCTGCTTGATGTCGCCGACCGAGATCGGGTCGACACCGGCAAAGGGTTCGTCGAGCAGGATGAACTTCGGCGCGGTCGCCAGGGCGCGGGCGATTTCGACGCGGCGGCGTTCACCACCGGACAGGCTCATGCCGAGGTTGTCGCGAATGTGGCTGATATGGAATTCCTGCAGCAGGCTTTCCAGCTCCTTGCGTCGACCGGCGGCATCGAGGTCCTTGCGGGTCTCGAGGATCCCGAGGATGTTGTCGGCTACCGACAGCTTGCGAAAGATCGAGGCTTCCTGGGGCAGGTAGCCGATGCCGGCACGGGCGCGACCGTGCATCGGCTGGTGGCTGACATCCAGGTCGTCGATCAGGACGCGGCCCTGGTCGGCCTGGACCAGGCCGACGATCATGTAGAAACAGGTGGTCTTGCCGGCGCCGTTGGGGCCGAGCAGGCCGACGATCTGGCCGCTGTCGATGGACAGGCTGACGTCGCGAACCACTTGTCGGCTTTTGTAGCTCTTGGCCAGGTGCTGGGCTTTGAGGGTCGCCATTTACTCGGCCTTCTTCTTCGGCTGGATCACCATGTCGATGCGCTGACGTGGCGTGGCCACGTTGCCACCACGACCGGCGGTCGCCACCTGGGTCTTGGTGTTGTAGACGATCTTCTCGCCTTCGGTGGTGTTGCCTTCGTTCTCGACCTTGGCGCGGTCGGTGAGGATCACCATGTCTTTCTGCGCCTGGTACTGGATGGTCACCGCCCAGCCTTTCATCTTGTCGGGCTTGGCGGCGCTCTGTTGCTGCTCGAAGTAGGCGAGGTTGCCCACCGAGGTCACCACGTCGATGTCGCCGCTGGCGGCGCGGGTGATGGTCACGGTGTTGCCTTTGATCATCATCGAGCCCTGGGTGATGATCACATCGCCCTTGTAGGTGGCGACGCCTTGCTTGTCGTCCAGGTGCGCATCGTCGGCCTGGATACGGATAGGCTGGTCACGGTCAGTCGGCAGGGCCCAGGCGCTCGCGCTTCCCAGTGCTGCGCTCAGGCTGAGCAAAAAGGGGAGGGTTTTAACGAGCCTCATACTGTCCTCTTACGTTGGACAACAGGTCCATCCTGCCGTCTTTCAAATACGCCTTCATTCCCTTGCCCGTAGTCACGCCACCGGCGCCGTCGATTTTAACGGCTTGCTCGGTTTGCGCATATTGCTTCTGCGGGAACACCGTCATGCGGGTGGTGGTAATGATGGTAGTGCGGTTTTTTTCATCGGTGCGGGCGATCCGTACCGAGTCGATCAATTCCACTTCGCTGCCGTCCGGGTTGACTTCGCCCTTGTCGCTCTGCACGTGCCAGGGGTAGGTCGTGCCGCGGTACAGCTGCAGGTCCGGCTTGGTCAGCAGGGTAGTTTCACTGACCTTGAGGTGTTCGACCTTGTCAGCGGTCATCTCGTACTGCAGCTTGCCGTCGGGCAGGAACTGCACGCTGTGGGCATTGGTGGCGTAGTAGTCGATGGCATTTTCGTCGACACGGGCGACCGGCTTGTCGAGGAAGCTCTCGGGGCCGATGTTCCAGTAGCCGACGGCCACCAGCAAGGCGGCAATCACACTGAACAGCGCAATGGTGCGGATTTTTTTACTGAACATGTATCGCTCTACAGGTAGTGGGCGTTTGCCGCATCGAGATTGCCCTGGGCTTGCAGGATCAGCTCGCAGAATTCGCGGGCTGCGCCTTCGCCGCCGCGGGCCTTGGTGGTCCCGTGGGCATGCTCGCGGACAAAGGCTGCGGCATTGGCCACGGCCATTCCCAGGCCGACTCGACGAATCACCGGCAGGTCGGGCAGGTCGTCGCCCAGATAGGCGACCTGTTCATAGCTTAGGTTGAGCTGGCCGAGAAGTTCGTCCAGGACCACCAATTTATCTTCGCGCCCCTGGTACAAGTGGGGGATGCCGAGGTTCTTCGCCCGGCGTTCGACCACCGGGGTCTTGCGGCCACTGATGATCGCCGTGGTCACGCCCGAGGCCATGAGCATCTTGATGCCCTGGCCGTCGAGGGTGTTGAAGGTCTTGAATTCGCTGCCGTCTTCGAGGAAGTACAGGCGACCGTCGGTCAGCACACCGTCCACATCGAACACGGCAAGTTTGATGGCCTTGCCGCGTTGCATCAACTGGTCATTCATTACATCACTCCGGCGCGCAGCAGGTCGTGCATGTTCAGGGCGCCGACCGGGCGCTCGTTCTTGTCGATCACCACCAGGGCGTTGATCTTGTGGTCTTCCATGATCTTCAGCGCCTCGGCCGCCAGCATGTCTGCGCGAGCGGTCTTGCCGTGGGCGGTCATGACCTCTTCGATGCGGGTGGTGTGCACGTCGATGTTGCGGTCGAGGCTGCGGCGCAGGTCGCCGTCGGTAAAGATCCCGGCCAGGCGTCCGTCGGCCTCGAGGACTACGGTCATGCCCAAGCCTTTGCGAGACATTTCAAGAAGCGCGTCCTTGAGCAGGGTGCCGCGGCTGACTTGTGGCAACTCCGTGCCAGCGTGCATGACGTTTTCGACCTTGAGCAGCAAGCGCCGCCCGAGCGCGCCACCGGGGTGCGAGAAGGCGAAGTCTTCGGCCGTGAAGCCGCGGGCTTCGAGCAGGGCGATGGCCAGGGCGTCGCCCAGCACCAGGGCGGCAGTGGTCGAGGAGGTAGGCGCCAGGTTCAAAGGGCAGGCTTCCTGCTCGACCCGCGCGTCCAGGTTGACCTCGGCGGCCTTGGCCAGCGGCGAATCGGGGTTGCCGGTCAGGCTGATCAGCTGGATGCCCAGGCGCTTGATCAGCGGCAACAGGGTAACGATCTCGGCAGTGGAACCGGAGTTGGACAGGGCCAGGATCACATCGTCGCGAGTGATCATGCCCATGTCGCCGTGGCTCGCCTCTGCCGGGTGAACGAAGAATGCCGGCGTTCCGGTGCTGGCCAGGGTGGCGGCGAGTTTCTTGCCGATATGCCCCGACTTGCCCATCCCGACCACGACGACCCGGCCCTTGCTGGCCAGGATCAATTCGCAGGCTTTGACGAAATCGGCGTCGATGTGGGCCAGCAGGCCTTCTACCGCCTTGATTTCAAGGTCGATAGTGCGCCGTGCGGATTGGATCAGCTCGCTGGATTGGCTCATGTCGGAAACGGCTTGGCTGATGAAAAGGCGCCGATTATAGCGACAATGCGCAAAACCCTCACCTTGTGATTGTCATACGGTCGTCTATCTAGCTTAACCATAGCTGAACGATCGCGGCGGCGGCCTTGGGGCGCCGCTATCAGCGGTGATATAGTTTGCCGCCTGTTCGGTCCGCTCAGGGCGGGCGTGTCTCCATGAAGGGGGCGCGCGTCTGAGTGAGAAGGCCGTATCGCAAGGAGTCTAGATGAGCGTTGATAACGCCTACGCGGTCGAATTGAAGGGGGTTACCTTCAAGCGCGGTTCGCGCAGCATTTTCAATAATGTCGATATACGCATTCCCCGTGGCAAGGTCACTGGCATCATGGGGCCTTCCGGATGCGGCAAGACCACGTTGCTGCGCCTGATGGGCGCGCAGTTGCGTCCGGCCAGCGGCGAAGTCTGGGTCGGCGGGCAGAACCTGCCCGCGCTGTCGCGTGGCGATCTGTTCGATGCGCGCAAGCAGATGGGCGTGCTGTTCCAGAGCGGCGCGCTGTTCACCGACCTCGATGTGTTCGAGAACGTGGCCTTCCCGCTGCGGGTGCATACCCAGCTGTCCGACGAGATGATCCGTGACATCGTGCTGATGAAACTGCAGGCCGTCGGGCTTCGTGGAGCCATCGAGCTGATGCCCGACGAACTCTCCGGTGGCATGAAGCGCCGTGTCGCGCTGGCCCGGGCCATTGCCCTGGATCCGCAGATCCTCATGTACGACGAGCCCTTCGTCGGCCAGGACCCGATCGCCATGGGCGTTCTGGTGCGCCTGATCCGCCTGCTCAACGACGCCCTGGGCATTACCAGCATCGTGGTGTCCCACGACCTGGCCGAAACGGCCAGTATCGCCGACTACATCTATGTGGTCGGCGATGGCCAGGTGCTGGGCCAGGGGACGCCGGACGAGTTGATGGGCTCCGATAACCCGCGCATTCGTCAATTCATGAAAGGTGATCCGGACGGACCGGTGCCGTTTCACTTTCCTGCGCCGGATTACCGCGCCGATCTTCTGGGGAAGCGTTGATGCGCAGAAAATCCTTGCTCGAACGTATTCGTCGCTTTGGCCGTACGGCCATCGACGTGCTGGCCGTGTTCGGTCGTTCCTTTCTGTTCCTGCTGCATTCGCTGGTCGGGCGCAGTGGCACCGGCGGCGGGTTCCAGCTGCTGGTCCGCCAGCTCTATTCGGTCGGCGTGCTGTCGCTGGCGATCATCGTGGTGTCCGGTATTTTCATCGGCATGGTGCTGGCCCTGCAGGGCTTCAACATCCTGACCAAGTACGGGTCGGAGCAGGCAGTCGGGCAGATGGTCGCGCTGACCTTGCTGCGTGAACTGGGCCCGGTGGTGACCGCGCTGCTGTTCGCCGGGCGTGCAGGTTCCGCACTGACCGCCGAGATCGGCAACATGAAGTCCACCGAGCAGCTGTCCAGCCTGGAAATGATCGGTGTCGACCCGCTCAAGTACATTGTTGCCCCGCGCCTGTGGGCCGGCTTCATCTCCTTGCCGTTGCTGGCGCTGATCTTCAGCGTGGTCGGAATCTGGGGTGGTTCCTGGGTCGCCGTGGACTGGCTCGGGGTCTATGAGGGCTCGTTCTGGGCCAACATGCAGAACAGTGTTTCCTTTACCGACGATGTGCTCAACGGGGTGGTCAAAAGCCTGGTTTTCGCCTTCGTCGTGACCTGGATTGCCGTATTCCAGGGTTATGACTGCGAGCCCACCTCAGAAGGGATCAGTCGTGCCACCACCAAGACCGTGGTCTATGCCTCATTGGCAGTCCTGGGTCTGGACTTTATTCTGACCGCCTTGATGTTTGGAGATTTCTGATGCAAAACCGCACCCTGGAAATCGGTGTCGGCCTGTTCCTCCTGGCCGGGATCCTGGCGCTGATCCTGCTGGCCCTGCGTGTCAGCGGCCTGTCGGCGAGCCCGAGCAGCGACACATATAAACTTTATGCGAATTTCGACAATATCGCCGGATTGACGGTCAGAGCTAAAGTGACCATGGCCGGTGTAACCATCGGCAAGGTCACGGCCATCGATCTGGACCGTGACACCTTCACCGGTCGGGTGACGCTGCAGCTGGAGAAACGCGTAGACAACCTGCCTGTCGACTCCACTGCCTCGATCCTCACCGCGGGGTTGCTCGGCGAGAAGTACATCGGTATCAGCGTGGGCGGAGAAGATGCGGTGCTCAAGGATGGTGCAACCATTCACGACACCCAGTCGGCGCTGGTGCTGGAAGATCTGATTGGCAAGTTCCTGCTCAATACCGTTGGCAAAGAAGCTAAATAAGGAGTTTCCATGATTTCTATCCTGCGACGTGGCTTGCTGGTGTTGTTGGCGACGCTGCCGTTGATGGCGGGCGCAGCCACCCAGTCGCCCAAAGAAGTGATCCAGGGCACCACCAACCAGTTGCTGGCCGACCTGAAGGCCAACAAGGAGCAATACAAGTCGAACCCGAGCGCGTTCTATGACGCGCTCAATGCCAACCTGGGGCCTGTGGTGGACGCGGACGGCATCTCGAAAAGCATCATGACCGTCAAGTACTCGCGCAATGCAACCCCTGAGCAGCTGCAGCGCTTCCAGGAAAACTTCAAGCGCAGCCTGATGCAGTTCTATGGCAATGCCTTGCTCGAGTACAACAACCAGGGCATCACCGTCGGCGCCGAGAAAAAGGACGGTGACGACCGTGCCAGCGTCGACATGACGGTCAAGGGCAACAATGGCGCCATCTACCCGGTTTCCTACACCATGACCAAGCTGGGCGGTGAGTGGAAAGTGCGCAACGTGATCGTCAACGGCATCAACATCGGCAAGCTGTTCCGTGATCAGTTCGCCGACGCCATGCAGCGCAACGGCAACAACCTGGACAAGACCATCGACGGCTGGGCCGGCGAAGTGGCCAAGGCCAAGGAAACTGCCGAGCAAGAGACCGAGAAGAGCGCGCAATGACCGACAGCAGCATCACCCTCGGCGAGGACGGTGTGCTGAGCCTCGGCGGCATCCTGGACTACCGCACCGGTCCCGCCCTGCGCAAGCAGGGCCAGGCCCTGATCGCGGCCAGCAAGTGCGCAGCGCTGGTGCTGGACTGCACGAAGGTCGAGAAGTCCAGCAGTGTCGGCCTGTCCCTGCTGCTGGCGTTCATGCGCGATGCCAAGGCCGCTGGCAAGGCCGTGCAAGTGCGCGCCATGCCTCAGGACATGCGTGAAATCGCCGAGGTTTATGACCTCGACGAGGTGCTGGCGGAGCAATGACCGCCAGTCGACGACGAGCCCCTCTGTCAGAGTCCTCGTTTACGGGGTTCGCAGGCGAGGGGCTTTTTTGTATCATGGCCGACCCGCGCGCACTGGGCGCCGATTGAGGTTGAGCATGCAGGCCGTAGAAGTTAAGAACTTCCTTGAAGAAAAGTTGCCGGGAACCCGGGTCGAAGTTGAAGGCGAAGGCTGCAACTTCCAGTTGAACGTGATCAGCGACGAATTGGCGGCCTTGAGCCCGGTCAAGCGTCAGCAGCAGATCTATGCTCATCTTAATCCGTGGATCACCGATGGCAGCATCCATGCGGTAACCATGAAATTTTTCAGCAGCGCAGCCTGGGCTGAGCGCATCTGAGCCTAAATTGGCGGCGAGACACAAATGGACAAACTGATTATTACTGGCGGCGCTCGTCTTGACGGCGAAATCCGCATTTCCGGTGCCAAGAACGCGGCCCTGCCGATCCTGGCAGCCACCCTGCTGTGCGATGGCCCGGTCACGGTCGGCAACCTGCCGCACCTGCACGACATCACCACCATGATCGAGCTGTTCGGTCGCATGGGCATCGAGCCTGTGATCGACGAGAAGCTCTCGGTCGAAATCGATCCACGTACCATCAAGACCCTGGTCGCGCCGTATGAGCTGGTGAAGACCATGCGTGCCTCGATCCTGGTGCTGGGCCCCATGGTTGCCCGCTTCGGCGAGGCCGAAGTGGCCCTGCCTGGCGGTTGCGCCATCGGTTCGCGTCCGGTCGACCTGCACATTCGCGGCCTGGAAGCCATGGGTGCGAAGATCGAGGTCGAAGGTGGCTACATCAAGGCCAAGTCGCCTGAAGGCGGCCTGCGTGGCGCGCACTTCTTCTTCGACACCGTCAGCGTCACTGGTACCGAGAACATCATGATGGCCGCGGCCCTGGCCAAGGGCCGCAGCGTGCTGCAGAACGCTGCGCGCGAACCTGAAGTGGTCGACCTCGCCAACTTCCTGATCGCCATGGGTGCCAAGATCCAGGGCGCCGGTACCGACACCATCACCATCGATGGCGTCGAGCGCCTGGGTTCGGCCACCTACCGGGTCATGCCCGACCGTATCGAAACCGGCACCTACCTGGTCGCCGCTGCCGTCACCGGTGGCCGCGTCAAGGTCAAGGACACCGATCCGACCATCCTCGAAGCGGTCCTTGAGAAACTCAAGGAAGCCGGCGCCGAAGTCACCACCGGTGAAGACTGGATCGAGCTGGACATGCACGGCAAGCGGCCAAAGGCCGTCAACCTGCGTACCGCGCCGTACCCGGCGTTCCCGACCGACATGCAGGCGCAGTTCATCTCCCTGAACGCCATCGCCGAAGGCACCGGCGCAGTGATCGAGACGATCTTCGAAAACCGCTTCATGCACGTGTACGAAATGCACCGCATGGGCGCGCAGATCCAGGTCGAAGGCAACACCGCCATCGTCACCGGCACCAAGACCCTCAAGGGCGCGCCTGTCATGGCGACCGACCTGCGGGCTTCGGCCAGTCTGGTACTCTCGGCCCTGGTAGCCGAAGGCGACACCCTGATCGATCGCATCTACCACATCGACCGTGGTTACGAGTGCATCGAAGAAAAACTGCAGATGCTGGGCGCCAAGATCCGCCGCGTACCGGGCTAGTCTGCCGATGGCGCAGGGACGCGCCAGCCAGTTGCTGCACCGAATTGAATGCGGTCGGGCCCAGGGTCCGGCCGGCTGTAGCCGCATAAGGACCGACGTTTCCCATGTTGACCATCGCGCTATCCAAGGGTCGAATTCTCGACGACACCCTGCCGCTGCTGGCAGAGGCCGGTATCGTCCCGACCGAAAACCCGGACAAGAGCCGCAAGCTGATCATTCCGACGACCCAGGAAGACGTACGCCTGCTGATCGTGCGGGCTACCGACGTGCCGACCTATGTCGAGCATGGCGCTGCCGATCTCGGCGTGGCCGGCAAGGACGTGCTGATGGAGTACGGCGGCCAGGGCCTGTATGAGCCCCTGGACCTGAAGATTGCCCAGTGCAAGCTGATGACCGCTGGCGCCGTCGGTGCTTCCGAGCCCAAGGGCCGTCTGCGCGTGGCGACCAAGTTCGTCAACGTCGCCAAGCGTTACTACGCCGAGCAAGGCCGTCAGGTCGACATCATCAAGCTGTACGGCTCGATGGAGCTGGCACCGCTGATTGGCCTGGCCGACAAGATCATCGACGTCGTCGACACCGGCAACACCCTGCGTGCCAATGGCCTGGAACCCCAAGAACTGATTGCCACCATCAGCTCCCGGCTGGTGGTCAACAAGGCTTCGATGAAGATGCAGCATGCCCGCATCCAGAGCCTGATCGACACCCTGCGCCAGGCTGTCGAATCGCGACACCGCGGCTGACCTCTGCGCGCGACCTTCGCTGTCGCGCCCGTCTATCCGCGTCATAGCCACTTTTCTCGGGTGCCCGCGCGGATGGACTGGTAGCTTAGGGCGCCTGAGCATTCGCCATTTATTGAGGCCCTCGCTATGACCACGTCCACTGCAATTGCCCGACTCAATGCCGCCGACCCGGATTTCGCCCGACATCTGGATCATCTGCTGAGCTGGGAAAGCGTGTCTGACGACGCGGTCAACCAGCGCGTGCTGGACATCATCAAGGCTGTGCGCGAGCGCGGCGATGCCGCCCTGGTGGAGTTCACCCAGCGTTTCGACGGCGTTGACGCCAGCACCATCGACGAGCTGATCCTGGGCCGCGAGCGCCTGGAGCTGGCACTGACCCGCATCACCGCGGAGCAGCGCCAGGCCCTGGAAACGGCTGCCAACCGCGTGCGCATCTACCACGAGCGGCAGAAGCAGGACTCCTGGAGCTACACCGAGGCCGATGGCACGGTGCTGGGCCAGAAAGTCACGCCACTGGACCGCGCCGGCCTTTACGTGCCGGGTGGTAAAGCGTCCTACCCGTCGTCGGTGCTGATGAACGCCATTCCGGCCAAGGTCGCCGGCGTTGCCGAAGTGGTCATGGTCGTGCCGACCCCGCGTGGGGAAGTCAACGAGCTGGTGCTGGCGGCCGCCTGCATCGCCGGCGTCGACCGGGTCTTCACCATCGGTGGCGCCCAGGCGGTCGCGGCCCTGGCCTACGGCACCGAAAGCGTGCCGCAGGTGGACAAGATCGTCGGCCCGGGCAACATCTACGTGGCCACGGCCAAGCGCCATGTGTTCGGCCAGGTCGGCATCGACATGATCGCCGGCCCGTCCGAGATCCTCGTGGTCTGCGACGGCCAGACCGATCCGGACTGGATCGCCATGGACCTGTTCTCCCAGGCCGAGCATGACGAAGACGCCCAGGCGATCCTGGTCAGCCCGGATGCCGCCTTCCTCGACAAGGTCGCCGCCAGCATCGACAAGCTGCTGCCAACCATGGAACGCGCCGAGATCATCAAGACCTCGATCAACGGCCGTGGCGCACTGATCCAGGTGCGCGACATGCAGCAGGCCATGGAAGTGGCCAACCGCATCGCCCCCGAGCACCTTGAGCTGTCGGTGGCCGATCCGCAGGCCTGGCTGCCGCAGATCCGCCATGCTGGCGCGATTTTCATGGGTCGCCACACCAGCGAAGCGCTGGGCGACTACTGCGCAGGGCCCAATCACGTCTTGCCGACGTCCGGCACCGCGCGTTTCTCGTCGCCGCTGGGGGTGTATGACTTCCAGAAGCGTTCGTCGATCATCTTCTGCTCCGAGCAGGGCGCCTCGCAACTCGGCCAGACCGCTTCGGTACTGGCCCGTGGCGAATCGCTGACTGCCCATGCCCGCAGCGCCGAATACCGTATCCTTGCCGACAAGAAGGGGAACTGAACATGAGTCGATTCTGGAGCCCTTTCGTCAAGGACCTGGTGCCTTACGTCCCGGGTGAGCAGCCGAAGCTGGCGAAACTGGTCAAGCTCAACACCAACGAGAACCCCTATGGCCCGTCGCCCAGGGCGCTGGAAGCCATGCGCGGCGAGCTGAGCGACAACCTGCGCCTGTACCCCGACCCCAACAGCGACCTGCTCAAGCAGGCGGTGGCGGACTACTACGGGGTCAAGGGCAACCAGGTGTTCCTGGGCAACGGTTCGGACGAAGTGCTGGCGCACATCTTCCACGGCCTGTTCCAGCACGGCGCGCCGCTGCTGTTCCCGGATATCAGCTACAGCTTCTATCCGGTCTACTGCGGCCTGTACGGTATTCCGTTCGAGCCGGTGGCGCTGGACGAGCAGTTCCAGATCCGCGTCGAGGATTACGCCCGGCCCAATGGCGGCATCATCTTCCCCAACCCCAACGCGCCCACCGGTTGCCTCTTGGCGCTGGAGGCCATCGAGCAGATGCTCAAGGCCAACCCTGAGTCGGTGGTAGTGGTCGATGAAGCCTATATCGACTTCGGCGGGCAGACGGCCATCAGCCTGGTCGATCGCTACGACAACCTGCTGGTCACCCAGACCCTGTCCAAGTCGCGCTCGCTGGCCGGGTTGCGGGTGGGCCTGGCGGTAGGGCATCCGGACCTGATCGAGGCCCTGGAGCGGATCAAGAACAGCTTCAACTCCTATCCCCTCGATCGCATGGCGATCGTCGGCGCGGCAGCAGCGTTCGAGGACCGTGCCTACTTCGACGAAACCTGCCGCAAGGTGATCGACAGCCGCGAGCTGCTGGTGGGCGAGCTCACCGACCGTGGTTTCGAGGTGTTGCCTTCGGCCGCCAACTTCATCTTCGCCCGCCATCCGCAACAGGATGCCGGCGAACTGGCAGCCAAACTGCGCGAGCAGGGGGTGATCGTGCGTCACTTCAAGCAGGCGCGGATTGCCCAGTTCCTGCGCATCACCATCGGCACACCGGAGCAGAACCAGGCATTGCTCGATGCGTTGAACTGATACCGGGTTGTACTTATCGCGGGGCAAGCCCGCTCCTACCGGAGCGGGCTTGCCCCGCGATTGCTTTCACACGATGCAAAACGTTAATCTAAGCCTCTTCAAATTCATCCGATGATTGGATGTCATGACCGTACTCATCAAACGCTCCCTGGTCGAACAAGCCGTCGATCAACTGCGCCAACGCATCGCCACCGGCGCCTGGGCCGTCGGCCAGCGCCTGCCCACTGAGCCTGAACTGGCCGCGGAACTGGGCATCAGCCGCAACACCGTGCGCGAGGCCATGCGGGTGCTGGCCTTCAGCGGCCTGGTCGAAGTCCGCCAGGGCGACGGCAGCTACCTGCGCACGGCGGTCGACCCATTGCAGGCGATGCAGGCACTGTCGCGCTGCAGCCCGGAGCAGGCCCGGGAAACCCGGCACATTCTCGAAGCCGAAGCCATCGGCCTGGCAGCGCTGCGCCGCACCGACGACGACCTGCGGGCCCTGCGTGAAGCGCTCGCGCACAGCAGCGCGCATTTTCACGATGACCTGGAGCGTTACATCAGTTGCGACCTGGTGTTTCACCAGCGACTGGTGGATGCCGCACACAACCCGGCCCTGAGCGAGCTGTACCGGTACTTTTCCGGAGTGGTGGCGGCTACCTTGCACCACAACCTGTCCCACGCACCGCGTTGCCAGTCGGTCTTCGACCTGCACGGGCAGATTCTCGACGCCATCGAACAACGCGATCCGGACAAGGCCAAGGCCCTGAGCCGGACCCTGATCAACGAATCCTGACCTTGCGAGACTGCCATGGCCCGTGACACTACCCCGAATGCTGCCCCGGCCCAGGGGACCGAGCTTGAAGAACTGCTGATCGATGCCGAAGCCGACGACGAGCAGGTGCAGACGCAGCCCGTGCTGCTGCAGCGGCCCTGGTTGCTGTTGCTCGGTCTGGTGCTGGTGGCACTGAACCTGCGTCCAGCGTTGTCGAGCATGGCGCCGCTGCTCAGCCAGGTGTCCGAGAGCCTTGGCCTGAGTGCGTCCCAGGCCGGCCTGCTGACCACCTTGCCGGTGCTCTGCCTGGGCCTGTTCGCGCCCCTGGCGCCGGTGCTGGCGCGACGTTTCGGCAGCGAGCGGGTAATCCTCGGCATCCTGCTGACCCTGGCGGCCGGCATTGCCGTGCGCAGTGCCTTCGGCGCCACCGGCCTGTTCGTCGGCAGCATCATGGCCGGGGCCAGTATCGGGGTGATCGGCGTGCTGTTGCCGGGTATCGTCAAGCGCGATTTCCCCCAGCATGCCGGCACGCTCACCGGGGTCTACACCATGGCCCTGTGCCTGGGTGCGGCCATGGCGGCCGGGGCCACGGTGCCCCTGAGCCAGCACCTGGGCGACAGCTGGTCGCTGGGCCTGGGCTTCTGGCTGGTGCCGGCGCTGCTGGCGGTGCTGGTCTGGCTGCCCCAGGCGCGCCAGGGCCATGGCGCGCACCATGTCGCCTATCGGGTGCGTGGCCTGTTGCGCGACCCGCTGGCCTGGCAGGTCACCCTGTACATGGGGTTGCAGTCGTCACTGGCTTACATCGTCTTCGGCTGGCTGCCGTCGATCCTGATCGGCCGCGGCCTGACCCCGACCCAGGCGGGCCTGGTGCTGTCCGGTTCGGTGATCGTGCAACTGGCCAGCTCCCTGGCGGCGCCCTGGCTGGCCACGCGCGGCAAGGATCAGCGCCTGGCGATCGTGCTGGTCATGCTGCTGGCCCTGGCCGGTCTGTTTGGCTGCCTGTATGCGCCGCTGGAAGGCTTGTGGGGCTGGGCGATCGTCCTGGGCCTGGGGCAGGGCGGTACCTTCGCCCTGGCGCTGACGCTGATCGTGCTGCGCTCCGGGGACGCCCACGTGGCGGCCAACCTGTCGAGCATGGCCCAGGGCGTGGGTTACACCCTGGCGTCCATGGGGCCGTTCGCGGTCGGTCTGGTACACGACCTGACCGGTGGCTGGAATGCCGTGGGCTGGATTTTCGCGGTGCTGGGCGTGGGGGCGATAGGTTTTGGTCTCAAGGCCGGGCGTAACCTGCATGTGCAGGTGGTCAGCGAACGGGTCTGATTGGGTGTGATGGCCATCGCCGGCTATGCCGGCTCCCACAGGGACTCCTGGTGCTTGTAGGAGCCAGGAGAGGATTAAGCAGGTATTCGCCAGGCAAATGCCCGTAGCTTTTTGCCACTGAGGCGGACTATCGTTCGGGTCTATCCATCGGCAACGGACCCGCCCCATGAGCGACGCCAACAGCGCCCTGATCACTCGCTTCTACCAGGCCTTCCAGCGCCTCGACGCCGAGGCGATGGTCGCCTGCTACAGCGCTGACATCGTTTTCAGTGATCCGGCCTTCGGCACCTTGCGTGGCCAGGACGCCGGCGACATGTGGCGTATGCTCACCCGCCGCGCCAAGGACTTTTCCCTGACCTTCGACCAGGTGCGTGCCGACGAGCACGCCGGCGCCGCCCATTGGGTCGCCACCTACCTGTTCAGCCAGACCGGCCGAGTCGTGATCAACGACATCCAGGCCCGTTTTGTCATTCGCGATGGCAGGATCTGCGAGCACCACGATAGCTTCGACCTGTGGCGCTGGGCACGTCAGGCCCTGGGCACCAGCGGCTTGTTGCTGGGTTGGACGCCGCTGGTGCAGGGCAAGGTTCGCCAGCAGGCGCTCAAGGGGCTGCGCGCGTTTCAGGCCGGGCGCTGAACGGGTAAGCTGTGGGCTTTGCCCTCATAAGCCCGCACTGTGACCCAAGCCTCTGCCGATACACCTGCCAAGCCCTGGTATGTCTACCTGGTGCGTGCCGCCAATGGCTCGCTCTATTGCGGTATCAGCGATAACCCGCAGCGGCGCTTCCTGGCTCACCAGAAGGGGCAGGGCGCGCGTTACTTCAGTACCAGCCCGGCGGTCGCCCTGGTGTATGTCGAGTCCTGGCCGAGCAAGGCCGAGGCCTTGCGCCAAGAGCGGCTGGTGAAGAAATTGCGCAAGCGCGCCAAGGAGGCCCTGGTGGCCTCCTGGGCCGGGATCAGTCCTTGCGACGCTTCAACTGATCGGTCAGCTGGGTCGGCAGGCCCTTGATGATCAGGGTGCCAGCTTCTTCGTCGTACTCGACCTTGGAGCCCAGCAGGTGGGCTTCGAAACTGATCGACAGGCCCTCGGCGCGACCGGTGAAGCGGCGGAACTGGTTGAGGGTGCGTTTGTCGGCGGGGATTTCCGGCGACAGGCCGTAGTCCTTGTTACGGATGTGATCGTAGAAAGCCTTCGGACGGTCTTCGTCGATCAGGCCCGAGAGCTCTTCCAGGGTCACTGGCTCGCCGGCCTTGGTCTGGCTGGTGGCGTAGTCGACCAGGGTCTGGGTTTTCTCCCGGGCGGCTTCTTCGGGCAGGTCCTCGCTTTCGACGAAGTCGCTGAAGGCCTTGAGCAGGGTGCGGGTTTCCCCCGGGCCGTCGACGCCTTCCTGGCAGCCGATGAAGTCGCGGAAGTACTCCGAGACCTTCTTGCCATTCTTGCCCTTGATGAACGAGATGTACTGGCGCGAGGTCTTGTTGTTCTGCCACTCGGAGAGGTTGATCCGCGCGGCCAGGTGCAGCTGGCCCAGGTCCAGGTGGCGGGACGGGGTGACGTCCAGGTCGGCGTTCACCGCCACGCCTTCACTGTGGTGCAGCAGGGCGATGACCAGGTACTCGGTCATGCCTTGCTGGTAGTGGGCGAACAGGACGTGGCCACCGGTCGACAGGTTGGATTCTTCCATCAGCTTTTGCAGGTGCTCGACGGCGACCCGGCTGAAGGCGGTGAAGGTGCTGCCTTCGTCCAGGTATTCCTTGAGCCAGCCGCTGAACGGATGGGCACCGGATTCGGCATGGAAGAAACCCCAGGCCTTGCCTTGCTTGGCGTTGTAGCTGTCGTTGAGGTCGGCCAGGAGGTTTTCGATGGCGCCGGACTCGGCAAGTTCGGAGTCACGCGCGTGCAGCACGGCAGGGCTGCCATCGGGTTTCTTGTCGATCAGGTGGACGATGCAATGACGGATCGGCATGGGATTCTCGGTTGAAAATGGGCGGTGCTGGCCGCGTTGCAAAGGGGCCAAGTGTACCTCAGGCCAAGGGTGATTCAGCGGCCAGATGTTGGCGGATATGTCAGTTGTTCGTTTTTTGTTCAGTTTTTTGCGTTTTTTCGCGCAAACCCCCGAAAAACCTGCACATTTGCCCTGTCGGAGGCGGATATTTATCTATTCGTGTGGTAGTTTTGCCCGGTCTTGCGCCCCGAGTGCGGCGCATTGCTGGCAGACCGCTCGCGTCACGTCGAACCAAACGCCGTTTTGCGTATCTACATACGCGATTGACATGGTTGTAACACCGGACCGCCGGGCACCCCGCAGGTCTGGCTCGATGACTGACGTAGCACTCTGCATACTCACTGAATTTGATAGGGAAGGAACACCACCATGGCATTGACCAAAGACCAACTGATCGCCGATATCGCCGAAGCTATCGACGCGCCGAAAACCACCGCGCGTAACGCCCTGGAGCAACTGGGTCAGATCGTTGCTGATCAACTGGAAAATGGCAGCGAAATCACCCTGCCAGGCATTGGCAAACTGAAAATCACCGAGCGTCCTGCCCGTACCGGCCGCAACCCTTCGACTGGCGCTGCCATCGAAATCGCTGCCAAGAAAGTCGTCAAATTCGTGCCAGCCAAAGTGCTGACCGACGCTGTAAACAAGTAATTGTAAGCAGCTTCGAAAAAACCGCGTCCGGTGTGAGCCTGACGCGGTTTTTTTATGCCCCTGTGGGAGCGGGCTTGCCCCGCGATTGCGCCGTGTCAGTCACACCGTATCGCGGGGCAAGCCCGCTCCTACAGTTTCCAGCGCTGTTGGCGCCAGGCCTTGCGCGCCTGCGCATCCTGGAAGGTCCAGGCCACCATGCGACTCTGTTTCTGCCCCTGGCCCATCTCGACCACGCGCCATTCGATGGCACCGGCCTTCTTCAGCGCCGCCTCGATGCCCGGCAGATTGGACGCCTTGGATACCAGTGAGGTGAACCACAGCACCTGTTGGCCGTGCGCTGCGCTCTCGGCCACCAATTGGGTGACGAAACGGATTTCGCCGCCCTCGCACCACAGTTCGTTGTTCTGCCCGCCAAAGTTCAGCACCGGCAACTTGCGCTTGGGATCGGCCTTGCCCAGGGCCCGCCATTTGCGCTGGCTGCCGCGCGTGGCCTCGTCCCGTGAGGCGTGGAAGGGCGGGTTGCACAGGGTCAGGTCATAGCGCTCGTCGTCCTTGAGCAGGCCGAGCAGGATGTGCTTGCGGTTGCCTTGCTGGCGCAGGCTGATGGCCTTCTCAAGGCCATTGGCCTGGACGATGGCCTTGGCCGCGGCCAGGGCAATGGGGTCGATGTCCGAGCCCAGGAAGCGCCAGCGGTAATCGCTGTGGCCCAGCAGCGGGTAGATGCAGTTGGCACCCACGCCGATGTCCAGTGCACGCACCTGGGCACCCCGGGGGATTTCGCCCTGGTTCTCGTCGGCCAGCAGGTCAGCCAGCACGTGGATGTAGTCGGCGCGCCCGGGAATCGGCGGGCACAGGTAGTCGGCGGGGATGTCCCAGTGCTGGATGCCGTACTGGGCCTTGAGCAGGGCACGGTTGAACACCCGCACGGCCTCGGGGTTGGCGAAGTCGATGCTGGGTTTGCCGTGGGGGTTGGTGATCGTGAACTGGCCCAGTTCAGGGCTGCTCTTGATCAGCTCGGGGAAGTTGTAGCGGCCCTGATGGCGGTTGCGCGGGTGCAGGGTCGGTTTGCTGGGCGTGGTCATCGGTTTGGTCCGGTAGAACGCATCGCGGGTCAAGCCCGCTCCCACTGTGGGAGCGGGCTTGACCCGCGATGGCGCCGCTGAAATCAGCGAGTGTTACAGCGCAGCAATCCGCGCGTGCTGCTCGGTGAAGTTGGCCAGGGCCTGTTCGGCTTCGGCCAGCTTGGCGCGCTCCTTGTCGATCACCGCAGGCGGTGCCTTGTCGACGAAGGCGGCGTTGGACAGCTTGCCGCCCACGCGCTGGACTTCGCCTTGCAGGCGCTGGATTTCCTTGTTCAGGCGCGCCAGTTCAGCGTCCTTGTCGATCAGGCCGGCCATCGGCACCAGCACTTGCAGATCGCCGACCAGGGCGGTGGCGCTCAGCGGCGCTTCGTCCTGCTCGCCCAGCACGGTGAAGGATTCGATCTTCGCCAGCTTCTTGAGCAGCGCTTCGTTTTCCTGCAGGCGACGCTGGTCTTCGGCGCTGGCGTTCTTGAGGAACAGTTGCAGTGGCTTGCCCGGGCCGATGTTCATTTCGCCACGGATGTTGCGCACGCCGAGCATCAGCTCCTTGAGCCACTCGATATCGCCTTCGGCAGCGGCATCGATGCGGGCCTCAACGGCCACCGGCCATGGCTGCAGCATGATGGTCTTGCCCTCGGCACCGACCAGCGGCGCCAGGCGCTGCCAGATTTCCTCGGTGATGAACGGCATGAACGGATGGGCCAGGCGCAGTGCCACTTCCAGCACGCGCACCAGGGTGCGACGGGTGCCGCGAGCACGCTCGACCGGGGCGTTCTCGTCCCACAGTACCGGCTTGGACAGCTCCAGGTACCAGTCGCAGTACTGGTTCCAGATGAACTCATACAGCGCCTGGGCGGCCAGGTCGAAGCGGAACTGCTCCAGCTGGCGGGTCACTTCGGCTTCGGTGCGCTGCAGCTGGGAAATGATCCAGCGGTCGGCCAGCGACAGCTCGTAGGCTTCGCCGTTCTGGCCGCAGTCGTCGCCCTTGTCCAGCACGTAGCGCGCGGCGTTCCAGATCTTGTTGCAGAAGTTGCGGTAGCCTTCGACGCGGCCCATGTCGAACTTGATGTCACGGCCGGTGGAGGCCAGCGAGCAGAAGGTAAAGCGCAGGGCGTCGGTGCCGTAGCTGGCGATGCCTTCAGGGAACTCGGCCTTGGTCTGCTTGGCGATCTTCTCGGCAAGCTTGGGCTGCATCAGGCCGCTGGTGCGTTTTTCCAGCAGTTCGTCCAGGGTGATGCCGTCGACGATATCCAGCGGGTCAAGGACGTTGCCCTTGGACTTGGACATCTTCTGGCCCTGGCCGTCGCGGACCAGGCCGTGCACGTAGACGGTCTTGAACGGAACCTGGGGGGTGCCGTCCTCGTTCTTCACCAGGTGCATGGTCAGCATGATCATCCGGGCGACCCAGAAGAAAATGATGTCGAAACCGGTGACCAGCACGTCGGTGGAGTGGAAGGTCTTGAGGAATTCGGTCTGCTGCGGCCAGCCCAGGGTCGAGAAGGTCCACAGGCCCGAGCTGAACCAGGTGTCGAGTACGTCGTTGTCCTGGGTCAGGACCACATCGGCAGCGAGTTTGTGCTTGGTCCGCACTTCTTCTTCGTTGCGACCGACGTAGACCTTGCCGGCCTCGTCGTACCAGGCCGGAATGCGGTGGCCCCACCACAGTTGGCGGCTGATGCACCAGTCCTGGATATCGCGCATCCAGGAGAAGTACATGTTCTCGTACTGCTTGGGCACGAACTGGATGCGGCCGTCTTCAACGGCGGCAATCGCAGGCTCGGCCAGCGGCTTGGTGGAGACGTACCACTGGTCGGTCAGCCACGGCTCGATGACGGTGCCGGAGCGGTCGCCCTTCGGCACTTTCAGGGCGTGGTCGTCGACGCTGACCAACAGGCCCGCGGCGTCGAAGTCGGCGACGATCTGCTTGCGCGCCACGAAACGGTCCAGGCCGGCGTAGTCGGCGGGCAGGGTGGCGTCGATGCTTTCGTTGACACTGCCGTCGAGGTTGAACACCTGGGCGGCCGGCAGGACGAAGGCGTTCTTGTCGAAGATGTTGAGCAGCGGCAGGTTGTGGCGCTTGCCGACTTCATAGTCGTTGAAGTCGTGGGCCGGGGTGATCTTCACGCAGCCGGTACCGAACTCGGGGTCGCAGTAGTCGTCGGCGATGATCGGGATGCGACGGCCCACCAGTGGCAGCTCGACGAACTTGCCGATCAGGGCCTTGTAGCGCTCGTCTTCGGGGTTCACGGCAACGGCGGCGTCGCCGAGCATGGTTTCCGGACGGGTGGTGGCGACGATCAGGTAGTCCTTGCCATCGGCGGTTTTCGCGCCGTCAGCCAGCGGGTAGCGCAGGTTCCACAGGTGGCCTTTCTCGTCGTGGTTTTCCACTTCGAGGTCGGAGATCGCCGTGTGCAGCTTGGTGTCCCAGTTGACCAGGCGCTTGCCGCGGTAGATCAGGCCATCCTCGTGCAGGCGCACGAAGGCTTCCTTGACCGCCTCGGACAGGCCGTCATCCATGGTGAAACGCTCGCGGCTCCAGTCGACCGACGAACCCAGGCGACGGATCTGGCGGCTGATGTTGCCACCGGACTGATCCTTCCATTCCCAGACCTTTTCCAGGAACTTCTCGCGGCCCAGGTCGTGGCGGTTCTGGCCCTTGGCTTCGAGCTGGCGCTCGACCAGCATCTGGGTAGCGATACCGGCGTGGTCGGTGCCCGGCTGCCACAGGGTGTTGCGACCCTGCATGCGGCGGAAACGGATCAGGGCATCCATGATCGCGTTGTTGAAGCCATGACCCATGTGCAGGCTGCCGGTGACGTTCGGCGGCGGGATCATGATGGTGTAGGAATCGCCCGCGCCTTGCGGAGCGAAATAATTCTCGGACTCCCAGGTGTTGTACCAGGAGGTTTCAATAGCGTGCGGCTGGTAGGTCTTATCCATGCGCGGCGGGACCCTTAGGCATTTAATCAGGAAAGCCGGGCAGTATAACGAGGATAAGGGCCGGGGCGTAGCATGAGGTGATGGCAGGAGGCAAAAACATCGCGGGGCAAGCCCGCTCCGGTGGGAGCGGGCTTGCCCCGCGATGCGCTCAACTCACTCAGGGAGCTGGTTGAGCAAGCGTTCGAGACGGGCATCGAGGCGACGCTTGATCTCGTTCTCGATATGCGGGGTGAAGTCGTTGATCACGTCCTGCATGATCAATTGCGCTGCCGCCCGCAGCTCGCTGTCCAGGTGCAGCAGGGTTTCCTGGCGGCGGGCCTGCGGGTCCATCGGGGCCGGTGCCGGTGTGGCAACGGCCGATGGCGCTTCGGCCTCTTCGAGCAGCAGCGGGATCTGCTCCTCGACGGTGTCGGTCAACAGCGGCGGTTCAAGGGATTCGTCGCCCAGCAGCTGGCGAATCGACTCGAGGTCGTCAAGCAGGTGTGCGGATTGGGGCAGGGGGGTGGGTTTGTCCATCGTCTTCACAGTCGCTGTAGGCGGTGATCCTGCAGAGCATAGCCCTGTTCGCGGTAGAAACGGAAACTCTCTCGGGCAGCCTGACGGATCGTCGGCTCCTCGATCACAATTTCGGCAATGCGGGCAAAGCGCGAAGCGAATGCTGGCACCTTGAGGTCCAGGTTGATCAGCAGGTCCTGGTGGCTGCCGGCGTCATCGCCCAGGCCCAGGGCCACGCTGGCGTTCGGGTCGTCCTCGGCCGGGCTGTGGGGCACGAAGGCTTCGCCCTTGAACGCCCACAGGCGTGCATCCAGCTCATCGCGCTGGGCGGCATCGCTGCACTGCAGGTAGACCCGATGCCCCAGGCGCCAGGCCTTCTCGCAGAGCTTGCAGGCAAAATCCAGGCGCGCCGAGGGGGCGTCGCTGGGGAGAATGTAGAAATCGACCTTGCTCATGATCTGCCTGCCGACCAGCTACGCCCGGGAGCGTAGCCGGTCGGCCATCACTCAGGCGTTGGCGCGGTCGAGCAGGTACTGGGTCAGCAGCGGAACCGGGCGGCCAGTGGCGCCCTTGTCCTTGCCACCGCTGATCCAGGCGGTGCCGGCGATGTCCAGGTGAGCCCAGTTATAGGCCTTGGCAAAGCGCGACAGGAAGCAACCGGCGGTGATGGTGCCGGCCTTCGGGCCGCCGATGTTGGCGATGTCGGCGAACGGGCTGTCGAGCTGCTCCTGGTACTCGTCGAACAGCGGCAACTGCCAGGCGCGGTCGTCGGCACGCTTGCCGGCGTCGAGCAACTGGCCGACCAGTTCGTCGTTGTTGCCCATCAGGCCCGAGGTGTGGCTGCCCAGGGCGACGATGCAGGCGCCGGTCAGGGTGGCGATGTCGATCACCGCCTGGGGCTTGAAGCGTTCGGCGTAGGTCAGGGTGTCGCACAGCACCAGGCGGCCTTCGGCGTCGGTGTTGAGGATCTCGACGGTCTGCCCGCTCATGGTGGTGACGATGTCGCCCGGACGGGTGGCGCCGCCGCTCGGCATGTTCTCGGCGCAGGCCAGCAGGCACACCAGGTTGATCGGCAGTTGCAGTTCGAGCACGGCGCGCAGGGTGCCGAACACGCTGGCCGCACCGCCCATGTCGAATTTCATTTCATCCATGCCGGCGCCCGGCTTGAGGCTGATGCCACCGGTGTCGAAGGTGATGCCCTTGCCCACCAGCACGAACGGCTTCTCGGATTTCTTACCGCCCTGGTAGTTCATCACGATCAGGCGTGGTGGCTGGTCGCTGCCCTGGCCAACGGCGTAGAACGCGCCCATGCCCAGTTCCTTGATCTTCTTCTCGTCCAGCACCTCGACCTTCAGGCCCTTGTGGGCCTTGCCCAGGTCCTTGGCCTGCTCGGCCAGGTAGCTTGGGTGGCACACGTTCGGCGGCAGGTTGCCCAGGTCACGGGTCAGGCGCATGCCGGTGGCGATGGCACGGGCGTGCTTCACGGCGCGCTCGACCTCGGCGGCACCGGCCTTGTCGGCCAGCAGGGTGATTTTCTTCAGGGCGCGGGCTTCTGCCTTCTGGCTCTTGTACTGGTCGAAGACGTACTCGCCGTCGAGCAGGGTTTCGGCCAGCAGGCGCGCCTTGCCGTAGAAGCCATCGCGTCCAGCGACGGTCACTTCGTCCAGGGCCAGTACCGCGTCGCTGCCATTGACGCCCTTGAGCACGGCCAGCACGCTGGACGCCACCTTGCGCCAGCTGCGGTCACCCAGTTCGCTGTCCTTGCCGGTGCCCACCAGCAGCACGCGCTCGGCCTTGAGGTTCGGCAGGCTGTGCAGCAGCAGGGTCTGGCCGACCTTGCCGGCCAGGTCGCCGCGCTTGAGCATGGCGCTCAGCGCGCCGCCGCAGGCTTCATCGACCGCCTTGGCCGTGGCACCGAGTTTGCGACCTTCGCCGACCGTGAGCACCAGCGTGGCGGTTTTCAAGGAGGCAGCGGCTACGCTTTTTACAACCAGTTCCATGTCAGGATCCCCGAATGATCTGTGTCGGCGCACTACCTGTGCAGGCGCCTGGCCGCGTGGTCGCGTGCCGGTGATAAAGCTGCCAGTTTGAGCCTGCTTGGACCGCCCTGACAACCCCGACATGAAGCATTGCACGGCGCCAAGTGACAGGCACGGCCAATCACAGGATAATGCGCCAACTTTTGTCCCGGTTCGCTTCGGCTGAACCAACAACTATCTTGGCTGTATATGTATTCCTTGTTCGGCTGTCCGAGCCTGACAACCCAGGAGTGTCTGGTTTGATCGTCTTCCGTTATCTGTCCCGCGAGGTCCTGGTGACCTTGAGTGCCGTCAGCGCCGTGCTGCTGGTGATCATCATGAGCGGGCGCTTCATCAAATACCTGGCCCAGGCGGCCCAGGGCGTGCTCGATCCGGGTGTGCTGTTCCTGATCATGGGTTATCGCCTGCCTGGTTTCCTGCAGTTGATCCTGCCGCTGGGGCTGTTCCTCGGCATTCTGCTGGCCTATGGCCGGCTGTACCTGGAAAGCGAGATGACCGTGCTCTCGGCCACCGGCATGAGCCAGCAGCGCCTGCTGGCGATGACCATGGCCCCGGCGGCGCTGGTGGCCTTGCTGGTCGCCTGGCTGAGCCTGAGCCTGGCGCCGCAGGGGGTGACCCAGGTGGCGCAGATCATCAACCAGCAGGATGCCATGACCGAGTTCGACACCCTGGTACCGGGCCGCTTCCAGACCCTGCGCGACGGCACCCGGGTCACCTACACCGAGCAGCTGTCCGAAGACCGCGGCAACCTGGGTGGCGTGTTCATTTCCGAGAAGCGCTTCTCCCAGGACAAGACCAAGGAGCGGGCGCCTTCGGTGCTGGTCGCCGAGAAGGGCCGGCAGGAGCTTGGTGCCGACGGCAACCGCTACCTGATCCTGGAAAACGGCTACCGTTACGACGGCAACCCTGGCCAGGCCGACTACCGCGCCATCAAGTACGACACCTATGGTGTGCTGCTGCCCAAGCCTGAGGTCAGTGAAGAAATCACCGACCGCGAAGCCATTCCGACCTCCGCGCTGATCGGCCACGATGGCCTGCGCGAGCGTGCCGAACTGCAATGGCGCCTGTCGTTGCCGCTGCTGGTGTTCGTGGTGACCTTGCTGGCCGTGCCGCTTTCGCGGGTCAATCCACGCCAGGGCCGCTTCCTCAAGCTGCTGCCGGCGATCCTTCTGTACATGGCCTACCTGACCATGCTGATTGCCGTGCGTGGCGCCCTGGAGAAAGGCAAGCTGCCGATCGGCCTGGGTGTCTGGTGGGTCCACGGGTTGTTCCTGCTCATCGGCCTGGGGCTGATGTACTGGGAGCCGTTGCGCCTCAAGCGTGCCGCTCGCCGTGCGGAGGTGGCCCATGGTTAAGCTCGACCGTTACATCGGCAAGAGCGTCCTGCTGGCCATCATCGCCGTGCTCGGGATCATCCTCGGCCTGGCCTCGCTGTTCGCCTTCATCGACGAGATGGGCGACATCAACGACAGCTACACCCTCTGGGATGCCGGCAACTTCGTGTTGCTGACCGCACCGCGGCGGCTGTACGACATGCTGCCGATGGCCGCCCTGATCGGTTGCCTGATCGGCCTGGGCAGCCTGGCCAGCAGCAGCGAACTGACCATCATGCGGGCGGCGGGCGTGTCCATCGGGCGTATCGTCTGGGCGGTGATGAAGCCGATGCTGGTGCTGATGCTGGTTGGCATCCTGATCGGCGAATACGTGGCCCCGGCGACCGAGAACAAGGCCCAGGCCGACCGTTCCCTGGCCCAGGGCAGCGGTGAGGCGCAGAGCTCCAAGCGCGGTATGTGGCACCGCCAGGGCGACGAGTTCGTGCACATCAACTCGGTACAGCCCAACGGCCTGCTGTACGGCGTCACCCGTTATCGCTTCGACAACGAGCGCCACCTGGTCACCTCCAGCTTCGCCCGTCGGGCGCAGTACCAGGAAGATCACTGGCAGCTCAACGATGTGACCACCACCTATTTCCGCGGTGATCACACCGAGGTCGTCAAGGAGCCGGTCGTGCGCTGGGACGTCACCGTCACCCCGCAACTGCTCAACACCGTGGTGCTGGCGCCCGAGTCGCTGTCGATCACCGGTTTGTGGGATTACATCCACTACCTGTCCGACCAGGGCCTGAACAACGCCCGCTACTGGCTGGCGTTCTGGACCAAGGTGCTGCAGCCGTTGGTGACGGCGGCCCTGGTGCTGATGGCGATCTCCTTCATCTTCGGTCCGCTGCGTTCGGTGACCCTGGGGCAGCGTGTGTTCACCGGTGTGCTGGTGGGCTTCGTGTTCCGCATCGCCCAGGACCTGCTCGGGCCATCGAGCCAGGTGTTCGGCTTCCCGCCGTTGCTGGCGGTGGTGATTCCGGCGGCGATCTGTGCCGGGGCCGGGTGGTGGATGTTGCGACGGGCTGGTTGAGTCTTGTCGTCATGAGAAAGCCGACCTGTGGGTCGGCTTTTTTGTGGGTGTTTGTTTTTTGCGCACTGTAGGAGCGGGCTTGCCCTGCGATCCGATCTGCCGGGTGGATTGCAATCGCGGGGCAAGCCCGCTCCTACAGTCGATCAGGGTCAAGCAGATTTCTTGCGCTTGGGCACATGCACCAGCTGGCTATCCGAGTAGATGTCGTGCCAACTGCGTTTTTGCTTGTCGACCAGCGACCAGAAAAAACCCAGCCCCAGGCACAGCCAGGAGGCAATGGCCACGATAAAGCGCAGCAGCGCCTGCCACAGGCTGATCGCACTGCCATCGGCGTTCTGTACGCGAACGCCCCAGACCTGCATGCCCAGGGTCTGCCCGCCGTGGGTCCAGAACTTGGCAAAGAAGCCGAACAGGGCGAACAGCAGCAAGGTCGACAACAAAGGATCGCCATCCAGGGCGCCAGCCTCGGTCAGTTGGCGCATGCGCGCCTCACCGATGATCGCCATCTGGATCATCTTGTACACGCCCGCCGTGACGATCAGCAGCGCCGTACACAACAGGAAGTCGTAGAACATCGCGGCCAGTCGACGGCCAAGGCCAACGGCGGGGAAGTCGCCCTGGGGCTGTAACAACGGCTTGGGCATACACGGGCCCTCCTTGGGCAAAACAGCCATTCTACGAAATTACGCGTGCGCATCGTTGCCCTGCGACAGGGTTTGTCTTTCAGGCTGTCATCGCGGGGCAAAGCCTATCGCCGGCGATGCCGGCTCCCACAGAGACAGGAGTTCCCACCGAGCGCGCACAAAAAAGCCCCTGCTGTTGCCAGCAGGGGCTTTTTATATCGGGAATCAGGCTTCCGCGATAACTTCGTCAGCCTGCATGCCTTTCTGGCCCTGCACGGCGATGAAGGTGACTTTCTGGCCTTCTTTCAGGCTCTTGAAGCCGCTGCCCTGAATAGCGCGGAAGTGTACGAACAGATCCGGACCGCTTTCTGGAGTGATGAAACCAAAACCTTTCTCGTCGTTAAACCACTTGACGGTACCGCTCTGACGTTGGGACATTGTCTTATTTCCTTTGAAACTTAGAATTAGTAACAGCTTCTTCCAAATGAAAGAGTACTGGGCTGGGTTGCAGGAAAGTAAGAGACGTCGAACGGGTTGTAGCAACTCTCAGCGCTACTGCCCAGGTCACGAACCATAGCGACCCATGCAAACACAGTGCAGTGACTCTACGCTAACTCTGTCGGCAAAAACAAGCCCTCAAAGCCGCTGCCGCTCTACCTTTTGGTGCCCGTTCGGTCGATTTTTTCCGGCTCATTCCAGACCGTGTCGCGATGCTTTTCGAAAGTTATAAAACGCGTTCGAATTCGAAAATCCGAACGCGCCATGACACTCTGTTTCAACTAACGATTCAGCCGCGATAGTAGCGCTGTGCAACGAATGGCATCTTGCTGACTTTCATTGCTACGCGCTTGCCGCGCACGATGGCCCAGACAGGGGTGTCGAGTGCGGTATGGGCGCTATCGAGGTAACCCATCGCCACCGGGCCGCCCAGGGTCGGACCGAAGCCGCCGCTGCAGACTTTGCCGATAATGGTGCCGGCTTCGTCGACGATTTCCGCGTCTTCACGAACCGGGGTGCGCTCCTGGGGCAGCAGGCCGACACGCTTGCGCGCTACGCCGTTGCCTTGCTGGGCGAACACCTGTTCGGCACCCGGGAAGCCACCGGCGCGCGCGCCATCGGCCCGACGCACCTTGGAAATGGCCCACAGCAGGCTGGCCTCGATCGGCGTGGTCTGCGCGTTCATGTCATGGCCGTACAGGCACAGGCCGGCTTCCAGGCGCAGGGAATCACGGGCGCCCAGGCCGATGGCCGCCACTTCTGGCTCGGCCAGCAGGCGACGGGCCAGGGCTTCGGCCTGGCCGGCCGGCACGGAGATTTCGTAACCGTCTTCACCGGTGTAGCCGGAGCGGCTGACATAGCAATCGTTGCCCAGCAGTTGCACGGGCTGGAACTGCATGAAGGTCATCTTCGCCACGGCAGGCGCCAGGCGCTCCAGTACCTTGACCGCCGCCGGGCCTTGCAGGGCCAGCAGGGCGCGCTCTTCGAACAGCGGCTCGATCTCGCACTGATTGCCGATGTGCTTGCGCAGGTGGGCCAGGTCCTGGTCCTTGCAGGCGGCGTTGACCACCAGGAACAGTTCGTCGTTGCCCAGGTTGGCGACCATCAGGTCGTCGAGGATGCCGCCCTGTTCGTTGGTGAACATGGCATAGCGCTGCATGCCCACCGGCAGGTCGATGATGTCGACCGGTACCAGGGTTTCCAGGGCCTTGGCGGCATTGGCACCGCGCAGACGGATCTGGCCCATGTGCGAGACGTCGAACAGGCCGGCCTGTTCGCGGGTGTGCAGGTGTTCTTTCATCACGCCCAGCGGGTACTGGACCGGCATGTCGTAGCCGGCGAACGGCACCATGCGCGCGCCCAGTTCCAGGTGCAGGGCGTGCAGCGGGGTCTTGTGCAGTGTATCGGTGGACATTGATGACTCCTTGGTGCTGGTAGAGGGTGTCAGCATTCGATGATGTTGACGGCCAGACCGCCGCGGGCGGTCTCCTTGTATTTGCTTTTCATGTCGGCGCCGGTCTGGCGCATGGTGCGGATTACCTTGTCGAGGGAGACGAAGTGCTGCCCGTCGCCGCGCAAGGCCATGCGCACCGCATTGATGGCCTTCACCGAGCCCATGGCGTTGCGCTCGATGCAAGGCACCTGGACCAGTCCGCCGATCGGATCGCAGGTCAGGCCCAGGTTGTGTTCCATGCCGATTTCGGCGGCGTTCTCGACCTGGTGCACCGTGCCGCCCATCACTTCGCACAGGGCCCCGGCCGCCATGGAACAGGCCACGCCGACCTCGCCCTGGCAACCGACCTCGGCGCCGGAGATCGAGGCGTTCTCCTTGTAGAGAATGCCGATGGCGGCGGCAGTGAGCAGGAAGCGCACCACGCCATCTTCGTTGGCACCGGGGATGAAGCGCATGTAGTAGTGCAGCACGGCCGGGACGATGCCGGCGGCGCCATTGGTGGGGGCGGTGACCACCCGGCCACCGAAGGCGTTCTCTTCGTTGACGGCCAGGGCATAGAGGTTGACCCAGTCCAGCACCGACAGCGAGTCACGCAGGCTGGCCTCCGGATTGCTGCACAGTTGCCGGTACAGCGCCGCGGCCCGGCGCTTGACCTTGAGGCCGCCAGGCAGGATGCCTTCGTTGCGACAGCCGGCGGCGACGCAGTCCTGCATCACTTGCCAGATGCGCAACAGACCGCTTCGGGTTTCGCTTTCCGGGCGCCAGGCCGCTTCGTTGGCCAGCATCACCTGGCTGATCGACAGGTTCTGTGCGGCGCAATGGCCGAGCAGGTCCCTGGCGGTCTTGAACGGGAAGGGCAGCACGGTGCTGTCCTCGACGATCCGGTCCTTGCCGGCCGCCTCTTCATCGACCACGAACCCGCCGCCCACCGAGTAGTACTCGCGGCTGCGGATCTGCAGGCCGGCGGCGTCGAAGGCGCGAAAGATCATGCCGTTGGGGTGATAGTCCAGCGGCTTGCGGATCATCGCCAGGTGCTGTTTTTCGACGAAGTGGATGTTGTGCTCGCCCAGCAGGTTCAGTCGACCGCTGCTGCGGATCGCCTGCAGGCGGGCGGGAATGCTGTCGGTGTCGACGGTGTCGGGCTGCTCGCCTTCAAGGCCCAGGAGCACGGCCTTGTCGCTGCCGTGCCCTTTGCCGGTGGCGCCGAGCGAACCGTAGAGCTCGGCCTTGACGCTGACCGTGGCGGCCAGCAGGCCATCGCGCCGCAGGCCTTCGGCGAAGCGCGCGGCAGCGCGCATCGGGCCCACGGTATGGGAACTGGAGGGACCGATGCCGATCTTGAACAGGTCGAAGACGCTAAGTGACATGGTCGTACCCTCGTTGATGGTCAGGAGCATCGCGGGTCAAGCCCGCTCCTACTGTAGGAGCGGGCTTGACCCGCGATTGGGCCTTACGCGTCCTGGTAACTCTCGATCGACGGGCAGGCGCAGACCAGGTTGCGGTCACCGAAGACGTTGTCGACCCGGCCGACCGGTGGCCAGTACTTGCCTTCGATGAGCGTGGCCAGCGGGTACACCGCCTGTTCGCGGCTGTACGGATGGCTCCACTCCCCGGCGATTTCCGCGGCGGTGTGCGGCGCGTTCTTCAGCGGGTTGTCGTCCTTGTCCAGGCTGCCGTTTTCCACCGCGCGAATCTCTTCGCGGATGCGGATCATGGCGTCGCAGAAACGGTCCAGTTCTTCCTTGGATTCGCTTTCGGTCGGCTCGATCATCAAGGTCCCGGCTACCGGGAACGACATGGTCGGGGCGTGGAAGCCGAAGTCGATCAGGCGCTTGGCCACGTCGTCGACGCTGATGCCGCTGCTGTCCTTGATCGGACGCAGGTCGAGGATGCACTCGTGTGCCACCAGGCCGTTGCTGCCGGTGTACAACACAGGATAGTGCTCTTCCAGGCGGCGGGCGATGTAGTTGGCGTTGAGGATCGCCATCTGCGAGGCACGCTTGAGACCGGCGCCACCCATCATGCGAATGTACATCCAGGTGATCGGCAGGATGCTGGCGCTGCCGAACGGTGCGGCACAGACCGCGCCCTGTTTGTTTTCCATGTGCGCGTGACCCGGCAGGAACGGCGCCAGGTGCGACTTGACGCCGATCGGGCCGACGCCCGGGCCGCCACCGCCGTGCGGGATGCAGAAGGTCTTGTGCAGGTTCAGGTGGGAAACGTCGCCGCCGAACTTGCCCGGGGCGCAGAGGCCGACCATGGCGTTCATGTTGGCGCCGTCGATGTACACCTGGCCGCCGTTGTCATGGATGATCGCGCAGATTTCGCCGATCGCTTCCTCGAACACGCCGTGGGTCGACGGGTAGGTGATCATCAGCGCGGCGAGGTGTTCGCGGTGCTCGATGGCCTTGGCCCGCAGGTCGTCGATGTCGACGTTGCCACGGGCGTCGCAGGCGGTGACGACCACGCGCATACCGGCCATGTGGGCGGTGGCGGGGTTGGTGCCGTGGGCCGAGGATGGAATCAGGCAGATGTCGCGGCGCGATTCGCCACGGCTCTGGTGATAGGCACGGATGGCCAGCAGGCCCGCGTACTCACCCTGGGAACCGGCGTTGGGCTGCAGCGACACGGCGTCATAGCCGGTGGCGGCGCACAGCATGGCTTCCAGTTCCGAAGTCAGTTGCTGGTAACCCTGGCTTTGCTCGGCCGGTGCGAAGGGGTGCAGGTTGCCGAATTCGGCCCAGGTCACCGGGATCATTTCGCTGGCGGCGTTGAGCTTCATGGTGCACGAACCCAGCGGGATCATGGTGCGGTCCAGGGCCAGGTCCTTGTCGGCCAGGCGGCGCAGGTAGCGCATCAGCTCGGTTTCGCTGTGGTAGCGGTTGAACACCGGGTGCTCGAGGATCGCCGATTGGCGCAGCAGGGCCGCCGGCAGACGCGACTCGACCGAGGCGGCGAGGGCGGCGAAGTCCGGAGTGGCGTTGCCGTTGGCGAACAATGCCCAGAGTGCTTCAACGTCGGCTTGACGGCTGGTTTCGTCCAGCGACAGGCCCAGGCGCTGGGCGTCGATCTGGCGCAGGTTCAGCTGCTGTGCCCGTGCCTTGTCGTGCAGCGCGGCGGTGTTGGCGCCGGTGTTCAGGGTCAGGGTGTCGAAGAAGGCATCGCCTTCGACAGCAACGCCCAGGGCTTTCAGGCCAGCGGCCAGGATCGCGGCCAGGCGGTGGGTGCGTTCGGCGATCTGCTTCAAGCCCTGCGGGCCGTGATACACGGCGTACATGCTGGCGATGTTGGCCAGCAGGACTTGGGCGGTGCAGATGTTGCTGGTGGCTTTCTCGCGGCGGATATGCTGCTCGCGGGTCTGCATGGCCAGGCGCAGGGCGGTCTTGCCGAAGCGGTCGATCGATACGCCGACCAGGCGGCCCGGCATGTCGCGCTTGAACGCGTCACGGGTGGAGAAGTACGCCGCGTGCGGGCCACCGAAGCCCAGCGGTACACCGAAGCGCTGGGCGCTGCCGATGGCCACGTCGGCGCCGAATTCGCCAGGCGGGGTCAGCAGGGTCAGGGCCAGCAGGTCGGCAGCCACGGCCACCAGGGCGTTGGCAGCGTGGAAGCGCTCGACCAGCTCGCGGTAGTCGAAGACTTCACCGTTGCTGGCCGGGTATTGCAGCAGGGCGCCGAAGTAGGCGCTGACGTCGCTCAGTTCGCGCTCGTCGCCAACCACCACCTCGATGCCCAGGGGCTCGGCACGGGTGCGCAGCACGTCGAGGGTCTGCGGATGGCAATGCACGGAGGCGAAGAAGGCGTGGCTGCTCTTGTTCTTGCTCAGGCGCTTGCAGAAGGTCATGGCTTCGGCAGCGGCGGTGGCTTCGTCGAGCAGCGAGGCGTTGGCGATCGGCAGGCCGGTGAGGTCGCTGATCATCGTCTGGAAGTTCAGCAGCGCTTCCAGGCGACCCTGGGAGATTTCTGGCTGGTACGGGGTGTAGGCGGTGTACCAGGCCGGGTTTTCCAGCAGGTTGCGCAGGATCGGTGCCGGGGTGTGGCAGTTGTAGTAACCCTGGCCGATGAAGCTCTTGAACAGCTGGTTGTTGCCGGCGATGGCCTTGAGCGACGCCAGGGCGTCGGCTTCGCTTTGCCCGGCGCCCAGTTCCAGGACGCTGGTGCCCTTGATGCTGTCAGGGATGACGGCAGCGCTCATGGCCTCCAGGGAGTCGAAGCCCAGGGTGGCGAGCATTTGTTGCTCGTCGGCCTGGCGCGGGCCGATGTGGCGGGCGATGAATTCGTTGGCAGTGCCGAGGTTGATGGTCATGGCAGGTCCTCAGGCGTCAGCGTTGGCTTTGATCAGGCGGTCGTAGGCGTCCTGGTCGAGCAGGGCGGCCACTTCGTTCATGTCCGCAGGGATGAAGCGGAAGAACCAGCCTTGGCCCAGCGGGTCTTCGTTGACCAGCTCCGGGCTGTCGTTGAGGCTTTCGTTGACCGCTACCACTTCACCGGTCAATGGCATGTAGACGCCGCTGGCCGCTTTCACCGATTCGACGGTCGCGGCTTCGGCAGCTTGCTCGTACTGCTGCAGCTCAGGCAGTTGCACGTAGACCACATCACCCAGGGCGTTCTGGGCGAAGGCGGTGATTCCGACGGTGACGCTGCCATCGGCTTCGGTACGCAGCCATTCGTGATCTTCGGTAAAACGCAACTCGCTCATGGAAACTCCTCAAGGGTAGGCGTGGCTCAGGTACGGCGCTGAGCACTGGTAATGAGGATTTCCTTAGCAATTTCGCGGCCATTTATAAAATATCGTTATAAATCAATGGCATAACGAAATTTTAGAGCGAGAGATGTTTGTGGCTGTAGCGAAATCGCTACAGCTGAAGATGGGAAAAAAAGCCTAGGAGGATCAGAACCATGTCTAGAGCGGTCAATCGCCACTGTACTGATATCGTTACGCTGTATCGATATCAGTACAGGCGTTCGTCGCTTTCACACCTTACCCGGGATGCCGTACTTGCGCAGGCGGTGGGCAATGGCGGTGTGTGAGGTTTGCAGGCGGTTGGCCAGCTGGCGGGTGGACGGGTAGTTGGCGTAGAGCTTTTCCAGCAGGTTGCGCTCGAAATCGTCCACCGCCTGTTCGAGGCTGGCGACTTCACCGTCGTGTTCACGGGCCACCGAGGTGCCGGCGATGTCCAGGTCGCCGATATCCACCAGGCTGCTTTCGCAAATGGCCGCGGCGCGGAAGATCACGTTCTGCAGCTGGCGTACGTTGCCCGGCCAGGGGTTGCCCAGCAGCGCCGGATGGGTGGCCGGCGTCAGGCGGCACAGCGGGCGCTGGATCTGCGTGCAGGCCTGCTGCATGAAATAGTGCGCCAGCAGGAGGATGTCCTGGCCGCGCTCGCGCAGGGGCGGCACCTGCAGGTTGAGGACGTTCAGGCGATAGAACAGGTCTTCGCGGAAGTTGCCGTCGGCGACCATTTTCTCCAGGTCGCGGTGGGTGGCGCTGAGGATGCGCACATTGACCTTCACCTCGCGGTCGCCGCCGACCCGGCGGAAACTGCCATCGTTGAGAAAACGCAGCAGCTTGGCCTGCAGGTAAGGCGACATCTCGCCGATCTCGTCGAGGAACACCGTGCCCTGGTTGGCCAGCTCCATCAGCCCTGGCTTGCCGCCGCGCTGGGCGCCGGTGAAGGCGCCGGGGGCGTAGCCGAACAGTTCGCTCTCGGCGAGGTTTTCCGGCAGGGCGGCGCAGTTCAGGGCCAGGAAGGGTGCGGCATGGCGGCTGCTGACGGCGTGGCAGGCACGGGCCACCAGTTCCTTGCCGGTACCGGTCTCGCCATTGATCAGCAGCGGTGCATCCAGGGCGGCCACCCGCAGGGCGCGGGCCTTGAGGGTGCGGATCGCCGGCGAGTCGCCGAGCAGGGCGTCGAAGCCTTCGGCGTGGTCATGGTGCAGGGCCGAGAGCCGTTCGCCCATGCGGTTCGGCGGGTACAGGGTCAGCAGACCGCCGGCGTTGGTGATCGGCGTGGCGTCGAGCAGCAGGCTCTGGCCATTGAGCTGCATCTCGCGCATCGGCAGGTGAAAGGCGTTGTCCTGCAGGGTCTGGAGCAATCCAGGATCGCCGAACAGCTCGCCCACCGAACGGCCCGCCGATTCGCGCCCGCACAGGTCGATCAGGGCCGGATTGGCCAGCAGTACGGTGCCGGCGCTGTCGACGGCCAGCACCGGGTCGCTCATGGCGGCGAGCAGGGCATCGAGTTGCAGGTGGCGGCGCTGGCCGGGGAGGATGTCGACGACTTCCACCGACTGCACGCCGTGCACATCGAACAGGGCGTCGTGCAGCTCTTCAAGTACGGCCGGGCTCAGGGTCGGGGCGTCGATGTAGACGTTGGGCGGCACCATTTCCACGGCGTCCAGGTTGAGATTGCGGGCACCGAGCAGGGCGAGCACTTCCTGGGTGATACCGACGCGGTCGATGAAACTGACGTGGATGCGCATGGGAGGGATGGGTTCAAGGCTGCCGAAACGGGCAAGTATGCCTTAAATCGCGGGGCAAGCCCGCTCCCACTGCATCGGTAGGAGCGGGCTTGCCCCGCGATGAGGCCCGGAAGGCTACTCGAATTCTTGAATGTCGATCGGGTCACCCGATTTCATGTTCAGTTGCACACGAATATCTTCGAACATCAGGTCGTAGTGCTTGTGCACCGAACCGATGTTGCTCAGGTGTTTGGGAATGCCGTACTGCTCAGCGATTTTTGTCACATTGCTGGCGAAGTTGTAGGCCTCTTCCTTGGGCAGGAAGAAGGTCTCATTCATGGCTTTTCCCTGAATCGACCCATGCATCTTGAACTGAATGCCTTTGCCTTTGCTCGGGTCTGAGGCGACCTCGTAGTCGAGGTTGATGTCGTAACTGACATCGGCCGTGTTCAACGCATGGCGTTCGATGTGCAGATGGCCAGGGGTAAAGGTTGCCATGGTGTAGTCCTCTGGAGGTTGAAACGGGCGAACACGAGATTCGCCCAACTGCATCAACGGTAGCTGATTCCAGGCTTGGCCGTGCTGACACGGGTACCGGCAGTACCTTTGACAATATCTTCGATATCGGCCAGTGAGCCAATCACTGCGACTTTGCCGGTATGACGGGCAAACTCGCAAGCGGCCTGGACTTTCGGGCCCATGGAGCCTGCTGCGAAACCAAGGCGTTCAAGCTCGTCGGGGTGAGCCTGGGCAACGGCTTTCTGGGTGGGTTTGCCCCAGTCGATATACGCCGCATTGACATCGGTGGCGATGACCAGCAGATCGGACTCCAGCTGCTGGGCCAGCAACGACGAGCAGAGGTCTTTGTCGATGACCGCCTCGACGCCACTGAGCACCTTTCCGGTCGCATCGTATTTGGTCGGAATGCCGCCACCGCCTGCACAGATCACGACGGTCTTGTTTTCCAGCAACCATTTGATCGGACGGATCTCGAAGATGCGCTTGGGTCTCGGGCTGGCGACCACGCGGCGGAACTTGTCGCCGTCGGCCTTGACCACCCAGCCTTTTTCCTTGGCCAGGCGCTCGGCTTCCTCTTTGCTGTAAACCGGACCGATGAACTTGGTCGGGTCCTTGAAGGCCGGGTCGTTGCCGTCCACTTCAACCTGGGTCAGCAGGGTGGCGAACGGCACCTCAAAGGCCAGCAGGTTACCCAGCTCTTGCTCGATGATGTAGCCGATCATGCCTTCGGTTTCAGCCCCGAGGACGTCCAGCGGGTAGGCTTCGTCCGGCTTGTAGGATTGCGCTTGCAGCGACAGCAGGCCGACTTGCGGGCCGTTGCCGTGGGCGATGACCAGTTCGTTGCCCGGGTGGATCTTGGCGATCTGTTCGGCGGCAATGCGGATATTGGCGCGCTGATTGTCCGCGGTCATGGGTTCGCCACGGCGCAGCAGGGCGTTGCCGCCCAATGCAACAACGATACGCATGATGAAATTCCTTATGGGGGAGGGTACACCTTGTGGGAGCGGGCTTGCCCCGCGAATGCGATCTGTCAGTGACATCGCATCGCGGGGCAAGCCCGCTCCTACCGATGGATTACAGGTCGGCCAGGGTCGAGACCAGGATCGCCTTGATGGTGTGCATGCGGTTTTCCGCTTGCTCGAAGGCGATACAGGCTGGCGACTCGAAGACGTCCTCGGTCACTTCGATGCCGTTCTTCAGGTTCGGGTACTGTTCGGCAATCTGCTTGCCGACCTTGGTGTCGGAATTGTGGAATGCAGGCAGGCAGTGCATGAACTTGGTCCGTGGGTTGCCGCTGGCTTTCATCAGTTCGGCGTTGACCTGGTAAGGCAGCAGTTGCTGGATGCGTTCACCCCAGGCTTCGACCGGCTCGCCCATGGATACCCAGACGTCGGTGTGGATGAAGTCGACGCCCTTGACCGCGGCTTTCGGGTCTTCGGTCAGGGTGATGCGTGCGCCGCTTTCTTCCGCGTATTTCTTGCAGCGCTCGACCAGGTCGTCATGCGGCCACAGGGCCTTCGGTGCGGCGATGCGCACGTCCATGCCGAGCTTGGCGCCGATCAGCAGCAGGGAGTTACCCATGTTGTTGCGCGCATCGCCCAGGTAGGCGTAGCTGATGTCGTGCAGCGGCTTGTCGCTGTTCTCGCGCATGGTCAGCACGTCGGCGATCATCTGGGTCGGGTGGTACTCGTCGGTCAGGCCGTTGAACACCGGTACGCCAGCGAACTTGGCCAGTTCTTCGACGATCTCCTGCTTGAAGCCACGGTATTCAATGGCGTCATACATGCGGCCCAGGACCCGTGCGGTGTCCTTCATGCTTTCCTTGTGGCCGATCTGCGAGGAGTTGGGGTCGATGTAGGTGACGTTGGCGCCCTGGTCGTAGGCGGCCACTTCGAAGGCGCAACGGGTGCGGGTCGAGGTTTTCTCGAAGATCAGCGCGATGTTGTTGCCTTTGAGGTGCTGCTGCTCGGTGCCGGTGTACTTGGCACGTTTCAGGTCGCGGGACAGGTCCAGCAGGTAACGCAGCTCGCGGGTGGTGTGGTGTTCCAGGCTGAGCAGGTTACGGTTGTGAATGTTGAACGCCATGATGATTCTCCTTGAATGCGGTAATCGGCCCGGCCGGCGCCGGGTAGGCGCGGCCGGATTGATGGACGTTTAGTAATCGATAGGGTCGCGAACGATCGGGCAGGTCATGCAGTGGCCGCCGCCACGGCCACGGCCCAGTTCGCCGGCGCTGATGGTGATGACCTCGACGCCTGCCTTGCGCAGCAGGGTGTTGGTGTAGGTGTTGCGGTCATAACCGATGACCACACCTGGCTCCACAGCCACCACGTTGTTACCGTCGTCCCACTGTTCGCGTTCGGCGGCGAAGCTGTTGCCACCGGTTTCGACGACGCGCAGTTTCTTCAGGTTGAGCGACTCGGCGACCACGTCGATGAACGATTTGTTCTCGCGGCGCACGTCCATGCCGTATGGCTTGCTGCTGTCCGGACGAATGACGAACGGCACGATTTCCTTGACCACTTCCGGGAAGACCGTGACCAGGTCGCGGTCGCAGAAGCTGAACACGGTGTCCAGGTGCATCGCTGCACGGGACTTCGGCAAACCGGCGACCACGACTTTCTCCACCGCGCCCTTGGCGAACAGCGACTGGGCGAGCTGGCCGATGGCTTGACGCGAGGTACGCTCGCCCATGCCGATCAGGACCACGCCATTGCCGATCGGCATGACGTCACCGCCTTCGAGGGTGGCCTTGCCGTGGTCCTGGTCCGGATCGCCGTACCAGACTTCAAACTCGGCACCGGTGAAGTCGGGGTGGAACTTGTAGATGGCGGTGGTCAGCAGGGTTTCCTGACGTCGCGCTGGCCAGTACATCGGGTTCAGGGTCACACCGCCGTAGATCCAGCAGGTGGTGTCGCGAGTGAACTGGGTGTTGGGCAGCGGGTCGAGCAGGAAGCTGGAGTGGCCCAGGTAGTCGCGGTACATCTTGATCACGCCGGAGCCTTCGCTCTCAGGCAGGTCTTCACCGGCCACGCCGCCGATCAGGAACTCGGCGATCTTGCGTGGTTCCAGGCCTTCGATCCAGCTGCGTACTTCGTTGGTCAGGCCGATACCGACGGTGTCGGAGGTGATCTTGCGGTCGAGGATCCATTTCAGCGCATCAGGTTGCGCAACGATATCGGTCAGCAGGTTGTGCATTTCCAGCACTTCGATGCCGCGTTCACGCATTTTGGTGACGAAATCGAAGTGGTCACGCTTGGCCTGGTTGACCCAGATGACGTCGTCGAACAACAGCTCGTCGCAGTTGCTCGGCGTCAGGCGCTGGTGCGCCAGGCCCGGGGAGCAGACCATCACTTTACGCAGTTTGCCGGCTTCGGAGTGTACGCCGTACTTAACTTTTTCCGTGGACATGGTTCATTTCCTCCAAGTTTCGAATACGGGGGTTACAGGGTCAGGAAGCCGTCGTACAAGCCATAGGCAGCCACCAGGGCGCCGATGACTACGGCGGCGAAGAGCAACTTCTCCACGTTGGTAAAAATCGGTTGGCCGACCTCGCGCTTGGCCTTGGCGAACAGGATCACGCCAGGGGCATAGAGCAGGGCCGAGAGCAGCAGGTATTTGACGCCACCGGCATACAGCAGCCAGATCGCGTAGACCAGAGCGATGCCGCCGATGATCAGGTCTTTCTTGCGTTCGGCCAGGGCCTGTTCATAAGTTTCGCTGCGCCATGCCAGCAGGAAGGCATAGGCCGCCGACCACAGGTAAGGCACCAGGATCATCGAGGTGGCGAGGTAGATCAGCGACAGGTAGGTACTGGCCGAGAACAGGGTGATGATCAGGAAGATCTGCACCATGGCGTTGGTCAGCCACAGGGCGTTGGCCGGCACGTGGTTGGCGTTCTCGCGGCGCAGGAACTCCGGCATGGTGTGGTCCTTGGCTGCGGCGAACATGATCTCGGCGCACAGCAGTACCCAGGAGAGCAGGGCACCGAGCAGCGAGATGATCAGACCGACGCTGATCAGTACTGCGCCCCAGTGACCGACCACGTGTTCGAGCACGGCGGCCATCGACGGGTTCTGCAGTTTGGCCAGCTCAGGCTGAGTCATGATGCCCAGCGACAGCACGTTGACCAGGACCAGGAACAGCAGCACGGTGATGAAACCGATGACCGTGGCCTTACCCACGTCAGAGCGCTTTTCTGCCCGCGCCGAGAAGATGCTCGCACCCTCGATACCGATGAACACCCAGACAGTGACCAGCATCATGTTGCGCACCTGGTTCATCACACTGCCCAGGTCCGGGTTCATGGTCCCCCAGATGTCGGCGGTGAAAATGTCCAGTTTGAAGGCGAACAGGGCGATCAGGATGAACAGCGCCAGGGGTACGACCTTGGCCACCGTGGTGATCAGGTTGATGAAGGCCGCTTCCTTGATGCCGCGCAGTACCAGAAAGTGCACGGCCCACAGCAGCACCGAGGCGCCGATGATGGCGGCCGGGGTGTTGCCCTCGCCGAAGATCGGGAAGAAATAGCCCAGGGTACTGAACAGCAGGACGAAGTAACCGACGTTGCCGAGCCAGGCACTGATCCAGTACCCCCAGGCCGATGAAAAGCCCATGTAATCGCCGAATCCGGCCTTGGCGTAGGCGTACACCCCGCCATCAAGGTCCGGCTTTCGGTTGGCCAGGGTCTGGAACACGAAGGCCAGGGTCAGCATGCCGATGGCGGTGATGCCCCAGCCGATCAGAACAGCACCGACATCGGCGCTGGCAGCCATGTTTTGTGGCAGCGAAAAGATCCCGCCGCCGATCATCGAGCCGACTACAAGTGCAACCAGCGCACCGAGTCGTAGTTTTCCGGGAGCGTCTGACATTGAATAACTCCATACCAGGAGAAGAGATGTGGCCAGATTAATTCCAGCAACGTATTCATATGCTGATTCAGATCAGTTCATGGGGCATTCCATTGCAAATCAGTGACTGAAAGAGCCTCCCGGAGCATGCCGACGGCGATACTGCAGGCCTTGAAAGCAGGCACCTCCATGGTGTTTTAGAGCAAACGCTCTGACAGGCTGCGAGAATTGAAGCTAGTCCGTTTCACAGGATTAGCAAATTTTTGACGAGAATTTTTCTTATTTGCTTGAAGGTGATGAAAGAGTGCACAAAACTCACCATTTAGTTCGTCCAGTCATAGACGCCATAGTTATGAGGACTATGATCCTAAAGACGTAATATTTATAAACACCGACGCCAGGTATATATTTAACTCAGGGTGTACCGCTGAGGTTACAAACACGAGACAACAAGGGGATTCGCATGTCCGAACCTGGACAGAAACTGCGCCTGGGCGCGTTGATCGCGCTGGTGGTCGGCTCGATGATCGGTGGTGGGATTTTCTCCTTGCCGCAGAACATGGCCGCTCGGGCCGACGTGGGGGCGGTGCTGATCGGCTGGGGGATCACGGCGGTGGGCATGCTGGCCCTGGCCTTCGTGTTCCAGACCCTGGCCAACCGCAAGCCCGAACTCGACTCGGGGGTGTATGCCTACGCCAAGGCCGGCTTTGGCGAGTACATGGGCTTCTCGTCGGCCTGGGGCTACTGGATCAGCGCCTGGCTGGGCAACGTCGGCTACTTCGTGTTGCTGTTCAGCACCCTGGGTTTCTACTTTCCGATCTTCGGCGAGGGCAACACGCCGATCGCCATTGCCTGCGCCTCATTGCTGCTGTGGGCCGTGCATTTCCTGGTGCTGCGCGGGATCAAGGAGGCGGCGTTCATCAACCAGGTGACCACGGTGGCCAAGATCGTGCCGTTGCTGATGTTCGTCGTCATCGCCGCGGTGGCCTTTCGCGCCGACATCTTCACCCGCGACATCTGGGGGCTGAGCAATCCGCAGTTCGGCAGCGTACTCGACCAGGTGCGCAACATGATGCTGGTGACGGTGTTCGTGTTCATCGGCATCGAGGGCGCCAGTGTCTACTCCGGCCGCGCGCAGCACCGCTCGGACGTGGGCAGGGCCACGGTGATCGGCTTTATCGGCGTGCTGGCCTTGCTGGTGCTGGTCAACGTGCTGTCGCTGGGGGTGATGACCCAGCCGGAGCTGGCCGCCTTGCAGAATCCGTCGCTGGCCTCGGTGCTGGAGCATATCGTCGGGCCCTGGGGGGCGCTGCTGATCAGCATTGGCCTGGCGATCTCGCTGCTCGGTGCCTTGCTGTCCTGGGCCTTGCTGTGCGCCGAAATCCTGTTCGCCACCGCCCGCGACCAGACCATGCCGCGCTTCCTGGCACGGGAAAATGCCAACCACGTGCCGGCCAATGCCCTGTGGCTGACCAACTGCATGATCCAGCTGTTCCTGCTGATCACCCTGTTCTCGGCCGGCACCTACACCAGCCTGATCTACCTGGCGTCGTCGATGATCCTGGTGCCCTACCTGTGGTCGGCGGCCTATGCCGTGCTGCTGGCGGTGCGGGGCGAGACCTATGGCGGGCAGGGCGGAGCGCGGCGCAAGGACCTGCTGATTGCCGGGGTCGCGCTGGTCTATGCGATCTGGCTGCTGTATGCGGGTGGCCTGAAGTACCTGCTGCTGTCGGCTTTGTTGTATGCGCCCGGGGTGATCCTTTTCGCCCGCGCCAAGCACGAGCAGGGCCAGACCCTGTTCACCCACTGGGAGAAGCTGATCTTCGCAGCTGTGCTGGTAGGGGCGGGGGTGGCGGCATACAGCCTCTACAGTGGCCTGTTGACCCTTTGAACGCTATCGCGGGCAATCTGCGGGCTCATGGCTTCCGGTCGTGACCAGATCCACAGGTTACCCAGGGTCATGCCGCCGATGGCGAGAAACACCGGCCAGCGATGTTCCAGGAACACCAGCATCAGGCTGGCGCACAGCAGCATGCTGACCGTAGCACTGACCTTGGCTCGACGCTGAATGACCTTGCCGTTGCGCCAGTTGTGCAGGATCGGACCGAACAGCCGGTGATGCTCCAGCCAGGCGCTCAGGCGTGGCGAACTGCGGGTGGCGGCCCAGGCGGCGAGCAGAATGAATTCGGTGGTGGGCAGCCCGGGCACGACGATGGCGACCAGGCCGATGGCCAGGCTGACGTAGGCCAGGAGGCCGTACAGCAGGCGGGAGAGTTTCGAGGCAGGAGGGCGGGTCATGGGCTCGTCGTTGGCACGGGTGGTACCCGGTTGCCACGAGGGTAACCGGGTAGCGCGGATCAGGCCAGTTCGGCTTTAGGCGCAGTCGCGTAGGCGTGTTTGAGCAACTGGGTGAAGCGCTCGAAGGCGGCGACCGCACCCTGTTCGGCCTTGGCCTCTTCTTCGGCGCTCAGCTCCAGGCCGTCGAGGATTCGGGTGAACTGCTTCCAGCCCTCGGCGCGGCCACCGGCCGGCTCGCCCAGGTGGCGGGCACCGAAACTGTCGCAGAGACCCAGTGCCACGGCGCGCTTGATCAAAAAGGCGGCACCGAGCTTGGAGCCTTCGGAGACGAAGATCCAGCCCATGGCTTGACCCAGGCTCGGGTTCTGCAACGTACCGGCAAAGGGTTCGGGCAGGGCGGTGTCGAGATCGGCGAGGTCCAGGGCGGCCTGCTCGGCCCGGCAGCGTTCGGCCAGGTCAGGGACGATGGCGATCAGCGCCGGGTCGTTGTACAGCGCCTTGAGTTCGTTCTGGAACAGGTACTGGGCGACCACGAAACGGGCGAAGCTTTCGCGGGTTTCGAATGGCGCGTGGGATTTGACCAGGGCGTCCAGTTCGGTATGCGGGGCGTGGGTCAGCTGGTTCAGGCGCTGTGAGCGCAGGGCGGCGCGTTCGGTGGTGGCGGTCATGGTGATTCCTTGCGAAATGGGCGGGCCTGGTAACTAGACGAACAAGCAGGGGTGCGAGAGTAAAAAAAGTGCGAGCAACGGTCTTGAACGCCTCGTTGTAGCCGCTGCCGACAGGCTGCGATCGACCGCAAAGCGGTCGCAGCGCTGGATCGCCGGGGTGACTGGATTGCGACTGCTTTGCAGTCGATCGCAGCCTCGTACCTCGGCAGCGGCTACAGGGGGGCGCAATGTGTGTGCCGTTAGATATCCCAGACCAGGTTGATGGCGAAGTTACGTCCCGGCATGGTCAGGCGGTCGAGGTTGGCCGGTGCGGTCACCGCCGCTTCGCCAAGGCCGTCGTAGCCGCGCACGTCATCCCACTGCCAGTATTTCTTGTCGGTCAGGTTGTACAGCCCGGCGTTGATGGTGACGTCGTCGTTGACCTTGTAGAAACCGGCAAGGTCCAGCACGCCGTAACCCGGTGTGCGGAACTGCTTGCTGGTGCCATCGGGGGCGAAGAAGGTGGTGTCGTCGACCCGGTCTTTGCGCTTGACCAGAGTCCAGTTCAACTGCGCACCGTATTGCGCCTGCTCATAGCCCAGGCCCAGCACGGCAGTCAGCGGGTTGACGCTGTTGAGCGGCTGGCCGGTGTCGTCGTTGCGGCCCCGGGCATAGGCCACCGAGCCCTGGGTGTACAGGCCTTGCGCTGCGCCGAAGTGATCCAGGTTCAAGCGGCCCTTGACCTCGGCGCCCTTGATGGTGGCGTGCTTGATGTTGTTGGCCTCGAAGGTCTGGCCCAGGTTGCTGCCCTGCACGGCGTCTTCGTTGATGAAGTCGCGGTACTTGTTATAGAACACCGCCACATCGAAGTTGCCGGCGTCGAAGTTGCCGCGCAGGCCGGTCTCGTAGCTCTTGCTCTTTTCCGGCTCAAGGTCGGAGTTGCCGCGCACGCTGTAGCCCAGGCCGGGGTTCTCGAAGCGGCCGTACAGGGCCTTGGCCGTTGGCGTACGGAAGCCTTCGGCGTACTGGCCGAACCAGGTGTAGTGTTCGTCGAAGGCATAGGTCAGGCCGAACTTGGGCGATACCCGGTGCCAGGTTTTCTCGCTGTCGTCGACCGGGTCGGCGCTCGTGGCGCCGACGCCGCGCAGGAATTCGTCGGTCATGTGCGGCTTGAGCTGGGTGTAGTCGTAGCGCAGGCCGGGCAGGAAGGTCCACTGGTTCCAGCGGATCTCATCCTGGGCGAACAGGCTGTAGGTGTTGACGGTCGGATCGGGGAAGTCGCTGACCAGGGCCTGGCTGTCGTTGACACTGATCTGGCCGATGGCGCGGCAGGCGCCGCCCACGTTCAGGCAGGTGCCGGTGCCGCTGCGCGAACCGGTGACCTTCTGGTGCTTGAGGGTGGTGCCGTAGGTCAGCAGGTGATCGGTTTCACCGATGGCGAAGGCTTTGTCCAATTGCGCATCGAACAGCCACTGGCGGTCCTTGTAGGTGGTCTGGCGATCGCGAAACACCTGGCGGCCCGAGGCGAAGTACAGCTCGTCGGTACGCTGGTCGGTCTTGCCGATCTGGTAGTTCAGGCTCCACTTCATGTTGTCGGCCAGCAGGCTGCCCAGGGCGAACTCGTGGTTGATGCCGAAACGCTCGCGGGTCACGGTGTCGTTGCCGGTGCGGTCGCGGTAGGAATTCATGGCGCCGAAACCGGGGATGAACGGCCCGCCCACGGCGCTCTTCTGGTCGAGGTCGCGGTCGTCCTTGTATTTCTCGTAGGTCAGGGCCAGGCGCGAATCGTCGGCATAGTTCCAGCCGGCCTTGGCCAGGATGTTGGTGGTGCGTACGTCTTCCGGGTTGGCCTCGGTACGCGCAAGGCCGGTGCCGCCGTGGCTACCGTAGGACTCGGTTTCATGGCCGTTGCGCTGGCTCAGGTGCAGCAGGCCGTCGACGTCGCCCTGGCGCCCGGCCACCGTGGCCGAGTTCAGCCAGCTCTCGTCCGCCGAGCTGTAGCCGGTTTTCAGGCGTGCGCCGACGTCCTGGCCGGGCTTGATGATGTCGTCGGGGTCGAGGGTGAAGTAGCTGACCGCACCACCGATGGCGTTACTGCCGTACAGCACCGAGGCTGGACCGCGGAGGATCTCCACGCGCTTGACGATTTCCGGGTCGACGTAGTTGCGCTGGGTCTGGGCGTAGGGGCCGAAGAAGAAGCTGTCGGGGATGGACACGCCGTCGATCTGGGTCAGCACCCGCTCACCGTCGATGCCACGGATGTTGTAGCCGTTCAGGCCGCTGCGCTGGCCGGTGCCGCTGACCGATACGCCGGGCTCGTAGCGCACCAGGTCCTTGATGGTGTTGACGTTCTGGCGGTCGAGCTGTTCACGGGTCTGGACCGTGACGGTGCTGGGCACCTGACTGACCTCCTGGGCGCTGCGGGTGGCGGTTACGGTGATCTGCTGCAAGGCGATGGCGCTGGAGGCACTACGTTCGATCACCACGTTGCCGACGCCCAGGGTGCGATAGCTCAGGCCGGTGCCGAGCAGCAGGCGTTGCAGCGCAGCTTCGGGCTTGAGCGAGCCTTGCACGCCGGGAGAGGCTACGCCTTCGGCCAGTTCGGCCGAGAGGCCGACCTGCCAGCCGGTCACGGCGGTAAAGGCGTTGAGGGCCGAGACCAGCGGTTGCTGGGCGATCGCAAAGCGGTAGTCACCCATGCGTGGCGCACTGGCCTGGGCGGGCTCTGCCGCCAGGGCCGGCAGGCTGCAGGCACCGCTGGCGAGCAGGGCCAGGGTCAGCAGCGACAGCGTGCAACGGCTGCGGGCCGGGTTGGATGAAGTGGCTGAAGACCGACGAGCAAAACCAGTGGACATCGAAAGCGCTCCCTGTCGCGCGAAGTTATAGGTATGGCTGATTCAAAAATAAGAATCAGTTGCATTGGCTATAACGAGACGAATCGCCTCAGGGAATCGCGTAAAAAAACTTCAGCTCAGTTGATGATGACCACGGCAGGGAACTCGTGCAGCTGGGCCGAGGTGATGTGGGCCAGGGCGCGCAGGGTTTCCACCGGCTGGTCCAGGCGGTAGTTGCCGGTCACCGCCACCTGCTCCAGGCGCTCGTTGCGCGAGATGATCAGGCCCGGGTAGTAGCGGCGCAGTTCGGCCAATACCTGGTTGAGCGGGCAGTTCTCGAAGACCAGCCGGCCCTGGACCCAGGCCAGGTCCTTTTGCGTATCGACCCGTTCGCGCTGGCCGAAGCCATTGGGGCCGACGCGGATGCTGTCGCCGCTGGACAGGCGGATGCGCTGGTCGCTGCTGGCCTGCAGGTCGACGTCGCCGCGTTGCACCCGGACCTGGGCTTCACCGTCGAGGTAGCGCACGGCGAAGTCGCTGTCGCGGACACTGGCGCGCACCGGGCCGGCGCGCAGCTCAAGCGGCTGGGTCTGGCCGGCGGGAACCTCGAAGAAAGCTTCGCCCTGGTACAGGCGGGCCACACGCTGGCGGGCATCGATGTCGCTGGAGAAGGCCGAGTTGGTGTTGAGCAGCACCCGCGAGCCGTCGTCCAGTTGCAGGCGCTGGCGTTCGCCGATCACGGTCAGGTGATCGGCCTGCAGGCGCATGGGCAGGTTGCCGACGGTAAACACGCCGACCAGCAGCACCGCGGCGGCGGCCAGGGGCTTCCAGTGCGGACGCAGGCGTGCCAGGCGCGAAGGGCGGCGGGTTTGGGCCAGCTGGCTGGCGGCCTGGCGCAGAGTATCGCCTTGCCAGAGGGCTTCGGCGTCGACATAGGCCTGGGCATTGGCCGGGTTGGCTTCGAGCCAGGCTTCGAAGGCGCGGGTGTCTTCGGCGCTGGCGCATTGCAGGCGGATCAGCCAGTCCAGCGCCTCATCCATGGCACTGTCGCAGGCAGCCGGGTCTGGCGGCGAAGGGCGAGGGGCGCGGTCGGTCACGGTCAATCCTGGGCGGTCTTGTTGGAGTGCAATGATCAAGTGTTGCTGCCGATGTGGCAAGCCACCGTCAGTCGCGGTTCACGCGATTGGCGACGCCGACACAGATGGCCATGATCAGCTTCAGTTCCTTCTGCACGGTACTGGCCGAAACCCCGAGTTGCTCGGCGATTTCCAGATAGCTGGCGCCGTGCAGGCGGCTGAGGATGAAAATACGCTGCTGGCGCGGGGTCAGCTGGCCGAGGCTGACGCTCAGGCGCTTGAGCAGTTGCTCGGCATGGGCGGCGTCTTCGGCGCTGCTGGCAGGGGCGGCGACGTTGTGCAGGACCTGCTCGGGCACATCGTCCACCAGGTTGCGCGATTGCGCCCGGCGCGCGCGCAGGTGATCGAGGGCCAGGTTGCGCGCGGTCTGGAATACGAAGGGCTCAAGGTGCTCGATGGGCCGCTCGCCCAGGGCGCGGGTGACCCGCAGGTAGGTCTCCTGCAACAAATCTTCGGCGGTGCTGGGGTTGTCGACCATGCGCTGCAGGGTTCGCAGCAGGCTGACCCGCTGGGCGAGGAATACAGTGTTGAACTGGGACTGGCTCACAGCGATACCCGAGCAATGCAAAGCGAATGATAATGCTTATCATCAGCGCTGTGGTCAAGCTCTGTTCAATCAACAGCTGCCGGTAGGAGCGGGCTTGCCCCGCGATCGGCTACTGCCAGCCAGGCCGCATCGCGGGGCAAGCCCGCTCCCACCGGGGTGCAGCTTTAGCGGGCGTTGCACAGTGCCAGGCAGTTATCCAGCATGCGGTTGGAGAACCCCCACTCGTTGTCGTACCAGGCCAGCACCTTGAGCATCCGCCCGTTGGCACGGGTGTGGTTGGCGTCGAAGATCGACGACAGCGGGTTGTGGTTGAAGTCGCAGGACACCAGCGGCAGGCTGTTGTAGCCCAGCACCTTGGAGTGGCGGCTGGCTTCCTTGAACAGGGCGTTGACCTCTTCGACGCTGGTGGTGCGCGCAAGGTTGACGGTCAGGTCCACCAGCGACACGTTGATCACCGGCACCCGTACCGCCATGCCGGTGAGTTTGCCGGCCAGCTCCGGCAGCACCAGGCCCACGGCTTCGGCCGCACCGGTCTTGCTCGGGATCATCGACTGGGTGGCCGAACGGGCGCGGAACGGGTCGCTGTGGTGGATGTCGATCAGGCTCTGGTCATTGGTGTAGGCGTGGATGGTGGTCATCAGGCCCTGCTCGATGCCCAGTTCGCGGTGCAGCACCTGGGCCAGCGGCGCCAGGCAGTTGGTGGTGCAGGAGGCGCTGGAGATGATCTGGTGCGACGGGCGCAGGATGTCGTGGTTGACCCCATAGACGATGGTGGCGTCGGCGCCTTTGGCCGGTGCCGAAATAATGACTTTGCCCGCCCCGGCGGTAAGATGGGCCGCGGCTTTTGCCCGGTCGGTGAAGTGCCCGGTGCATTCGAACACCACGTCGACGGCTTCGGCTTTCCACGGCAGCTCCGCAGGGTTGCGGATGGCGCTGACGGCGATGCGGTCGCCGTTGACGGTCAGGCTTTCATGATCGGCTTCGACGCTGGCGGCAAAGGTGCCATGGACACTGTCGTACTTGAGCAGATGGGCGTTGATCGCGCTGTCGCCCAGGTCGTTGATCGCGACGACCTGCAGATCCTGGCGGTAGCCTTGGGTATAGAGTGCGCGAAGGACGTTGCGGCCAATGCGGCCAAAGCCATTGATTGCGATGCGTAGGGTCATAAAGCTACCTCTGGCAGACCGGGTGAAGCCCGTGGTACACGGGTTATGACTTCACTGAATCATTTTTTGTTGTTGGAATTACAAGATTATTCGTAAAAAAATAGAAAACAAGCGTTTTTACTGGCAGTATTTTATTCAATCTACAACGAGCGATCGGCCAAGCCGTCCCGCCCGCGACGCTCGCCCCCTCACTTTGAGCCTAGGCGGCGAATGCGGATAAGGGAAACCGCCGCAGAGGTCGCAACCACCGCTAGCCTGGAGTCCAGTACATGCATCCGCGCATTCTTGAGGTCACCCAACGGCTGATCGCCCGCAGCCGTCCTACCCGCGAACGCTACCTGCAGCTGATTCGCGGGGCCGCCAGCGACGGACCGATGCGGGCCAAGCTGCAATGCGCCAACTTCGCCCACGGCGTGGCCGGCTGCAGCAGCCAGGACAAGCACAGCCTGCGGATGATGAATGCCGCCAACGTCGCCATCGTCTCCGCCTACAACGACATGCTCTCGGCCCACCAGCCCTACGAGCATTACCCCGAGCAGATCAAGCAGGCCCTGCGCGAGATCGGCTCGGTCGGCCAGTTCGCCGGTGGCGTGCCGGCCATGTGCGACGGTGTCACCCAGGGCGAGCCGGGCATGGAGCTGGGCATTGCCAGCCGCGAGGTGATCGCCATGTCCACGGCCATCGCCCTGTCGCACAACATGTTCGATGCCGCCTTGATGCTGGGCATCTGCGACAAGATCGTCCCGGGCCTGTTGATGGGGGCCCTGCGTTTCGGCCACCTGCCCACGCTCTTCGTGCCCGGCGGGCCGATGCCTTCGGGTATTTCCAACAAGGAAAAGGCCGACGTCCGCCAGCGCTACGCCGAGGGCAAGGCCAGCCGCGAAGAGCTGCTGGAATCGGAGATGAAGTCCTACCACAGCCCCGGCACCTGCACCTTCTACGGCACCGCCAACACCAACCAGTTGCTGATGGAAGTGATGGGCCTGCACCTGCCGGGCGCGTCCTTCGTCAACCCCTACACGCCGCTGCGCGATGCGCTCACCATCGAGGCGGCGCAGCAGGTCACGCGCATGACCAAGGCCAGTGGCGACTTCATGCCGCTGGGCGAGATCGTCGACGAGAAATCGCTGGTCAATTCCATCGTCGCCCTGCACGCCACCGGTGGCTCGACCAACCATACCCTGCACATGCCGGCGATCGCCCAGGCGGCCGGGATCCAGCTGACCTGGCAGGACATGGCCGAGCTCTCCGAAGTGGTGCCGACCCTGTCCCACGTCTATCCCAACGGCAAGGCCGACATCAACCACTTCCAGGCTGCCGGCGGCATGGCGTTCCTGATTCGCGAGCTGCTCGATGCCGGGCTGCTGCATGAAGACGTCAACACCGTGGCCGGTTTCGGCCTGCGCCGTTATACCCAGGAGCCGTTCCTGCAGGACGGCAAGCTGGTCTGGCGCGAAGGCCCGCAGGCGAGCCTCGACGAAGCGATCCTGCGTCCGGTGGCGCGGCCGTTCTCGCCCGAAGGTGGCCTGCGGGTCATGGAAGGCAACCTGGGGCGCGGGGTGATGAAAGTCTCTGCGGTCGCCCCGGAGCATCAGGTGGTCGAAGCGCCGGCGCGGGTGTTCCATGACCAGCAGGCGCTGGCCGATGCCTTCCAGGCCGGTGAGCTGGAGCGTGATTTCGTTGCCGTGATGCGCTTCCAGGGACCGCGCTGCAACGGTATGCCGGAGCTGCACAAGATGACCCCGTTCCTGGGCGTACTGCAGGACCGTGGCTTCAAGGTGGCGCTGGTCACCGACGGGCGCATGTCCGGCGCCTCGGGGAAAATCCCGGCGGCCATTCATGTCTGCCCGGAAGCCTTTGACGGCGGTCCGCTGGCGCGGGTGCGCGATGGTGACATCGTGCGCGTCGATGGCGTGGCCGGCACGCTGTCGGTCAAGGTCAGCGCCGAGGAGTTGGCCGACCGTGAACTGCCCGCGTCGCCGACCGGTAATGACCTGGGCTGCGGTCGTGAGCTGTTCGGCTTCCTGCGCATGGCCCTGAGCCCGGCGGAGCAGGGCGCCAGTGCCTTCACCTCGGCCCTGGAGTCGCTTAAATGAAGCGCGCTCTGGTCGGTGATATCGGCGGTACCAACGCCCGCTTCGCCCTCTGGGAACATGACCGGATGCACTCGGTGCAGGTGTTCGCCACCGCCGACTACACCAGCCCCGAGCAGGCCATCGGTGCCTACCTCGCGGCGCAGGGGTTGGCCCGGGGCGACCTCGGCGCGGTGTGCCTGGCAGTGGCCGGCCCGGTCAGCGGCGATGAGTTTCGCTTCACCAACAACCACTGGCGGCTCAGTCGCCAGGCCTTCTGCAACACCTTGCAGATCGAGCGGTTGCTGTTGATCAACGACTTTACCGCCATGGCCCTGGGGATGACCCGGTTGCAGCCCGGCGAGTCCCTCACGGTCTGCCCGGGGCAGGCCGAGCCCGGGCGTCCGGCGGTGGTCATCGGCCCCGGTACCGGCCTGGGCGTGGGCACCTTGCTCAGCCTGGACGACGGCCGCTTCATGGCCCTGCCGGGCGAGGGCGGCCACGTCGACCTGCCGGTCGGCAACGCCCGCGAGGCGCAGATCCGCCAGCAGATCGGCAACGAGATCGGCCATGTCAGCGCCGAAACCCTGCTCAGCGGTGGTGGCCTGCTACGGTTGTACCAGGCCATCTGTGCATTGGATGGCCAACCGGCGACCTTGCTCAGTCCGGCGGCGATCACCGATGCTGCCCTGGCCGGCGAGCCGGTGGCGATGGCAGTGATCGAGCAGTTCTGTCGTTTTCTCGGGCGAGTGGCCGGCAACAACGTGTTGACCCTGGGTGGGCGCGGCGGCGTGTACATTGTCGGCGGCATCATTCCGCGCTTTGCCGAGTTGTTCTTGCGCAGCGGATTTGCCGAGAGTTTCGCCGACAAGGGTTGCATGAGCGGTTACTTCAAGGGGATTCCGGTATGGCTGGTGACCGCCGAATTTTCCGGCCTGCTCGGCGCCGGCGTAGCCCTGCAGCAGACCCTGTAGGCGCGGCAGCTGTGGGAGCGGGCTTGCCCCGCGATACGATCTTGCTGACACACTGCAATCGCGGGGCAAGCCCGCTCCCACAAAGACAGTTGGACCCACAGACCCGCATCAACAAGGAATGGCGCTGTGAGCAAGTCGATACTGCTGGTCGACGATGACCAGGAAATCCGCGAACTGTTGCAGGCCTACCTCAGCCGCTGCGGCTTCGAGGTGCGCGCGGTGGCCGACGGCCAGGGCTTTCGCCAGGCCCTGGACGCCAACGAATGTGACCTGGTCATCCTCGATGTGATGCTGCCCGATGAAGACGGCTTCAGCCTCTGTCGCTGGGTACGCCAGCATCCGCGACAGGCACAGGTGCCGATCATCATGCTGACTGCCAGTTCCGACGAGGCCGACCGGGTGATCGGCCTGGAGCTGGGCGCCGACGACTACCTGGGCAAACCCTTCAGCCCCCGCGAATTGCAGGCGCGGATCAAGGCCCTGCTGCGGCGTGCCGGTTTCGGCCAGGAGCGTAACGGCAACGACGTGCTGGCCTTCGATGACTGGCGGCTGGACACGGTCAGCCACCGGCTGTTTCACCGCGACGGTGAAGAGGTCATTCTCTCGGGTGCCGATTTCGCCCTGCTCAAGCTGTTTCTCGATCATCCACAGCAGATTCTCGACCGCGACACCATCGGCAATGCCACCCGTGGCCGCGAGCCCATGCCGCTGGATCGCATTGTCGACATGGCGGTCAGCCGCCTGCGCCAGCGCCTGCGCGACACGGACAAACCGCCACGGCTGATCCGTACCGTGCGCGGCAGCGGTTACCTGCTGGCGGCCAGCGTTGCGCCCGCGCACTGAGGGCCGCTGGCGCCTGCCGCTGCCGCGCTCGCTGCTGGGGCGCATGCTGCTGCTGACGCTGCTGGTGGTGCTGCTGGCCCAGGGGCTGTCGAGCCTGATCTGGCTGTCGCAGCTGCGCGCCAGCCAGCGTGAAGGCCTGGTGGCCAGCGCCCGCAGCCTGGCCCATTCGATGAGTGCCAGCGTCAGCTACTTTCGCTCGCTGCCGGTGGCCTACCGGCCCATGGTGCTGGACCAGTTGCGCAACATGGGCGGCACGCGTTTTTTTGTCTCGCTCAACGACAAGCCGCTGGACATGCAGGAATTGCCGCCGACGCCGCGCAAGCAGGCGGTGATCGCCGCCGTCGATGAAGTGCTGCACCAGCGCCTGGGCCAGCAACTGCAGATCTCGGTGACCTTCGTCAGCCCCCAGGAGCTGCGCCTGTTCAACAGCGGCCTGAAGCTCGACGAGCTGCCGCGCTCCTGGGCGCACTACGCCCTGACCCTGGAACCGATCAACCCGCCGGTGCTGGTGATGCAGATCCATCTAGGGGAGGGGGAGTGGTTGTACATCGCCTCGCTGCTGCCCGAACCCTACACCAGCCTGGAGGAGCAGGACCTGCCGGCCCAGCAGGTCTGGTTCATCATCCTCACCAGTTCGTTCCTGTTGCTGTTCATCGGCTTGCTGGTGCATTGGCAGAGTCGCCCGCTCAAGCGCCTGGCCCGGGCCGCGCGGGAACTGTCGCTGGGCGCCGATGTGGAGCCGGTGACCGAAGGTGGCGGCAGCGAGGTGGAGGAGGTGGGACGTGCTTTCAACGCCATGCGCGAGCGTATCAGTCGCTACCTGACCGAGCGCAGTCAGTTGTTCAGCGCCATTTCCCATGACCTGCGCACGCCGATCACCCGCTTGCGCCTGCGGGTCGAGCTGCTCGATGACGAAGTGATGCAGGCCAAGTTCGGCCGTGACCTGGATGAGCTGGAGATGCTGGTCAAGGGCGCGCTGCAATGCGTGAAGGACACCGATATCCACGAGAACATCGAAGCCATCGACCTCAACCAGCTGCTCGATTGCCTGGTCGAACCCTACCTGAGCAGTAATCGCATCACCCTGGAGGGGCGCGCGCAGGCGCCCTATCCAGGCAAGCCGCTGGCGCTCAAGCGCTGCATGGGCAACCTGATCGACAATGCCCTGAAGTACGGCGAGCGCGCCCACCTGCGCGTGCTCGACAGCGCCTCGGGGTTTGTCCTGCAGGTCGACGATGAAGGCCCGGGCGTGCCCGAGCAACGCCAGGAACAGGTGTTCGAGCCGCACTTTCGCCTGGCCGGCCAGCAGCAGGGCTACGGCCTGGGCCTGGGCATCGCGCGCAATATCGCCCACAGCCATGGCGGTGAAGTGAGCTTGCGCAACCTGCGCGAAGGCGGCTTGCGGGTGACCTTGAGCCTGCCACGCAGCAGTGACTGACCGGCGTTTGTCACCACTTGGTGACATTCGCACATCCCTTCGTTACCTGCGCCGCCCGGGCCTGTGGTTAGACTCAGGGACAAGCGCAAGCACCTCGACTTGCCCCTGTATAACAACAAGAAAAGGTTACCTTCCATGAACGCGATCACGCGCCTTGCTACTGTCATTTCCCTCGCCTCCTTGTTGCCCCTGAACGCCTTTGCCGCCGATCCCGGTACTGTCGAAGTCCTGCACTGGTGGACCTCCGGTGGTGAAGCCAAGGCGGTGGAAACCCTCAAGGCGCAGGTGAAAAAAGACGGATTCATCTGGAAAGACAACGCCGTCGCCGGTGGTGGTGGCGCCGCTGCCATGACCGTGCTCAAGACCCGCGCCATCTCCGGCAACCCGCCGGCTGCCGCGCAGATCAAGGGCCCGGATATCCAGGAATGGGGCGCCCTGGGGCTGCTGACCGAGCTCGATGAGGTAGCTCAAGCCAACCAATGGGACAACCTGCTGCCGGCCAAGGTGGCCGAGATCATGAAGTACGACGGTCACTACGTGGCCGTGCCGGTGAACATTCACCGGGTCAACTGGCTGTGGATCAACCCGCAGGTGTTCGACAAGGCCGGGGCCAAGGTGCCGACCACCCTCGATGAACTCTTCGCCGCCGCCGACAAGCTCAAGGCGGCCGGCTTCATCCCCCTGGCCCACGGCGGCCAACCCTGGCAGGACGGTACCGTGTTCGAGGACCTGGCCCTGAGCATCCTCGGGCCCAAGGGCTACCACGCCGCCTTTGTCGAGCTGGATGACAAGACCCTCACCGGTGCGCAGATGGTCGAGGTGTTCAAGACCCTGCAGCGCCTGGGCACCTACATGGACCCCAACCGCGCCGGGCGTGACTGGAACATCGCCGCTGCAGAGGTCATCAACGGCAAGGCCGGCATGCAGATCATGGGCGACTGGGCCAAGAGCGAATGGACCGCCGCCGGCAAGGTCGCCGGCAAGGACTACCAGTGCGTGGCCTTCCCCGGTACCCAGGGCAGCTTCGCCTACAACATCGACTCGCTGGCGATGTTCAAGCTCAAGAAGGAGAACGACATCAAGGCCCAGAACGACCTGGCCAAGGTCGCCCTGGAGCCGCAGTTCCAGACCGTGTTCAACCAGAACAAGGGCTCGCTGCCGGTGCGTCAGGACATGGACATGAGCCAGTTCGATGCCTGCACCCAGAAGTCGGCAGAGGACTTCAAACAAGCCGAGCAAGGCGACGGTCTGCAGCCGAGCATGGCCCACAACATGGCCACCACCCTGGCGGTGCAGGGGGCGATCTTCGATGTGGTGACCAACTTCCTCAACGACCCGGGCGCCGACCCGGCGGCGGCGGTCAAGCAACTGGGCTCGGCGATCAAGTCGGCCAAGTAGGGCCTCATCGCGGGTCGAGCCCGCTCCCACAGAAGGGAGCGCGTTCGCCTGTGGGAGCGGGCTTGTCCCGCGATTCGGTGCGCAGCACCGCCCTCCAACCGAGAAGCAACCATGAACACTGTTGCCGCACTCCATAAGGCTTCACCCTTCGACGCGCTCCAGAAATGGCTACCCAAGCTGGTGCTGGCGCCGAGCATGCTGATCGTCCTGGTCGGCTTCTACGGCTACATCCTCTGGACCTTCGTCCTGTCCTTCACCAATTCGAGCTTCATGCCCAGCTACAAATGGGTCGGCCTGGCCCAGTACGCGCGGCTGATGGAGAACGATCGCTGGTGGGTGGCGAGCAAGAACCTGCTGGTGTTCGGCGGCCTGTTCATCGCCATCAGCCTGGCGGTGGGTGTGCTGCTGGCAGTGCTGCTCGACCAGCGCATTCGCCGCGAAGGCTTCATTCGCACGGTCTACCTGTACCCCATGGCGCTGTCGATGATCGTCACCGGCACCGCCTGGAAATGGCTGCTCAACCCGGGCCTGGGCCTGGACAAGATGCTCCGCGACTGGGGCTGGGAAGGCTTTCGCCTGGACTGGCTGGTGGACCCCGACCGGGTCGTCTACTGCCTGGTGATCGCCGCTGTGTGGCAGGCCTCGGGCTTCGTCATGGCGCTGTTCCTGGCCGGCCTGCGCAGTGTCGACCCGTCGATCATCCGCGCAGCGCAAGTCGATGGCGCCAGCCTGCCGAGCATCTACCTGCGCATCGTGTTGCCGAGCCTGCGTCCGGTGTTTTTCAGCGCCCTGATGATCCTTGCGCATATCGCCATCAAGAGCTTCGACCTGGTGGCGGCGATGACCGCGGGAGGGCCGGGCTACGCCTCGGACCTGCCGGCGATGTTCATGTATTCCTTCACCTTCAGCCGTGGGCAAATGGGCATGGGCTCGGCCAGCGCGATCCTGATGCTCGGCGCGATCCTGTCGATCCTGGTGCCTTACCTGTATTCGGAACTGAGGAACAAGCGCCATGACTAGATCCCTGGCTCCCCGACGCTTCACCTTCAGCCGCCTGGCCATCTACTCGACCCTGTTGCTGGCCTGTGCGCTGTACCTGGTGCCGCTGATCGTGATGCTGCTGACCAGCTTCAAGTCGCCCGACGACATCCGTACCGGCAACCTGCTGAGCTGGCCGGAGGTGGTCACCACCATCGGCTGGATCAAGGCCTGGGACACCGTCGGCGGCTACTTCTGGAACTCGGTGAAGATCACCGTCCCGGCGGTGGTGATCTCCACGCTGCTCGGCGCCTTGAACGGCTACGTGCTGTCGATGTGGCGCTTTCGCGGCTCGCAGCTGTTCTTCGGCCTGTTGCTGTTCGGCTGCTTCCTGCCATTCCAGACCGTGCTGCTGCCGGCCTCGTTCACCCTCGGCAAAATGGGCCTGGCCAGTACCACCACGGGGCTGGTGCTGGTGCACATCGTCTACGGCCTGGCGTTCACCACGCTGTTCTTTCGCAACTACTACTGCAGCGTGCCGGATGCCCTGGTGCGGGCGGCGCGGCTGGACGGCGCGGGGTTCTTCACCATCTTCGGCAGGATCCTGCTGCCGATGTCGGTGCCGATCATCATGGTCTGCCTGATCTGGCAGTTCACCCAGATCTGGAACGACTTTCTCTTCGGCGTGGTATTCGCCAGTGGCGATGCTCAACCGATCACCGTGGCCCTGAACAACCTGGTCAACACCAGCACCGGGGTCAAGGAATACAACGTCGACATGGCGGCGGCGATGATCGCCGGGTTACCGACCCTGTTGGTCTATGTGCTGGCTGGCAAGTATTTCCTGCGCGGGCTTACCGCTGGCGCGGTCAAGGGGTGAAACAACATGGCAACGCTTGAACTGCGCAACGTCAACAAGACCTACGGCAGCGGTCTGCCGGATACCTTGAAACACATCGACCTGTCGATCGAATCCGGGGAGTTCCTGATCCTGGTCGGGCCCTCGGGCTGCGGCAAGTCGACCCTGATGAACTGCATCGCAGGCCTGGAACAGATCAGTGGCGGCGCGATACTGGTGGACGATGCCGACATCAGCGGCATGAGCCCCAAGGACCGGGACATCGCCATGGTCTTCCAGTCCTATGCGCTGTACCCGACCATGAACGTGCGCGACAACATCGCCTTCGGCCTGAAGATGCGCAAGATGCCGGCGGCGGCCATCGACGAGGAAGTGGCGCGGGTGGCCAAGTTGCTGCAGATCGAACACCTGCTCGGGCGCAAGCCCGGCCAGCTGTCCGGTGGCCAGCAGCAGCGGGTGGCCATGGGGCGGGCATTGGCGCGGCGGCCAAAGATCTACCTGTTCGACGAACCACTGTCGAACCTCGACGCCAAGCTGCGGGTGGAGATGCGCACCGAAATCAAGCTGATGCACCAGCGCCTGAAGACCACCACGGTGTACGTCACCCACGACCAGATCGAGGCCATGACCCTGGGCGACAAGGTGGCAGTGATGAAGGATGGCCTGATCCAGCAGTTCGGCACCCCGCAGCAGATCTACAACGATCCGGCCAACCTGTTCGTCGCCAGCTTCATCGGTTCGCCACCGATGAACTTCATTCCCTTGCGCCTGCAACGCAAGGAGGGGCGTTTGCTGGCGTTGCTCGACAGCGGCCAGGCCCGTTGCGAGCTGCCGTTGGGCATCAATGAGGCGGGGCTGGAGGAGCGTGAGGTGATGCTCGGCATTCGCCCCGAACAGATCACCCTGGCGCCGGCCCAGGCCAATGGTTTGCCGAGCCTGCGCGCCGATGTGCAGATCACCGAGCCCACCGGCCCCGACTTGCTGGCATTCGTCACCCTCAACCAGACCAAGGTCTGTTGCCGCCTGGCACCGGACGTGGCGGTGCGGGTCGGCGACACCCTGAACCTGCAACTCGATCCCGAGCGGGTGCTGCTGTTCGATGCCGCCAGTGGCGAGCGTCTGGGGCTGAAGGTTGCGCCGCAGCAGAGCGGCCAGGACAACGTGGCGCAATTCAAGGGTCGCTGACAGTGTTGCACGGCGTGTACACCCATCGATAACAATAAAACGAGGAAACAAAGGGATGGATCACTTCAAGCACATCAAGCCGCTGGCGTCGCTGAGCCTGCTGGCGGCCTTCGGGGTCAGTTGCGGGGCGCACGCGGCGGGCGCCTTCGACCCCGAGTCGAAATGGATGAGTGGCGATTGGGGCGGTACGCGCACCGAACTGCTGGAGAAGGGCTACGACTTCACCCTGGATTATGTCGGCGAAGTGGCCGGCAACCTCGATGGCGGTTACAACGACGACAAGACCGCCCGCTACAGCGATCAGTTCGCCCTGGGCGCGCACCTGGACCTGGAAAAGATCCTCGGCTGGAACGATGCCGAGTTCAAACTGGCGATCACCGAGCGTAGCGGCAACAACCTGTCCAACGACCGCATCAGCGATCCGCGCGCCGGTCAGTTCAGCTCGGTGCAGGAAGTCTGGGGCCGTGGCCAGACCTGGCGCCTGACCCAGATGTGGATCAAGCAGAAGTACTTCGATGGCGCCCTGGACGTGAAATTCGGCCGCTTCGGCGAAGGCGAGGACTTCAACAGCTTTCCCTGCGACTTCCAGAACCTGGCGTTCTGCGGCTCCCAGGTGGGCAACTGGGTGGGCGACATCTGGTACAACTGGCCGGTCAGCCAGTGGGCGTTGCGGGTCAAGTACAACATCACCCCGGAGTTCTTCGCCCAGGTCGGGGTGTTCGAGCAGAACCCTTCGTATCTTGAGACCGGCAATGGCTTCAAGCTCAGCGGCAGCGGCACCAAGGGCATGATCCTGCCGGCGGAGCTGGTCTGGTCGCCCAGGGTCAATGAACTGCCGGGCGAATATCGCCTGGGGTACTACTACAGCACCGCCAAGGCCGATGACGTCTTTGACGATGTCAACGGCCAGCCCCAGGCCATGACCGGCAACGACTTCAAGTCGCATTCGAGCAAGCATGGCTGGTGGGTGGTGGCCCAGCAGCAGGTCACCGCGCACAACGGCGACGCCAGCCGAGGCTTGAGCCTGTTCGCCAACTTCACCGTGCATGACAAGGCCACTAACGTGGTCGACAACTACCAGCAGGTGGGCATGGTCTACAAAGGCGCCTTCGACTCGCGGCCCAAGGATGACATCGGCTTTGGCGTGGCGCGGATTCACGTCAACGATGATGTAAAGGACCGCGCCGAACTGCTCAACCAGCAGAGCGGCATCAGCGACTATGACAACCCCAACTTCGTGCCGATCCAGGAAACCGAGTACAACGCCGAGTTGTACTACGGCGTCCATGTCACCAACTGGCTGACCGTGCGACCTAACCTTCAGTACATCAAAAGTCCGGGTGGGGTGGACGAGGTGGACAACGCACTGGTCGCCGGGTTGAAGATTCAGTCGTCGTTCTGAGGCATTTTGTTGTAAATTTACGAGCTCATCGCGGGGCAAGCCCGCTCCTACAGGGTGGGAGCGGGCTTGCCCCGCGATGAGCCCCTGACTAACAACAAGAGTTTCCAGCTATGCCCGAGCACCCGCTACAGCGCTTTTTCACCTCGCAACGGCCGCGGCCGACCTTCGAGTGGGAGCGTTACCAGCAGCGCGATGTGCTGATCATCGATCATCCCCAGTGCCAGGCGGTGTTCAGTCGCCAGGGCGCGCAATTGTTGCACTTCCAGCCCAGGGGCGAGCGCCCGTGGCTGTGGTGCGCTGCGCAGTGGCCGCAAGTCGGTGCCATTCGCGGGGGCGTGCCGGTGTGCTGGCCCTGGTATGGCCGTCACCCCAGCGAAGACATGTGGCCGGCCCACGGCTGGGCGCGCTTGCTCGACTGGAAACTGATCGACAGCAGCGAAGATGAGCAGGGTGTGAGCCTGAAATGGCGCCTGCAGCTGTGCGACTGGCAGGTGGACCTCTCGGCGCGCCTGGGCCAGAGCATGGAACTGCAGTTGAGCACCGAGCATCAGGACAGCTTGCCGTGCCAGTTGAGTCATGCTCTGCTGGCCTACTGGCGTATTAGTGACGTTTCTGAGATAGCGCTATCTGGGCTAGAGAACATTGAGGGTTACGACCGTTTGAACCGTCAGGCCTGTCGCCAGAAAGGCGCGCTGAAGGTCCATGGCGGCTGTCAGCGGGTGTTCCCCAATGTGCCGACCGTGCAGTTGCACGATCCGGCCTGGCAGCGTCAGCTGTGCATCGATACCGGTGACAGCGAGGACACCGTGGTCTGGCATCCGGGCAGTCGGCCCCTGATGGGCGTCAGTGGCAGCGAGACCCTGGGCTTCATCTGCGTCGAGGCGGCCAGTGGCAGCAGTGACAGCCTGAGCCTGGCGCCGGGTGAACAGGCACACCTGCGTTTGCAGGCGCACCTGCTCAGTTGAGTTCGTCGTCGATCGGGTAGCGGCTGGCGTTGAGGCTTTCCTTGATCTTGCGCAGGTGCGGCTGGAAGTCCACGCCGCGGCGCAGGGTCATGCCGGTGGCCAGTACGTCGAGCACGGTCAGCTGGATGATGCGCGAAGTCATCGGCATGTAGATGTCGGTGTCTTCGGGCAGCGGGATGTTCAGGCTCAGGCTGCTGGCCTTGGCCAGGGGCGAGTCGGCAGCGGTCAGGCCCAGTACCGAGGCGCCGTTTTCCCGGGCCAGGCGCGCCACTTCCACCAGCTCGCGGGTGCGTCCGGTGTAGGAGATGATCACGAACAGCTCGCCGGTGTGGGCAACCGAGGCGAGCATGCGCTGCATCAGCACGTCGGCATGGGCCGAGACGGCGAGGTTGAAGCGGAAGAACTTGTGCTGGGCGTCCAGGGCCACCGGGGCCGAGGCGCCGAGGCCGAAGAAATGGATCTGGCGGGCCTGGATCAGCATGTCCACGGCGCGGCTGATCAGCTGCGGATCGAGTTGCTGGCAGGCGCTGTCGAGCGAGGCGATGGCGCTGCCGAAGATCTTCTGGGTGTAGGAGGCCGGATCATCGTCGGCTTCTACCGCCCGGCTGACATAGGCAGCACCGCTGGCCAGGCTCTGGGCCAGTTGCAGTTTGAGCTCGGGGTAGCCGCTGACGCCGAACGAGCGGCAGAAGCGGTTGACGGTCGGTTCGCTGACCTTGGCCGCCTGGGCCAGTGCGGCGATGCTGAAACGGGTGGCTTGCTGGGGGTTGAGCAGGATGACTTCGGCGACTTTACGCTCAGCCTTGTTCAGCTCTTCGAGGCGGCCCTGGATCTGTTCCAGGAGGTTTCGCACGCGGTCCATGGTGGGTTCCTTGGTTCGAGAAGGCAGCCGGCTGACCACGGCAGCAGGCTTTTGACGGGGTGGCCTATCGTACTGATGGCATGGTTGGCACACCACTTGAATCTGTCCACTGGGTAGAATGTTGTGGTTTTTACTACATTATTCCTTGAAAACCGGGAATGAAAACGGTATTTCTAGATCAACTTGATAAAAGAACAAACATCATGGCTTCGATCAGCGTTGAACCTTGCACCTTCGCCCTGTTTGGCGCGCTCGGCGACCTGGCCCTGCGCAAGCTGTTTCCGGCGCTCTACCAGCTTGACCGGGCTGGCCTGCTGCATGCCGAAACCCGGGTGCTGGCGCTGGCCCGCGAGCCGGGTAGTGCCCAGGAGCACCTGGGGTCGATCGAGGCCCATCTGCAGGAGTTCGTTCCGGCCGGGGAGGTCGAGGCCATTGCCCTGCAGCGCTTTCTGGCGCGCCTCACCTACCTGCATGTGGATTTTCTCCAGCTCGATGACTATCATGCCCTGGCCGCCCAGGTCGGCGCCGACAGCCAGCTGATCGCCTACTTCGCCACGCCGGCGGCGGTCTATGGCGGCATCTGCGAGAACCTCGACAAGGTCGGCCTCAGCGCGCGCACCCGGGTGGTGCTGGAGAAGCCCATCGGCCATGACCTGGAGTCGTCGCGCCGGGTCAATGACGCCGTGGCCCAGTACTTCCCGGAAAATCGTGTCTACCGCATCGACCACTACCTGGGCAAGGAAACGGTACAGAACCTGATCGCCCTGCGCTTCGCCAACAGCCTGTTCGAAACCCAATGGAACCAGAACTCCATCTCCCACGTGGAGATCACCGTGGCCGAGAAGGTCGGCATCGAAGGCCGCTGGGGCTACTTCGACAAGGCCGGGCAGCTGCGCGACATGATCCAGAACCACCTGTTGCAGCTGCTGTGCCTGATCGCCATGGACCCGCCCAGCGACCTCTCGGCCGACAGCATCCGCGACGAGAAGGTCAAGGTGCTCAAGGCCCTGGCACCGATCACCGGCGAAGGCCTGAGCACCCGCGTGGTGCGCGGCCAGTACATCGCCGGCTACAGCGAAGGCCGCTCGGTGCCCGGTTACCTGGAAGAAGACAACGCCAACGCCCAGAGCGATACCGAAACCTTCGTCGCCCTGCGTGCCGATATCCGCAACTGGCGCTGGTCGGGCGTGCCGTTCTACCTGCGGACCGGCAAGCGCATGCCGCAGAAGCTGTCGCAGATCGTCATTCATTTCAAGGAAACCCCGCACTACATCTTCGCCCCGGAACAGCGTTTGCAAATCGGTAACAAGCTGATCATCCGCCTGCAGCCGGACGAAGGTATTTCCTTGCGGGTGATGACCAAGGAACAAGGCCTGGACAAAGGCATGCAGTTGCGTAGCGGGCCGTTGCAGCTGAATTTTTCCGACACCTGGCGCAGTGCACGGATTCCCGATGCCTACGAGCGTCTGCTGCTGGAAGTGATGCGTGGCAACCAGAACCTGTTTGTGCGCAAGGATGAAATCGAATACGCGTGGAAATGGTGCGATCAGCTGATCGCCGGCTGGAAGACCGCTGGCGACGCGCCCAAGCCCTATGCTGCCGGCTCCTGGGGGCCGATGAGCTCGATTGCATTGATTACCCGTGATGGGAGGTCGTGGTATGGCGATATCTGAACTTGAACTGCCGGCAACGGTAACGGCGCACCAATTCACCGAGCCCGCGAAGCAGGCCGAAGGCCTGGCGCGGGATGTCGCCGAACGCCTGCGCGCGGCCATCGCCGCCAACGGCACGGCCACCCTGGTGGTGTCCGGCGGGCGCAGTCCGGTGGCATTCTTCGAGGTACTGGCCAAGCAGGCGCTGGACTGGTCGAAGGTGCTGGTCACCCTGGCCGATGAGCGCTGGGTGCCGGTCGAGCACGCCGACAGCAATGCCGGCCTGCTCAAGCGTCATCTGCTGGTGGGCGAGGTGGCCAAGGCACGCTTCCTGAGCCTCTACCGTCCTGCCGCCAGCCTGGAAGCTGCCGCCCTGGAAACCGACCGGGCCCTGGCCGAACTGCCGGGCATCGATGTGCTGGTGCTGGGCATGGGCGACGACGGCCATACCGCTTCGCTGTTCCCCAACAGTCCGAACCTGGCCGAAGGCCTGGACCCGCACAGCACCCGTCGCTGCCTGCCGATGCTGGCACCGAGCGTGCCGCACCAGCGCCTGAGCATGACCCGCGCTCTGCTGGCCCGTGCCCGATTTACCGCATTATCGCTGCAAGGGGCGGGCAAACTCGCTACCCTGCGCGCCGCGCTGGAAACCGGCGATGCGCAACACATGCCGATTTACGCCTTTGTGCAAGACCCTCTGGATATTTACTGGTGCCCATGAGTCAAGGAACTGCCGTCATGACCACGCTTGAACTGAAACAGCCGGGAGCTTCCATGGCCGACAAAATTGCCCGGATCGACCAGATCTGTACCCAGGCGCGCATCCTGCCGGTGATCACCATCGCCCGTGAGGAAGACATCCTGCCACTGGCCGATGCCCTGGCTGCCGGGGGCATCAAGACCCTGGAAGTCACCTTGCGCTCGGCGCATGGCCTCAAGGCCATCCAGGTGCTGCGCGAGCAGCGCCCGGAACTGTGTGTCGGCGCCGGCACCGTGCTCGATCGCACGATGTTCGCTGCGGTCGAGGCTGCGGGTGCGCAGTTCGTGGTGACCCCGGGGATTACCCAGGACCTGCTCGAGGCCGGTGTGGAAAGCGCCATCCCCCTGTTGCCGGGCATCAGCACGCCCTCGGAGATCATGAGCGGCTATGCCCTGGGCTACCGCCGCTTCAAGCTGTTCCCGGCGGAAATCAGCGGCGGCGTCGCGGCGATCAAGGCCTATGGCGGCCCCTTCGGCGATATCCGTTTCTGCCCGACCGGCGGGGTCAACCCCGGCAATGTGAAGAGCTACATGGCCCTGCCCAATGTGATGTGCGTGGGCGGTACCTGGATGCTCGACAGCGGCTGGATCAAGAACCGCGACTGGGCGCGGATCGAAGCCTGCAGTGCAGAGGCGCTGGCACTGCTGGACTGACATTTTTCGTTGTGTGCTACACGGCTTATGGGGCGCTTGGTCGGCGCCCCTTTTTTTTGGTTCTTCACGGAATTCCGGAGAGCTAGGTTCCTTGGGCTTGGGCTTGGGTGTCGAGTCTGCGGGCTTATCCATTCCATGCAGCGACGCTGCCGGCCCCTTCCGCCTTTACGGCGGCCTACTTTTCTCTTGGGAAAAGTAGGCAAAACCGCTTGCTCCTACATACGGCCCTCCGCTGCGCTACGGGTCCCCTCGCTCCGGCGCCCTCCGGGGCCACGCGGCCTACGACTTGCTACGCAAGTCTACGACTCGCGTTCTTCGGCTACGCCGAAGGTGCTGCGCACGGCCCCTACAGGCACCTCCACTCGGCCTCCTGAAGTCGCATTCTGCAGCGCCTGAACTGACGCGCATGAAGATCAAGAGCAACCGTAGGAGCGGGCTTGCCCCGCGATGGCGTCAGCCAGGCTGCGCCAACATCTGCCTTCGAAGATGCGCCAGCACAGGCACCACCCGTAACTTCGCGACTTCAGAAGGCCGAGCGTAGGTGTCTGGAGGGGGCGGGTGCGCAGCACCCTTCGGCGTAGCCGAAGAACGCGAGCCGTAGGCTTGGCGCAGCAAGTCGTAGGCCGCGCAGCCCCTGGAAGACACCGTAGCGAGGGAACCCGGAGCGCAGCGTAGGGCCGGATGGTAGGAGCGAGCGGTTTTGGTTCCTTTTGCCAAGACAAAAGGGACCCGCCGTAAAGGCGGAAGGGGCCGGCAGCGTCGCTGCATGGAATGGATAAGCTCGCCACCTCGACACCCAAGCCCAAGGAGCCTAGCCCTCCGGGATTCCGTGAAGAGCCTTTTTTTGCCTGTGCAGGCTTGTCCCGCGAAGATCAGCGCAAAATCAATACCCACAAAAAAGCCCGCCTGTTCGGGGCGGGCTTTTTCTCTGCCAGGCAGCTTACGCAGCCTTGGCCGCCTGCTGGCTCAGCGAACGGTTCAGGGCACTGAACAATGCCTTGAAGCTGGCGGTGGTGATGTTCTCATCGATACCTACACCATGCACCGGACGACCACCGGCCACGCGCAGCTCGATGTAGGCCGCCGCCTTGGCGTTGGTGCCGGCACCGATGGCGTGCTCGTTGTAGTCCATGATTTCCACGGCGATCGGCAAGCCGGCCACCAGGGCTTCCAGGGCGCCATTGCCCTTGCCGCGCCAGTGCAGGGTGGTTTCGCCTTCGCTGGACACTTCGACTTCCACCGCACTGTGGCCGTTCTCTTCCTGCAGGCGATGGCTGACCAGGGCGTAAGGTGCGTTGGCCTGCAAGTACTCGCGGTGCAGCAAGCTGTAGATCTGCTGGGCGGTCATTTCCAGGCCCAGGCGGTCGGTTTCACCCTGCACCACCTGGCTGAACTCGATCTGCATGCGACGTGGCAGGCTGATGCCGTATTCCTGCTCGAGCAGGTAGGTGATGCCGCCTTTGCCCGACTGGCTGTTGACGCGGATCACCGCCTCGTAGCTGCGGCCGATGTCGGCCGGGTCGATCGGCAGGTATGGCACTTCCCACTTGGCGTCGTCCTTCTGCTGGGCAAAGCCCTTGCGGATGGCGTCCTGGTGCGAGCCGGAGAACGCGGTGTGAACCAGGTCGCCGACATACGGATGACGTGGGTGCACCGGAATCTGGTTGCACTCTTCGACCACCTTGCGCACGCCGTCGATGTCGGAGAAGTCCAGTTGTGGGTCCAGGCCCTGGGTGTAGAGGTTCAAGGCCAGGGTCACCAGATCGACGTTGCCGGTGCGCTCGCCGTTGCCGAACAGGCAGCCTTCGACACGGTCGGCACCGGCCATCAGGCCCAGTTCGGTGGCGGCCACGCCGGTGCCACGGTCGTTGTGGGTGTGCAGGCTGATGATCACGCTGTCGCGGCGGCTGACGTTCCGACCGAACCACTCGATCTGGTCGGCGTAGATGTTCGGCGTCGAGACTTCGACGGTGGCCGGCAGGTTGAGGATGATCTTGTTGTCCGGGGTCGGGTTCCACACCTCGATCACCGCGTCGCAGACTTCCTTGGCGAACTCGAGCTCGGTAGCGCTGAAGGTCTCCGGCGAGTACTGGAAGGTCCACTGGGTTTCCGGCTGCTGGGCGGCATATTTGACGAACAGCTTGGCCGCGTTCACCGCGATGTCCTTCACGCCTTGCTTGTCCTGGTTGAAGACGATGCGGCGGAACGACGGGCTGGTGGCGTTGTACAGGTGGACGATGGCCTTCTTCGCCCCGCGCAGGGATTCGAAGGTGCGGGCGATCAGGTCTTCACGGGCCTGGGTCAGCACCTGGATGGTGGTGTCGTCAGGAATGTGGCCGTCTTCGATCAGGGTACGGACGAAGTCGAAGTCGGTTTGCGAGGCCGACGGGAACGAGGCTTCGATTTCCTTCACGCCAACGCTGACCAGGGTCTTCCAGAAACGCAGCTTCTTCGCGGCATCCATGGGCTCGATCAGCGACTGGTTACCATCGCGCAGGTCGGAGCTGCACCAGATCGGGGTCTGGGTGATGGTCTTCGACGGCCAGGTACGGTCAGGCAAGTTGACGGTAGGGAAGGCACTGTATTTTTTCGAAGGGTCTTTGAGCATGGTCATGAAAGCAATCCTTGAATGTGCGGCCTGGAAAGGTGGCCTGCCGAGCGATAACGAGATGAAAAGGCGAGGCGACGCGATTCAGCTTGGTAGTCGTGCACTGACCAGGCAGAGGCTGCGATGTTGACGAAGCAGGATGAGGGTCTGAAAGGTTTTCATGGCTTCAACCCTAACCAGTGGGGTTAAAGATGGCAAGCCTTGGAGAAAAATTGAGAGGAATGCTCAAAATATCAAGGTAATTGAGATTTTATAGCGAGTCTAAAGCAAAAAGACCGCGCCAATTGCGCGGTCTTTTTGAATGGCGCAAGCCAGGCGTCAGGGCTGGAAGGCGCCGATGAAAATCGCCGGATCCACCCGTGCATCATTGAGGCTGACGTTCCAGTGCATGTGCGGGCCAGTGGCGCGTCCGGTCGAGCCGACCCGGCCGACCACGGCGCCGCGGCTGAGCATCTGCCCGGGTTTCACATCGACCTTGGACATGTGGCAGAACATGCTGATAAAGCCCTGGCCGTGGTCGACGAACACGGTGTTGCCGTTGAAGAAGTAGTTGCCCACCAGGATAACCTTGCCGTTGGCCGGGGTCTTGATCGGTGTGCCGGCGGGTACGGCGAAGTCCAGGCCGGCGTGGGGGTTGCGTTCCTCGCCGTTGAAGAAGCGGCGCACGCCGAACTTGCTCGACAGCGGGCCGTTGACCGGTTTGTCGAGGATCAGGTTGCTCGGCAGGGTAGGGCTGAAGCTGCGGTAGGCCTTGAGCTGCTCGGCAAGCTCGGCCTCGATGCGCTTGAGGTCGGCGGGGTCGGGGTTGACCTGGCGCTTGTTCTTCAGGGTGATGCGCTGCTCCGGGTATTTCTTGCTGCCGACGTTGAAGCTCAGGGTACGCGTGCCCTGGGTGAGCCTTGCCACGCCTGGCTTTTGCGTCAGCGGCAGGCCGACGATGGCCAGCCAGGTGTCCTGTTCCCTGACCACCAGCACCGGCTTGCCGTCGAAGCGCGCGCTCGGCGCCTGGGCCGCCGGGCCCAGGTCGATGACTGCAACGCCTCCCGGTACCGGTTTGTTCAGCTGGCGGGTGATGTAGCTGGCCTGGGCGCTGCTGGCGAACATCAGGCACAGCAGCAGCAGCGGGGCAAACAGACGGGGCATGGTTCAATCCAGTAATGAAAGCGTGACCGGAGTCCGGTGATTGTCTTCGACGCGTACCTGCAGTTCACCTTCACCCAGGCGTGCCGTCAGGCGCTGGCCATTGTGGGTCTGTTCGGCACGGCGGATGGCCTGGCCGCGATCGTCGAGCAGGATGCTGTAGCCGCGGCCGAGGGTTGCCAGCGGGCTGACGACGTGTAGGGTCTGCATTTGCGCCTGGAGGCGCTGGCGACGGTCTTTCAAGGTTTCGCGCATGGCCCGCGGCAGGCGTTCGGACAGGCTGTCCAGGCGCTGCTTGAGCAGGGCCAGGGTGCGCCCCGGATGCTGCGCGGCCAGGCGTGTATCCAGGCGTGCCAGGCGCTCGCGGCGCTGGTTCAAGCGTTGCTCGAACGCACGGCGCAGGCGCATGTCCAGGTCGTCCAGGCGCTGGGCCTGCTGGCGCAGGCGCTCGCCGGGGTGGCGCAGGCGGCGGGTCAGGCTGTCCAGGCGCAGGCGATCGTGGCTCAGGCGGCTCTGGATGCGCAGCAGCAAGCGGCGCTTGAGGCTGTCGATGCGTCGCTGCAGGTCGCTGCTGTCAGGCGCCAGCAGTTCGGCAGCAGCCGACGGCGTGGGGGCGCGCACGTCGGCGACGAAGTCACTGATCGAGACGTCGGTTTCATGGCCCACGGCGCTGACGATGGGCGTGGCGCAGGCGGCGATGGCCCGGGCCACGGCTTCTTCGTTGAAGCACCAGAGGTCCTCCAGCGAGCCGCCGCCACGGGCCAGGATCAGGGCGTCGAAGCCGCGGCTGTCGGCCAGTTGCAGGGCGCGAACGATCTGGTTGATGGCTTCACGGCCCTGCACGGCGGTGGGGATCAGGGTCAGCTCGACCTGCGGGGCACGGCGGCGGAACACGCTGATAATGTCGCGGATCACCGCGCCGGTGGGCGAGCTGACGATGCCAATGCGCTGCGGGTGGGCGGGCAGGGCGCGCTTGCGCTCGGCGCTGAACAGGCCTTCGGCGCCGAGCTTTTCCTTCAGGGCCTCGAAGGCCAGGCGCAAGGCGCCATCACCAGCCGGCTCGACGGTGTCGACAATCAGTTGATAGTCGCCGCGGCCCTCGAACAGCGAGACCTTGCCGCGCACCTTGACCGCCAGGCCGTCGCGCAGGGCCTGGCGGACCCGGGCGGCGTTCTGCCGGAACAATGCACAGCGCACCTGGGCGCCGCTGTCCTTGAGGGTGAAGTAGACATGGCCGGACGCCGGGCGGGCGAGGTTGGAGATCTCGCCTTCGACCCAGACATTGCGGAACACGTCTTCGAGCAGCACCCGGGCGCGGCCGTTGAGCTGGCTGACGGTGAGGACCTCGCGGTCCAGGCCGAGTCTTTCGAAGGGGTCATTGATCATGGCCGGCATCATAAAGGATTGTTGGCTCGGGGTGGCAGTGACGGCGGCGTTTTCAGTCGCGGGGGCGCAGATGATCCACAAACTGCTCCACCAAAGGCCCGGCGTCGCGACGATAGGCCAGGGCCACCGTACTGGTGCACCCTTCATCCGCCAGGGGCACGAAGCGAAGCGAGGCAGGTGCGATTTCCTGCATGCAGCGCGGCAACAAGGCCACGCCAAAGCCGGCCTGGATCAATTGCAGTTGCGTGGTCTTGCGCGACACGACCCGTGCGGCCCGGGGAAAGAAACCGGCCCCCATGCACAACTCGGCAGACAGGTAGCTCAAGCCGCCACGCTGGCGATGTGGTATGGAAATAAAGGGCTCGTTACGCAGTTGTGCCAGGCGCACGCTGGTTTCCCTGGCCAGTGGATGATCCTCGGCCACTGCCAGCAACAAAGGCTCTTGGAGCAATGGCTGCACACAAATCCCTTCATGCTGGCGCAGCACCGGCAGGCGCAACAGGCCGATCTCCAGGCGGCCCTCGGCGAGCGCTTCAAGCTGTGCCTCGGATGATTGCTGGGCGATGTCCATGGTGACGCCGGGGTTGTCCTTCAGGTAGCCACTTAGCCGTGCCAGCAACTGGCCGCTCAATGGCACGGTGCTGGAGTGATTGAGGCGCAGGCTGCCGCGCACACCCTGGCCGACCTCCCGGGCCAGGCGCTCGGCTTTTTCCAGGTCGGCCATCAAGGTGCGCGCCCTTGGCAGGAAAGCCTGGCCGGCTGCGGTCAGGCGTGGTTGGCGGGCGGTGCGTTCAAACAGCAGGGTTTCGAGTTGCGTCTCCAGCTCCTTGATCTGTCGGCTCAGCGCTGACTGGGCGATGTACAGGCGCTCGGCGGCGGCGCTGAAGCTGCCGCTTTCGGCGATTTCGACAAAGTAACGTAACTGGCGGGTGGAGATCATGAGCTGATATGCCGTTTCAAGATAGCTGGTGGCTTAATTACATATTAGTCGGCATGGCTCGCTGCTGGCTAAAGTTTGCGCTCACCCACTGCTGAAAACCGCCATGTTCCCGGAACTGTTTGCCCAGCTACCGTTTACCCCTCTTGACTGGTTGCCGATTCTGTTTGGGGTCGGTGCCGCCTATATCGTCTTCGGCATCGCCGGCTTTGGTACGGCGCTGGTGGCCGGGCCTGTGCTGATCAACTTCTTGCCGTTGTCGCAGATCATCCCTTTGCTGGTGCTGCTGGATTTCGTCGCCGCCTTCGGCAACTGGCTGCCAGCCCGCAAGGCGGTGGCGCGGCCGGAGCTGTTGCGCCTGCTGCCGTGCATGGCAGTGGGGTGTAGCCTGGGGGTGGTGTTTTTGCTCAACCTCAAGGCCGACCTGTTGCTGCTGTTGATGGGCGTATTCATCAGTGCCTACGCCCTCTACAGCCTGGCGGTGAAGGTCCGGCCGACGCAATTGGCCGCGGCCTGGTCGGTGCCGATGGGCACGGTGGGTGGTTTGTTCGGTGCCATGTTCGGCAGTGGCGGTTTCCTCTACGCCATTTACCTCAATGCCCGTCTGCTTTCCAGTGAACAGGCCCGGGCCACCCAGAGCGCGTTGATCAGTTGCAGCACCGTGGTACGCCTGAGCCTGTTCCTGATGGCCGGCGTGTATGCCGATCCGCCACTGTTGTTGCTGGCGGTGTGCTTGTTGCCAATGATGGCGACAGGCGTGTGGTTGGGCCGGCGCCTGACCCTGAACATGTCGCGGGACACCTTCGTGCGCTTGGTGACCTGGCTGGTGCTGGCCAGCGGCATCGCCCTCATCGCACGTTACCTGAGTGAGGTAAACTGGCAGTTTTGAGCATGTTTGGCTGCCGTCATGATTACCCAGAGCATCATTGTCCCGAAGATCTCCACCGTTCCCGTGCATGAGCCGCGTGCGCGGGCGATCCTGCGCTGGCTGGTGCGCGAGAAGATCATCGAGGAGCAATTGAGCACCTGCGGCAGCACCGGCAACCGCATGGCCTATGCCATTGCCGAAGGCGCGCGCAAGGTGGTCGAGCGTCCCGAACTGCTGCCGTTCGGGCAGGCGGTCAATGGCCTGGAGGTGGTGACCAAGCGCTGCATCTACACCCCGGTCGAGGGCTTTCTCGAAGAGGCCGGCTGCGCCGAATGCCGCCAGGAAGTGGGGGTGGCCCTGTTCGAAAGCCTGGAGGAGTGGATGCCCGGGCAGACTGACAACTTCACCTGCCCGTTGTGCGGCCATGAAGACGACATCAATGGCTTTCTGTTCCTGCAGCCCTGCGCCTTTTCCAACCTGGGATTCATCTTCAACAACTGGGGCGCGGCAGGATTTCGCCAGGCATTTCTCGATGACTTCGCCGACTGGCTGGATCAGCCGGTGGCCGTGGTGCAGGTAACGCGCGAAGGCAACTGACCGAAGGCCCATCTTTGCATTGAGCGAAGGGCTCTGGATGAGTATAATGGCGCGCTTCCATTTTTCCCGCCCGGGAGCCCCCGCGATGCTGCGTATCAGCCAAGAAGCCCTGACCTTCGACGACATTCTCCTAGTGCCTGGTTATTCCGAGGTACTGCCCAATGAAGTCAGTCTCAAGACCCGTTTGACCCGTGGCATCGAGCTGAACATTCCGTTGGTTTCCGCCGCCATGGATACCGTGACCGAAGCCCGCCTGGCCATCGCCATGGCCCAGGAAGGCGGCATCGGCATCATCCACAAGAACATGACCATCGAGCAGCAGGCTGCCGAGGTCCGCAAGGTCAAGAAGTTCGAGGCCGGCGTGGTCAAGGACCCGATCACCATCGAGGCCGACGCCACCGTGCGTGACCTGTTCGAGCTGACCCGCCTGAACAATATCTCCGGCGTTCCGGTGCTGCACGACGGCGACCTGGTCGGCATCGTCACCTCCCGCGACGTCCGCTTCGAAAACCGTCTGGACGCCACCGTGCGTGAAGTGATGACGCCAAAAGAGCGTCTGGTCACCGTTCGCGAAGGCGCCGACAAGAACGAAGTCCGCGAGCTGCTGCACAAGCATCGCCTGGAAAAAGTCCTGATCGTCGACGACAAGTTCAACCTCAAGGGAATGATGACCGTCAAGGACATCGAAAAAGCCAAGGCCTACCCGCTGGCCAGCAAGGACGACCAGGGTCGTCTGCGCGTCGGTGCCGCTGTCGGTACCGGCAAAGACACCGGTGACCGTGTTGCCGCCCTGGTCGCTGCCGGCGTTGACGTGGTTGTCGTCGACACCGCCCACGGTCACTCCAAGGGCGTGATCGATCGCGTTCGCTGGGTCAAGGAAAACTTCCCGCAGGTTCAGGTCATCGGTGGCAACATCGCCACTGGCGCTGCCGCCAAGGCCCTGGCTGAAGCTGGCGCCGACGCCGTCAAGGTCGGTATCGGCCCAGGCTCGATCTGCACCACCCGTATCGTCGCCGGTGTCGGTGTGCCGCAGATCAGCGCCATCGCCAACGTCGCCGCTGCCCTCGAAGGCACTGGCATCCCGCTGATCGCCGACGGTGGCATCCGTTTCTCCGGTGACCTGTCCAAGGCCATCGTTGCCGGTGCCTCGGCCGTGATGATGGGTTCGATGTTCGCCGGTACCGAAGAAGCCCCGGGCGAAATCGAACTGTTCCAGGGTCGTTCCTACAAGGCTTACCGCGGCATGGGCTCGCTGGGCGCCATGTCCCAGGCCCAGGGTTCCTCGGACCGCTACTTCCAGGACTCCTCGGCCGGTGCCGAGAAGCTGGTACCGGAAGGTATCGAAGGTCGCGTGCCGTACAAGGGCACCCTGACCGCGATCATCCACCAGCTGATGGGCGGCCTGCGTTCCTCGATGGGCTACACCGGCAGCGCCAACATCGAAGAGATGCGCACCAAGCCCGAGTTCGTGCGCATCACCGGTGCCGGCATGGCCGAGTCCCACGTGCATGACGTACAGATCACCAAGGAAGCGCCAAACTACCGCGTAGGTTGATGCTTCAGGCAACACTTGCTAGCGGGGCTGTTATCGACAGCCCCGCGTCGTTTCCGATTACCACTGACGAGATTGAGTCATGGCCCTCGACATTCACGCTCACCGAATCCTGATTCTCGACTTCGGCTCCCAGTACACCCAGCTGATCGCCCGCCGCGTGCGCGAAATCGGCGTGTACTGCGAGCTGCACCCGTTCGACATGGACGATGAAGCGATCCGCGCCTTCAACCCGCGCGGCATCATCCTCGCCGGCGGCCCCGAGTCGGTCCACGAAGCCAACAGCCCGCGCGCCCCGCAGGCCGTGTTCGACCTGAAGGTCCCGGTGCTGGGCATCTGCTACGGCATGCAGACCATGGCCGAGCAGATGGGCGGCAAGGTCGAAGGTTCCGACCTGCGCGAGTTCGGCTACGCCCGTGTCGACGTGGTCGGCAAGAGCCGCCTGCTCGACGGCATCGAAGATCATGTCGACGATGACGGCGTACTGGGCCTGGACGTGTGGATGAGCCACGGCGACAAGGTCACCCAGATGCCGGACAGCTTCAACGTCCTGGCCAGCACCCCGAGCTGCCCGATCGCCGGCATGTACGACGACGCCCTGGGTTACTACGGCGTGCAGTTCCATCCGGAAGTGACCCACACCAAGCAGGGCGGTCGCATCCTCTCGCGCTTCGTCCAGGACATCTGCGGCTGCGAAGCCCTGTGGACCCCGTCGAACATCGTCGAAGACGCCATCGCCCAGGTGCGTGAGCAAGTCGGTTCGGCCAACGTTCTGCTGGGCCTGTCCGGCGGCGTCGACTCCTCGGTGGTTGCCGCGCTGCTGCACCGCGCCATCGGCGACCAGCTGACCTGCGTGTTCGTCGACAACGGCCTGCTGCGCCTGCACGAAGGCGACCAGGTGATGGCCATGTTCAAGGAGAACATGGGCGTCAAGGTGATCCGCGCCGACGCCGAGAAGCTGTTCCTCGACAACCTGGCCGGTGAGTCCGACCCTGAGAAGAAGCGCAAGATCATCGGTCGCACCTTCATCGACGTATTCGATGCCGAGGCCGGCAAGCTGGACAACATCCAGTTCCTCGCCCAGGGCACCATCTACCCGGACGTGATCGAGTCGGCCGGCGCCAAGAGCGGCAAGGCCCACGTGATCAAGTCGCACCACAACGTCGGCGGCCTGCCGGAGGAAATGAACCTCAAGCTGGTCGAGCCACTGCGTGAGCTGTTCAAGGACGAAGTGCGCAAGATCGGCCTGGAGCTGGGCCTGCCGTACGACATGGTCTACCGTCACCCGTTCCCGGGCCCGGGCCTGGGCGTGCGCATCCTCGGTGAAGTGAAGAAGGAATACGCCGACCTGCTGCGTCGCGCCGACCACATCTTCATCGAAGAACTGCGCAAGGCCGACTGGTACCACAAGACCAGCCAGGCGTTCGTGGTGTTCCAGCCGGTCAAGTCGGTCGGTGTCGTTGGCGATGGCCGTCGCTACGCCTGGGTTGTTGCCCTGCGCGCGGTCGAGACCGTGGACTTCATGACCGCTCGCTGGGCACACCTGCCGTACGAGCTGCTGGAGACCGTCAGCGGCCGGATCATCAACGAGATCGAAGGCATCTCCCGCGTCACCTACGACGTGTCGAGCAAGCCGCCAGCGACCATCGAGTGGGAATGATCCCCAGCTAGGTCCACAACGCCATACCCGAAAGGGTATGGCGTTTTTTTTGGCAGTAACTATCTAACACCCGGTCGTCGTACAGGATTGCACAGTGGCGCTTCCTCACTGCAATGGAAGCAACCGTCATGAATGACAACCCCCCGTATACCGTCCTGCGCGACACCTTGTCCGCCATCGCCTCCCGCGTGGTGCAGGCATTCCCCGACCTGCACGTCGAAGCCCGTGCTACCGCCGTGCACCTGTTGGAGGAGGAAGGCGTTTCGTCGGGCGACCCTGACCGGATCTACTGGCACCGCTTCTCTGGCGCCGCCAGTAACAGCCGCAGCTACAGCGGCTGGGAACATTTCGGCGTTCCGGATCAGTCCATGACCCTGACTGAGCTTGTGATGCGCCGCTTTCGCGCCAGCGATCAGGACAATGCCGACCTGCTGGGCCTGTATGGCGGCTTCTACACCGATGGGCCCGAAGCGCGCCGGTACGATGAGCACAATGAAGTGCGCCTGGAGCCTCGACGGGTCCTGGACAGGCTGTGGGCACTGGATTTTGCAGCGGGCTTTCATCGACGTCAGTCATCGTTCTGGCAGGAGCACGGGGTTGAAGTGCGCATCCTGGCCAAGCTCAGTTATGTGTCCGAGGCGCTGCAGGCGGGTTTGAGCGGGCAGCTGGATGAGCAGCAGTTGCGCCTGGCACTCGATGCGGTTGACTTCGACAGCTCGGTGCAGCCATTGCTGGAGCATTTCAAGCAGGTGTCCCCGCCGCAAGCCGGTATCCGCATCTGCGCGCTGAGCCTGGGCGGGCAGCGCTCGTCTGACGTGCTCTGGTTGAAGGGGCGGGGCGGTCTGCAGCTGCTCTATCTGCCCGGTTGTGTACCGTCATTCCAGGGCTTTGACAGTGAGCGGGCGGTGATCGAGTGGCTGTTCGGCTGGTTGCAGGTGCCATCGAGCAGTGAGCAGTTGCTGGCGCATTTCACCGCAGAGCCGGAGTTCCTGGCGAAAATGCGCAGCGAGCTGCGCAACTGGGCGCAGGGCAGTGTCGACGCCTTTGCGCGACAGGTGCAGAGCCTACTGATCGAGGAAGAGGTGTTCACCTGGCTGTGCGACAGCGCCCGGCAGCGAATGGGGATCGAGTCCGATGCGGCATTGCGTACCAATGCCGAGTTGCGCACGCAGATGTGGATCGGCTACCTGGGGGTGGCAACCCGTCTGCTCGGTGCGCTGGCCCCGTTGTGCTGGCCGCTGGCGGTGCTGCCCGTGGTGACGGGGAGCGCCGGCCTTGCGTTGAGCATCGAGCAGGCAATTGATGGCGACAATGCCCAGGAGCGCCACGCCGGGGTGCTCGGTGCCATCCTTTCCGGTGTCGAGCTGGTGCTCAATTTGCCGTTTCTGTTGCCGCTGGGGCGCAGTGCGGCGCAAAGCCTGGATGCGCTTGAAGGTAATGCAATTGTCAATGTGCTACCGGCTCAGGACGGTGCGCTACGTGGCATCAGTACACTGGCCGATGGCGGGCAGTATGTCGAAATCGGCAGGCTGCCGTATCGAGTGCGTTACGACAGTGCGCTGCAGACCTGGTTGATCGTGCCCCAGGACAACCCTTTCGCATTTTCCGGCGTGGTGCCCATCGCGCTTGATGACGATGGGCAGTGGGTCGTGCTGGAGTCGCTCTGCCTCAGGGGCGGCGGTCAGTGTCTGGGCGGCGTTTCGCCTGCCGGGCCGGCCGAGGTGCTGGATTACTCGGCGTTCGAGGTGCCGATGGGCAGCTATGAAGTCCCGCCCGCCAGCCGTCCCGCCATACGCGAGTTGCTCAAGGCCAGTAACAAGCGCCTGCTCAGCGGTGATTACTACATGCCCGGAACGCCACTGGAGCAGGTGAAGGACAGCCTTGACCTTATCCGTTTACGCTTGCGCTACGATGCGCGCGCGTTTTTCGCCGCTCCGCCAACGTTGCCATTGCGCACCGTGGAGGTTCCGACAGCCGGTGTTTCTTCGCAGCGAGCGTTCATACAGCTGTTCGATGAGCATCCCGGGGTGGTGATCGGTGAGTCGCATTCGTCCATCGCCAGCAAGCAGTGGCTGATGAACAACTTCAAGCCACTGTATGACAAGGGGGTGCGGACCCTCTACCTCGAACACCTGATGACCGACCTGCATCAGGCCGACCTGGATCTGTTCTCGCGCACCGGGCGGATGAGCCGCCCGCTGCAGCGTTATCTGGAAGCACTCGACGCCGGGCACGGGACCGACATTACCGGTCGCTACAGTTTTCTGGAGCTGGTCAGAAAGGCCCGGGCCAGCCGCATTACCGTACAGGGCATCGACTGTGTGGCCAGCTACCGGCTGGACGGACTGGAGCAGCCGGGTCATCTGCTGCGCCAGAAGGTGATGAGTTTCTACGCCAATCGGATCATTGCGGCCAGACAGTCGGCTCAGCCTGCGGACAAATGGGTAGCCCTGGTGGGCAACTCCCATAGCAATCTGTTCAAGGGCGTGCCGGGCATCGCCGAGTTGCAAGGCGTGCCCGGGCTGCGCGTGGTCGATGCAGGGCCGGGACAAGCGACCAATATCACCGTCGATCCGGGGGAGTATTTCCTGCCCTCGGCGGGCAAGCCCGATGGCGTGGTGCGGGCCGATTTGCGTCTGGCGTTGCAGACCCGGCAAACGGCAGCGGAGTTCCTCGACCCGGCCACCGCGCCGCCTGGTGTGGTTCGCCCCAGGGGCTAGGGCAGGCCCTGCGGCAACTTTTCACCTGCAGGTGATCGTATTCGCCCTTAATTGCCGGCACCTGGTCAGGCTTGTCCTGGACAGCCTCTGCGGTAGGAGCGGGCTGGCCCCGCGATGCGAGCAGCTGATAGCTCACAATCGCGGGGCCAGCCCGCTCCTACCCATTACCAGCCCAGCTGCTTGTTGAACGACAACGCATCGTAGTAATCATGCTGCGAGGCGATCTTGCCGTCCTTCAGCTTGATGAAGCTGACCCCCTTGAATGACAGCGGCTTGTTGGTCGCGGGTGTCTCCGGTGCCCAGGCGCCGGTGTTGTGCCCGTCGAACTGCCACTCGAAGGCGATGTTGTCGCCGTCGATGATCGGTTGGCCAACCATTTGCCATTTCAGGTCAGGCACGGCATCGATAAAGAGCTTGATGACCTCGACCCTGGCTGCCTCCCTGCCGACTTTGGGCACGCCTACGGAGGCGTCCAGAAACTCCCCGTTCTCGGCAAAATGCTGTGCCGCAGCATCGGGGTCGTGTTTGTTCCAGGCGCTCATGTAGGCGTTGATGACCTCAAGGGTCTTGTCTTTGTCCGCTGCCACCGAGAACTGGGCAAACAACAGAAAGGCCAGGATGCTGACAAGGCGAAGCGATATACGGTGCATGGTATTTCCTCTTCGATTGTTGCTGTTGTTGGAGAGACTCAAAGCGGTTTTGCCCAGGTGCACTGGCCTATCTCGGCGTCGGCAGTTCAACCAGCGACCAGTCGATCGACAGCGGTTCGAGCTTGTGTACCTTGGCAGCGGCCGGGCGGCTGGCCATGTTGCCGACGAACCAGTTGGCGGAATTGGCAGCGACGATGCGGCCTTCGCCGTTGATGATGAACGCTTCGTTCTTCATGCGTAGCAGGCAGCGGGTGAGCACTGGATCGAACTCATGCAGGGCAATATCCGCCGCCGCGACGCCGACAAAATGCCCGCCGACGAGGATCGGCACGGAGAAGGCCAGTATGTAGAGCTCGGTGCCGTAGAGGTCGACGAACGGCCCTTCGACCGATGGCTGGAGCGTCAGCTTGGGACGGGTGAACCAGGGCATGCCCTGGTAGTTGTAGAAGCTTTCGCTCTGGCGGTTGAAGTTCAGCGTCATCGGCGCGATCTTTCCGCTGGCCGGGCGGTAGAACCATTGAAGGAACAGCTCTTGATCGGCGAGCTCGCCCGGTTCCAGCACCACGCCGGTGCCGTTGATGTAAGTGTCGTTGGTTGACAGCCGCTCTTCGATAGTTGCCTGCAGGAACGCCAGGTCCCTGGAGGTCGGCTTCCTGCGTTCGACGGCAAGCGCGTCCCAGACCGTCACCACGTGTTCGGCCAAGGTGTCGAGTTGCTCGAACACCGTGCTGAATACCTCTTCGAGCCGCTGGGTACACTGACGGCGCTCTTCGTTCAGTTCTGTGGTGATCATGACAATCTGCTCTCTTGCAGCCCAAGCAACTGGAAGCGCAAATCCATCAGGCGCTTGATGCCTTCTTTGACATGGGCTTCTGTCAGTGCGCTGGCCAGGTTGGATTCGCCAGCCATCACTGCCTGGAGTATGGCCCGGTGCTCGGCAATGGCCGTGTTTTTCTGCGCGTCGTTGGTGGAGATCCAATGCAGCTCGCCTATTTCAGACTGCAGCCGCACTTCGGCGTGGGTCAAACGCACCGACTGGGCGGCGACGGCGATCTCGATGTGGAATCGCGCATCGGCCCGTCGCAGTTCGCTGCGTGTCGTGGCCTCCTGGAGTGCCGTGACGAAGTGCTCCAGGCGTTGGTGATGGACGCTGGACGAGCGACTGGCCGCCAGGCCTGCGGCGGTAGCTGAAATCGCGACATGCTCGTCGCACAGCTCGCGCAGCTCCAGCGAACTCATGTTGCTTAGCCTGAGCTTGAGAAAATCATCGGATACTTCCACGGGGGCGCAGACGAAACTGCCGCCATTTCTTCCGCGCTTGGTGGCGACAACGCCGCGCTGGCGCAGAATCGCCAGGGCATCGCGCAGGGTTACGGTGGCCACGCCGAAACGGCTCGCCAGCTCGCTTTCACTGGGCAATTGTTCGCCCTCACTGATCAGGCCGAGACCGATGACCTCCAGCAGCCGGCGTGCCACTTCCTCGGGCTTGCCCTCCTGGCTGACCTGTAGCAGGGAAAGGCGGTTCACTTTATTCGGTTGAGTCATCCTGTCCGTCGCAAAAGATATGGAACCAAGGTTCTTTTAGTCATATCCCGCCTGGTGTGCAACAAAAATGCCGATCACAGCCAAGATGCAGTCGAAAAAATGTCGTTTTTAGATAAAAACGACCCCGGGTTTGGCAGTTTGTCGAGCATAAGATACGGTTTCATATGTTTAATAAAAGCCTGGCTTCGGGGGCACCGGGAGCGCTGACAGGCACTGGCATCGACACAGAGGAATGGCACCGTCATGACGAATCCAACGCTTGGCACCTGGGAAGCTCGCGCACAGGCACTGAAGATAGAAGGGCGTGCGTTTATCGGTGGGGACTATACCCACGCCATCGAGGGAGAAACCTTCGATTGTATGAGTCCGGTCGATGGCCGACTGCTGGCCAAGGTCGCCAGCTGCTCGGCTGCAGACGCCAATCGCGCCGTTGCGGTGGCGCGTGCCACATTCGATTCCGGTGTCTGGTCGCGCATGGCGCCGGCGGACAGAAAGCAGGTCATGGTGCGTTTCGGCGACTTGCTGCAAGCCAATGCCGACGAGCTGGCGCTGCTGGAAACCCTGGACATGGGCAAGCCGATCAGCGACTCGCTGGCCGTTGACGTTCCCGGCGCGGCCCAGGCGCTGAGCTGGAGCGGTGAAGCCATCGACAAGATCTACGATGAGGTGGCGGCTACTGCCCACGATCAGCTGGGGCTGGTGACCCGCGAGCCGGTCGGCGTCGTCGCCGCTATCGTGCCGTGGAACTTCCCGTTGATGATGGCGTGCTGGAAGCTCGGCCCGGCCCTGGCTACCGGTAACTCGGTGATCCTCAAGCCGTCGGAAAAATCGCCGCTGACCGCAATCCGTATCGCCCAGCTGGCGATCGAAGCCGGTATCCCGGCCGGTGTGCTCAACGTGCTGCCAGGCTATGGCCATACCGTCGGCAAGGCCCTGGCCCTGCACATGGACGTCGATACCCTGGTGTTCACCGGCTCGACCAGGATCGCCAAGCAACTGCTGGTCTACGCTGGCGAATCGAACATGAAACGCGTCTGGCTGGAAGCCGGCGGCAAGAGCCCGAACATCGTCTTCGCCGATGCGCCGGACCTGAACGCCGCCGCCGAAGCCGCCGCCGGCGCCATTGCCTTCAACCAGGGCGAAGTCTGCACCGCCGGTTCGCGCCTGCTGGTCGAGCGCTCGATCAAGGACAGGTTCCTGCCGCTGGTGGTCGAGGCCCTCAAGGGTTGGAAGCCCGGCAACCCGCTGGACCCGGACACCAATGTCGGTGCGCTGGTCGACACCCAGCAGATGAACACCGTGCTGTCTTACATCGAGTCCGGCCGCAATGACGGCGCCACGCTGCTGGTGGGCGGCAAGCGGGTCCTGGAAGAAACCGGCGGCACCTATGTCGAGCCGACTATCTTCGACGGCGTCAGCAACGCCATGAAGATTGCCCAGGAAGAGATTTTCGGCCCGGTGCTGTCGGTAATCACCTTCGACACCGCCGAGGAAGCCATCAGCATCGCCAACGACACACCCTATGGCCTGGCCGCTGCCGTGTGGACCGCCGATATCTCCAAGGCGCACCTGACCGCCAGGGCGCTGCGTGCCGGTAGCGTATGGATCAACCAGTACGACGGCGGTGACATGACCGCACCCTTTGGCGGCTTCAAGCAATCGGGCAACGGTCGCGACAAGTCGCTGCATGCGTTCGACAAGTACACCGAACTGAAAGCCACCTGGATCAAGTTGTAAGTCAGCAAAGCAAAAACAATAACTGCCGACAGGACATTGTCCTCAGGATAACAACATGAACAGCTCCGAATTCACCGCGGTGGACAGCGATGCCGCCCAGCTCAAGGCGCTTGGCTATACGTCGAACTTCGAAAGAAGCATGAGCCTGTGGGAAAACTTTGCGTTGGGCTTCACCTACCTTTCGCCGGTCGTGGGCGTTTATACGCTTTTCGGTCTGTGCCTGGCGGCGGGCGGGCCGCCGATGTTCTGGTCATACTTGCTGGTCGGCTTCGGGCAGATGCTGGTCTGCCTGATTTTCTGCGAGGTGGTTTCGCAATTTCCGATCTCCGGAGGCGTCTACCCCTGGGCACGTCGCCTGGTGGGCAAGCGCTGGGCCTGGATGGTGGGCTGGATCTACTCCGTTTCGCTGTGCGTGACCATTGCTGCCGTCGCACTGGGGGCCGGCCCCTACATCGCGGCCATGCTGGGTTTCGAACCGAGCCCGGTGACCAACACCTTCGTCGCACTGGCGTTGACCGTGATGGCGACTGCACTGAACCTGAGCGGGACCAAGCTGCTGGCTAAGGTCGCGATGTTCGGATTCATCTGCGAGTTGCTGGGCGCGATCGTGATCGGTGGTTACCTGCTGATCTTCGAGCGTCATCAGCCGTTCTCGGTGCTATTCAATACCTTCGACATCCGAATCGATGGCAGTTACTGGCCGGCGTTCCTGACCGCGTCGCTGGCCGGCATGTTCCTCTACTATGGCTTCGAGGCCTGCGGTGACGTGGCTGAAGAGACGCCAAACCCGAGCAAGCGCATTCCCAAGGCCATGCGCATGACCATCTACATCGGTGGTGGTGCCGCGATCTTTGCTGCGTTGGCTCTGATCCTGGCGGTTCCGGACATTGCCAAGGTGCTGTCGGGTGAAGACAAGGACCCTATGTCGACCATCATGGGTAATGCCTTCGGGCCAACCGGATGGAAAATCGTCACGGCGGTCATCACGGTCTCCTTCGTGTCCTGCGTCCTCAGCCTGCAGGCTGCGGCCAGCCGCCTGCTGTACTCCTTTGCCCGGGATGAAATGGTCATGGGCAGCGGCCTGCTCAAGCGTCTTTCGCCCACTACCCGAGTTCCCTCTGCAGCGTTGATCACCTGCGGCGTGATCCCGGCGGCCATCGTCTGTGCGGGGTTCTACCTGGAAAATGCGATCGCAATCATCGTCAGCTTTGCGGCCATCGGCATTTACCTGTCGTTCCAGATGATCGTGGGTGGCGCGCTGTTCGCCCGGCTTCGCGGCTGGAAGCCGGCAGGTCAGTTCACCCTGGGCGGCTGGGGCTGGATCGTGAACGTTCTGGCGCTGGTCTACGGCTTGCTGGCGGTCGCCAACATGTCATGGCCGCGTACGCCGGATGCCCCTTGGTACAGCAACTACGGGATCTTGCTCACCGCCGCAGTGGTCATTGGCATCGGCCTGGTCTACATGGCCATGTTCAAGCCCTATGACAAAGGCACGGCGCCGTTTGCCGATGCCTGGAAGCTGCACAAGATCTAGTGCGTGATGCCTTCCCGGTGAAAAAGAGCAGGCAGTGATGCCTGCTCTTTTTCGTCTGCATTCGGCCAGGCCGGGTCCTGCGGCAACTCTTCACTTAATCTTTCTCAAGTGCAGGTGTATCGTATTCGCCCTTCATCGCCGGCACCTGGCCAGGTGCCGGCATGTTGTTCCTGGCAATACGAGGTACCCGCTGCATGTCCTTTACCCGGCGACAAATACTCGGAGGCCTGACCGGCCTGGTGGCAATCGGCCTGGGCGCCGGAGGCGCTGCCCGCTACTGGCTGGGGCGCCCCGACCCGAACGCCGGGCAAGACTATGTGCTGATTGCCGCACCGCTGGATGTCGAGCTGGTAGCCGGGCACAAGACCGAAGCCTGGGCCTTCGGCCCGTCTGCACCGGGTACCGAACTGCGGGTGCGCCAGGGGGAATGGTTGCGGGTGCGCTTCATCAACCAGCTGCCGGTCGAGACCACCATCCACTGGCACGGCATCCGCCTGCCGCTGGAAATGGACGGCGTGCCCTACGTGTCGCAACTGCCGGTCAAGCCGGGCGAATTCTTCGACTACAAATTCCGCGTGCCGGATGCCGGCAGCTATTGGTACCACCCCCATGTTGCCAGCTCCGAGGAGCTGGGGCGCGGCCTGGTCGGCCCGCTGATCGTCGAGGAGCGCGAGCCCACCGGCTTCAGGCATGAGCGCACCCTGAGCCTGAAAAACTGGCATGTCGACGAGCAGGGCGCCTGGATGCCGTTCAGCATCCCCCGCGAGGCGGCCCGCAACGGTACCGCCGGACGCCTGATCACCATCAACGGCCAGGCCGACTCGGTCACCGAGTTGCCGGCAGGGCAGGTGGTGCGGGTGCGCCTGTTGAACCTGGACAACACCTGGACCTACCGGTTGAACCTCAAGGGCAACTGCGAAGCAATGATCTATGCCCTCGACGGCAACCCGGTCACTCCGCGCCCGCTGGATGATGACTACTGGCTCGGCCCGGGCATGCGTATCTGCCTGGCGATCCGTATTCCCGAGGCGGGCGAAGAGCTCTCGCTGCGCGATGGTTTCGTGCGTCTGGGTACCCTGCGTTCGGTGGCCAGCAACGAGTCGCCCGGCGACTGGCCCGAGGCGCTGCCGCCCAACCCGATCGCCGAGCCGGACCTGGCCAGCGCCGAGAAGCTCAACTTCAATTTCGAATGGGTCGGCAAGGTCTCGGTGAACACCGAGAACGGCAAGCCGCCGAGCCTGTGGCAGATCAACGGTCAGGCTTGGGACATCACCGACAAGACCTGTGCCGAGCGGCCTATCGCCACGCTCAAGAAGGGCAAGAGCTACATCCTCGAGCTGAAGAACATGACCCAGTACCAGCACCCGATTCACCTGCACGGCATGAGTTTCAAGGTGATCGCCTCCAATCGGCGCAAGATCGTCGAACCCTGGTTCACCGACACCTACCTGCTGGGCAAGAACGAGCGTGCCCAGGTGGCGCTGGTGGCGGATAACCCGGGGACCTGGATGTTCCACTGCCACGTGATCGATCATATGGAAACCGGCCTGATGGCCGCGATCGAGGTGGCCTGATGCGCGCGCAGATCATCGATCGCAGCCGCGACCAGGAATTCATGCGCCAGGCCCTGGAACTGGCCGCCCAGGGCGCGGCCATGGGCGAGGTGCCGGTGGGCGCGGTGCTGGTGCAGCATGGCCAGGTCATTGGCCGGGGCTTCAATTGCCCGATCAGTGGCAGTGATCCCAGCGCCCATGCCGAAATGGTCGCGATTCGCGCCGCCGCCCAGGCCGCGAGCAATTACCGCCTGCCGGGCAGCACCCTCTACGTGACCCTGGAGCCGTGCAGCATGTGCGCAGGGCTGATCGTCCATTCGCGCATCGCCCGGGTGGTGTACGGCGCCCTGGAGCCCAAGGCGGGCATCGTGCAGAGCCAGGGGCAGTTCTTTACCCAGGGTTTTCTCAACCATCGGGTGATATTCGAAGGCGGCGTGCTGGCCGAGGAGTGCGGGACGATTCTGTCCGAGTTCTTCAAGGCGCGGCGGGCGAAGGCCTGACGTAGCTGATACCCCGTGCAGTCGATCGCAGGCTTCGCCAGCTCCCACGGGGCGGGTGGTATCAGCTTCGGTGGGAGCTGCCGCCAGGCTGCGATCGGCCGCAAAACCTGATGTGTCGGAGGTATCTGGTCTACCGAGGTGGCTGGGTTGCGACTGCTGCGCAGTCGATCGCAGGCTTCGCCAGCTCCCTCGGGGACGGGCGGTATCAGCTTCGGTGGGAGCTGCCGCCAGGCTGCGATCGGCCGTGAAACCTGATGTGTCGGAGGTATCTGGTCTACCGCGGTGATTGGGTTGCGACTGCTGTGCAGTCGATCGCAGGCTTCGCCAGCTCCCACAAGGGCGGGTGGTATCAGCTTCGGTGGGAGCTGCCGCCAGGCTGCGATCGGCCGTGAAACGGCCGTAAAACCTGATGTGTGTCGGAGGTATCTGGTCTACCGCGGTGGCTGGGTTGCGACTGCTGCGCAGTCGATCGCAGGCTTCGCCAGCTCCCACGGGGATGGGTGGTATCAGCTTCGGTGGGAGCTGCCGCCAGGCTGCGATCGGCCGTGAAACGGCCGTAAAACCTGATGTGTGTCGGAGGTATCTGGTCTACCGCGGTGGCTGGGTTGCGACTGCTGCGCAGTCGATCGCAGGCTTCGCCAGCTTCCACGGGGACGGGTGGTATCAGCTTCGGTGGGAGCTGCCGCCAGGCTGCGATCGGCCGTGAAACGGCCGTAAAACCTGATGTGTCGGAGGTATCTGGTCTACCGCGGTGGCTGGGTTGCGACTGCTGCGCAGTCGATCGCAGGCTTCGCCAGCTCCCACGGGGGCAGGGCGGGGCCTTTAGAGCTGCGGCGCTTCCGGTGGCTTGGTCTTGTTGACGCCCGGGACATGCAGGTTGCCGTCGGCGACCTGGCTGCCTTCCAGCTGTGGCTGGGTCACCCAGGTGAGGATGTCGTAGTAGCGCCGGATGTTGGCCACGAAATGCACCGGCTCACCACCGCGGGCATAGCCGTAGCGGGTCTTGCTGTACCACTGCTTCTGGGACAGGCGCGGCAGCATCTTCTTGACGTCCAGCCACTTGTTCGGGTTCAGGCCTTCTCGCTTGGCCAGCTTGCGCGCATCGTCCAGGTGGCCGCTGCCGACGTTGTAGGCGGCCAGGGCGAACCAGGTGCGGTCCGGCTCCTTGATCGAGTCGTCCAGTTCGTCCTTCACGTGCATGAAGTATTTGGCGCCGCCACGAATGCTCTGCACCGGGTCCAGGCGGTTGGAGACGCCCATGGCCTGGGCAGTGCGCTGGGTCAGCATCATCAGGCCGCGCACGCCGGTCTTGGAGGTGACTTCGGCCTGCCACATGGACTCCTGGTAGCCGATGGCCGCCAGCAGGCGCCAGTCGACCTGTTCCTTCTTGGCCGAGTCCTTGAAGTGCTTCTCGTAGCGCGGCAAACGCTGCTGCAGGTGCTGGGCGAAGGTATAGGCACCTACATAGCCCAGTACATCGACGTGGCCGTAATAGCGATCTTTCAGACGCTGCAAGGTGCCATTCTTCTGCACCTTGTCGAGAAATTCGTTGATCTCGTTGAGCAGGCTGTTGTCGTCGCCGGCGGCCACCGCCCAGCGCTGGTCACGGGCGTCGCCCAGGTCGAAGGCGACCCGCACGTTGGGGAAGTAGACCTGGTTCATCGCCAGTTCGTTGGAGTCGACCAGGGTCAGGTCGATCTGCCCTTCATCGACCATGCGCAGTAGGTCAACGACTTCCACTGCGTCGGATTCTTCGTATTCAAGGGTTGGATACTTCTTTTTAAGCTCGGCCATTTGCTCGGCATGGCTGCTGCCCTTGAGCACCATGATCTTCTTGCCGACCAGGTCCTTGGCATCGGTGGGGCGCGAGCGGCCGTTGCGGTAGATGATCTGCGGGGTCACTTCCAGGTAGGGGTGGGAAAAGCGTACCTGGGACTTTCGCTGCTCGCTGCTGACCAGGCCGGCGGCAGCCAGTACCGGGCCTGAAGGCTTGCCGAGCTGGTCGAACAGCTCGTCGAGGTTGTCTGCCGTCTCGATCTTCAGCTCCACCCCCAGGTCATCGGCAAAACGCTTGACCAGCTCGTACTCGAAGCCGGTTTCACCGTTGCGGTCCTGGAAATAGGTGGCGGGGCTGTTGCGGGTGACCACGCGCAGCACACCGTCCTCCTTGACGCGCTCCAGAGTGCCGGGTTTTTCAACGCAGGCAGCGAGCATCAGGAAGAGTCCGGTTGCGATGAGCCATCTGGCGCAGCGCTGGCGCAAAGCTGTTTGGGCGAACATAGGTTGCAGTATACGCAAAGCACCGGTCCCGCCATATCTCGACAACCGATAGCTGGTCTGCTAGCGAGCTTTGTGGCAGGGGCGGCTGGTCGAGTGGAATCGATGGTTTTTTTGACCCTCGGGTCCGGTTCGCTGCGCCGACATGCGGATGCGTCAGAATGCAGTGTTGCGGGTGCCGGAAGCGGCGGAATTAGGCTAGAATGCACGGCCTCTAAGCACACCCCCTTCCTGAGGCTGTCCCGACGATGTTGATCCTGCGCGGCGCTCCTGCCCTTTCTGCCTTTCGCCACGGTAAATTACTCGAGCAATTGAGCCAGAAAGTCCCCGCTGTTAGTGGTTTGTATGCTGAATTCGCTCATTTCGCCGAGGTTGACGGCGAACTGACCGCCGACCAACAGCAAGTGCTTGCGCGCCTGCTCAAGTACGGCCCCAGCGTTCCGGTACAGGAGCCCAGCGGTCGGCTGTTCCTGGTCCTGCCACGCTTCGGCACCATCTCGCCCTGGTCGAGCAAAGCCAGCGACATCGCCCACAACTGCGGCCTGGAGAACATCCAGCGCCTGGAGCGCGGCATCGCCTACTACGTCGCAGGCGAGCTGAGCGAGGCCGACGCCGGCCTGGTCGCGCAGATCCTGCACGACCGCATGACCCAGATCGTCCTGGGCCGCCTGGAAGACGCCGCCGGTCTGTTCAGCCACGCCCAGCCCAAGCCGATGACCTCCGTGGACATCCTCGGCGGTGGCCGCGCCGCGCTGGAGAAGGCCAACGTCGACCTGGGCCTGGCCCTGGCCGAAGACGAGATCGACTACCTGGTCGCCGCCTTCCAGAACCTTGCGCGCAACCCGAACGACATCGAGTTGATGATGTTCGCCCAGGCCAACTCCGAGCACTGCCGCCACAAGATCTTCAACGCCAGTTGGGACATCGACGGCCAGGCTCAGGAGAAGAGCCTGTTCGGCATGATCAAGAACACCTACCAGATGCACAGCGAAGGCGTGCTGTCGGCCTACAAGGACAACGCCTCGGTGATCGTCGGCAACGTTGCCGGCCGCTTCTTCCCGAACCCTGAGACCCGCCAGTACGGCGCGGTGCAGGAGCCGGTGCACATCCTGATGAAGGTCGAGACCCACAACCATCCGACCGCCATCTCGCCGTTCTCCGGCGCCTCCACCGGTTCCGGTGGCGAAATCCGTGACGAAGGCGCCACCGGTCGCGGTGCCAAGCCCAAGGCCGGCCTCACCGGCTTCACCGTATCCAACCTGCGCATCCCGGGCTTCGAACAGCCTTGGGAGAAGGCCTACGGCAAGCCGGAGCGCATCGTCAACGCCCTCGACATCATGGTCGACGGCCCACTGGGCGGCGCGGCGTTCAACAACGAATTCGGCCGTCCGGCCCTGACCGGCTACTTCCGTACCTTCGAGCAGTCGATCAACACCCCGCACGGCGAAGAAGTGCGCGGCTACCACAAGCCGATCATGCTCGCCGGCGGCCTGGGCAACATCCGTGAAGACCACGTGCAGAAGGGCGAGATCACCGTCGGCGCCAAGCTGATCGTGCTCGGCGGCCCGGCCATGCTGATCGGCCTGGGTGGCGGCGCGGCGTCGTCGGTCGCCACCGGCGCCAGCTCCGCCGACCTCGACTTCGCCTCGGTACAGCGCGAAAATCCGGAAATGGAGCGCCGTTGCCAGGAGGTCATCGACCGCTGCTGGCAGCTGGGTGACAACAACCCGATCGCCTTCATCCACGACGTCGGCGCCGGCGGCATTTCCAACGCCTTCCCGGAACTGGTCAACGACGGTGGCCGCGGTGGCCGCTTCGAGCTGCGCAACGTGCCCAACGATGAGCCGGGCATGGCGCCGCACGAGATCTGGTCCAACGAATCCCAGGAGCGCTATGTGCTGGCGGTCAGCGCCGTCGACTTCGAGCGCTTCAAGGCCATCTGCGAACGCGAGCGCTGCCCGTTCGCCGTGGTCGGCGAGGCCACCGAAGAAGCTCACCTGACCGTGACCGACAGCCACTTCAACAACACCCCGGTGGACATGCCGCTGGACGTGCTGCTGGGCAAGCCGCCGCGCATGCACCGTTCGGTTACCCGTGAAGCGGAACTGGGCGATGACTTCGACCCGGCCAGCCTGGAGCTGGGCGACTCGGTCGAGCGCGTACTGCGTCACCCGGCCGTGGCCAGCAAGAGCTTCCTGATCACCATTGGCGACCGCACCATCACCGGCCTGGTCGCCCGCGACCAGATGGTCGGCCCGTGGCAGGTACCGGTGGCCGACTGCGCCGTCACCGCCACCAGCTTCGACGTATACACCGGTGAAGCCATGGCCATGGGCGAGCGTACTCCGCTGGCCCTGCTCGACGCCCCGGCCTCCGGCCGCATGGCGATCGGCGAGACCCTGACCAACCTGGCTGCCGCCCGCATCGAGAAGCTGTCCGACATCAAGCTGTCGGCCAACTGGATGTCCGCCGCCGGTCACCCGGGTGAAGACGCCCGCCTGTACGACACCGTCAAGGCCGTCGGCATGGACCTGTGCCCGGCACTGGGCCTGACCATTCCGGTGGGCAAGGACTCCATGTCGATGAAGACCAAGTGGAGCGAGGAGGGTGCCGAGAAGAGCGTCACCGCGCCGATGTCGCTGATCGTCAGCGGCTTCGCTCCAGTGGTCGACGTACGCAAGACCCTGACCCCGCAACTGCGCATGGACAAGGGCGAGACCGACCTGATCCTGATCGACCTGGGCCGCGGCCAGAACCGCATGGGCGCCTCGATCCTCGCCCAGACCCACGGCAAGCTGGCCGCCCAGGCACCGGACGTCGACGACGCCGAAGACCTCAAGGCCTTCTTCGCAGTGATCCAGGGCCTGAACGCCGATGGCCACCTTTTGGCCTACCACGACCGTTCCGACGGCGGCCTGATGACCACCGTGCTGGAAATGGCCTTTGCCGGCCACTGCGGCCTGGAGCTGGAACTGGACACCCTGACCAGCAAGCGCGAGAAGATCGCCGCCATCCTCTTCAACGAAGAGCTGGGCGCGGTGATCCAGGTGCGCCAGGACGCTACCGGTGAAGTACTGGCACAGTTCAGCGCCGCTGGCCTGGGCGAAGACTGTGTCGCGGTGATCGGCCAGCCGATCAACAACGGCGAAGTGCTGGTCAAGTTCGAAGGCGAAGAGCTGTTCAAGGGCGAGCGTCGCCTGCTGCAGCGCCAGTGGGCCGAGACCAGCTACCAGATCCAGCGCCTGCGCGACAACGCCGACTGCGCCGACCAGGAATTCGACAACCTGCTGGAAGAAGACAACCCGGGCCTGAGCGTCAAGCTGGGCTTCGACGTCAACCAGGACATCGCCGCGCCGTACATCAAGAAGGGTGTGCGTCCGCAAGTGGCGATCCTGCGCGAGCAGGGCGTCAACGGCCAGGTGGAGATGGCCGCGGCCTTCGACCGTGCCGGCTTCAACGCCATCGACGTGCACATGAGCGATATCCTCGCCGGCCGCGTCGACCTGGAAACCTTCAAAGGCCTGGTGGCCTGCGGTGGCTTCTCCTACGGTGACGTACTGGGCGCCGGTGAAGGCTGGGCCAAGTCGGCGCTGTTCAACAGCCGTGCCCGCGATGCCTTCCAGGGCTTCTTCGAGCGTACCGACAGCTTCACCCTGGGTGTGTGCAACGGTTGCCAGATGATGTCCAACCTGCACGAGCTTATCCCGGGCACCGAGTTCTGGCCGCACTTCGTGCGCAACCGTTCCGAGCAGTTCGAAGCCCGTGTGGCCATGGTCGAAGTACAGAAGTCGAACTCGATCTTCCTGCAGGGCATGGCCGGTTCGCACATGCCGATCGCCATCGCCCACGGTGAAGGCCATGCCGAATTCGCCAGCGAAGAAGCACTGCTCGAAGCCGACCTGTCCGGTTGCGTGGCCCTGCGCTTCGTCGACAATCATGGCAAGGTCACCGAGACCTACCCGGCCAACCCGAACGGTTCGCCGCGCGGGATCACCGGCCTCACCAGCCGCGACGGTCGCGTCACCATCATGATGCCGCACCCTGAGCGGGTCTTCCGTGCCGTGCAGAACTCCTGGCGTCCGGATGACTGGAACGAAGACGGTGCGTGGATGCGCATGTTCCGCAACGCGCGGGTCTGGGTGAACTAAGGGTGTACAAGCTCGCCTTCTTCGTGCCGCCCAGCCATGTCGAAGTGGTCAAGGCCGCTGTGTTCGCCGCAGGCGGCGGACGCATCGGCGACTATGACTGCTGCGCCTGGCAGGTGCTGGGCCAGGGCCAGTTCCGCCCGCTGGACGGCAGCCAGCCGTTCATCGGGCAGGCCGGCGTGGTCGAGCAGGTCGAAGAGTGGCGGGTCGAGCTGGTGGTGGCCGACGCGCTGATCCAGGCGGTGGTCGCTGCGCTCAAGCACAGTCATCCTTACCAAACCCCGGCGTATGAGGTCTGGCAACTCGCCGACTTCTGACGTGTACAAAAAAGCCGCGACCGATCTGCATCGGTCGCGGCTTTTTTGTGGCCGTCTGGAACCTCAGGGACGGATTTCGATCATCGTGCCGTCCGGCACCATGTTCCAGACTTCGCGCATGTCGCGGTTGGTCATGGCGATGCAGCCTTCGGTCCAGTCCAGGGTGTGGAAGAACTCTTCGGGGTACTCTTCATCCAGCGGGGTGCCGTGGATCATGATCATGCCGCCGGGTTCCACGCCTTCGCGCCGTGCCCGTGCCGAGTCGCTGATGTTCGGGTAGGACACGTGCATGGCCAGGTTGTAGCGGTCGCTGACCTTGCGCCAGTCGATCCAGTAGAAGCCTTCGGGGGTGCGTTTGTCGCCTTCGCGCTGCTTGGCACCCCTGGGTTGCTTGCCCAGGGAGATGCGGTAGGTCTTGAGCGGGGCGCCGCCGCTGATCAGCTGCAGGCGTCGCTGGGACTTGACCACCAGGATCTTGTCGATCGGAATGATGGGCTCGGGTTTGAGCTGCAGAGGCGAGGGCGCCGCCTTTTCGATCGGCTTGGTGATTATGGTTTCGGTAAAGGCTGCCTGGGACACCGAAGCCACACTGAGGCAGAAAAGGGCAAACAACCAGCGCATGAAACGATATCCCTGAAAGCTTAGGTGTTGGGTGACGAGACGAGCAAGGGTGGCAGGCATTCGTTGCCAATCGGGTACTGCTGCTCGATGCGGTCACGATAATAGCATTCTAGGGTACGACTGATGGTCCTGAAAGCCAGCTCGTCCCACGGGATTTCACTTTCATCGAAAAGTCGCACTTCCAGGCTCTCGACGCCGACGGCGAAGTCCAGGTCGGCCAGTTCGGCGCGAAAGAACACATGCACCTGGTTGATGTGCGGCAGGTCGAACAACTGGTACAGGCTCATCTGCCCGACCCGGGCGCAGGCTTCCTCGACGGTTTCGCGACGAGCGGCCTGTTCCAGGGTCTCGCCGTTCTCCATGAACCCGGCCGGCAGGGTCCAGTACCCCCGGCGCGGCTCGATGGCGCGGCGGCACAGCAATACCTGGCTGCCCCAGGTCGGTAGCACGCCGGCAACGATATTGGGGTTCTGGTAATGGATGGTATGGCAGTGGTCGCAGGCATAACGCAGGCGGGTATCGCCCTCGGGAATGCGTTGAACCACCGGTTTGCCGCACGCACTGCAGAATTTCATGCTTTTATTCCTGTAGGTTGTGCCTATCTTGGCGCCAGTGTCGCCACCGCTGCAAGCAGGTTGCCGCAGGGGTTGGGCGGCCGGCGGCTTTGGTGCATCATGCACGACAGGCTTTGGAATCGAGAGAGAGCAATGCTGGACGAGCTACTTCGCCGCGTGAGCAGTCATACGCCGAGCACCCTGGAGACCGATCGTCGTTTTCCCGAGGCTGCGGTGTTATTGCCCATTACCCGCAGCGAGTCGCCCGAGCTGGTGTTGACCCTGCGCGCCAAGGGCCTGTCGACCCATGGCGGCGAGGTGGCGTTCCCGGGCGGGCGCCGCGACCCGGAAGACCCGGACCTGGTGTTCACCGCCCTGCGTGAAGCCGAAGAGGAAATCGGCCTGCCGCCCGGGCTGGTGGAGGTCATTGGTCCGCTGAGCCCGCTGATTTCGTTGCACGGTTTGAAGGTCACGCCTTTCGTCGGGCTGATTCCCGACTATGTCGAGTACCAGGCCAACGACGCCGAGATCGCTGCCGTGTTCACCGTTCCGCTGGAGTTCTTCCGCCAGGACCCGCGCGATCACACCCATCGTATCGACTACCAGGGGCGCAGCTGGTACGTGCCCAGCTACCGTTTTGGCGAGTACAAGATCTGGGGGCTGTCGGCGATCATGATCGTCGAGCTGGTCAACTTGCTTTACGATGCCAACATCAGCCTGCACCAGCCGCCTGAGCGCTTTACTCCCATTTGAGCGGGACGCCCGCCATCACCGCCGCACCGTGAGGATCCACGCATGAAATACCGTCTGGGCGACCTGCGGGTCGAAACCCATCCGCGCAGCTGGGTGGCACCCACTGCCACGCTGATTGGCAAGGTACGCCTGCAGGCCGGGGCCAATGTCTGGTTCGGCGCGGTGCTGCGCGGCGACAACGAGTTGATCGACATCGGCGAGAACAGCAACGTCCAGGACGGTACCGTGATGCACACCGACATGGGCTCGCCGCTGACCTTGGGCAAGGGCGTGACCGTCGGCCACAACGCCATGCTCCATGGTTGCACCGTGGGCGACTACAGCCTGGTCGGGATCAACGCGGTAGTCCTAAACGGCGCGCGCATCGGCAAGCATTGCATCATCGGCGCCAACGCCCTGATTCCCGAGGGCAAGGAGATTCCCGACGGCTCGCTGGTGGTGGGCTCGCCTGGCAAGGTCGTGCGCGAATTGACCGAAGCGCAGAAGAAGATGCTCGAAGCCAGCGCCGCCCATTACGTGCATAACGCCGAGCGCTATGCCCGCGATCTCGCGCCGCAGGAGGACTGATGAGCGTCAGTGAGCGTCCGGTCGCCTCGCCTTGCGTGCATATCTGCGCCCTGGACGAGGCCGACATCTGCACCGGCTGCCAGCGCAGTGCCCAGGAAATCACCCGCTGGGGCCGGATGGACAATGCCGAGCGGCGCCAGGTGTTGAAGCTGTGCCATGAGCGCGCGGTGGCGGCCGGGCTGGTTTTTGCCACGGGCAGCGTCGCCGGCTGATCGCGCCCCTTGGCCGCGGGCGGCCGCTGCAGTACCCTGTACGGCTTGCCCAGCGGTCGATTCCATGCCTTTTCTGATTGCCTACATCAGCAGCGTCGTGCTGATCAACTACGCCTTTTCCAGTGCCCCGCACCTCGATGTCATCTGGTCCGCCTGGGGCGGGCTGGTGTTCATCCTCCGTGACATGGTGCAGACCCGCTACGGCCATGGTGCGCTGGTCGCCATGCTGGTGGCCCTGGTGCTGTCCTACGTGACCTCCGAGCCGGCTATCGCCCTGGCCAGTGCCACCGCCTTTGCAGTGTCGGAGCTGATCGACTGGCTGGTCTTCAGCATCACCCGGCGTCCGCTGCACGACCGCCTGTGGTTGAGCTCGGCGCTGAGCATTCCCATCGATACCTTCATTTTCTTCGGCATGATCGGTGCGCTGACCCCGGTTGTGGTCGGCACTGCGCTGGCCTCCAAGTTCGCCGGAGTGACGGCGGTATGGCTGATCATGGCCTGGCGCTTGCGCAAGCAGGCCGTTGCCGGCTGAGGCCGGGCGGCCCGGTTCATGTAAAATGGCGCTCCTTTTCACCGGGTTGCACCGACGACGGTACGGCCCTGGATTCCTTCCCTCTGAGGACCTGAAATGACCCGTATCGGAACCCCATTGTCGCCGACCGCGACCCGCGTACTGCTGTGTGGCTGCGGCGAGCTGGGCAAGGAAGTGGTGATCGAGCTGCAACGCCTGGGCGTTGAAGTGATCGCCGTGGACCGTTACGCCAATGCCCCGGCCATGCAGGTGGCCCATCGCAGCCACGTGATCAACATGCTCGACGGCGCTGCCTTGCGTGCGGTGATCGAGGCCGAGAAGCCGCACTACATCGTGCCGGAGATCGAAGCTATCGCCACCGCCACCCTGGTCGAGCTGGAAAACGAAGGCTTCACCGTGGTGCCGACTGCGCGCGCCGCGCAGTTGACCATGAACCGCGAAGGCATCCGTCGCCTGGCCGCCGAAGAGCTGGACCTGCCCACCTCGCCGTACCACTTCGCCGATACCTTCGAAGACTACCGTGCAGCGGTTGAAGACTTGGGCTTCCCTTGCGTGGTCAAGCCGGTGATGAGCTCCTCGGGCAAGGGCCAGAGCCTGCTCAAGAGCACCGAAGACCTGCAGAAGGCCTGGGACTATGCCCAGGAGGGCGGGCGCGCCGGCAAGGGTCGGGTGATCATCGAGGGCTTCATCGATTTCGACTACGAAATCACCCTGTTGACCGTGCGTCATGTCGGTGGCACCACCTTCTGCGCGCCGGTCGGCCATCGCCAGGAGAAGGGCGACTATCAGGAATCCTGGCAACCCCAGGCCATGAGCCCGGTGGCCCTGGCTGAATCCGAGCGCGTGGCCAAGGCGGTTACCGAGGCCCTGGGTGGCCGTGGCCTGTTCGGCGTCGAGCTGTTCGTCAAAGGCGATCAGGTGTGGTTCAGCGAGGTTTCGCCGCGTCCGCACGACACCGGCCTGGTGACCCTGATCTCCCAGGACCTGTCGCAGTTCGCCCTGCATGCCCGTGCGATCCTGGGCCTGCCGATTCCACTGATTCGTCAGTTCGGTCCTTCGGCATCGGCGGTGATCCTGGTGGAAGGTCAGTCACAGCAGACCGCCTTCGCCAACCTGGGCGCGGCCCTGAGCGAGCCGGACACGGCCATTCGCCTGTTCGGCAAGCCTGAGGTCAACGGTCAGCGGCGCATGGGCGTGTGCCTGGCCCGTGACGAGTCGATCGAAGCGGCCCGGGCCAAGGCGACCCGTGCTTCCCAGGCGGTCAAGGTTGAGTTCTAAGTCCTGAGGGCCTCATCGCGGGGGGGGGCCCCCCCCCCCCCCCCACGGGGTGGGGGGGGGGGCCCCCCAGAGGATACTCTATAAAAAAGAGGGGGGGGGTTGTGAAAAAAAAACAACAAAAAACAAAAGAAACAC
>NZ_JALRNF010000059.1 GCF_030272895.1 Pseudomonas sp. BGr12 | reverse complement strand
GCTTGATTCGATTGTTAAAGAGCGGTTGGCGAAGCGTTTCGCTTCAGCCGAGGCGCGCATTCTACGCTTTCCTCATTTGCTGTCAAGCGTTTATTTTGAAGTCTTTTACTAGAAAGTCGTTCAAATTCAACTGCTTGACTCGCCGCGATCTCTCGTCAGCGGGAGACGAATTCTACAGCGTTTAAACTCGCTGTCAACCACCTTTTTCACCGCTGCCGACCTTGCGATCGAAGCCCTTCCGGTACTACCTGAAACGTTCAACTCGTTGATTCTCAAGGAGTTTTCCGTTTCGACTGCGCCGGAAGTGGGGCGAATTATAGAGAGATTAAATCGAGCGTCAAGCACTAATTGCAATATACCTGTCGTAAAGGTCAAAAGCCCCAAAAGCAAAGGGGAGGCCTGACGGCCTCCCCTTTTTCTTCACCCTGCCTTAAAGGCTAGGGAAGGCGAACTGCGAAGCCTCATGGCTGGCACGCTGCGGCCAGCGTTGGGTAATCGCCTTGCGACGGGTGTAGAAACGCACGCCGTCCGGACCATAGGCATGCAGGTCACCGAACAGCGAACGCTTCCAGCCACCGAAGCTGTGGTAAGCCACCGGTACCGGCAGCGGTACGTTGACACCGACCATGCCCACTTCGATCTCGTCACAGAACAGACGCGCCGCTTCACCGTCACGGGTGAAGATGCAGGTGCCGTTGCCGTACTCGTGTTCGTTGATCAGCTGCATGGCTTCTTCCAGGCTGTTGACCCGAACCACGCACAGGACAGGCCCGAAGATCTCTTCCTTGTAGATGCGCATTTCAGGGGTGACGCGGTCGAACAGGGTGCCACCCACAAAGTAGCCATCTTCGTTACCGGCAACACGGTAACCACGACCGTCCACCACCAGTTGCGCACCGGCGGCAACGCCGTCATCGATGTAGCCAACGACCTTGTCACGGGCCGCAGCGGTGACCAGCGGGCCCATGTCCAGGCCACAGGAAGTACCGGCACCGATCTTCAGCGCCTTTATCTGGGGCTCAAGCTTGGCGATCAGTGCATCAGCCACCTGGTCGCCGACGCACACGGCCACGGAAATCGCCATGCAGCGCTCGCCACAGGAACCGTAAGCCGCGCCCATCAGTGCGCTCACCGCATTGTCCAGGTCGGCATCCGGCATCAGCACCGCGTGGTTCTTCGCGCCGCCCAGGGCCTGGACACGCTTGCCGCGCTTGGTGCCTTCGGCATAGATGTATTCGGCGATCGGGGTCGAACCGACGAAGCTCAGGGCCTTGACCTCTGGCGCCTCGATCAGCGCATCGACCGCTTCCTTGTCGCCGTGCACCACGTTCAGCACGCCCTTGGGCAGGCCGGCTTCGTGCAGCAGTTCGGCGATCAGCAGGGTCGAGCTCGGGTCACGCTCGGACGGCTTGAGAATGAAGCAGTTACCGCAGGCAATGGCCAGCGGGTACATCCACAGCGGCACCATGGCCGGGAAGTTGAACGGGGTAATACCGGCGACCACGCCCAGGGGCTGGAAGTCGGACCAGGCGTCGATGTTCGGGCCGACGTTGCGGGTGTATTCGCCTTTGAGCACTTCCGGGGCGGCGCAGGCGAACTCGACGTTCTCGATACCACGCTTGAGTTCACCGGCGGCGTCTTCCAGGGTCTTGCCGTGCTCCTGGCTGATCAGCTGGGAGATACGCGCCTCGTTCTGCTCCAGCAGTTGCTTGAAGCGGAACATCACCTGGGCGCGCTTGGCCGGTGGCGTGTTGCGCCAGGCCGGGAAGGCCGCCTTGGCGGCGTCGATGGCCTGTTGCACGGTGTGCTTGCTGGCCAGGGCGACCTTGTGGATGGCCTGGCCAGTGGACGGGTTGAAGACATCGGCGGTGCGCTCGTCGGCAGCGACCAGCTCGCCATTGATCAGGTGTTGAACAGTGCTCATGCAGAACTCCATCGTGAAATTGTGCGCGAACGCCAGGCTGCTGGCGTCCGCTTCTTATAGAGGTGAAGAAATCAGGCGACCTGGTTGATGGCCTCGCCGACCGCGTCGAACAGACGATCCAGTTCCTGCGGCTGGCTGTTGAAGGTCGGGCCGAACTGCAGGGTGTCGCCACCGAAGCGCACATAGAAGCCGGCTTGCCACAGCTTCATGGCGATCTCGTAAGGACGCACGATGGCGTCGCCGTCACGGGCCGCGATCTGGATGGCGCCGGCCAGGCCGTAGTTACGGATGTCGATGATGTTCTTCGCGCCTTTCACGCCATGCAGCACGTTCTCGAAGTGCGGTGCCAGTTCGGCGGCGGCCTGCACCAGGTTTTCCTTCTGCAGCAGGTCCAGCGCGGCGATACCGGCGGCACAGGCAACCGGGTGCGCCGAGTAGGTGTAGCCGTGGGGGAATTCCACTGCGTATTCCGGGGTCGGCTGGTTCATGAAGGTCTGGTAGATCTCGCTGCTGGCGATCACCGCGCCCATCGGGATGGCGCCGTTGGTGACCTGCTTGGCGATGCACATCAGGTCCGGGGTGACGCCGAAGGCTTCGGCGCCGGTCATGGCGCCCATGCGACCGAAGCCGGTGATTACTTCGTCGAAGATCAGCAGGATGTTGTGCTGGTCGCAGATTTCACGCAGGCGCTTGAGGTAGCCCTTCGGCGGTGGCAGCACACCGGCAGAACCTGCCAGCGGCTCGACGATCAGTGCCGCGATGTTCGAAGCATCGTGCAGTTCGATCAACTTGAGCATTTCATCGGCCAGGGCAATACCACCCTCCTCCGGCATGCCCTTGGTGAAGGCATTGCCCGGCAGCACGGTGTGCGGAATGTGGTCGACGTCCAGCAGTTGGCCGAACAGTTTGCGGTTGCCGTTCACCCCACCCAGGCTGGTACCGGCGATGTTCACCCCGTGGTAGCCACGGGCACGGCCGATCAGCTTGGTCTTGGTGGCCTGGCCCTTCAGGCGCCAGTAGGCACGGACCATCTTCACCGCGGTATCGCAGCACTCGGAACCGGAGTTGGTATAGAAGACGTGATTGAGGTTGCCCGGGGTCAGCTCGGTGATTTTCTCCGCCAACTGGAACGACAGCGGGTGACCGAACTGGAAAGCTGGCGAGTAATCGAGCACGCCCAACTGGCGAGCAGCCGCTTCCTGGATTTCCTTGCGGGTGTGACCGGCGCCGCAGGTCCACAGGCCGGACAGGGCGTCATAGATCTTGCGACCTTTGTCGTCGGTCAGGTAGCTACCTTCGGCGGCGACGATCAGCCGTGGATCGCGCTGAAAATTGCGGTTGGCGGTGTAGGGCATCCAGTGGGCGTCCAGCTTGAGCTGGCTGGCCAGACCGACAGGAGCGTTTTCAGGCAGATTCATCGGGCAAGTCCTCGCAAGGCAATTGAGCAGCGACAAGTGTTGTTGCAGCTAAATTGTCACGAGGATAAAGTCTGAAAAAGCCAACTCTTCTAATCTTCAGATAGCAGATGACTAAACTATGAGCCGCCGCCCCGATCCCCTCGCCCAGGTCAGCGATTTCGACATCCGTCTGCTGAAGATCTACCGCAGCGTGGTGGAATGCGGTGGCTTTTCAGCGGCGGAAAACGTCCTGGGCATCGGTCGCTCGGCCATCAGCCAGCAGATGAGCGACCTGGAACAGCGCCTGGGCCTGCGCTTGTGCCAACGCGGGCGTGCCGGGTTCTCGCTGACCGAGGAAGGCCGCGAGGTGTACCACTCTGCCCTGCAGTTGCTCAGTGCCCTGGAGAGCTTTCGCACCGAGGTCAACGGCCTGCACCAGCACCTGCGCGGCGAGCTGAACATCGGCCTGACCGACAACCTGGTGACCCTGCCGCACATGCGCATCACCCACGCCCTGGCCCAGCTCAAGGACCGCGGCCCGGACGTGCGCATCCAGATTCGCATGATCGCCCCCAGCCAGGTCGAGCAAGGTGTGCTCGACGGCAGCCTGCATGTCGGCGTGGTGCCGCAGACCAGCCCGCTGTCAGGCCTTGAGTACCAGCCGCTGTACAGCGAACGCTCGCTGCTCTACTGCGCGGTCGGCCATCCGCTGTTCTATGCCGACGATCGCCTGCTCGACGACGAACGCCTCAATGCCCAGGACGCGATCGCGCCGACCTTCCGTCTGCCCGCCGAGATCCAGGCGCACTACCAGGCCCTCAACTGCACCGCCAGCGCCTCGGACCGCGAAGGCATGGCCTTCCTGATCCTCACCGGCCGCTACATCGGCTACCTGCCCGATCACTACGCCACCTTCTGGGTACAACAAGGCCGCTTGCGCGCACTCAAGCCTGCGCAGCGCTTCTATGACCTGAGCCTGTGCTGGGTGACACGCAAGGGTCGGCGCCCGCACCTGGTGCTGGAAAGTTTTCTGGAGAGCCTGGCCGCTACTCGCTGAGCGCTAATGCTGGTAGGTTAGCCCCTCAGAAAAGATAACCATTGCCTTGTCTGGAACCGCCCATGTCCTTCGAAGTCCCTGCGCATCGTATCAACGCCCCGGGCAAGCCCGCCGGCCGCATCCGCCAGAAGAACGAGCAAGCCATCATCCAGGCGGCCGAGGACGAGTTCGCCCGTCACGGCTTCAAGGGCACCAGCATGAACACCATTGCCTTGAAGGCAGGGTTGCCCAAGGCCAACCTGCACTACTACTTCACCAACAAGCTCGGCCTGTATGTGGCGGTGCTGAGCAATATCATCGAGTTGTGGGACAGCACCTTCAACGCCCTGAATGTCGAGGACGACCCGGCCCAGGCACTGAGCACCTACATTCGCACAAAAATGGAATTCTCCCGACGCAACCCGCAGGCCTCGCGGATCTTCGCCATGGAGATCATCAGCGGCGGGCAGTGCCTGAGCGACTATTTCAGCCAGGACTACCGCGACTGGTTCAAGGGCCGCGCCGCAGTGTTCCAGGCCTGGATCGACGCCGGCAAGATGGACCGCGTCGACCCGGTGCACCTGATCTTCCTGCTCTGGGGCAGCACCCAGCATTACGCCGACTTCGCCACCCAGATCTGCCAGGTCACCGGCCGCAGCCGCCTGACAAAGCAGGACATGGAAGACGCCAGCAACAACCTTATCCACATCATTCTCAAAGGCTGCGGCCTGAAACTTCCCGACTGAACCTGCGTTTATGCCTTTTACCCTGCTCGACACCTGCGAATTTCGCGAAGAGATTCGCAAGAGCCGCTTCATCACCCTGGCAGCGCCAATCAGCAGCACCGCTGAAGCCATGAGCTTCATCGAGCAGCACAGCGACCTGGCCGCCACCCACAACTGCTGGGCCTGGAAGCTGGGCGCGCAGTACCGTAGCAGCGACGACGGCGAACCTGGCGGCACTGCCGGGCGCCCGATCCTGGCAGCCATCGAGGCCCAGGACTGCGACCAGGTGGTGGTGCTGGTGATCCGCTGGTACGGCGGTATTCAACTGGGCACCGGCGGCCTGGCCCGTGCCTATGGCGGCGGCGCCAACAAGTGCCTGCAACAGGCAGAAAAACGCCTGCTGGTCAGCCGCAGCGAAATTCGTTGCAGCTGCACCTTCAGCGAACTGGCCCTGCTCAAGTTGCGGGTGGCCGAGGCGGACGGCCTGGTACTGGCGGAAGACTTCACCGCCAACGGCGTCGACCTGCTGCTGGCCCTGGGCGAAGAACAGATCGAGCCGCTGCAACGTCAACTGGCGGACCTCAGCCGGGGTCGAATCCTGCTGCAACGAACCTGAGCGTTTGCCCACATTCACTGTGGGCCCGGCTGTGGATAAGCTTTGGGCATTCGCCTGAAGGCCTTGAACGACGCGGCCTGTACGCAAACGATCATATTTTGATCAAGATTTGATGACAGCAGGTCAACTGCCGAAAAATCAGTCAGTTATCCCCAGTTATAGCCCCTGGGAGGTACGCAGAAGGTGCTTATATCCACCGATGGCGCTTGCTCACAGATACTGTGGAGCAAACTGTGGATAAGCCGTGCGTCCCTGCGCCAATGGCCCGTTTGGCCGCAGCTTGGCTAGACTGGTTATTCTTTGATCAACACCCCCCTTGAAAGGAGTCCCCATGCCCTCGAACAAAACCGCACTGATCATCGGCGCCTCGCGCGGCCTCGGCCTCGGGCTGGTGCAACGCCTGCAGGAAGATGGCTGGGATGTCGTCGCCACGGTGCGCGCCCCTGCTCGCGCGCCGGCATTGGCGGCAATCGCCGGGGTCGAGGTCAAGACCCTGGAAATGAACAGCAGCGAGCAACTCGATGCCCTGCAAGAAAACCTCAAGGGCAGGACCTTCGACCTGTTGTTCGTCAACGCCGGGGTCAAGGGGCCGGATGACCAGGACCCGGAGAACGCCCGGCTGGCGGATGTCGGCGAGTTGTTCATGACCAACAGCGTGGCACCGATCCGGGTGGCCCAGCGTTTTGCTCCACAGCTGAACCCGAGCGGCGGCGTAATCGCCTTCATGAGCTCGGTGCTCGGCAGCATAACCATCCCCGACGCGCCGGAACTGGCCCTGTACAAAGCCAGCAAGGCGGCACTGAACTCGATGATCAACAGCTTCGTGGTGCAACTGGGCGAGACCTCGCTCAGCGTCCTGGCCATGCACCCGGGCTGGGTCAAGACCGACATGGGCGGCGAAGGCGCCGACATCGATGTGGCCACCAGCACCCGCGGCATGCTCGACCAGGTCAATGCCCAGGCTGGAAAAGGCGGCCTGCAGTTCATCAACTACAGGGGCGAAGCACTGATCTGGTGAAATCCCTCGCGGTGGGTGTAGACTCCACGTCGCGCCCACCGCGGCGACCCTGGATCAGCAGACAGGGCAACACTGAGCTGGCTAACCTGAACCCACTTTCAGAGGAGCCGGCACCATGCCTGCGACCCGTATCTGGTTGAAAAACCCGCTTGCCATCTTCACCGCCAACAGCCTCGATGCCCGTGGCGGCCTGGTCCTTGAAGACGGCCGCATCGTTGAAGTCCTCGCCCTCGGCCAATCCCCGTCCAGCCCCTGTGGACAAGTCTTCGACGCCCGCGAACACGTGGTGCTGCCCGGACTTATCAACACCCACCATCACTTCTACCAGACCCTGACCCGCGCCTGGGCGCCGGTGGTCAACCAGCCGCTGTTCCCCTGGCTCAAGACCCTCTACCCGGTCTGGGCCCGCCTGACCCCGGCCAAACTGGAACTGGCCAGCCGCGTAGCCCTGGCCGAACTGCTGCTGTCGGGCTGCACCACCGCCGCCGACCATCACTACCTGTTCCCTGATGGCCTGGAAAACGCCATCGACGTGCAGGTCGAAGCCGTACGCACCCTGGGCATGCGCGCCATGCTCACCCGCGGCTCCATGAGCCTGGGCGAGGCTGACGGCGGCCTGCCACCGCAGCAGACCGTGCAACAGGGCGAAGTGATCCTGGCCGACAGCCAGCGACTTATCCACAGCTACCACGAGCGTGGCGAAGGCGCGCAGATCCAGATCGCCCTGGCGCCCTGCTCGCCGTTCTCGGTAACGCCGGAAATCATGCGCGCCAGCGCCACCCTGGCCGAAGAGCTGGACGTGCGTCTGCACACCCACCTGGCCGAAACCCTGGATGAAGAAGACTTCTGCCTGCAACGCTTCGGCCTGCGCACCGTGGATTACCTGGACAGCGTCGGCTGGCTCGGCCCGCGCACCTGGCTGGCCCACGGCATTCACTTCAACCCGGATGAAATCGCCCGCCTGGGCGCGGCCGGCACCGGTATCTGCCACTGCCCGAGTTCGAACATGCGCCTGGCCTCGGGTATCTGCCCGACCGTGGAGCTGACCGACGCCGGCGCTCCGGTTGGCCTGGGCGTGGACGGCTCGGCCTCCAACGACGCCTCCAACATGATCCTCGAAGCACGCCAGGCCCTGTACCTGCAACGTCTGCGCTACGGCGCCGAAGCCATCACCCCGGAGCGCGCCCTGGGCTGGGCCACCCGTGGTTCGGCGCAGCTGCTCGGACGCAGCGATATCGGTGAGCTGGCGGTGGGCAAACAGGCTGACCTGGCACTGTTCAAGCTCGACGAACTGCGCTTCTCCGGCAGCCACGACCCACTCTCCGCACTGCTGCTGTGCGGTGCCGACCGTGCTGATCGAGTCATGGTCGCAGGTCAGTGGCGGGTGATCGACGGCCAGATCGAAGGCCTGGACGTCCAGGGCCTGATCGCCGATCACCGCCAGGCGGCCGCACAACTGATTGCCGGCTGAGGCGCACAAACCCCACAGCCATCGGTCAATTTCGCCCTGGGCAGCGCCACGCCCAGGGCGATATTGACCGCCACGTGCCCGCAAGCCCTGTAGAATGGTGCCAACCGCACCTGATGAGATACACCCTTTATGTACGACTGGCTTAACGCGCTGCCCAAGGCAGAACTGCACCTGCACCTGGAAGGATCGCTGGAGCCCGAGCTGCTGTTCGCCCTGGCCGAACGCAACAAGATCGCCCTGCCCTGGAACGATGTCGAAACCCTGCGCGCGGCGTACGCGTTCAACAACCTGCAGGAGTTTCTCGACCTCTATTACCAGGGCGCCGACGTGCTGCGCACCGAGCAGGATTTCTACGACCTGACCTGGGCCTACCTGCAGCGTTGCAAAGCGCAGAACGTGATTCACACCGAACCGTTCTTCGACCCGCAGACCCACACCGATCGCGGCATCCCTTTTGAAGTGGTGCTCGACGGCATCACCCGCGCCCTCAAGGATGGCCGTGAACAACTGGGCATCACCAGCGGCCTGATCCTCAGCTTCCTGCGCCACCTGAGCGAAGAAGAAGCCCACAAGACCCTCGACCAGGCCCTGCCGTTTCGCGATGCCTTCATCGCCGTTGGCCTGGACAGCTCGGAAATGGGCCACCCGCCGAGCAAGTTCCAGCGCGTCTTCGACCGCGCCCGCAGCGAAGGCTTCCTGACCGTCGCCCACGCCGGTGAAGAAGGCCCGCCCGAGTACATCTGGGAAGCCCTGGACCTGCTCAAGATCCAGCGCATCGACCACGGCGTACGTGCCATCGAGGACGAGCGACTGATGCAGCGGATCATCGATGAACAGATCCCGCTCACCGTCTGCCCACTGTCCAACACCAAGCTGTGCGTGTTCGACCACATGAGCCAGCACAACATCCTCGAGATGCTCGAGCGTGGCGTGAAGGTCACGGTGAACTCGGATGACCCGGCTTACTTCGGTGGTTATGTCACCGAAAACTTCCATGCCCTGCACACCCACCTGGGCATGACCCAGGACCAGGCGCGCCGCCTGGCGCAAAACAGCCTGGATGCCCGCTTGATCAAAGCGTAACCGCTGCCACAGGCTGCACATCACCCAAGCGACGCCTGTCACCCAGGCGTCGCTGCTGGCGTTCTAGCTTGCAGACAACAAGGTCATTGGCTGGGCAATCCGGTTGATCTGGTGCAGGCCGGCCGCGCTGATCTGCAGCATTCGCGAGGTTTCGCTCTCACGTATCCAGCCGGACTGCATGAACAGCTTCAGCAGGCTGCTGCCCAGCGCTCCGCCCAGATGCGGGCGGTGGTCGCTCCATTCGCTGCAGCACCGGCAACTGCTGACACTCCTGTGTTGATACTGGGCCAGGGCCTCGATGAAGATGCCATGACGGGCAAACTGCGCGCGACCTTCGAGGGTTACCTCGATCTGCTGCTCGTTGCCATCGAGCCAGCCCGCGTCGAACAGGCGTTGATACAGATCGGCCGCGAGCTCTCCGCCCAGGTGATCGCCGCAAAGCCGGGCCCGGCGCATGGATAGGGGAATGCCGATGTCGGCCTGGGGCGCCCCCATCTCCCGTGCGGTGACCTGCACACTGGCCAGGGCTTCCACTGCCGCCCCCACTTCAGGCCCGGCCAGCCTGAAATAGCGCTTGCGCCCCCGGGGCTCGAGCTTGAGCAAGCCACCGGCCGAGAGCCTGGCCAGGTGCGCACAGGCCGAAGATGGGCTCAGCCCGACCATGTCGGCCAGCTCATCGGAGGGACGCGCCATGCCGTCGATCAAGGCCCAGAGCATCGCACTGCGTTTAGGATCGGCAAGCAGGCTGGCTATCTGGCTGATACTTGTTACAGGTTTCATATCTCAACTCCCTGCGAGATAACATCTGATATCGAGTCAATAAACAGGTCAGCACCACTTACTGCGGGTTTTCCGATGCCAGAATGACTGGAAGTTGAACAGCTGAGCCTCGCTGGTTGTCGACAAGCGACCCGCCGGGACTCATGCCAGCCAATGTCAGGTGAGAGACATTACTCGCCAGCATTGGGCATGGAAGTATCTCTCGCTGGAAATGGCTGCTGAGCCCATTATAAGCCGCCTTGCACAGGTAGTTTTCCAACTTTCCGGTACAGTTCCCGTATGACCCGGCCTGCTCTTGTGAACCTCAGTCGCAACTGGTTCGCAAGGTGAGTTAAACATGATTTGAAACGTTTAAGGCCAACCCCCGTCCCGTATATGTAAATTACCTACTTAAATAACTGGGAACGAAAATGTCGAGGGATAAAACCTACAATACTCGTTATCAAGTACCACGCATTAACGGGCAACAACTTCAGGACAAACAACTCAATAGCGACGATTAACGACTCAATCCATTCAATTGTTCGAACAGCGCCTGGCAGCGTTCCTTGAGCAGGTTGCGTAGCAGTTGCACGGGCTTGCCCAGTTGCGCGCGGTGGGTGCACATCAGGTTCAACGGCGCGGGTTCGCCCTGCAGATGCCCAAGCAACACCTTCAGGCGCCCTGCCCGCACATCGAAGGCCACGTCCAGCCAGGATTTGTAGGCGATCCCTGCTCCGGCCAGCGCCCAGCGGCGAACCACATCGGCGTCGTCGCAGAAGCGGTCGCCGCTGACCGTCAGCCCCGTTTCCTGTGCACCACGGCCAAAGCGCCAGTGGTCGTGGACGCGGGCGCCCAACTGGTAGAGCAGGCAATTGTGCTGCGCCAGCTGGTCCACCTCCTTCGGCTCACCGTGGCGCGCCAGGTAGGCCGGCGCCGCGCACAGCACGCGTCGGTTGTCCGGGCACAGGGGCAAGGCCACCAGGCTCGAGTCCTCCGGGGCGCCATAGCGCAGGGCAATGTCGGCCGCCTGGCGAAACAGGTCGGCATTGCGGTCGCCCAGCAGCAGGCGCACCGAGAGCTTGGGATGTTCACGTTGCAGTTCATCGAGCCAGGGCAGCAGGACATTGCGGCCAAAGTCCGAGGGCGCTGACAACTGCAGCACACCGCTGACCTCATCCTTTTCCCGGGCCAGCTGCCGGCGCCCTTCTTCCAGGCTGCTCAGGGCCTGGCGGGCATGCACCAGGAAACCTTCGCCTTCAGCGGTCAGACGCAGGTTGCGCGTGGAGCGCGCCAGCAGTCGAGTGCCCAACTGCTGCTCCAGGCGCTTGAGCGCGGCACTGGCCACCGCCGGCGACAGGTCGAGCAGGCGCGCCGCAGCCGACAGGCTGCCCAGCTCGGCGGCACGCACAAACAGCTGCAGGTCATCGAATCGCACCGGACCACCACCATTATCAAAATATTGTTGAAAGTATCTGCGGTTCTAACGGCTTTTAACCACAATGGAAAGCGCTAATCATGGCGGCCATCCACAACCGCTTGAGGACCACCGCCATGAAGGCCATTGCCTACTACCACTCCCTGCCGATTACCGACCCCGCTGCCCTACAGGACATCGAGCTCCCCGCCCCCGAGCCCGGGCCACGGGATTTGCTGGTTGAGGTGCGCGCCATCTCGGTCAACCCGGTGGACACCAAGGTGCGCCAGAACGTACAACCTGAAGCGGGCAGCGCCAAGGTGCTGGGCTGGGACGTGGCCGGCGTGGTCAAGGCGGTGGGCAGTGACGTCAGCCTGTTCCAGCCCGGCGACAAGGTCTTCTACGCAGGCTCCATCGCCCGCGCCGGCGGCAACAGCGAACTGCACGTGGTGGATGAGCGCATCGTCGGCCATATGCCGAAAACCCTCGGTTTCGCCGAAGCGGCCGCCCTGCCACTGACGGCGATCACCGCCTGGGAACTGTTGTTCGAGCGCCTGCAAATCGCCGAAGGCCAGAGCGACCTGGGCCAGCGCCTGTTGATCGTCGGCGCCGCCGGCGGGGTCGGCTCGATCCTGACCCAACTGGCCAGCCAGTTGACCGGGCTCACCGTGATCGGCACCGCCTCCCGCGCAGAAACCCAGGACTGGGTACGCCGACTGGGCGCCGACCAGGTCATCGACCACCGCCAGCCACTGGCCCAGGCACTGAAGGCGGCTGGCATCGAACAGGTGACCCACGTGGCCAGCCTGACCCAGACCGACCAGCACCTGGCGCAACTGGTCGAGGCCCTGGCGCCACAGGGCAAACTGGCGTTGATCGATGATCCCAAGCAGCTGGACATCGGCCTGCTCAAGCGCAAGAGCCTGTCGCTGCATTGGGAGTTCATGTACACCCGCTCGCTGTTCGAGACCGCCGACATGATCGAACAGCACAAGCTGCTCGAACGGGTCGCCGAACTGGTCGATGCCGGCACCCTGAAAACCACCCTGGGCGAGCATTTCGGCACCATCAACGCGGCCAACTTGCGGCGCGCCCATGCCCTGCTGGAAAGCGGTACGGCCAAGGGCAAGATCGTCCTCGAAGGCTTCTGAACCAAGACGCCCACTCCGGTTGCGGGGTGGGCGTGACCGTCAGTCCGACAGCAGGTCCGGACCATTCCCCTACGGGCCGGCAGCGCTACAATTCTTCAGCCAACGCCAACCGCAGGTACGCAATGATGATCATTCAAGTCAGCGCATCCGCCCAGAAGCCAGGCTGCCCATGGCAAGTCCGGCTGGACCAGCATGTGGTGAGTTTTCGCAGCGAGGCCGAGGCCCGCGCCTTCGTCAACACCTTGCAAACCCGCCTACAGGCCCCGCACCCGCTCAAACGCTTCGGCTGAGCTGCAAGCGGCGGGTAGTCACCGCCATGCCTGCCGCCGCCAGCCCGCAGAGACTGATCACCAGCGCCATGGGCACCGCGCTGCCATCGTGCAGCACACCCACCAGGGCGGCGGCAGCGGCGGCGACACTGAACTGCAGGCAGCCAAGCAACGCCGACGCACTGCCCGCCCGAGCCCCCTGCCCGCTCATGGCGCAGGCCGAGGCATTGGGAATGATGCAGCCCAGGCTGGCAATACAGATGAACAACGGAATCAGCAGCGGCCAGAGCCTGGCCGGATGCAGGGCGCTGATCGCCAGCAGGCTCAGGCCTGCCACCAGGTAGATCCACACCGTACGCACCAGCAGGAACGCCGGCCCGCGCTTGGCCAGCAGCCGCGCGTTGACCTGCGCCACCAGGATGAAACCGGCGGCGTTGCTGCCGAACAGCCAGCCATAGTGCTCCGGCGGCACACCATAGAGCTTGATGAACACAAAGGGTGAACCGGCGATATAGGAGAACATGCCGGCGATGGCGATCCCGCCGGTCAAGGCGTGGCCGAGGAACACCCGGTCCTTGAGCAGGCGCCCGTACTGGCGCAGGGCACCGGACAAGGGCTGGCGCGGCACAGTGGCCGGCAGGCTTTCCGGCAGGCCGGCGGCAACGGCCACCGTGCACAGGGCGCTGAACAGGGTCAGGGCGATGAAGATCGACTGCCAGCCGTACAGGTTGACCAGCACCCCACCCAGCATCGGCGCGAGGATCGGCGCCAGGCCCATCACCAGCATCAGTTGCGAGAACACCTTGGCCGAGGCCACCGCATCGCACTTGTCACTGACGATCGCCCGCGACAGCACCATGCCGGCACAGCCGCCCAGGGCCTGGACGAAGCGCGCCAGGATCAGCGCATCGAGGTTCGGGGCAAAGGCGCAGGCGACCGAGGCCAGGGTAAATAGAGTGACGCCGACCAGCAGCGGAATCCGCCGGCCAAAACGGTCGGCTACCGGTCCATAGGCCAGTTGGCCGAGGGACAAGCCGAGGAAGTAGGCGGCCAGGGTGGTCTGGATGTGTTTCTCGTCGGTACCGAAGGCCAGGGCCATGGCCGGGAAACCTGGCAGGTAGAAGTCGATCGCCAGGGGCCCGAACGCACTCAAGGCGCCGAGAATCAGGATGGTTCGCAGGTTCATCGGAAATCCATAGCAGGCTAAGCAAGTCTGCTAGTCTAACCGCCCTGCCGGGGTTGCGCTGTGAAGAGTTGGGCCCGCGCTGCAAATCTTTTATCCACAGTGCGGGCCGCCAGGCCTCAGACCGCTTCGGCCTGATAGCCCTGTTCGCGGATCAGTTCGAGAATCTCTGGCGCTTGCAGTGAACTCTGCACCTTGACCTGCTTGTGCGCCAGATCGACTTCGACCACTGCCTCTTCATCCTGGGCCTGCACGGCACGGGTCACGGCCTTGACGCAATGGCCGCAGGTCATTCCTTGTACGTTGAACACTTGCATGGTGACTGCCTCCTGTTGGGTTTGAGCACAGTTTCAAGCTTGTCATCGGGGCAAGGTCAAGAACTTCGCGTCGCTGCCGGGCTGGAAATCATCGTCCGGGTCGGCCAAGCTGCGAACCTGACGATTGACGATGCAGGAGTTTCATTTCATGCGCAGGGCAGCTTCGGGTCTTTTCGGCCTGCTGGGCATTTTCGGCCTGTTCACCCAGGCCAGCGCCGCGGGGCCAAGCGACTACAGCATTCTGATCATTTCCCGCGAGCGCCTGGAAGTGGCGACCTCCTGCGAGATTGGCGTGTACCTCAACGACCAACTGGCCGGCCGGCTGTTCCAGGAGCAATCGACCTCGTTCAACCTGCCCCCGGGTGAACTGGATGTACGCCTGCGCTACCTGCCCGGGCAAGTGCCGGGCTGCCAGCCGGGCATCGAGAACCAGCGCAGCACCCGCTTGCGCCTGCAGGCCGGCCAGATCAATAAATACCGGATCGCCGTCGACCAGAATGGCCTCAAGCTGATCAGGGCTGGCCTGGGCTATTGACCTTCCCTGCATGGCAAGGTTGATGCTGGTGGCCTGTCCAAGGAGGAGTGCCCATGTCCGCATCTACCACTTTCGATCTGCCGATCGCCGGCATGACCTGCGCCAGCTGTGCTGGCCGGGTCGAGCGCGCCCTGCGCAAAGTCAACGGCGCCGAGCAGGTCAGCGTCAACCTGGCCACCGAACAGGCCCGCATCCAGGCCCCTGCCGATAGCCTCCCGGCCCTGGTCGAGGCCGTCGAGCAGGCCGGCTACAGTGTGCCCAGCCAGACCCTCGAATTGCAGATCGGCGGCATGACCTGCGCCTCCTGTGCAGGCCGTGTCGAACGCGCCCTGGCCAAAGTGCCGGGCGTACAACAGGTCAGCGTCAACCTGGCCAATGAACGCGCCCACCTGCAACTGTTCGGCCAGCTCGACAGCAGCGTGCTGATCGACGCCGTTACCCGGGCCGGCTATTCGGCCAGCCTGCCGCAGACCACCCAGGCCAACCAGGCCGACGCCGAACGCCGCCTGCGCAAGGAGCGCTGGTCGGTGGCGCTGGCCGTGCTGCTGGCCCTGCCCCTGGTGCTGCCGATGGTGTTGCAACCCTTTGGCGTGCACTGGATGCTGCCGGCCTGGGTGCAGTTCGTGCTGGCCACGCCGGTGCAATTCATTCTCGGTGCGCGCTTCTATGTCGCCGCCTGGAAGGCCGTGCGCGCCGGTGCCGGCAACATGGACCTGCTGGTCGCCATCGGCACCAGCGCCGGTTACGGCCTGAGCCTCTATGAGTGGGCCCAGGCCGAGGCCGGGGTCATGCCGCACCTGTACTTCGAGGCCTCGGCCGTGGTGATTGCCCTGGTCCTGCTCGGCAAGTACCTGGAAAGCCGCGCCAAGCGCCAGACCGCCAGCGCCATCCGGGCCCTGGAAGCCCTGCGTCCGGAACGCGCCCTGCTGCTGGTCGATGGCCAGGAACGCGATGTGGCGATCAGCGAACTGCGCCTGCGCGACCTGGTGGTGGTCAAGCCCGGCGAGCGCTTCCCGGTGGACGGCGAAGTGGTCGAAGGCCAGAGCCATGCCGACGAAGCCCTGATCAGCGGTGAAAGTGTGCCGGTGCCCAAGCAGGTGGGCGACAAGGTCACCGGTGGCGCCATCAACGGCGAAGGCCGCCTGCTGGTCCGTACCCTGGCCCTGGGCACCGAAACCGTGCTGGCCCGCATCATTCGCCTGGTGGAAGACGCCCAGGCCGCCAAGGCACCGATCCAGAAACTGGTGGACCGGGTCAGCCAGGTGTTCGTCCCTGCCGTGCTGGTCCTGGCGCTCATTACTCTGGTCGGCTGGTGGCTGGCCGGTGCGCCGATCGAAACCGCGCTGATCAACGCCGTCGCCGTGCTGGTGATCGCCTGTCCTTGTGCCCTGGGCCTGGCCACGCCAACGGCGATCATGGCCGGTACCGGCGTCGCCGCCCGCCACGGCATCCTGATCAAGGACGCCGAAGCGCTGGAGCGCGCCTACGCCGTCAACCGCGTGGTGTTCGACAAGACCGGTACCCTTACCTCCGGCAGCCCGCGCATCGTCCACAGCCAGGCCGCGGTCGGCACCCCGGCCGAGTTGCTGCAACTGGCCGGCGCCCTGCAACGCGGCAGCGAACACCCCCTGGCCAAGGCGGTGCTCGACGCCTGTGCCGAACAGGGCCTGGCGGTCGCCGACATCAGCAACAGCCAGTCGCTGACCGGACGCGGTATCGCCGGCAGCCTGGACGGCCGCGACCTGGCCCTGGGCAACCGTCGTATGCTGGATGAGAGCGGCCTGCAAGCGGGCAACCTGGCCAGCAACGCCAAGGCCTGGGAAGCCGAAGGCCGGACCCTGTCCTGGCTGATCGAACGCAGCCCGCAACAGCGCGTACTCGGCCTGTTCGCCTTCGGCGACAGCCTCAAGCCCGGTGCCGGGCAAGCCGTGCGGCAACTGGCCGGGCAAGGCATCAGCAGCCACCTGCTGACCGGCGACAACCGCGGCAGCGCCCAGGTGGTGGCCACGGCCCTGAACATCGAAGACGTGTACGCCGAAGTGCTGCCCGCCGACAAAGCGGCGACCGTCAGTGCCCTCAAGCAATCGGGCGTGGTGGCCATGGTCGGCGACGGTATCAACGATGCCCCGGCCCTGGCGGCTGCCGACATCGGCATTGCCATGGGCGGTGGCACCGACGTGGCCATGCAGGCCGCCGGCATTACCCTGATGCGCGGTGACCCGCGCCTGGTGCCGGCCGCCCTGGAGATCAGCCGCAAGACCTATGCGAAGATTCGCCAGAACCTGTTCTGGGCCTTCATCTACAACCTGATCGGCATTCCCCTGGCCGCCTTCGGCATGCTCAACCCGGTGCTGGCGGGCGCGGCCATGGCCCTGTCGAGTGTCAGCGTGGTCAGCAACGCGCTCTGGCTCAAGACCTGGAAACCCGAAACCCCGCCACAGGACGACGCCCAATGAACATCGGTCAAGCCGCTCGCCGCTCCGGGCTGAGCGCCAAGATGATCCGCTACTACGAGTCCATCGGCCTGCTCAAGCCGGCCCTGCGCAGCGACAGCGGCTATCGCCTGTACCAGCAGGACGACCTGCACAGCCTGGCCTTCATCAAGCGCTCGCGTGACCTGGGGTTTTCGCTGGAAGAGGTCGCCCGCCTGCTGACCCTGTGGCAGGACCGCCAGCGCGCCAGCGCCGACGTCAAGGCCCTGGCCAGCCAGCATATCGATGACCTGAACCGGCGCATCGAGGAACTGGTGAGCCTGCGCGACACGCTGAGCGAACTGGTCGCCCACTGCCAGGGCGACGACCGTCCGGACTGCCCGATCCTCAAGGATCTGGCAGCCGGCGGCAGTTGCTGTCACTGACGCTTCACTGCATCCAGGGCGGCGCGGGCTCGTCGTCTTTCTTCGGCCCGTGCTCGGCCTCGTGGCGGGCCGCGCGGCGCCTGGCTTCATCGAAACGAGCGGCGTCGATCTCGCGCATTACCCCGGCGACATCGGCGCGGCGCAGGTCTTCCTGGAAGCGCCCGCTGAGCTCGCTTTGCGGGGTCAGCTCGCCGGCCTGGTACAGCGCCCACATTTCCCGGGCATAGCGGGTCTCTTTGAGCTCCGGGGCAAAACGTCCGAAATAGGCGGCCATGTTGCCGACATCGCGCTCGAGCATGCTGAACGCGTGGTTGTTGCCCGCGGCGTCCACCGCCTGGGGCAGGTCGATGATCACCGGGCCTTCGGGGCCGAGCAGCACGTTGAACTCCGACAGGTCGCCATGCACCAGACCGGCACAGAGCATCAGCACGATCTGGCGGATCACGAAGGCGTGGTACTCGCGCGCCTGCTCGGGCTCGAGCTGCACATCGTTGAGCCGCGGCGCGGCGTCGCCGTATTCATCGGCCACCAGCTCCATGAGCAGCACGCCATCGAGAAAGTCATAGGGCCTGGGCACCCGCACCCCGGCGTTGGCCAGGCGGAACAGGGCGGCCACCTCGGCGTTCTGCCAGGCGTCCTCGGCCTCCTTGCGCCCGTAGCGCGAGCCCTTGGCCATGGCCCGGGCCTGGCGGCTGTTGCGCACCTTGCGCCCTTCCTGGTACTCGGCGGCCTGGCGGAAGCTGCGCTTGTTGGCTTCCTTGTAGACCTTGGCACACCTGAGTTCCCGACCGCAGCGCACCACGTACACGGCAGCCTCCTTGCCACTCATCAAGGGCCGCAATACCTCGTCGACCAGTCCATCTTCAACCAGTGGTTCAATGCGTTTTGGAGTCTTCATCGGCTTTTGTCGGGGGTCCTGTTGTGCCAGACACATGATTTTTTTAGTGGCCACCGGTACGGCACCGGCTGCCCGCTGTAGCAAGACCGCACTGCGTTGTAACGGCAAACCGCCTGACTTGCCATTCTTTTTCTGCGCATTAATGACCGACTGGTCACTCCGGGCGGTTTTTCCCAATGAATACGGGACTTTTGCCCGGCCAGCACTTTATTTCCAGATCCGACGGCCGATGTAGTCTGCAGCAGCGTCGTGTGTTTACAAGAACAATTCTGGAGCGCAGATGAACATCAAACAAAAACTGACTTGGGCCTTTGCCGTGATCGCCGGCTTGCCCGTGATCCTGGTCGCCACCCTGGTGGTCCTCAATCTGCGCAGTGAAGCCCGGGACGGCTTCGTCGACGGCAGCAGCCGGGAAATCCGCCAGGTGGCCAACGCCATGCAGCTGTTCTTCGAGGGCATCAGCCAGAACGTCGACTACCTGGCTGCGCAACCTTTGATCAACGCCACCGGCAACGATGTGAAGAAGTACATCAGCGCCGATGCGCCACAGGTTGCCCTGGGCGAGCAGGACAAGAAGCTCTACCAGATGTTCGCCAGCCTGGCCGCCAGCCACCCCGCTTACGCCTATGTGTCCTACGGCCTGAGTGACGGCGGCTACGCGTTCTGGCCGGGCGATCCGAAGATGGCCAGCTACGACCCGCGCCAGCGTCCCTGGTACCAGGCGGCCATGGCCAGCCCCGGCAAGACCCTGCGCACCGACGCCTACTACTGGGCCGGCGACGACGCGGTGCTGGTCAGTACCGTGCGCGCGGTGGCCAACCAGCTCGGCAACCCCGGTGGCGTGGTCAACATCGATGTATCGCTCAAGCAGCTGACCGAGATCGTCAAGCAGATCAAGCTGGGTGAGAGCGGCTACCTGATGCTGCTCGAAGACAACGGCAACGTGCTGGTCGACCCTCGTGCCCCGGCGCACAACTTCAAGAACCTGGCCTCCCTCGGCGCGGGCTACGCGCAACTGGCCAAGGCCGGCAAGGGCCTGGTCGAGGTAGAGCTCGACGGTGAGCGCTACATGGCCAATATCTGGCCATCGGAACAACTGGGCTGGAACTTCATCGGCCTGATCCGCCAGGACGAAGTGATGCAGACCGCCACCCAGCTGACCTGGGTGGTGGCCGTCATCGCCCTGGTGCTGGCCGCGGTGTTCGCCCTGGTCGGTGCGACCTTCGCCAAACTGATCGTGCGTCCGATCCACAGCGTGACCAATGGCCTGGAAGGCATCGCCCAGGGCGAAGGCGACCTGACCCGCAGTCTGGAAGTGCGTGGCCGCGACGAAACCGCGCAACTGGCCAGCTGGTTCAACCAGTTCCTGGCCGCCATTCGCCAGCTGATCCAGAACATCGGCCAGGCCGCCAGCAAGATCCTCGCGACCTCCAGCAGCTCGACCCGGGTCTCCCATGACATGGCCGAAGCCGCCGGCCGCCAGCGCGAAGCGGTGGACATGGTCTCCACCGCCTTCCATGAAATGGTCGCCACCGCCAACGAAGTCGCCCGCTCCTGCAGCCAGGCCGCCGACTCGGCCGACAGCGGCCAGCAGCAGGCCCGTGAAGGCCAGCAGCAGATCGACGCGGCGGTGCAGAGCGTCGATCGCCTGAGCCAGGAGATCGAACACTCGGCGCAGTCGATGCAGCAACTGGAACGCGACAGCAATGCCATCCAGTCGATCCTCGGCACCATTCGCTCGATTGCCGAGCAAACCAACCTGCTGGCCCTCAACGCCGCCATCGAGGCCGCCCGTGCCGGTGAACAGGGCCGCGGTTTCGCCGTGGTCGCCGACGAGGTGCGGGCGCTGGCCAAGCGCACCGCCGACTCCACCGCCGAAATCGACAACCTGCTCGGCAACCTGGCCAGCCGCACCAGCACAGTGGCCCAGCAGATGCACGCCAGCCTGGAAGTGTCGCAGCAGTCAGTCAGCCGCATCGGCCTGGCGCGTACCAGTTTCGGCCAGATCCGCGAATCGGTGGACATCATCCGCGACATGAACACCCAGATCGCCACCGCCGCCGAGGAGCAGCACCAGGTGGCCGAAGACATCAACCGCCACATCAGCCAGATCCACGGCGACGCGCAGCTGGTGGCGGAGCTTGCCAACTCGGCGCGCGCGGATTCCCAGAGCCTGGCCGGGCTGTCCAATGAACTGGATGCGCTGGTGCGCAGGTTCCGCACCTAAAGGCGCAGTTCGCCCGGGGTGAAGCCGAACAGGCCCTTGAAGGCGGCGATGTAGGCCGACGTGGAATCGTAGCCGCAGCCCAGCGCGGCGTCGGTGACACTGCGGCCTGCCTCCAGGGCAGTCAGCGACGACAGCAGGCGCATGCGCTGGCGCCAGCCGCGAAAGCTCAGGCCGGTTTCACGCTGGAACAGGCGCATCAGGGTCTTTTCCGAGGTGTTCAGGCGCTGCGCCCACTGGCCGAGGGTCTGGCCCTGCTCCGGGTTGGCGAGCAGCTCGTTGCACAGTTCGAGCAAGCGCGGGTGCTGGGGCAGCGGCAAGCAAAAGCCCACCTGCGGCAACGCCTGCAACTGATCGAGCAGCACGCCGACCAGCCGCGCCTCGGCACTGTCGCCCTCGGGGTAGTCCACCGGCAACTGGCAGAACTGCTTGATCAGCTCGCGGGCCAGCGGCGTCACTTCCAGCACCCGGCAGTGCCCCGGCGCCCAGCTGGCCTCCTCGCGACGTACATACAGGCTGCGCATCTCGGCCTGCATCGAAGTCACCACCTCGTGCTCGACCCCGGCCGGAATCCATACCCCCCACTGCGGCGGGGCAAAGTAGCTGCCCTCGGCGGTGTAGACCCCGAGCACGCCACTGATCGCATAGGAAAACTGCACCCAGTCATGCTGGTGACGCGGCGTCCAGGAGCCTGCGCCCAGGCGCTCGGCACGGGCATACAAAGGGCGGGGCAAGCGCTCCAGCACGGGAATCGGACGGGGTGAGGGCTGTTGTCCGTTAGTCGGCATCGGTTGGCCTTATGTCGCAAGACGGCAGTATTGGGCGCAGCGTAGCCTGCGGGCTCAATGATTACAAAATGATTCGAAGGCCCGCCCATGCAAGCGCTCAAACACCTCAAACGCGTGGTAACCGACTGGTTCCTCTGCGGCATGTTCCTCGCCACCTTCCTGGCCTGGCTGTTTCCCGACGTTGGCCGCAGCGGCGGGGCGATGCATGCCGAGTACGTGATCAATATCGGCGTGTTCCTGGTGTTCTTCCTGCACGGCATCAACCTGTCCAGCGAGCAGATTCGCCACGGCCTGAAGAACGGGCGCCTGCACCTGATGGTCCAGGGCTTCACCTTCGTGGTCTTCCCGCTGCTCTGGTGGCTGGCCAACCGCGTGCTGGGCAGCCAGTTGCCGCCCTTGCTGATGCTGGGCTTCTTCTACCTGTGCGCCCTGCCCTCGACCATCTCTTCGTCGGTGGCGCTGACCGGCAGCGCCGGCGGCAATGTACCGGCGGCGATCCTCAATGCCAGCCTGTCCAGCGTGCTCGGCATCTTCATCACCCCCTGGCTGGTCAGCCTGGTAGTCGGCACCGGCAGCGGCGGCATCGACCTGGGCGCTACCCTGCTCGACCTCTGCGCCCTGCTGCTATTGCCCCTGGCGCTCGGCCAGTTGCTGCGCCCCTGGCTCGGGCGCTTCTTTGCCCGGCACAAGCGCTACACCAATATCCTCGACAAGCTGGTGATCCTGCTGCTGGTCTACGCCGCGTTCTGCAACTCGATGGTCTCGGGCATGTGGCAGCAGCAAGGCAGCGCGGTGCTGCTCACCGCCCTGCTGGGCAGCGCACTGTTGCTGGCGTTGATTCTCTGGCTGACCACTCGCAGCGCCCGCGCCCTGGGCTTGTGCCCGGCCGACGAGGTAGCGGCGGTGTTCTGCGCCAGCAAGAAATCCCTGGCGGCCGGGGCACCGATGGCGGCGCTGATCTTCGGTGCCCACCCCGGGCTGGGCCTGATCCTGTTGCCGATCATGATCTACCATCCGCTGCAGTTGATCGTCTGCTCGATCATGGCCGAGCACTACGCCAATCGCCCGGCGGCGGCCGCTCAAGGGACGCTGGTCAACGCTCGATGATCGCCGTCACGCCCTGACCGCCGGCGGCGCAGATGGAGATCAGGCCGCGGCCCTTGCCCGCCGTGGCCAGCAGCTTGGCCATATTGGCCAGGATGCGCCCACCGGTCGCCGCGAACGGATGCCCGGCAGCCAGCGAGCTGCCCTTGACGTTGAGCTTGCTGCGATCGATCGCGCCCAAGGGGGCATCAAGCCCCAGCCGTTGCCGGCAGTAGTCGGGGTCTTCCCAGGCCTTGAGGGTGCACAGCACCTGGGCGGCGAAGGCTTCGTGAATTTCGTAGTAGTCGAAGTCCTGCAGGCTCAGGCCATTGCGCGCCAGCAAACGCGGCACGGCATAGGCCGGCGCCATCAGCAAACCTTCCTTGCCTTTGACGAAATCCACCGCAGCGGTTTCGCCATCGAGCAGGTACGCCAGCACCGGCAGGTTATTCGCCCGGGCCCAGTCTTCGCTGCCCAGCAGCACCACCGAGGCGCCATCGGTCAGTGGCGTGGAATTGCCTGCAGTCAGGGTGCCTTTGTCACTGCGCTCGAACACCGGCTTGAGGCTGGCGAGCTTTTCCAGGCTCAGGTCGGCGCGCAGGTTGTTGTCGCGGGTCAGGCCCAGGAACGGGGTCAGCAGGTCGTCGTGCCAGCCTTCGGCATAGGCCGCCGCCATGTGCTGGTGACTGAGCAGGGCCAGTTCATCCTGGGCCTGGCGCGGAATCTGCCAGGTCTGCGCCATCAACTCGCAATGCTCGCCCATGGAAAGACCGGTGCGCGGCTCGCCATTGCGCGGCAGTTCCGGTTTCAGGTGCCCCGGGCGCAGCTTGAGGAAGGCTTTGAGCTTGTCAGCGGTGCTTTTGCCGCGATTGGCCTGCAGCAGGATACGGCGCAAGCCTTCATTGACCGCGATGGGCGCATCGGAGGTGGTGTCGACGCCGCCGGCAATGCCACTGTCGATCTGCCCCAGGGCGATCTTGTTGGCCACCTGCAGCGCGGTCTCCAGCCCCGTGCCGCAGGCCTGCTGCAGGTCATAGGCCGGGGTCTGCGCCGACAACCGTGAACCGAGCACGCACTCGCGGGTCAGGTTCATGTCGCGCGAATGCTTGAGCACCGCCCCCGCCGCCACCTCGCCCAGTTGCTGACCGTGCAGGCCAAAGCGTTCGATCAGCCCTTCGAGGGCCGCGGTGAGCATCGCCTGGTTGCTGGCCGTGGCGTAGGCGCCGTTGGAGCGGGCGAAGGGAATCCGATTGCCGCCAATGATCGCGACCCGGCGCAGTGAGCGCATGCGTAACGTCCTCTTTTTACAAAACGGTTCGAGGTAGGAGCGGGGGGGGGGGGCGCCCCGCGGGCGGGGGTGTTCTCCCACAAAAAAAGCAGCGGCAACCCCACCAACAACACCACCCCCAAGAAAAA
>NZ_JALRNF010000058.1 GCF_030272895.1 Pseudomonas sp. BGr12 | reverse complement strand
GGGCCGTATGTAGGAGCGAGCGGTTTTGCCTACTTTTTCCAAGAAAAAAGTAGGCCGCCGTAAGGGCGGAAGGGGCCTGTAGCCTCGCCGCATGGAATGGATAAGCTCACCGCCTCAGCCTCAGCCTCAGCCTCAGCCTCAGCACTCAACACCAAGAACCCTGCCCCTCCCAGGGTTCTGTGAGAGTCTTTGCTATTGCCCGGGATCAGCCGGGTAGGGCGCCAGACCGCGGATTTCCGGGGGCTGGCCCGGTGATGGCATTTTTTTTTGAAAAAGCCCTCAAGCAACCCGCGCAAGCGACGATAACCATTACGAAGGTTCTCTAGGCCACACCCGGCGGTTGCCAGGGCCGGAAGCCGCAGACTCCATCCAACGAGGAATTCGTCATGGCATTAACCGTTAACACTAACATCGCCTCGCTCACTACTCAGGGCAACCTGAACAAGGCTGGCAACGCTCAGGCCACTTCGATGCAGCGCCTGTCCTCCGGTCTGCGCATCAACAGCGCCAAAGACGACGCTGCCGGCCTGCAAATCTCCAACCGTCTGACCAGCCAGATCAACGGCCTGGGCCAAGCGGTCAAGAACGCCAACGACGGTATCTCCATTGCCCAGACCGCTGAAGGTGCAATGCAGGCTTCGACCGACATTCTGCAGAAAATGCGTACCCTGGCCCTGTCCTCGGCCACCGCTTCCCTGAGCGCTGACGACCGTAAGTCGAACAACGACGAATACCAGGCACTGACCGCTGAACTGACCCGTATTTCGCAGACCACCACTTTCGGTGGCCAGAAACTGCTGGACGGCTCCTTCGGCACCAAGGCCATCCAGGTCGGCGCCAACGCCAACGAAACCATCAACCTGTCGCTGGAAAACGTTGCTGCCAGCAACATCGGTTCGCAGCAGATCAAGACCAAGGCCATCGCACCTTCGGCTACCGGTCTGGCTGGCGGCGCCATCACTGTCACCGGTAACGGTCAGTCCAAAGCTGTCTCTTACGGTGCCGGCGCTTCGGCAAAAGACATCGCCAGCACTCTGAACGGTGCAATCGGTGGCCTGACCGCTACTGCCAGCACTGAAGTCCAGCTGAAAGTCGGTGCTTCCACTCCGGCGAACTTCGAACTGACCGTCGGCAACAGCGGCGCTGTCAAGTTCGTCGGCGTGACCGACCTGGGCGGCCTGGCTGACCAACTGAAGTCCAACGCTGCCAAGTTGGGCATCAGCGTCAACTACAACGAAAAAACCAGCGAGCTGTTCATCAAGTCCGACTCGGGTGAGAACATCAAGTTCGGCAACGCTGATGCCAACGCTCAAACCAACATCCTGGTTGGTGCTCGCGATGGTTCCGGCACTGTTGCTGCCCCGGCTGCCCTGGGTGGCGCGGCTATGGTCTACACCGGTGCTGTGTCCCTGGACTCGGCCAAAGGCTACTCCCTGAGCGACGCCGCTGCCGGTGTTTCGGACCTGTTCTCCGCTGCTACCGTTTCGTCGACCAAGAAAACCATTTCCCAGACCGACGTTACCGACATCACCAACTCGCAGAACGCCCTGGCGGTCATCGACAAGGCGATCGGCACCATCGACGACGTACGTTCGGGCCTGGGTGCTACCCAGAACCGTCTGACCACCACCGTCGACAACCTGCAGAACATCCAGAAGAACTCCACCGCCGCACGTTCCACCGTGCAGGACGTGGACTTCGCGGCTGAAACTGCCGAGCTGACCAAGCAGCAGACTCTGCAACAGGCTTCGACCTCGATCCTGTCGCAAGCCAACCAGCTGCCATCCTCTGTACTGAAGCTGCTTCAGTAATTCCAGCGTTTGGTGAGTGACGGAAGGGCGCGTATACGTGCCCTTTCGTTTTTTCGTGAGAAGGAGTCCGGACATGGACATGAGCGTCAAGTTGAACCTGACTTATCCGCCGGTCATGCCTGGCAACGCGCAGGCCAGCAATGATCCTTCCAGTCGCAGCAAGACGCAGGACGTCGTGGCGGCGGTCGAAGAGCCCCAGCGCGATGATCTGGTGAAGGCGGTGCGCGATATTCGCGAGTTCGTCCAGGCCAGCCAGCGCAAGCTGGATTTTTCCATTGACGATTCCACCGGCCGGGTCGTGGTCAAGGTCATTGCCACCGAATCCGGTGACGTGATTCGCCAGATGCCGTCGGAAACCGCGCTGAAACTGGCGCAAAGCCTCAGCGAAGCCGGCAGCCTGCTGTTCAATGACAAGGTCTGAGCTGGCATGAATTTTGTTGTCACTTGAACTTTGCGACGCCGTTCGCCAAGAAAGTGGCAGCCACTGAACAAGGAGTACATTGATGGCGGGTACAACAGTTAGCGGTATCGGTTCGAACATCGATACCCAGGCGATTGTGAAGTCGCTGGTCGACGCCGAGAAGGCGCCGAAGCAGGCACAGATCAATACCCAGACACTGAAGGCAACCACCACGCTGTCCTCTATCGGCAAGATCCAGGCAGCCCTGGATGCTTTCCGCGGTGCCCTGGCCACCATGGGTTCCGATAACAGCTTCGCCGGCCTGAGCCTGACCTCGTCGGACGAAAAAGTCGCCAGCTTCACCTCGGAGAAGGGCGCTTCGGCTGGCAGTTTCACCCTGCTGGTAACGCAGTTGGCCAGTGCCTCCAAGCTGTCGACCAAAGTCTATGCCGGTGGTACCAACTCGGTCGTCAACGCCGGGACCACACCGACCACCCTGACCATCTCGCAATCGGGCAAGAACTATGACCTGAGCGTGCCGCCGGGCGCGACCTTGCAGCAGGTGCGCGACAGCATCAACAGCCAGTTCGGCAGTTCGGGCCTGAGTGCCAACATCCTCACCGATGCGTCCGGTTCGCGTCTGGTGCTGACCTCGACCACCATGGGCGTGGGCTCGGACCTGACCCTGTCGGGCAACTCGGGCATCGATACTGGCTACACCGTGGTCGATACGCCGAAGAATGCCAAGTACAGCATCGACGGCATCGCCATGGAGTCCAAGAGCAACAACATCTCCGATGCGGTCAGCGGCCTGAACATCAAGCTCAATGGCCTCTCGCCGAAAAATACTACCACTGGTGATCTGACCCCGACCGTGCTGTCGCTGAGCACCAGTGCGTCGGCGCTGAAATCCGGGGTCAAGGGTTTTGTCGATACCTACAACGCCTTGATCAAGGCCATCAATGCCGAAACCAAGGTGACCATCGGCGCCGATGGCAACCCGACTGCCGGCCCCCTGACCGGCGATGCCTCGATGCGTAGCCTGGTGTCCTCGATCCGCAACGAGCTCAATACCTTGTCGGGTACCGGCACCATGAAGTCGCTGGCGCAGTTCGGCATTACCTCGTCCCAGGACGGCGGCACGCTGAGCATCGATGACAAGAAATGGGACAAGGCCATTGCCACCAATGCCGGGGATATCTCCAGTATCTTCAACGGCAAGGATGGTCTGCTGGCACGCCTGACCGCAGTGACCGATGACTACGCCAAGGCCAACACCGGTACGCTGGCCGAGCGCAGCAAGACCCTGACCGACAACCTGACTGACCTGAAGAAGCAGCAGGAGGCGCTGGATGAGCGCATGACCGCGCTGCAAAAGAGTTTGCAGGACAAGTACAATGCCATGGACACCCTGGTCGCCCAGTTGCGCGCCCAGAGCGACAGTGTGATGACCACCCTCAATGCCCTGAACAATCGGGGTAAAGACGACTGATCCAGGGCGGTTTTGCACGAGCCCGGGTAGGCCTTTGCGCCACCCGGGCTTTGTGCTTGCTCGGGCCGGGTAAAGTTTTGCCCGGTCTGGTCGATACACTGGTTAATCAACCGAATTCAGTCTTTGCCTGTCACGAGGTAGCAGCATGAACCCCATGAGAGCCCTTCGTCAGTACCAGAAGGTCAATTCCCATGCCCAGATTTCCGAGGCGTCCCCACACCGTCTGGTGCAGATGCTGATGGAAGGTGGCCTGGACCGCATGGCGCAAGCCAAAGGCGCCCTGGCCCGGGGTGATATCGCCGAGAAAGGCCTGATGCTGGGCAAGGCCATCGACATCATTATCGGCCTGCGTGATGGTCTGGATGCGCAGAAGAGCGAAGACCCGGCCTCTATCGAGCGTCTGGACGGTCTGTATGTGTACATGACCAACCGCCTGATGCAGGCCAACATCGACAACGATGCCGAAATCATCGACGAAGTCGCCCGCCTGCTGATCACGATCAAAAGTGGTTGGGATGAAATTGGCGCTGTTGCCACCCCTGAGTAAGTCGGCTGAGGACCCTGTCATGAGTCACGCACTGCAACGCATGGACGATACCCGCGACGCCTTGCTCAACGCCCTGGGTGCCCGCGACTGGGAGGCGATCGGCAAGCTGGATGAAAGCTGCCGTTCGTGCATCGACGAGATGCTCAACGAAGCGTCGATGGACGAGGCTGTGGTGCGCGAAAAGCTGGAAGGGTTGCTGCAGGTCTACCGCGAATTGCTGGAGGCGACAACGGGGGAGCGTCAGGCAATTGCCAATGAGATGACCCAGATCAACCAGGGCAAGAATGCTTCGAAGGTTTACCATTTATTCAGTTAACATGCCGGGCACTGAATAAAGAGCGCCATAAATTTGACTATGAGCGCTTTTTTGACTTAACTAGTAGCTGATTTCAAAATTTAGACGTCCGAACACTGACCGTTCAGTCGTAATGATGTCGAGCATGCCCGGAACAGGGCGCCGAGATGACTAGGGAAGTTGTTATTGAATGTGGCGTGAAACCAAAATCCTGCTGATCGATGACGACAGCGATCGCCGCCGCGATTTGGCGGTGGTATTGAATTTTCTCGGCGAAGAAAATCTGTCCTGCTCAAGCCAAGACTGGCAGCAGGTGGTCGAATCGTTGTCATCCAGTCGTGAAGTACTCTGTGTCCTGATCGGGACGGTCAATGCTCCGGCAAGTCTTCTGGGCTTGCTTAAGACAGTGGCTGGGTGGGATGAGTTCCTTCCGGTTCTGCTTTTAGGTGAAAATATTTCTGGCGAGCTGCCGGAAGAGCTTCGCCGTCGCGTGCTGTCCAGCCTGGAGATGCCGCCCAGCTACAGCAAGCTGCTCGATTCGCTGCACCGTGCCCAGGTCTATCGCGAGATGTACGACCAGGCCCGCGAGCGCGGTCGCCAGCGCGAGCCGAACCTGTTCCGAAGCCTGGTCGGTACCAGCCGTGCCATCCAGCATGTGCGCCAGATGATGCAGCAAGTGGCCGACACCGATGCCAGCGTGCTGATCCTCGGCGAGTCGGGCACCGGCAAGGAAGTGGTCGCGCGCAACCTGCACTACCATTCCAAGCGCCGCGAAGCGCCGTTCGTGCCGGTCAACTGCGGCGCGATTCCGGCCGAGTTGCTCGAGAGCGAACTGTTCGGCCATGAGAAGGGCGCCTTTACCGGGGCCATCACCAGCCGTGCCGGGCGTTTCGAGCTGGCCAACGGCGGCACCCTGTTCCTCGACGAGATCGGCGACATGCCGCTGCCGATGCAGGTCAAGCTGCTGCGTGTGCTGCAGGAGCGTACTTTCGAGCGGGTCGGCAGCAACAAGACCCAGGGTATCGATGTGCGCATCATCGCCGCGACCCACAAGAACCTCGAAAGCATGATCGAGGCCGGGACCTTCCGCGAAGACCTGTACTACCGCCTCAACGTCTTCCCCATCGAGATGGCCCCGCTGCGCGAACGCGTCGAGGACATCCCGCTGCTGATGAACGAGCTGATCTCGCGCATGGAGCACGAGAAGCGCGGGTCGATCCGCTTCAACTCGGCGGCCATCATGTCGCTGTGCCGGCATGGCTGGCCGGGCAACGTCCGCGAGCTGGCCAACCTGGTCGAGCGCATGGCGATCATGCACCCGTACGGGGTGATCGGCGTGTCGGAGCTGCCGAAGAAATTCCGTTACGTGGACGATGAAGACGAGCAACTGGTCGACAGCCTGCGCTCGGACCTGGAAGAGCGGGTGGCCATCAACGGCGCCTCGCCGGGCTTCACCACCCACGCCTTGCTGCCACCCGAGGGCCTGGACCTCAAGGACTACCTCGGTGGCCTGGAGCAGGGCCTGATCCAGCAGGCGCTGGACGATGCCAACGGCATCGTTGCCCGTGCCGCCGAACGCCTGCGCATCCGCCGCACCACCCTGGTGGAGAAAATGCGCAAGTACGGTATGAGCCGTCGCGACGGAGACGAACAGGCGGAGGATTGACGCCTGTGCGGCCATGACGGAGCGCAGTTGCGCGTCGTCATGGCCAATGCCCCTACCTTTCAAAGGGCTGTAATGCCCGCCCCGCCGACCTTTGCCAGGGTTGCGCGTAAGCGGTTCCGGCAAGCATCCGACTACCCGGCACGGCTATTGCTATATCGCAGGCAACATACCGTTTTATGACGGTCAGCCACGCGAGAGAGCACGATGCCCCAGGCCGCCACCATCTCCTGTGTCCCTGAGTCGAAGGGGCGCAATGCCGTCGAGCAGGAAAGCCGCCTTGGCCTGGAACAGGCCTTCGCCCTGTTCGACCAGGTCTCCAGCCAGCTGAGCGAGTCCTATAACCTGCTCGAGGCCCGGGTCACCGAGCTCAAGGGTGAGCTGGCGGTGGTCAGCGCCCAGCGCATGGCCGAACTTGCCGAAAAGGAACGCCTGGCCAATCGTTTGCAGAACCTGCTCGACCTGCTGCCGGGCGGGGTGATCGTCATCGATGCCCAGGGCCGGGTGCGCGAGGCCAACCCGGCGGCCTGCGAGCTGCTCGGCGAGCCACTGGTGGGTGAACTGTGGCGCCAGGTGATCGCCCGCAGCTTTGCCCCGCGCGAAGACGACGGCCACGAGGTGTCGCTGCGTGACGGGCGGCGGCTGTCGATCGCCACCCGTTCGCTGGATGCCGAACCGGGCCAACTGGTGCTGCTCAACGACCTCACCGAGACCCGCCACCTGCAGGATCAGCTGGCCCGTCACCAGCGCCTGTCGTCGCTAGGAAGGATGGTCGCCTCCCTTGCCCATCAGATCCGCACGCCGCTGTCGGCGGCCTTGCTCTACGCCAGCCACCTGGCCGAGCAGGACCTGCCGCTGGACACCCGGCAGCGCTTCGCCGGCAACCTCAAGGAGCGCCTGCATGAGCTCGAGCACCAGGTGCGCGACATGCTGGTGTTCGCCCGGGGCGAGTTGCCGCTGACCGATCGGCTGACCCCCAAGGCGCTGTTCCAGGCCCTGCAGCAGGCGGCCCAGGCCCATGTCCAGGGGCACGCGGTGCGCTGGCAGTGCGACAGTCAGCTGGGTGAGCTGTTGTGCAATCGCGACACCCTGGTCGGCGCTTTGCTCAACCTGATCGAAAACGCCTTGCAGGCCAGCCAGGAGCCTGCGCGCCTGAAGGTGCACCTGTACCGCCGAGGCTCGCAGCTGCGCCTGTGCATCAGTGATGCCGGCAGCGGCATCGACAGCGCCTTGCTGGCGCGCCTGGGCGAGCCGTTTTTGACCACAAAGGCGACCGGCACCGGCCTTGGCCTGGCGGTGGTCAATGCCGTGGCGCGGGCGCATCAGGGCGCGTTGCAACTGCGTTCGCGACCGGGTCGCGGCACCTGCGCACTGGTCACCTTGCCGTTGATCGATGCGCTGAACAAGGAGAGCGAGCAATGAAGGCAATCAAGGTGCTGCTGGTCGAGGACGATCGCGCACTGCGCCAGGCCCTGGGCGATACCCTGGAGCTGGGCGGCTTCGCTTATCGCGCTGTCGGCTCGGCCGAGGAGGCGCTGGAGGCTGTCGCTGCGCAGGCCTTCAGCCTGGTGGTCAGCGACGTGAACATGCCGGGCATGGACGGGCATCAGTTGCTTGCCCTGTTGCGCGCCCGCCAGCCGCAACTGCCGGTGTTGCTGATGACCGCCCATGCCGCCGTCGAGCGCGCCGTCGAGGCCATGCGCCAGGGGGCGGTGGACTACCTGGTCAAGCCGTTCGAGCCCAAGGCCTTGCTGGAGCTGGTGGCGCGCCACGCCCAGGGGGTGGTGGTCGGTGCTGTCGACGACGGGCCGGTGGCGTGCGAGCCGGCCAGTGCGCAATTGCTGGAGCTGGCCGCGCGGGTGGCGCGCAGCGATTCCACCGTGCTGATCTCCGGCGAGTCGGGTACCGGCAAGGAAGTGCTGGCGCGCTATATCCACCAGCAGTCGACCCGCGCCGATCAGCCGTTCGTGGCCATCAACTGCGCGGCGATCCCGGACAACATGCTCGAAGCGACCCTGTTCGGTCACGAGAAGGGCGCCTTCACTGGCGCGATTGCCGCCCAGGCCGGCAAGTTCGAGCAGGCCGATGGCGGCACCTTGCTGCTCGACGAGATTTCCGAAATGCCCCTGGGGTTGCAGGCCAAGTTGCTGCGGGTGTTGCAGGAGCGGGAAGTGGAGCGGGTCGGCGGGCGCAAGCCGGTCGCCCTGGATATCCGCGTGGTGGCGACCACCAACCGGGATCTCGCCGCTGAAGTGGCGGCGGGGCGCTTTCGTGAAGACCTGTTCTATCGCCTGTCGGTGTTCCCCCTGGCCTGGCGCCCGTTGCGCGAACGCAGCGCCGATATTCTGCCGCTGGCCGAGCGCCTGCTGGCGCGCCACGTCAATAAAATGAAGCACGCGCCGGTGCGCCTGTCATCCGAGGCGCGTGCCTGCCTGCAGTCCCACGCCTGGCCGGGCAACGTGCGCGAGCTCGACAACGCCATTCAGCGGGCGCTGATCCTGCAGCAGGGCGGGGTGATCGAGGCGGCGGATTTCTGTCTGGCCGGTGCCTTGCCGATGTTCGTCAGTGCCCCGCTGCAGGCGCCGGCAGCGCCCGTGGTCGAGGCGGCAAGTGGCCTGGGTGGCGACATGCGCCGCCACGAGTACCAGATGATCATCGACACCCTGCGCGCCGAGCGCGGGCGACGCAAGGAGGCCGCCGAGCGCCTGGGCATCAGCCCGCGCACCTTGCGCTACAAGCTGGCGCAGATGCGCGATGCCGGCATGGATGTCGAGGCCAGCCTCTACGCCAGTTGAGCGGGTGTTGAATCCGGTTTTTGTTCGGGCCGCGGGCAGAGCTGGCACTCTTGTTGCTAAGTCCTGCCTATCCGCTGCGTGAGTGTCAAAAAAATGCGGGCCGTCGGAGAGAGAAGTCCATGAGCCAAGGTGTTGAATTCAATCGATTGATGTTGGACATGCGAGCCATGCAAATGGACGCCATGTCGATGCCCAAGGTGGGCGCCGCGCCGGAGCTGGGTTCGAGCAACTTTGCCGACATGCTGGGGCAGGCCATCAACAAGGTCAGCGACACCCAGCAGGCTTCCACGCAACTGGCCAACGCCTTCGAGATCGGCAAGAGCGGCGTGGACCTCACCGATGTGATGATCGCCTCGCAAAAGGCCAGCGTTTCCTTCCAAGCCTTGACCCAGGTGCGCAACAAGCTGGTCCAGGCCTATCAAGACATCATGCAGATGCCGGTTTAAGGGCGAGATTGAGTCATGGCCGAAGCAGTCGTCGATAACGTGCCCGCCAAAGGCAGTGCAACAGAGGCAAAGCCGCCGCTGTTCGGCCTGTCGTTCCTGGAAAACATCGCGCAGATGCCCGTGCTGCGCCAGGTGGGCCTGCTGGTGGGCCTGGCGGCGAGCGTGGCGATCGGTTTCGCCGTGGTGCTCTGGTCGCAGCAACCCGATTACCGTCCGTTGTTCGGCAGCCTGGCCGGCATGGACACCAAGCAGGTCATGGATACCCTGGCCGCTGCCGATATTCCCTACAACGTCGAACCCAATTCCGGCGTCCTGCTGGTCAAGGCCGAAGACCTTTCCCGTGCCCGCCTGAAGCTGGCCGCCGCCGGCGTAGCGCCGGGCGATGGCAATGTCGGTTTCGAGATCCTCGACAAGGAGCAGGGCCTGGGCACCAGCCAGTTCATGGAAGCCACCCGTTACCGTCGTGGCCTTGAAGGTGAACTGGCGCGCACCGTTTCCAGCCTCAACAACGTCAAGGCCGCGCGGGTGCACCTGGCGATTCCGAAGAGTTCGGTGTTCGTGCGCGACGAGCGTCGCCCCAGCGCCTCGGTACTGGTCGAACTGTACCCGGGCCGCAGCCTGGAGGCGGGCCAGGTGATGGCTATCGTCAACCTGGTAGCGACCAGTGTGCCGGAGTTGGACAAGTCCCAGGTCACGGTGGTCGACCAGAAGGGCAACCTGCTGTCCGACCAGATCAACAACTCCGAATTGACCATGGCCGGCAAGCAGTTCGACTACAGCCGGCGCATGGAAGGCATGCTCACCCAGCGCGTGCACAACATCCTGCAACCGGTGCTGGGCAACGACCGCTACAAGGCCGAAGTCTCCGCCGATGTCGACTTCAGCGCCGTCGAGTCCACCTCCGAGCAATTCAACCCCGATCAACCGGCGCTGCGCAGCGAGCAGTCGGTCAGCGAACAACGCTCCAGCAGCATGCCGCCACAAGGCGTGCCGGGCGCCCTGAGCAACCAGCCGCCAGGCCCTGCCTCGGCGCCGCAGACCACCGGTGGCACCCCGGGTGCGACCGCGGCCGTGCAGCCAGGCCAGCCTCTGCTCGACGCCAACGGCCAGCAGGTCATGGACCCGGCCACCGGCCAGCCGATGCTGGCGCCTTACCCGGCCGACAAGCGCAATCAGTCGACCAAGAACTTCGAGCTGGACCGCTCCATCAGCCACACCCGCCAGCAGCAGGGCCGCCTGTCGCGCCTGTCGGTGGCGGTGGTGGTCGACGACCAGGTCAAGATCGACCCGGCCACCGGCGAAAGCACCCGTGCGCCCTGGGGCGCCGAAGACCTGGCGCGCTTTACTCGCCTGGTCCAGGATGCGGTGGGCTTCGACGCCAGCCGCGGCGACAGTGTCAGCGTGATCAACGTGCCGTTCGCCGCCGACCGCGGTGAAGTGATCGCCGAGATTCCGTTCTACTCGCAGCCGTGGTTCTGGGACATCATCAAGCAGGTCATGGGCGTACTGTTCATCCTGGTCCTGGTGTTCGGCGTGCTGCGTCCGGTACTCAACAACATCACCGGCAATGGCAAGCAGAACGCCGGTGCCGATGGCGACATGGAACTGGGCGGCATGATCGGTCTGGATGGCGAACTGGCCAACGACCGCGTCAGCCTGGGTGGTCCGCAAAGCATTCTGCTGCCGAGCCCGAGCGAGGGCTACGATGCGCAGCTCAACGCAATCAAGAGCCTGGTGGCCGAAGACCCGGGTCGTGTGGCCCAGGTCGTGAAAGAGTGGATCAACGCCGATGAGTGATAACCGAGCCCTTACCGCCAAACTGAGCCGGGTCGACAAGGCAGCGATCCTGCTGCTGTCCCTGGGCGAAACCGATGCCGCCCAGGTGCTGCGGCACATGGGACCGAAGGAAGTGCAGCGGGTCGGCGTGGCCATGGCGCAGATGGGCAACGTCCACCGCGAGCAGGTCGAGCAGGTGATGAGCGAGTTCGTCGAGATCGTCGGCGACCAGACCAGCCTGGGCGTCGGCTCTGACGGCTACATCCGCAAGATGCTCACCCAGGCGTTGGGCGAGGACAAGGCCAACGGCCTGATCGACCGCATCCTGCTCGGTGGCAACACCAGCGGCCTGGACAGCCTCAAGTGGATGGAGCCGCGTGCGGTGGCCGATGTCATCCGTTACGAGCACCCGCAGATCCAGGCGATCGTGGTGGCCTACCTGGACCCGGACCAGGCCGGCGAGGTGCTGGGCAACTTCGACCACAAGGTGCGTCTGGACATCATCCTGCGCGTGTCTTCGCTCAACACCGTGCAACCGGCAGCGCTCAAGGAACTCAACCAGATCCTCGAGAAGCAGTTCTCCGGCAACTCCAACGCCGCGCGCACCACCCTGGGTGGTATCAAGCGTGCTGCCGACATCATGAACTTCCTCGACAGCTCCGTGGAAGGCCAACTGATGGACGCGATCCGCGACATCGACGGCGACCTCTCCGAGCAGATCGAAGACCTGATGTTCGTCTTCAACAACCTGGCCGATGTCGACGACCGCGGCATCCAGGCGTTGCTGCGCGAAGTGTCCTCCGATGTGCTGGTGGTCTCGCTCAAGGGCGCCGACGAAAAGGTCAAGGACAAGATCTTCAAGAACATGTCCAAGCGTGCCTCGGAACTGTTGCGCGACGACCTCGAGGCCAAGGGGCCGGTACGGGTCAGCGACGTCGAGGCGGCGCAGAAGGAAATCCTCACCATCGCCCGGCGCATGGCCGAGGCCGGCGAGATCGTGCTCGGCGGCAAGGGCGCCGAAGAGATGATCTGACAAGGCGTGAGGCCTGTCGCGGGGCAAGCCCGCTCCTACATGGGGGCACAGATCAAATCGCTCCTGTAGGAGCGGGCTTGCCCCGCGATGGGTCCCCCAGCAATTTTCGCCTGAACCTGTTTTATGAGTGCGTGCAATCATGTCGACCAACGAGCACCTGAGTGAACTGATTCGCGCCGACGATATCGAGGGCTTCGATCGCTGGGCGCTGCCCAGCTTCGATCCGGAACCCGAGCCTGAGCCCGAACCCGAGCCGGAACCTGAAGTCATTCAGGAAGAAGTCGAGGAAGTGCCGCTGGAGGAGGTCCAGCCGCTGACCCTCGAAGAGCTCGAAAGCATCCGCCAGGAAGCCTACAACGAAGGTTTCGCCACCGGCGAGCGCGAGGGGTTCCACAGCACCCAGCTCAAGGTTCGCCAGGAGGCCGAAGTGGCCCTGGCTGCCAAGCTGGCCAGCCTTGAGCAACTGATGGGTCACCTGCTTGAGCCCATTGCCGAGCAGGACACGCAGATCGAAAAAGCCGTGGTCCACCTGGTCGCGCACATGGCCCGGGAAGTCATCGGTCGCGAGCTGCGCAGCGATTCCAGCCAGATCGGCCAGGTGCTGCGTGAAGCCCTGAAGCTGCTGCCCATGGGTGCCGAGAACATCCGCATCCATATCAATCCGCAGGACTTCGAACGGGTCAAAGCCTTGCGCGAGCGTCATGAAGAGCGCTGGAAGCTGCTCGAGGACGACACCTTGCTGCCGGGTGGCTGCCGCATCGAGACCGACCACAGCCGCATCGATGCGAGCATGGAAACCCGTATCGAGAAGGCCCTGGCGCAACTGTTCGATCAACTGCATGACCAGGGCCTGCACCCGGCGGCGGCGGACCTGAAAGTCGACCTGGACACCCCCGATGCGCCTTGAACGCACCAGCTTCGGCAAGCGCCTGGGCACTTATGCCGACAATGTGAAGCTGCCTGCCCAGCCTGTGGTCGAAGGGCGGCTGCTGCGCATGGTCGGCCTGACCCTGGAGGCCGAAGGGCTGCGCGCGGCCATCGGCAGTCGCTGCGTGGTGATCAACGACGACAGCTATCACCCGGTGCGGGTCGAGGCCGAAGTCATGGGCTTTGCCGGGGGCAAGGTGTTCCTCATGCCGGTCGGCAGCGTCGCCGGCATCGCCCCCGGGGCGCGGGTGGTGCCGCTGGCCGACAACGGCCGCCTGCCCATGGGCATGAGCATGCTCGGCCGGGTGCTCGATGGCGCCGGCCGGGCGCTGGATGGCAAGGGCGGGATGAAGGCCGAAGACTGGGTGCCGATGGATGGCCCGACCATCAACCCGCTCAACCGTGACCCGATCAGCCAGCCGCTGGACGTCGGCATCCGCAGCATCAACGGCCTGCTGACCGTGGGGCGCGGCCAGCGCTTGGGCCTGTTCGCCGGTACCGGTGTGGGTAAGTCGGTGCTGCTGGGCATGATGACCCGCTTCACCGAAGCCGAGATCATCGTGGTCGGCCTGATCGGCGAACGGGGTCGCGAGGTGAAGGAATTCATCGAGCACATCCTCGGCGAGGAAGGGCTCAAGCGTTCGGTGGTGGTGGCGTCGCCCGCCGACGACGCGCCGCTGATGCGCCTGCGTGCGGCCATGTACTGCACGCGCATCGCCGAGTATTTCCGCGACAAGGGCAAGAATGTCCTGTTGCTGATGGATTCGCTGACCCGCTTTGCCCAGGCCCAGCGGGAAATCGCCCTGGCCATCGGCGAGCCGCCGGCGACCAAGGGTTATCCGCCGTCGGTATTCGCCAAGCTGCCCAAGCTGGTGGAGCGCGCCGGTAATGGCGAGGCGGGTGGTGGTTCGATCACCGCCTTCTACACCGTGCTGTCCGAAGGCGACGACCAGCAGGACCCGATCGCCGACTCGGCCCGGGGCGTACTCGACGGCCACATCGTGCTGTCCCGGCGCCTGGCCGAGGAGGGGCACTACCCGGCCATCGATATCGAGGCCTCGATCAGCCGGGTCATGCCGCAGGTGGTCAGCCCCGCGCAGATGAGCGAGGCCCAGCAGTTCAAGCAACTGTGGTCGCGCCTGTCGCAGAGTCGCGACCTGATCAGCGTCGGCGCCTATGTGGCTGGCGGCGATGCCGAGACGGACCTGGCGATTGCCCTGCAGCCCAAGCTGGTGCACTTCCTGCGCCAGGGCCTGCGCGAAAACGTCAGCCAGCAGCAGAGCCGCGAGCACCTGGCAGGCATCTTTGCCCCGCCCAACCCTGGCGCGGGGGGCTGATAGCCCATGGCCCAGCCCAGTCGCGCGGCGCGTCTGACGCCGGTGGTGGAAATGGCCGAGGACGCCGAGCGCCAGGCCGCCCGGCGCCTGGGGCAGTTCCAGCAGCAGGTGAGCCAGGCCCAGGCCAAGCTCGCCGAACTCGACCGCTTTCGCGAAGACTATCAACTGCAGTGGATCAACCGCGGCGGGCAGGGCGTGTCCGGCAGCTGGCTGGTCAATTACCAGCGCTTTCTCGGCCAGCTGGAGAGCGCCATGACCCAGCAGCGCCAGAGCCTGGCCTGGCACCAGAACAACCTCAACAATGCCCGCGGCACCTGGCAACAGGCCTATGCCCGGGTCGAAGGCCTGCGCAAGCTGGTCCAGCGCTATATCGACGAAGCCCGGGCGATCGAGGACAAGCGCGAGCAGAAATTGCTCGACGAACTGTCCCAGCGCTTGCCGCGCCACGATCGCTACTGAGCGGGGCTTTGGTCGGCGCAGGTTGCCGCTGCGGCACCTGGCTGCTACACCTTGTGGGTGTCTGCAATCGTCATAACGGAAGGAATCGCCTGCATGGCAGTTGAAACGATGGTCTCCCAGGACGGGAAAAAGTTGACGATCAAGGTCAAGGGGCGCTTTGACTTTGGCAAGCATCAGGAATTTCGCGAGGCCTATGAGCGCAAGGCGTCACGACCCGACTACGTGGTGGTCGACCTCAAGGAGGCGACCTACCTCGACAGTTCGGCACTGGGCATGCTGCTGATGCTGCGTGACCATGTCGGTGGCGATGAGGCAGAGGTGCGGGTGGTCAACACCAGCTCCGATGTGCGCAAGATCCTCGCCATCTCCAACTTCGACAAGCTGTTCGACATCAGTTGATCCAGGCCATGCCGGAATCGACCCTGACCGTGCTCATCGCCGAAGATGGCGCGGCAGATCGTCTGTTGCTGGCGCGTATCGTCGCCAGGCAGGGCCATGCCGTGCTCACAGCCGAGAACGGTGAGCAGGCGGTGGCGCTGTTTGCCGAGCGGCGCCCGCACCTGGTGTTGCTCGATGCGCTGATGCCGGTGATGGACGGCTTCGAGGCGGCCCGGCAGATCAAGGCCCTGGCCGGCGAGGCGCTGGTACCGATCATCTTCCTGACCTCCCTGAGCGAGGAAGAGGCGCTGGTACGCTGCCTGGAGGCCGGTGGCGACGACTTTCTGGCAAAGCCCTACAACGCAGCGATCCTGGCCGCCAAGATCAAGGCCATGGATCGCCTGCGCCGGTTGCAGGCCATGGTGCTGGAGCAGCGCGACCAGATTGCCCATCACCACCATCACCTGCTCAACGAGCAGCGGGTGGCCAAGGCGGTGTTCGACAAGGTGGCCCATGCCGGTTGCCTGAGTGCGGCGAATATCCGCTACCTGCAATCGCCCTACGCATTGTTCAACGGCGACCTGCTGCTGGCGGCATTCGCCCCCTCCGGCGACATGCACGTGCTGCTGGGGGATTTCACCGGTCACGGCTTGCCGGCGGCGGTCGGCGCCATGCCCCTGGCCGAGGTGTTCTACGGCATGACCGCCAAGGGCTATGGCCTGGCGCAGATCCTGCGGGAGATGAACGCCAAGCTCAAACGCATCCTGCCGGTGGACATGTTCTGTTGTGCGATGTTGCTCAGCCTGAGTTTCCAGCGCCAGGTGGTGGAGGTGTGGAACGGTGGCATGCCGGACGGCTACCTGCTCCCGGTCGAGGGTGGCGAGCCCCTGGCGCTGGTGTCGCGGCACTTGCCCCTGGGCGTGTTGGCGCCGGAGCGCTTCGACGATTCGACCCAGGTGCTGCCCATGGCCCTGGGCGAGCGGCTGCTGCTGCTGTCGGACGGAGTGGTCGATACCAGCAACGAGCACGACCAGTTGTTCGGGGTCGAGCGCCTGCTGCGGGTGCTGGCGGACAATCGCCAGCCGCCGTTGTTGTTCGAGGAAGTGCTCGGGGCGCTGGACGCCTTTCGCGGGCGCTGCCGAGACGACGTCAGCCTGCTGGAAATCCGCATGGTCGATGCCGACGAACTGACCCCGGCGCCGCTGATGTACTCCGATAGCGGGCAGTGTGCACCGCCGGACTGGTCGTTGCAGTTCGAGTTCCGGGCCGAGACGCTCAAGCGCTTCAATCCGCTGCCGTACCTGCTGCAACTGCTGCAGGAGATCCATGGCTTGCGGGCCCAGAACGGGGCCTTGCACAGTGTCCTCAACGAGCTGTATTCCAATGCCCTGGAGCATGGGGTGCTGGGGCTGGACTCCGGGCTCAAGCAGGATGTCCGGGGTTTTGCCGAATATTACCGGCAGCGCAATGAGCGCTTGCAGGCGTTGTCCGACGGCTACATTCGCGTTGGCCTCAAGGTTGAGCCCCAGGGCAGTGGCGGACGTCTGGTCATCGAGGTGCAAGACAGCGGCAAGGGTTTCAATGTGAGCAAGGTGCTCGCGCGTCCACTGGTCGAACAAGGCTTGTGCGGGCGCGGGCTGAACCTGATACGTCGGCTGAGCCGACACGCCGAGTGGGCCGACGACGGGCGGCGCGCATGCGTGGAGTTCGCCTGGCAGGCTCTGGCATAATCAAACTTGATCAAGGAGCGAGCAAGTGTCCGATATTCACATCGATCACAAGGTACTCAGTGACCTGCAGGAAGTCATGGAAGATGGCTACCTGAACTTGCTGGATACCTTTCTCGACGATTCCAAAAAGCGCTTGAGTCAGCTGCACGAGGCCAAGAGCGCGGCGGAGTTGGGTCATGCCGCGCACAGCTTCAAGGGCAGCAGCAGCAACATGGGCGCGCTTGCCCTGGCCGAGCTGTGTCGGCAGCTGGAAGAGCGGGTCAAGCAGCAGCCGTTGTACGGCATAGAAGATCTGATCAACCAGATCGACCGTGAGTACGAGGAAGTGCGGCGGTTGTACGACAAAGAGCGGCACCGGGTGTCGATCGGCTGAATCGCTGTTTTTTGAAGCTGGCTCGACTTTTGCGTAGTCTTTGCCAATTACGTTCTGGATTTCTTGTGGCGGAGACTCCCCCATGCCTGTCGCTTCCAACCCACTGCTGCAACCTGCTACCGCGAGCACGCCATCGCGAGCGCCGGCCAATGCGTCGGAAAAACCGCTGCAGGGCGCAAACGACAAGGCCTCGGGGTTTTCCGATGTGTATGCCCAGCAGGCCCGACCGGGAGCGTCCACGCCGGCTGATGGGGCCAAGCGCGACAAGGTCACGCCCGCATCGGCGAGCGCTGCCGACGGCAAGGATGCCGTCGACAGCGGCAAGCCGTTGCCAGTGGATCAGGACAGCACCCTTGCCGATGCCGCTGGAGCCATCGATCCGACCCTGATCGATCCCAGCCTGGTGGCCGGCCAGGTGACCGATGCGCAGCCCGGTGCCCAATTGATCCAGGCCCAGGCCGAAGCCGTGGCGCCGATGGTCCAGGCTGCCCAGATGCAGCCCCAGGCCGTCGCCGCGCCTGCGGTCGCGGCAGAGCCGCCGTTCGATCCGGAGGCCGACCCACTGGCCGATATGCCGGCCTTGCGCATGGCGCTGGAGCAAAGCGCCCAGGCCCAGGGCACGACGTCGGCCCATGCGGCGAGCAAACCGACCACTGCCCAGCCCGAGGCGGCGCCAACCCAGCCCGCCGTCAATACCCTGGCGGCGATGGCCGACGCACCGGCAGCCGATGCGGGGCAGGGGGAGCCGGGTGAAAAAGCCTTTGCCGGCCTGCTTGATGACGGCCTCAAGGATCTCAAGAGCGCTGCCAGCGACACCCGCGTCGATGATTTCGCCGATCGCCTGGGCACCCTGACCCAGGCCGTCACCGCCAAGACCGCCAGCGCCACTGCCATGCCGACGGCCGCCCCGTTGCACCAGCCGCTGGCCATGAACCAGGGCGGCTGGACCGAAGGCCTGGTCAACCGGGTGATGTACCTGTCCAGTCAGAATCTCAAATCGGCTGAAATCCAGTTGGAGCCGGCAGAGCTGGGGCGCCTGGATATCCGCGTCCACCTGGCGCCCGAGCAGCAGGCGCAGATCACCTTCACCAGCGGCCATGTCGGGGTGCGCGAGGCGCTGGAGAACCAGGTGCATCGCCTCAAGGACATGTTCGCCCAGCAGGGGCTAGGGCAACCTGATGTGAACGTCGCCGACCAGTCGCGCGGCCAGCAGCAACAGGGCAACCCGGACGCACCGCGCCTGAGTGGCGTGGCGGCGCGGCGCAATGCGGCGGGCGAAGAAGCTGATATCGCAGCCGCGGCCGCCCCGGTCGAGCAGCAGACCGTTGTCGGCTCCAGTGCGGTGGATTTCTACGCCTGATCCCTTTGCCTTGGTCGGGCCAACTCACTGTAGGAGCGGGCTTGTCCCGCGATTGCGTATGGACAGTCACATCGCATCGCGGGGCAAGCCCGCTCCTACGGTAAGCCCGTAACCTCAAAGACAAAGATTGGCATAACACTTGCTCAACCCACGCCATGTGACTGAATTCTCCGATGAATGACGGAATATTGGCATGGCGAAGAGCGACGCAGAGAAAGACCCCGCCGCTAAAGGCAAACTCAAGCTGATCCTGCTGCTGGTACTGGCATTCGTGCTGGCTATCGGCCTGTCGATCGGCGCCACCTGGTTCTTCCTGCACAAGCCCGAAGACAAGTCGGTCGCCGATCCGGCGCTGGCCGGCAACCTCAAGCCTGCGGCCATCTACGAGCCTTTGGCTCCGGCCTTCGTGGTCAACTTCAACCAGAACGGTCGTCAGCGTTTCATGCAGGTGAGCATCACCATGCAGGGGCGCGACCAGGCCGCGCTGGACGCGCTGAAAGTGCACATGCCGGTGATTCGCAACAACCTGGTGATGCTGTTCTCCGGGCAGGGCTTCGACACCCTGGCCAGCCCCGTGGGCCAGGAGATGCTGCGCCAGAAGGCCACCGCCAGCGTCCAGGAAGTGGCACAGAAGGAAGTCGGCAAACCGGTCGTCGACCAGTTGCTGTTCACCAATTTCGTATTGCAGTAGGAGCCACCGATGGCCGTGCAGGACCTGCTGTCCCAGGATGAAATCGATGCCTTGCTGCATGGCGTCGACGATGGGCTGGTACAAACCGAAAGCAACGCCGAGCCGGGCAGCATCAAGAGCTATGACCTGACCAGCCAGGACCGCATCGTTCGCGGACGCATGCCGACCCTGGAAATGATCAACGAGCGCTTTGCCCGCTACACCCGGATCAGCATGTTCAACCTGCTGCGTCGCTCCGCCGACGTGGCGGTGGGTGGCGTGCAGGTGATGAAGTTCGGCGAGTACGTGCACTCGCTGTACGTGCCGACCAGCCTGAACCTGGTGAAGATCAAGCCGCTGCGCGGCACCTCGTTGTTCATCCTCGACGCCAAGCTGGTGTTCAAGCTGGTGGACAACTTCTTCGGCGGCGATGGCCGTCACGCCAAGATCGAGGGGCGTGAATTCACCCCGACCGAGCTGCGCGTGGTGCGCATGGTGCTGGACCAGGCTTTCATCGACCTCAAGGAAGCCTGGCAGGCGATCATGCCGGTCACCTTCGAGTACATGAACTCGGAGGTCAATCCGGCCATGGCCAACATCGTCGGCCCGAGCGAGGCGGTGGTGGTCTCGACCTTCCACATCGAACTCGACGGCGGTGGCGGCGACCTGCACGTGACCATGCCGTATTCGATGATCGAGCCGGTGCGCGAGATGCTCGACGCCGGTTTCCAGTCTGACCTGGACGACCAGGACGAGCGCTGGATAAAAGCCCTGCGCGAAGACGTGCTGGACGTCAGCGTGCCGCTCAGCGCCACGGTTGCCCGTCGTCAGTTGAAGCTGCGCGACATCCTGCACATGCAGCCGGGCGACGTGATTCCGGTCGAGATGCCCGAGCACCTGGTCCTGCGCGCCAACGGCGTGCCGTCGTTCAAGGCCAAGCTGGGTTCGCACAAGGGCACCCTGGCCTTGCAGATTATCGATCCGATCGAGCGCCGCTGAGCAGCGCCGCCGGTTCCCACTCCGAATTGATTGCCCGTCGAGGACAAAATGGCTAACGAAAACGATTTCATCTCCGCAGACGACCAGGCCCTGGCCGATGAGTGGGCGGCGGCCCTGGAAGAGACCGGCGATGCCGGCCAGGCCGATATCGATGCCTTGCTGGCCGCGGACGTCGGCGGCGGCTCGACGAGCAACAATCGCCTGCCCATGGAAGAGTTCGGCAGCTCGCCGCGCAACAACGAGAACGTCAGCCTGGAAGGGCCGAACCTGGATGTGATCCTGGATATCCCGGTGAGCATTTCCATGGAAGTGGGCAGCACCGAAATCAACATTCGCAACCTGCTGCAACTGAACCAGGGTTCGGTGATCGAGCTCGATCGCCTGGCCGGTGAGCCGCTCGACGTACTGGTCAACGGCACGCTGATCGCCCATGGCGAGGTGGTGGTGGTCAACGAGAAGTTCGGCATCCGCCTGACCGACGTGATCAGCCCGAGCGAACGCATCAAGAAGCTGCGCTGAGTGAGCCGGCTCCTGCGACGCGGCCTGGCACTGCTGGCCGCCTGCTACGTGGATGTGGCCATGGCCACCGCGCAACCGGCAGCTGCCGTGGTGGCGCCGAGCGCCGGGGGTAGCGCGGCCGGGCAGCTGACCCAGTTGGTGCTGGGCTTGCTGCTGGTGCTGGGGCTGATCTTCTTCCTCGCCTGGCTGCTGCGCCGGGTGCAGAACACCGCCCCGGGCAATGGCCAGGTGATCGAGATCCTCGGCAGTCGCGCCCTGGGCCCGCGGGATCGGCTGTTGCTGATCCAGGTGGGCAAGGAGCAGATCCTCATCGGTCATACGCCCGGCACGATCGAGGCCCTGCATGTCATGGCCGAACCGGTCGACGTGCCTGCCGGTGCGCGCCAGGCAACACCAGAATTCGCCCAGCGCCTGATGGAGCTGATGGGCAAGGATCAGAAGGGTAGGTCGTGATGGGCGCATTGCGCATGATGTTGACGCTGCTGTTGCTGCTGGCAGCGCCATTGGCCGTGGCTGCCGACCCGTTGTCGATCCCGGCGATCACCCTGTCCAGCGGTGCCGACGGCCAGCAGGAATACTCGGTCAGCCTGCAGATCCTGCTGATCATGACGGCGCTGAGTTTCATCCCGGCGTTCGTCATCCTGATGACCAGCTTCACCCGGATCATCATCGTCTTCTCGATCCTGCGCCAGGCCCTGGGCCTGCAGCAGACGCCGTCCAACCAGATCCTCACCGGCATGGCGCTGTTCCTGACCATGTTCATCATGGCCCCGGTGTTCGATCGGGTGAACAAGGATGCCCTGCAGCCCTACCTGAACGAGCAGATGGTGGCCCAGGAGGCGATCGCCAAGGCCCAGGTGCCGCTCAAGGAGTTCATGCTGGCCCAGACCCGCCAGAGCGACCTGGACCTGTTCATGCGCCTGTCCAAGCGCACCGACATCGCCAGCCCTGAGCAGGCGCCGCTGACCATCCTGGTACCAGCCTTCGTCACCTCGGAACTCAAGACCGCCTTCCAGATCGGCTTCATGATCTTCATTCCGTTCCTGATCATCGACCTGGTGGTGGCCAGTGTGCTGATGGCCATGGGTATGATGATGCTCTCGCCGCTGATCATCTCGTTGCCGTTCAAGATCATGCTGTTCGTGCTGGTCGATGGCTGGGCCTTGATCATGGGCACCCTGGCCGGCAGTTTCGGCGGCGTCTGAGGCCGCAAGGAGAAGTAGTCCATGACCCCTGAAGTGGCCGTCGACCTGTTTCGCGATGCGTTGTGGCTGACCACCCTGATGGTCGCCGTGCTGGTGGTGCCCAGCTTGCTGGTGGGTCTGGTGGTGGCGATGTTCCAGGCCGCCACCCAGATCAACGAACAGACCCTGAGCTTCCTGCCGCGCCTTTTGGTCATGCTGGTCACCCTGATCGTGGCCGGGCCCTGGCTGGTGCAGACGTTCATGGAATACATCCTGTCGTTGTACCGCAGCATTCCGCAGTTGATCGGCTGAGTCGTCGATGCTCGAGCTGACCGATACGCAGATCGGCACCTGGGTGGCCAGTTTCATCCTGCCGCTGTTTCGCGTGGCCGCGGTACTGATGACCATGCCGGTGTTCGGCACCACCCTGGTGTCGGCGCGCATCCGCTTGTACTTCGCGGTGGCGATTACTGTGGTCATCGTCCCCGCACTGCCGCCGTTGCCCGAGGTGCATGCCCTGGACCTCAGTGCGCTGCTGCTGATTGCCGAACAGGTCATCATCGGTGCATTGATGGGGCTGTCGTTGCAGTTGCTGTTCCAGGTTTTCGTGGTGGCCGGGCAGATCGTCGCGATCCAGATGGGTATGGGCTTCGCCTCCATGGTCGACCCGGCCAACGGCGTCAACGTGGCGGTGGTCAGCCAGTTCCTGACCATGCTGGTGACCTTGCTGTTCCTGGCCATGAACGGCCACCTGGTGGTGTTCGAGGTGTTGACCGAAAGCTTCACCACCTTGCCCATCGGCGGCGGCCTGCTGGTCAATCATTTCTGGGCGCTGGCCGGGCGCCTGGGCTGGGTGTTCGGCGCGGCCTTGCTGCTGGTACTGCCGGTGATCGCCGCGCTGCTGGTGGTCAACATCGCCTTTGGTGTCATGACTCGCGCCGCGCCGCAGTTGAACATCTTCTCCATCGGCTTTCCGCTGACCCTGGTGCTGGGTCTGCTGATTTTCTGGGTCGGCCTGGCCGACGTTCTTCCTCACTACCAGTCGCTGGCCACCGAGGCGTTGCAGTGGCTGCGTGAACTGGCACGGGCGCGCTGAGCATGGCAGAGAGCGAAAGCGGTCAGGACAAGACAGAAGACCCCACCGAGAAACGCAAGAAGGACTCCCGCGAGAAGGGTGAGATCGCTCGTTCCAAGGAGCTCAACACCGTCGCTGTGACCCTGGCCGGCGCCGGTGCATTGCTGGCCTTTGGCGGTGGCCTGGCCGAAACCCTGATGGAGCTGATGCGCATCAACTTCAGCCTGTCGCGGGAGGTGCTGATCGACGAGCGCTCGATGGGTATCTTCCTGCTCGCCTCCGGCAAGATGGCGCTGCTGGCCGTCCAGCCGGTGCTGCTGGTGTTGCTGCTGGCGGCGATCATCGGCCCGATCTCGCTGGGTGGCTGGCTGTTCGCCGCCGGCACCCTGGCGCCCAAGTTCAGCCGGATGAACCCGCTGTCCGGCCTCAAGCGCATGTTCTCCATGCATGCACTGGTGGAGCTGATCAAGGCCCTGGCCAAGTTCTTCGTGATCCTGCTGGTGGCCCTGGCGGTACTGGCTTCGGACCGTGACGACCTGCTGGCCATTGCCAACGAACCCATCGAACAGGCGATTATCCACAGCGTCCAGGTGGTGGGCTGGAGCGCCTTGTGGATGGCGGCGGGCTTGCTGTTGATCGCGGCGGTGGATGCGCCGTACCAGCTGTGGCAGTCGCTGCAGAAGCTGAAGATGACCAAGCAGGAAGTGCGCGACGAGTACAAGGACAGCGAGGGTAAGCCTGAGGTCAAGCAGCGCATTCGCCAGTTGCAGCGCGAGGCGGCGCAGCGGCGGATGATGGCGGCCGTCCCCGAGGCGGACGTGATCATCACCAACCCGACCCACTATGCCGTGGCGCTCAAGTACGACCCGAAGAAGGGGGCGGCGCCGTTGCTGCTGGCCAAGGGCGCGGATTTCCTCGCCTTGAAGATTCGCGAGATCGCTCGCGAGCACAAGATCCAGGTGCTCGAATCGCCGGCGCTGGCGCGTTCGATCTACTACTCCACGGAGCTTGAGGAAGAGATTCCTGCAGGGCTGTACCTGGCCGTCGCCCAGGTGCTGGCCTACGTCTACCAGATCCGCCAGTACCAGGCCGGCAAGGGCAAGGCGCCGGAGCCGCTGAAGGAGCCGCCGATTCCGCCGGATCTGCGTCGCGACTGATCGCCCCGGTAGGGTGGGGTGGGGTGGGGGGGGGGGGGGGGGGGGGGGGGGGGGGGGGGGGGGGGGAAACCCACCACCCCCCACCCCCCCCCCCCCCCCCAACCCACCGCACAAACAAAAAAAAAAAAAAAAAAAAAAAAAATATA
>NZ_JALRNF010000057.1 GCF_030272895.1 Pseudomonas sp. BGr12 | reverse complement strand
CCTACAGTTGTCATGCGATTGTAAGGGTATCTGTGGGAGCTGCCGCCAGGCTGCGATCGACCGCGAAGCGGTCGTAGTGCCTATCGCTGCGATTCCTCTGCCGCCAGCGGTTGCTTGACCCAGCTCATGAACAACTCATACCCCACCGCCAGCAACACCGGGCCGATGAACAGGCCGATGATGCCGTTGGTCAGCATCCCGCCCAGGGCGCCGATCAGCACCACCGGCATCGGCACGGCCACGCCACGACCCAGCAGCAGGGGTTTGAGGACGTTGTCGGACAGGCCGGCGAGTAGGGTCCAGACTGCAAAGACGATGGTGCCGACGCCCACGCCGTCATGGGCAAACACATAGATCACCACCGGCAGGGTGATCAGCAGCACCGGCAACTGGGTGATCCCCAGCAGCAACACCATCAGGGCCAGTACCCCGGCGGCAGGTACGCCCATGACCACCAGGCCGATACCCACCAGCAGCATCTGGATAAAGGCGATGCCGACCACGCCCTGGGCCACGGCGCGGATGGTCGCGGTGCACAGCGCGGCCAGTTGCGGCCCACGTTGGGGACCGGAAATACGCGTGGCAATGTCCACGCCCGTGCGATGGCCGATTTCACCCTTGGCCATGATCACCCCGCCCACGATCAGGGCCAGGACGAACACCAGGATGCCGGTACCGACGCCGGCCATCTGGGTGAGCAGGGTCTTGCTCACGCCCTTGAGGTGCGGTGCGACCTGGGTCAGCGCCCAGGTCAGGTCGGAACTTGCATGGGACCAGATGCCGAACAGCGGTGCGCCGATCAGTGGCCAGTCCTGCACGTTCGCTGGCGGTGGCGGAATTTCGATGGCCTGGTTCTCGAAGGTATTGATACCGAGCTTGACCGACTCGGCCACCGAGGTACCCAGCAGGCTCAACGGCCCGATCAGGCAGGCCAGGCCCACCAGCACCAGAAAGGCAGCCGACCAGCCGGGACGGCCACCCAGCAGGGCCGCCAGACGCTGGTTCAAGGGGTAGAGGGTGATCGCCAGGATCACCGCCCAGAGCATCAGGCTCAGGAATGGCTGGAAGATCTCGAAACAGAACATGACCAGCACCGCAATCAGGCCGGCACGTATCAGCACGTCCAGCAGTTCGCGGGCGTTGCCCAGTTGAATAGGTCGGTTTTCGGCCACGAAAGGGCTCCTTGGCAAATGGATGATTCAACGCATGGCCGGGCAGCGGCTGCCACCGACACGTGCGGCCTGGCTGACCAGCTCGGTGAAGCGCTTGAGGTTCTGTTGATGGGCCAGCACAAGGTCGTCGATGGTAGCACCGGCGGGGGTCTGGATCACGCTGCGGCAGTTGAGGGTGGCGATGTCCGTGCCGTTGGCAGGGCGCAGCCGCCACTGGGCATCGAACAGGGCGTACTGGCCGGGCACCGAGTCAAAGCGCTGCACATCCACGCGCAGGCCCAGCCGCGGCTGCGCGTTGCTGCTGGCGAACTGGGTGACCAGGGCGTTCTGCAGCTCATCGGCAAGGCTCGCCCCCCACCATTCGGTCTCCAGGATCGCCAGGCCGCTGTTGCCCTGGCGCACCACCACCTGCGGCCGGTCGACCTGGGGCGGTACGCTGACCCGCTCCAGTTGCACATCCACGGTGCTGGGCGGGGCCGGTTGTTGCGGGATCAGGGTGTGGTAATGGATCGGATCGCTGCGACAGGCAGCCAGCAGCAGAGCCAGGCCCAGCAGTGCGAATTTGGAGGCGTGCGCCATGGTCGGTGCTCCTGCGGTCAATTGCGCGACGAAGGTTTCAGGTTCTCGGCCGGGGCGTCCTTGGGTCGGCCGCGTACCAGGGATTCGGGGTTGCGCCCCAGGTAGTCGGCCAGCTCACGCAGCGACCGCGACATGCGCCCCAGCTCGTCCAGGGTCTGGGTCAGTTGCTCACGTTGGGGCGAGTCGTCGGCCAGGGTCGAGTTGGCCGACTGCAAGGTCTTGCTGACTTCCTGCAGGGTGCCCTGCACACCAGGCAGGGTGCGGCTGTTGAACTGTGCCAGGCCCTTGCGCAGCTCCACCAGGTTGGCGTCCAGGTTGTTGGCGATGCGCTCGATCGGCAAGCGGTTGATCCGTTCGAGCATGGCCTGGAGTTTTTCCTGCAACTGCTCCAGGCTGCCCGGCACCGTGGGGATGGTGATGGGTCGTGCCTTGGGGTCGAAGACCACTTTCGGCGCCTTGGGGTCGAACTCCAGGGCAATGTACAGCTGGCCGGTGATCAGGTTGCCGCTGCGGGCCTGGGCACGCAGGCCGTTGTCGATGAAGGTGCCGAGGATCAGCGCGGCATTCTGTTCGTCGTCGGGGTCGTGGCTCAAGGCCTTGAGCAGCTTGGTGTGGGCCTTGCCCAGGCGCTGCGGATAAATGACGATGCCGACATTGACCGGGAAGGAACGCTTCTCGGCATCGAAGTCGAGGTTGACCGAGACGACCCGGCCGATTTCCACCCCGAGGAATTCCACCGGGGCACCGACTTTCAGGCCGCGCAGCGACTCTTCGAAGCGCAGGGCCAGGTACTGGGCCCGGCCGCTGGGCGGGGCGAGGGCGGTCTGCTCGTTTTCAAACAGCTCGTAGACCTTGTCTTCGGCCGCCACCTGGTCGTCGGGGTTGTATTGCGGGGCGCGGAAGGCGATGCCGCCCACCAGCAGGGATGACAGCGCCTCGGTGCGTACGGCAAAGCCATTGGCCCCGACCTCGACGTCGATGCCGCTGGCATTCCAGAAGCGGGTGTTGTCGGTGATGAAGGCATCGTTGGGGGCGTGCACGAAGATTTCGATGTCCACGCCCTTGCCGTCCTTGGACAGCTCGTAGGACACCACCTGGCCCACCGGGATCTTGCGGTAGTACACCGGCGAGCCGACGCCCAGCGAGCCGAGGTCGTCGGTGTGCAGGGTAAAGCGCTTGCCGGGCTCGCCATAGGTGATCGGTGGCGGTACTTCCAGGCCCTTGAAGTTCTTGGCGCGCTTGTTGGACTGCCCGGAGTCGGCGCCGATGAAGTCGCCGGAGAGCAGGGTATCGATGCCGGAGATACCGCCGGCGCCGATGCGCGGGCGGACCACCCAGAACGACGAATCCTCACGGGTGAAGTTCTCGGCCTGTTTCTCAAGCTTCACGGTGGCCGTGACGCTTTTCTGGTCCGGGCTCAGCTCCACGGTGGTGACCTCGCCGATCACCACGTTGCGGTACTTGACCGAGGTCTTGTGGGCGGTCAGCCCTTCGCCGGTCTTGAAGGTGATATGAATGGTCGGGCCTTCCTGCAACCAACTGTGCACGACCAGGGAGATGCCCACCAGTACCGCGACGATGGGCACGATCCACACCAGCGAGATGCTGAAGCGTCGGGTCCTGACCGTTTGCGGTCCTGGCACTGAGGGCTCTTCAGTGGCTGCTGACTTCATCCGTGCGCTCCTTGGGTTGACGGCTTTCCCAGATCATCCGGGGATCGAAACTCATGGCCGAGAGCATGGTGAAGACCACCACCAGGCCGAAAAACAGGATGCCCGCGCGCGGCTCGATATCGCCCAGGGCCTGGAACTTGACCAGGGCGGCGACCAGCGCCACCACCAGGACGTCGAGCATCGACCAGTAACCGATCAGCTCGACGAAGCGGTAAAGCGTGGATCGCTCCCGTTGCGCCCAGTGGCTGCCCCGCTGCACGGTGATCAGCAACAGGCCGAGGGCTACGAATTTGGTCGCCGGCACGGCGATACTGGCGATGAAAATGATCAGGGCGATGTCCCAGGCGCCATGGGACCAGAACTCGATCACCCCGCTCATGATGGTGCTGTCGTCACCTTTGCCGAGCATCGTGGTGTTCATCACCGGCAGCAGGTTGGCTGGCACATAGAACACCAGTGCAGCGATCAGGTAGGCCCAGGTGCGGGTCAGCGAGTCGGGCTTGCGCGCGTGCACCGGGGCGCCGCAGCGGTCGCAGTGATGCACCGCCACGCTGGCATCGCAGACCTTGCCGCAGGCGTGGCACAGCACCAGGTTCAGCTCCGAGGCCAGCGGCGGCAGGCTCATGGCAGGGTATCCCAGAGTTCGCGCACGTCACGCCCGGCGACGCGGATGATCAACAGGCTCAAGGCGCCCAGGGCCAGCAGGCCGATGCCGGGCAACACATCGAGCATGCCGGCCAGCTTGAACACCGCCACCAGGGCGCCGAGCAGGCAGACTTCGAGCATGCTCCAGGGCCGCAGGGTCTCCAGCCAGCGCATGCAAAAGCGAAAACCCGGGGAGCGCTGGCCGGCGAGGGCGAACAGCAGCACCCAGATCAGGATCAGCAACTGGAACATCGGCGCGATGATGATGGAAATTGCCGCCACCAGGGCAATGAAGGTGATCGGCCCGCTGGCCAGGGCGCGCACCGAATCCCACAGGGTGGCGCTGTTGGAAAATCCCTGCAGGCTGATGCTCATCACCGGGTAGAAGTTGGCCAGGATCCACACCACGCCGGCGGTGATGCTCAGGGCCAGGCGCTGTTGCAGGGTCAGGCCGTTGTAGCGCTGCAGGACGGCGCCGCAGCGCACGCACACGGCCTTCTGGTGTTTGCCGAGGGTGACCTTGTGGTACACGCTGTCGCAGTGTTCGCAAATGATCAGTTGACCGGTATCGAGCATGGTGCGCGCTCAAGCTGCGGGCGGGGACAAGCTCAATATAGACGGCGTGCGCACAAGGCTACGGATTTTTCCTTCAGTCACAGTCCGATACGACGGCCAAGGGGTGGCCGATGAGGTTTGAATGGGCAGGAGTACAAATGTACTCCTTGCTTGTTTTACACACACGGTAACGATTGCCGGGGCAAGCGGGAGGGGGCAGGGCTAAGCTTTTTCTCTGGCCTACGCATTCGTCCGGGAGCCCAGTCATGCCGACACGTCGCGATTTTCTCGCCGCCAGCGCCACCCTTGCCGCCGGCCTTGGCTGCCTGGGCCTCGCCGGCCAGGCCTTGGCCCAGTCCGGCAGCGCCATGCTCACGCGCAAGGTGCCGTCCAGCGGCGAGGCGCTGGCGGTGATTGGCGCGGGCACCTCCGGCAGTTTCGAGGTGGAGCCCGACTCGACGCAGTACCAGCAGCTCCACCAGGTGCTCAAGGTGTTCTTCGCCGGTGGTGGCCAGGTGATCGACACCTCGCCCAACTATGGTGGTGCCGATGCCGTGCTGGGCCAGTTGCTGGAGGAGGGGGGCTGGCGCAGCAAGACCTTCCTGGCCACCAAGATCGCCGCCGACAGCCGCGCCGCCGCCGAGGCGCAATGGGCCGGCACCTTGCGCAGCCTGCGCACCGACAAGGTCGATCTGCTGCAGATCCACAACCTGCGCGACTGGCAGCGCCAGCTGCCTTATGCCCGCGAACTCAAGGCCCGGGGGCTGACCCGTTATGTCGGCATCACCCACTACATCGACAGCGGCCTGGAGGAGATGGAGGCCATCCTGCGCCAGGAGCCGCTGGACTTCATCCAGATTCACTACTCGGTCAATGCCCCGGCAGCGGCGCGTACCGTACTGCCGTTGGCCCAGGACAAGGGCGTGGCGGTGCTGATCAACCGCGCCTTCGATGACGGCCGGCTGTTTGCCAGGGTCCAGGGCCTGGCGTTACCGGGTTGGGCCGCGGAAGCGGGGATCGGCAGCTGGGCGCAGTTGTTTCTAAAGTTCGCCATCAGCCATCCGGCGGTGACCACGGTGATCCCGGCCACCAGCCGACCGGAGCGTCAACTGGACCAGCTCAAGGCCGGGCATGGCGTCTTGTTGACCGAGGGGCAGCGCAAGCAGTTGATCGAACAGTTCGCCTGAGGCGCGGCCCATGACCCCGTTGGCGACGCGCCTGTTCAATGTTCGCGAAGGGGAAATGCCGCTGGTGGTGGCGGGGCTTGCGCTGTTCTTCCTGTTGTTCGCCGGCTATTTCATGCTGCGCCCGGTGCGCGAGACCATGGGTGTGGCGGGCGGCGTGGAAAACCTGCAGTGGCTGTTCACCGGCACCTTCGTGGTCACCCTGATCGCCTTGCCGCTGTTCGGCTGGTTGGCCTCGAAGGTCCGGCGGCGACGCATACTGCCCTGGACCTACGGCTTTCTGGCCAGCAACCTGCTGGTGTTCGCCGGGCTGTTTGCCTGGCAGCCGGACAACCTGTGGAGCGCCCGGGCGTTCTACATCTGGCTGTCGATGTTCAACCTGCTGAGCATCTCCCTGGCCTGGAGCGTGCTCGCCGACCTGCTCTCCAACGAGCAGGCCAAGCGCCTGTTCGGCCTGCTGGCGGGGGGAGCGAGCCTGGGCGGGCTGGTGGGGCCGCTGCTGGGCACTATGCTGGTCGGGGTGATCGGCCATGCCGGGCTGGTATTGCTGGCGACCGCCTGTTTGCTGGGGAGTGTGCTTGCCGCGGGGTACCTGCAAGGCTATCGGGATCGTCACCCCTTGCCGGCAGACATCGAAATGCCCCGGTCACGGCCGCTGGGCGGCAATCCCTTTGCCGGTGCCAGCGAAGTGCTGCGCACCCCGTACCTGCTGGGGATCGCCGTATTCGTGGTGCTGCTGGCCAGTGTCAGCACCTTCCTCTATTTCGAGCAGGCACGCCTGGTGGCTGCGCACTTCACCAGCCGCACCGAGCAGACCCAGGTATTCGGCCTGATCGACAGCCTGGTGCAGTTCCTGTCGATCCTCACCCAGGTGTTCATCACCGGGCACCTGGCGCGCAAGCTGGGGGTCGGGATACTGCTGGTGGCGGTACCGCTGCTGATGGTGGTCGGGTTCCTGCTGTTGGCGGTGGCGCCCGTGTTCGTTCTGTTCGTGCTGGTGATGGTGGTGCGTCGGGTGGGCGAGTACGCCCTGGTGCGGCCGGGGCGCGAGATGCTCTACACCGTGGTGCTGCCGGAGCAGAAGTACAAGGCCAAGAACTTCACCGACACCGTGGTGTATCGCGGCGGCGATGCCCTCAGTGGCTGGGTCAAGCGCGGGCTGGACCTGCTGGGTGACCACCCGGCGCTGGCGATGTTCATCGGTGCCGGCATCGCCCTGGTCTGGGCCCTGACCGGGGCCTGGCTGGGACGCGAGCAACGCAAGCGCGAGTAGCCCGTCGCAGGCTTCGCCAGCTCCACACAAGGGTCCCAGGCATGCCCCGGACTCTGTGGGAGCTGCCGATAGGCTGCGATCGGGCGTGAAGCGGCGGTAAAATCAGCCTCAGTTCATCTGAGCCAATGAGGTGGCCGGATTGCGACTGCTGCGCAGTCGATCGCAGTCGATCGCAGGCTTCGCCTGCTCCCACAAAGACAGTTGCTCCCACAGGTGGCATGGGGGGCTGCCAGGTCACTGTGGGAGCCAGCAACGCCGGCGATGGGGCCCTCAAGGCAATGCATACAGCTTGAACAGTTTCCTGATCGCCTTGGTCGTGCCGCCCAGGTGCGTGGCATAGGCCTGCTCGATTTCCCCCGAGCGGTACATCTGGCTGATCACCGTATCGACCAGCAGGCGAAAATCCTCGTCTTCACGCGGCACCACCATCGACACCGGCGCGTACTCGTAAACCCGTTCGACCAGCATCAACCCGCTGTCACGCCCGGCCAGCAGGTTCTTGAGCAGCATCCGTTCGGAAAAGAATGCATCGGCCTTGCCCTGGGCCACCAGGTCAAGCCCGGCATCATTGCCAGGCACCGTGACCACCGTGGTAATCACCCCAAGGCTGCGCAATTGCTGGCGCACCCACTGCTCGGTCACTCCACCCGCCACCACGGCAAAGGTCTGGTTGGCCAGGCCGCGGTTGAGCGAGGCCCGCCAGGTCGGGCCCTCGTGGGCTTGCTTGCCGTTGAGCACATTGAGCAGGGGCTGCGGCGCATCGCTGCGCAGCACGGCGGTAACACCAGCGGTGTACACCGGCACCGAGAAGCTCACCTGCCGGCGCCGTTCAAGGGTGGCCACGGTCGGCGTGCAGACCATATCGACCTTGCCGCTGCTGACTGCGCTGATCTCTTCCGCCAGTGTCACCGGCAGATAGCGCACCTGCAGGTCGGGCAGGGCCAGCGTCGTGCCAACCTGGCCGGCGATCTTGCGGCACAGGTCGATGGCATAGCCCTTGGCCTGTTCGCCGTCCTGCGCGCTGAACGGGGCGAAGTCCGGCAGGTAGCCGAGGGTCAGGGTGTGGCTTTCGCGCACGCGCTCCAGGGTGGCGGCGTTGGCGAAAAGCGGTAGTAGGGCCAGTACACAGGCCAGCTTAGCCTTCATAGCCAGCCCCCCGCCCAGCGGCTTGCTGAAGAATGAAACGCTTGGCCAGAAAACCATAGAGCAGGTAACCGAAGGCCAACACCAGCGCACCCCCGAGCACCGCTTCCATGCCGCAGGCATACAGGGCATACAGCGAATAACCCACCGCCACCAGCAGCACCAGGGTATTGCGGGTGTACACCGCCGGGCTGACCCGGGCCTTGTACATGATCGCCAGCAGGCCGGTCAGGGCGGTGACGTAGGGGATCAGGTTGGTCACCGCCGCCAGGCTCACCAGCTTGCCGAACTGGGCGCTGGCGTTGGGCGAGATGGTCGACAGGGCCATGAGCGTTTGCAGCACGCCACACACCACCATGCCGAGGATCGGCGCGTTCAGGGCGCTGACCCTGGAGAACAGCCGCGGAAACAAACCCTGGTCGGCTGTCACCTTGGCCGTTTGCGCCAGGGTGAATTGCCAGCCCAGCAACGAGCCGATGCAGGCAATCACCGCCAGGGCCATGATGATGTTGCCGACCAGGGGGGAGAACATCTTTGCGTAGACCAGGGCAAAGGGCGCCGAGGCGTTGGCAAGCTCGGCATTGGGCACGATGCCCTGGATCACTGTGGTCGACAGCACGTACACCACCGCCGCCCCCAGGGTGCCGAACAGGCAGGCCAGGGGCACGTTGCGCTTGGGATTCTCCACCGCGTCGCTGGCCTGGGCGGCGGACTCCATGCCCAGGAACGCCCAGAGGGTCAGGGGGATGGTCTTGCCGATGGCTTCCCACAGGGGCAGCTCATTGGGGTTCCAGGCCTGGATGAAGACATCGCGGCTGAACCAGTACCAGCCGATCACGCTCAGGCCGGCCACCGGGATGATCACCCCCCAGACCGTGATCGCGCCGATCCGGCCGGTGATGTTCGGTCCGCCGAAGTTGGCCAGGATGGTCAGCCAGATCAGCCCGGCCGTGCCGATGAACAGGGCCATGGCGCTGCTGCCCAGCCAGGGTAGGAAGGCGGTCATGTAGCCGACCGCGGAAATCGCCACCGCGACATTGGCAATCGCCAGGGATAAAAAATACAGGTATGAGCAGAGAAAGAACCCCGACTTGGCGTGGGCTTCCTCGGTGTAGGCCGACAAGCCGCCGGGGCGGGTGCAGAACACCCCGCACTGGGTGAAGCTGTAGGCAATCGCCATCGAGCCGATCGCCGTAACCCCCCAGGACAACAGCGACACCGCCCCCAACTGGGCCATGCTGGTGGGCAGCATGATGATCCCGGAGCCCATCATGTTGACGGTCACCAGGGTGGTGAGCCCGACCAGGCTCATTTTCTTCGACTCGGCCATATCCGCCCCTTGTTAAGTGCTTTCCGGCTTATTGGGTATAGGCCATTTACGCCAAGGGGTGACGGATCGGTTGTGCTTTGCCTGTAAGTGGCGCTAACTGGAGTGTGGCTGTTCCACCGAGAAAGTAACCGAGGTGCCTATGTCTGACAAAACAAGGGGCCAGCACCAGGCCTCGACCCCACCCCAGCCACAACCCGGATCGGGCAAGCCTGCTTCTGATCAGCAGACACCCGACAAAGGTGACTATCCGGAGCAGTACCCCGACGACAAGGACATGCCGCTGCCCAACGACTAGTCGACGCTCCGGCAGTGGCGGGGAACTCCTGTGCGGCGCCAGGCATCCTAACTGGTGTAGGAACCTTATTTCCGGAGGCACCACCATGCGCCGCATTCTGATCGCTACTTCGCTTGTTCTGTGCTTGCCGTTCGGCTCGGTCCTGGCCGATGTCGATGCCGGTGATGTGGCCACCTCGGCGGGCGTTTCGGCTTCGCTGTATTCCACCTTCAAGGATGACAAGCGCATCATCCCGGCCCATGACGATGCGTCGTCGTTCATTGCCACAGGTGGCGCCATTCGCGGTGTCTACCTGGAGTCGCTGATGCAGCGCATCCGCCAGGAAAACCCCGGCCTGCAGGCCAGCGATGAAGAACTGGCGAGCGCGATCCTGACCGGTTCCGAGGCGATTGCCGACCACTGATCCCACCCTGGCTCCGCGCCCGGGGCTACACTGAATGAACCGTTCCGGGCGAGGAGTCCGTTATCATGTTCAGGTTCTCGCTAACCGCTGTGTGCATGGCGTTGTCGTTGGGCGCAGGCTTTGCAAGCGCCCAAACCGTCACGCCGCTCAAGGGCCAGAGTTCACAACAGGTCCAGGCCGATATGAACGAGTGTCACAACATTGCCAACAGTACCGCCAGCACCTCGACGCCGTCCGGTGGCCGGATCAAGGGCGCGGCCGTGGGGGCGGCGGCCGGTGCGGTGGGCGCCCAGGTACGGGGCAATCAACACGATGAGCTGTACGACCGCGTGGATGACGATGTAAAGCAGGATTACCGGCAGAACCGCGCCAAGGAAACCGCAGCCGCCGGCGCTGTGGTCGGTGGCTCAAGGCAACGCCAGGAGCGCCGTGAGCAGCGCCGTACCAACGAGTCGAACACCGCCACCGCTTATACCAGCTGCATGCAGGGCAAGGGGTATCAGGTAACGCCTTGACCAGCGAACCCGCTCATCGACCAAGGCAAACAACGGTTTGTAGGAGCGGGCTTGCCCCGCGATGCGATGTGGCTGACTGCACGCCATCGCGGGGCAAGCCCGCTCCTACCGTCACCAGCCCTTGACGCCGTGCATGTCCGGCAACTTGTGGGCGATCCCCTTGTGGCAATCGATGCAGGTCGCCTCGCCCTTGGCCAGCGAGGTGGAGTGCATTGCCGCGGCCCGTTTGCTCTGGCGGGTGAAGTCCATGAACTCGAAGTTGTGACAGTTGCGGCACTCGCGCGAGTCGTTGGCCTTGAGCCTGGCCCATTCATGCTCGGCCAGCTCGCGACGCAGGGTGAGGAACTTGTCGCGGGTGTCGATGGTGCCGAAGATCTTGCCCCACACCTCCTTGGACGCCTGCATCTTGCGCGCGATCTTGTGGGTCCACTCATGGGGCACGTGACAGTCCGGGCAACTGGCGCGCACGCCGGAGCGGTTGGTGTAGTGGATGGTCTCCTTGAGCTCGACGAAGACGTTGTCACGCATCTCATGGCACGACACGCAGAACTTCTCGGTGTTGGTCATCTCCAGGGCGGTGTTGAAGCCGCCCCAGAAGATGATCCCGGCGATGAACCCGCCCAGGGTCAGGAACCCCAGGCTGAAGTAGACGCTGGGCCGACAGAGGATGCCCCAGTACTCCTTAAGCAGGGCGAACAGTGCTTTCATGGCGCCTCCTCAAGGTTGCTTGCCTGCGGCTTCGGCGTCGTCCTGCAGGATCTTGTCGATGGTTTCGAAGCTGTTGCCCACCAGCGGCTGCACTTCTTTTTGCGGCACATGGCACTGCGTACAGAAATAGCGACGCGGTGACACCGCCGCCAGGGCCTGGCCGTCGCGGTCCATGTAGTGGGTGATGCTGATCATGGTCGCCTGGCTGCGCGCACTGTTGGCGCGGCTATGGCAGGACAGGCACTTGTTGCTGTTGGTATCGATCTGGTAGCCGCGGATCGCGTGGGGAATGGTCGGCGGCTGGTCGGGGTAGTTGCGCTCGCGCTTGAGGTCCTTGTTTTCGTCGTTGGCAAGCGGTGGCGCCGGCATGCTCTGGGTCAGTGTGCCGCCGGGGCGACGTCCGTCGGGCCCCGGGGCATCGAGCGGATAGTCGACATCGGCGGCGATCACCGCACCAATGACGGCGAACAGGAGCAACGGCAGGATTCGAATAGTCATGACGGCGCTCCTCAGGCCACGCTGATCAGCTCGATACGGATGGCGCATTTCTTGTAGTCGGTCTGCTTGGAGATCGGGTCGGTGGCGTCGAGGGTGACCTTGTTGATCAGCTTGTTGGCGTCGAAAAACGGCACGAACACCAGGCCGCGGGGCGGCTTGTTGCGCCCACGGGTTTCGATGCGCGCGCGCATCTCGCCACGGCGGCTGACCAGTTTCACCTCGCTGCCACGCCGGGCATTCATGGCCTTGGCATCCTCCGGGTGCATGTACACCAGGGCATCCGGCACGGCGCGATAGAGCTCCTCGACCCGCTGGGTCATGCTGCCGGTGTGCCAGTGTTCCAGCACCCGGCCGGTGCTGAGCCAGAACGGGTACTCGGCATCCGGCGCTTCGGCCGGCGGCTCGTAGGGCAGGGCGAAGATGATCGCCTTCTTGTCCGGGTAACCATAGAACTGCACGCCACTGCCGGCTTCGACATAGGGGTCCAGGCCCTCGCGGTAGCGCCAGCGTGTCTCCTTGCCGTCGACCACCGGCCAGCGCAGCCCGCGTTCGCGGTGATACAGGTCGAAGGTCGCCAGGTCATGGCCGTGGCCGCGACCGAACTGGGCGTACTCCTCGAACAGGCCTTTTTGCAGGTAGAAGCCAAAGGCCTTGGCTTCATCGTTCTTGAAGCCCGCTTCCAGCTGCTCGACCGGGAACTGGTCGACCTGACCGTTCTTGAACAGCACCTCGAAGAGGGTCTTGCCCTTGTACTCGGGGGCCTTGGCCAGCAGCTCGGCGGGCCAGACTTCATCGGTGGTGAAGCGCTTGGAGAATTCCACCAGTTGCCACAGGTCCGAGCGGGCCTCGCCCGGCGCACTGACCAGTTGGTGCCAGAACTGGGTCCGGCGCTCGGCGTTGCCGAAGGCGCCTTCCTTTTCCACCCACATGGCGCTGGGCAGGATCAGGTCGGCGGCCTGGGCCGATACCGTGGGGTACACATCGGAAACGATCACGAAGTTCTCCGGCTTGCGCCAGCCCGGCAGCACTTCTTGCATGATGTTCGGACCTGCCTGCATGTTGTTGCTGGCCTGGGTCCAGTACACGTTGAGTACGCCGTCCTTGAGCATGCGGCTCTGTTGCACGGCATGGAAACCGACTTTTTCCTGGATGGTCCCGGCGGGCAGTTTCCAGATCTTCTCGGCCGTGGCGCGGTGCTTGGGATTGGTCACCACCAGGTCGGCCGGCAAGCGGTGCGAGAAGGTGCCGACTTCGCGGGCGGTGCCGCAGGCCGATGGCTGGCCGGTAAGCGAGAAGGGGCTGTTGCCCGGTTCGCTGATCTTGCCGGTGAGCAGGTGGATGTTGTAGATCAGGTTGTTGGCCCAGACCCCGCGGGTGTGCTGGTTGAAGCCCATGGTCCAGAACGACACGACCTTGCGCTTGGGGTCGGCATACAGCTCGGCCAGGGCCTTGAGGCGCTCGGCGGGTACGCCGGTCTCCTTGGCCGCACGCTCCAGGGTGTAGGGCCGGACGAAGGCGGCGAACTGGTCGAAATCGATATCGCTCCAGGTGTTGGCCTTGTCGGCGTTCTTGGCCGCGGTCTCCAGCGGGTTGCCCGGGCGCAGGCCGTAGCCGATGTCGTCGGCGCCCTTGGCGAAGCGGGTGTGCTTGCTGATGAAGTCCTTGTTCACCGCGCCGCTCTGGATGATGTGGTTGGCGATGTAGTTGAGGATCAGCAGGTCGGTCTGCGGCTTGAACACCATGGGGATGTCGGCCAGCTCGAAGCTGCGGTGCTCGAAGGTCGACAGCACCGCGACCTTGACCTGCGGCTGGCTCAGGCGCCGGTCGGTGACCCGGCTCCAGAGGATCGGGTGCATCTCGGCCATGTTCGAGCCCCAGAGCACGAAGGCGTCGGTGGCTTCGATATCGTCGTAGCAGCCCATGGGTTCGTCCATGCCGAAGGTGCGCATGAAGCCCATCACCGCCGAGGCCATGCAGTGGCGGGCGTTGGGGTCGATGTTGTTGCTGCGAAAACCGGCCTTCATCAGCTTGTTGGCGGCGTAGCCTTCCCACACCGTCCATTGCCCGGAGCCGAACATGCCGATCGACCCGGGGCCTTTGTTCTTCAGGGCCTCCTTGTACTTGGCGGCCATGATGTCGAAGGCCTTGTCCCAGCTGATCGGCTGGAACTCGCCCTGTTTGTCGTACTCACCGTTCTTCATGCGCAGCAGCGGTTGGGTCAGGCGGTCGACGCCATACATGATCTTCGACAGGAAGTAGCCCTTGACGCAGTTCAACCCGCGATTGACCTCGGCCTTGACGTCGCCGTGGGTGGCGACCACGCGGTTGTCGCGGGTGGCCACCATCACGCTGCAACCGGTGCCGCAGAAGCGGCAGGGCGCCTTGTTCCAGTCCAGGCTGACCATGTCCGCTTCGGTGATCAGGTTGCTGGCGGTGGTGTAGATCGGCAGCCCGGCGGCAGCTGCGGCAATGGCCGCGGCCTGGGCCTTGGCGAATTCACGGCGGGTCATGCTCATTGTTGCTCTCCTGCGGAGTCGAGGAGTTCGTGGTAGATCAACGCGGCATTGAGTACGCCTGGCAGGTTGTTGATCTGTTCGATGCGTTGCAGGATCTGTTGCTCGTGCCGGGCTTCAAGTACCACCACCAACTTTCCGGCTGCACTTTCCTGATGCAGTTCGACATCGTCGAGCAGGCGCAAGTTGGCCTTGACTGCGTTTAACAGTTCCGGACGGGCAAGTACGACAAGACTGGCAATATGCAGAGCGTCATCCATGGGCGGGCTCCGATAAACAAAGTCAGTTGGGTGGCCCGGGCGGACCGTAGATCATCTGCAGGAACCAGACAATGAAGCCGTAGCCGCCGACAATGGCGACCGAGAGCAGGGGAAAGAGGCAGGCGACAAGAAAGATGAACAGCCGGCCTTCCTTGCGGCGCACGGTTTTTTGTTCTTCAGCCAATGACATTGAACTATCTCCAGCCGAGCCTTGGTTCAGCGTAGATCACGCATTTGGAGTGGCTTGAAGAGAGTGGCGTATTACGACCGGCGGCAACTTGCGCCAGATCAAGGTTGAGGTGGGACTTAGCGCGTATTCAAATGTAGGAGCGGGCTTGCCCCGCGATCGCGTTGTGCCTGAACACACGCAATCGCGGGGCAAGTCGAGGCGTCGAACCGCCGCTCCCACCGGGGACCGTCAGTCAATCAGTTCCAGGGACGATCGCCGTTCTCGTCCTTGACGCGGGTCGGCAGGCCCATCACGTCCAGCGCCTTGAGGAACGGCTCGGCTGGCAGCTCCTCGACGTTGACCATGCGCTGCACATCCCACTCGCCACGGGCGACCAGCAGGGCGGCGGCTACCGGCGGCACGCCAGCGGTATAGGAAATACCCTGGCTGTCGGTCTCGGCGTAGGCTTCCTCGTGGTCGGCGACGTTGTAGATGAACACCTCACGCGGCTGGCCGTCCTTGGTGCCCTTGACCAGGTCGCCGATGCAGGTCTTGCCGGTGTAGCCAGGAGCCAGCGAGGCCGGATCCGGCAGCACGGCCTTGACCACCTTGAGCGGTACCACTTCCAGGCCTTCGGCGGTCTTGACCGGTTGCTCGGAGAGCAGGCCAAGGTTCTTCAGCACGGTGAACACGTTGATGTAGTGCTCGCCGAAGCTCATCCAGAAGCGCACGTTGGGCACGTCCAGGTTCTTGGACAGCGAGTGCACTTCGTCGTGGCCGGTCAGGTACAGGTTCTGCGAGCCTACCACCGGCAGGTCATCGGTACGCTTGACTTCGAACATGGTGTTGCTGGTCCACTGGCTGTTCTGCCAGCTCCACACCTGCCCGGTAAATTCGCGGAAGTTGATTTCCGGGTCGAAGTTGGTGGCGAAGTACTTGCCATGGGATCCGGCATTGACGTCGAGAATGTCGATCGAATCAATGCGGTCGAAATACTGTTGTTTTGCCAGGGCTGCATAGGCGTTTACAACGCCCGGGTCGAAGCCCACGCCAAGAATGGCGGTGATGTTCTTCTGCTGGCATTCCTCGAGGTGTTTCCACTCGTAGTTGCCGTACCACGGCGGCGTCTCGCAGATCTTGCCCGGCTCTTCGTGGATGGCGGTGTCCAGGTAGGCCACGCCGGTATCGATGCAGGCACGCAGCACCGACATGTTGAGGAAGGCGGAGCCGACGTTGATGACGATCTGCGATTCGGTCTCGCGGATCAGCGCCTTGGTCGCTTCGACATCCAGCGCATTGAGCGCGTAAGCGGCGATTTCAGCGGGCTGTTTGAGGCTGCCCTTGGCCTTGACGCTGTCGATGATGGCCTGGCATTTGGAGATGTTGCGCGACGCGATGGCAATACGACCGAGTTCGTCGTTGTGCTGCGCGCACTTGTGGGCCACCACCTTGGCGACACCTCCTGCACCAATGATAAGAACGTTCTTCTTCAATTTCTCTTTCTCTCCTTTACTGCCAGCTCAAGACAGGCTGGACAAGTAGTCTTCGAAACCAAACTCGCGAACCACTTCAACGCTACCGTCGAGTTGTTTCACTACGATGGACGGCATTTTCAGGCCGTTGAACCAGTTTTTCTTGACCATGGTGTAACCCGCTGCGTCAACGAACGACAGCCGATCGCCGATGGCCAGCGGACGATCGAATTGATACTCGCCGAAGATGTCGCCGGCCAGGCACGACTTGCCGCACACCATGTAGGTGTGTTCGCCGTCGTTGGGGGCCATCTTGGCGTTGAGGCGGTAGATCAGCAGGTCCAGCATGTGCGCTTCGATGGAGCTGTCGACCACGGCCAGGTGCTTGCCGTTGTACAGGGTGTCGAGCACGGTGACTTCCAGCGAGGCGCTCTGGGTGATGGCCGCTTCGCCCGGCTCCAGGTAGACCTGTACGCCGTATTTCTCGGAGAAACCCTTCAGGCGCGCGCAGAAGGCGTCCAGGGCATAGTCGTCGCCGGTGAAGTGGATGCCGCCACCCAGGCTGACCCATTCGACCTTGTGCAGCAGGTGGCCGAAGCGCTCCTCGATGTGTCCGAGCATCTTGTCGAACAGGTCGAAGTCAGCGTTTTCGCAGTTGTTGTGGAACATGAAGCCGGAGATCTGCTCGATCACGCCTTCGACTTTCACCGGATCCCATTCGCCCAGGCGGCTGAACGGACGCGCCGGGTCGGCCAGCAGGTAGTCCGAGCTGCTCACTTGCGGGTTGACCCGCAGGCCGCGCACGGTGCCTTCGGTCTGCTCGGCAAAGCGCTGCAGCTGGCCGATGGAGTTGAAGATGATCTTGTCGCAGTTCTCGATCATCTCGCCGATTTCGTCATCGGCCCAGGCCACGCTGTAGGCGTGGGTTTCGCCGGCGAACTTCTGGCGGCCGAGCTTGAGCTCGTAGAGCGACGACGACGTGGTGCCGTCCATGTACTGTTGCATCAGGTCGAACACCGACCAGGTGGCGAAGCACTTGAGTGCCAGCAGGGCCTTGGCCCCGGACTTCTCGCGCACATAGGCGATCTTCTGCATGTTCTGCAGCAGCTTTTGTTTATCGATGAGGTAGTACGGCGTATTGATCATTTCCAGGCCCCGGGCTTGGCCAGCCAAAAAAAGGACACGCATTGTGCCTTCACTGACCGCATATCGAAAGGGTATTAACGTATTTCGACGGGTGGAATGTTGGGAAACCCCGTTAGATGGCTGTCCAGAGTGCTTCTATACTGCTATTACCGTACTGGCACGCCTGGCATGAACGCGTGGCTCCAGCCTATTTCTCTCAATCAGGGCATGGCCGATGCCCCGGGTGTTGGAGCATGAACGACGTACCCTGGGGCTACGTGATGCTGGCGGCGATGCTGATCGCTTCTGCCGCCATCCTGGCCTGGGGCGCGGCCCTGGCACGCCGGCGCGATCGTGAAAACCCGCGCAAGCGCAAGGATTGAGCCAATACCTGTAGGAGCGGGCTTGCCCCGCGATTGCGGTGTGACTGCCAGGCCGCAATCGCGGGGCAAGTCGAGGCGTCGAACCGCCGCTCCTACTACCGCTAGTAACCCGAGCCCCCCATGCCGCCCATACTGGAAGGCGCTTCCCTGGATTTCTGCTGGGCGTTGCTCCACTGCGCACAGGTCATGAAACCTGTGCGGTCGACTGTTTCGGCCATGTCGAAGCTGACGTAGTAAGGCTGCTGCATGCCCGCCTGCACGAGCATGTAGTCAAAGCAGCTGCCAGGCTCCACCGTGCGGTCGGACTCCAGCAGGGGCTGGCCGCCAATTTGCCGGACCTGTTCCTTGGTCATGCCCGTCTCGACCCGGGCTACCAGTGGCTGGTTGCGATAGGCATCCTTGTCGGACGAACAACCGGCTACCACCGAGAGTACCGCGACCAGCGCAAAAACAGACCTGTTCATGGCAGGGCTCCCGCAAGTGAATGTCGCGAAGAGACTTCTGGGTACATCTATTGAAGTAAAGCCCAGTACCGCCGGGCGTGCCAAGCGGCAAGGGGCCTGCAAGGCTCAGAGCACCTGCCGGTAGATCGAGCGGATGTCTTCAAGGCTCAGTTCGCACGGGTTGTTGCCGAGCAGGCGGGTCTGCAGGGTCGCGTCATGGGCCAGTGCGTCGAGGTCGGAGCGGGCAATCCCCACTTCCTGCAGGCGGGTGGGCAGCCCGAGCCGGGCCGGCAACGCCTGCAGGTGGTCGATCAGCGCCGATGCCCGCTGTACGTCCGAGCCCTCGACCTGCGGCAGCACAATAGCGGCCAGTTCGGCATAGAGCGGCGCCGCCGCGTCCAGGTTGAAGCGCATCACCGGCGCCAGTACCAGGGCATTGGACAGCCCGTGCGGCACATGAAAGCGCGCCCCCAGCGGATAGGCGAGGGCATGCACCGCACCGACCGGCGCATTGGCAAAGGCCATGCCGGCCAGGCACGCGCCGAGCAGCATTTGTTCACGGGCCTGGGCGTCGCTGCCGTCGTCGCAGACCGCCACCAGGTTGTCGCCCAGCAGGCGCAGGGCTTCACGGGCCAGGCAATCGGAAATCGGGTTCTTCAAGTGCCGGGTGGTATAGGCCTCGATGGCATGGACCATGGCGTCGATACCGGTGGCCGCGGTGACGGCCCTGGGCAGTCCCAGGGTGAGATCGGCGTCCAGCACGGCGACATCAGGCAACAACGCCGGCGAAATCACGACATTCTTCTGGCCTTCGCCGGTGGTCACCACCGACACGGCGGTAACTTCCGAGCCGGTACCGGCCGTGGTCGGCACCAGGATCAGCGGCAGGCGCCGGCCATTGCTGCGGTCGATGCCGTAGATATCGGCCAGCGATTCCTCGCTGCGGGCCAGCAGGGCGGTGAGCTTGGCGGCGTCCAGCGAACTGCCGCCTCCGAAACCGATGACACACTCGGCGCCGCAGCCGCGTGCCGCCTGCACGGCGGCCAGGATCACCGACTCCGGCGGATCGGCCTGCACCTCGGCGAACACCCGCAGGGCGATACCTGCGCGGGCAAAGCCCGGTTCCACCTGTGCCAGCAAGCCGGCGGCGAGCACCCCGGCATCGGTGACCAGCAGCACGGAACGATGCCCCATGGATTGCACCTGTTCGGCCAGGCGGGCGGCGGCGCCGCGTTCAATGATGATCGAGCGGGTGGTGTTGAACAGCAGGCGGCGTGTCATGTGGTGTTTCCCGTGAATGGCCGTGGGTGGACGATGCCCACAGACGTTAGGCGCTAGCCGCCGGTGGCATACCCCTCCCATCGAGGGGGGGCGGTTGCCCGCACAGGGGCTTACTCTGCTGCTGTTATCCATGCCTTGGGCCGATTAAAAGGATTCGTATGCGCTATCGCCTGTGTGCTCTGTTCACTGCCATTGCCTTGTCCAGCGCCCCGTGCTGGGCCGCAGACACCCCGTCAGGCGACCTGGCCAAGGCCGCCAGCCCGACCACCGCCGCCAGCAACCAGGACGTGCTCAAGCAGCTGCCGTTCCAGGACCGCGCCGACTACGACGCCGCCCGCCGCGGGTTGGTGGCGGCCTTCGAGGGTGAGGTGAAGAATGCCGAGGGCAAGCCGGTGTGGTCGTCGCAGCGGTATGACTTCCTCAAGCAGGCCCAGGCCCCCGACACGGTCAACCCCAGCCTGTGGCGCCAGGCGCAGCTCAATGCCAACGCCGGGCTGTTCGAGGTCACCGACAAGGTCTACCAGATTCGCGGCATCGATCTTGCGAACATGACCCTCATCGAAGGCGACGACGGGCTGATCGTCATCGACCCGCTCTATGTCACCGAGACCGCCAGGGCGGGGCTTGAGCTGTACTACCAGCACCGCCCGCGCAAGCCGGTGGTGGCGGTCATCTATTCCCATAGCCATGCCGATCATTTTGGCGGCGTGCGCGGGGTGGTCGACGAGGCGGACGTCAAGGCCGGCAAGGTGAGGATCTATGCTCCGCACGGCTTCATGGAACATGCCATCCAGGAAAACGTGCTGGCCGGCACCGCGATGTTCCGCCGCGGCATGTACCAGAGCGGCAGCACGGTGGCCAAAGGCGAACGCGGGCAAGTGGACACCGGCATCGGCAAGGGCGTGCCGGTGGGCGGCAGCATCAGCCTGATCGCGCCCACCGACCTGATCGTCCAGCCCCTGGAAAGCCACGACATCGCCGGCGTCCAGGTGGAATTCCAGCTCACACCCGGCACCGAGGCACCGGCGGAGATGAACCTGTACCTGCCGCAGCTGCAGGCGCTGTGCATGGCCGAGAACGCGGTGATGTCGATGCACAACGTGCTCACGCCGCGGGGCGCGGAGGTGCGGGACGCCAAAGCCTGGTCACAGTTTATCGACGACAGCCTGGTGCGTTACGGCGACAAGGCCAAGGTCATGTTCGCCCAGCACAACTGGCCGACCTGGGGCGCCGACGGCATCCGCACCCTGCTGGCCGACCAGCGTGACATGTACGCCTTCCTCAATAACCGCACCTTGCACCTGCTCAACCAGGGCCTGACGCCACTGGAAATCGCCGATGCGATCAAGACCCTGCCCGGCGAGCTCGCGCATAAATGGTACGCCCGGGGCTATTACGGCACCCTGAGCTTCAACAGCCGCGCCGTGTACCAGCGTTACCTGGGTTTTTACGACGGCAACCCGGCCAACCTCGACCCGCTGCCGCCGCAGCAGGCGGGCAAGCGCTATGTCCAGGCGCTGGGCGGCGCGGACAAGGTATTGACGCTGATGCGCACGGCGATGGAGCAGGGCGATTATCGCTGGGCGACGCAACTGGGCAATCATCTGGTGTTCGCCGAGCCCGACAACCAGGCCGCCCGCGAGGCCCAGGCCGATGCCCTGGAGCAACTGGGCTACCGCAGCGAATCGGCGATCTGGCGCAACATCTACCTGACCGGCGCGCATGAGTTGCGCAAGGTCGGGATCCCCCAGGGTGGCCGCGCCATTGCCGACCTGGTGCGTGCGGCGACGCCGGCGATGTTCATGGATGTGCTGGCCGTGCGCATGGATTCGGACAAGGCCCAGGGCCACGACATGACCCTGAACTGGAACTTCGACGACCTCGACCAGCACTTTGCCCTGACCTTGCGCAATGGCGTACTGACCTGGCGCGAACACGCCAGTCATCCGCAAGCCGACGCCACGGTGACGATGAGCAAGGCGGCGCTGGACCTCATCAGCCTGCGCCAACTGGATTTCCCGACGGCGATCAAGCAGGGCGATATCAGGATCGAGGGCGACGCCCAGCGCTTCAAGTCGATGCTCGGCATGCTGGCGAGTTTCCAGCCCACCTTCAACATCGTTACCCCCTGAGCGCCATGGGGGCATCATCGGGCGGGCGCGGCAGCCACGACAGCGTCGTGGTGAGCTTGCCGGCCCGCCCGCGCAAGCAGCCGAAGCAAGCGCGCTCGGTGGCGCTGGTCGAGGCGCTGAAAACAGCCGGGCGCGAAGTGCTCGAACGGGAAGGGCGCGAGGCCCTGAGCATCTACCGCCTCAGCGACTATTCCGGGGTGGCGATCAGCTCGATCTATGAGTATTTCCCCACCATCGAATCGCTGATCGGCGCAATCTTCGAGGACTACCGCGCCGACGTGCGCCTGCAAACAATCGCCAACATCCACGCGCTGCCGGCTTCGGCGACGCTCTATGACGGCATCGAGATGGTCCTGCGCACGGGCCTCGGTGCCTTGCATCGCTGGTTGCAGATCGACTCGCAACTGAGCATCAAGTCCGCCTACCACGGCGAGCTGGTGCGCCTGGAGATCGTCAAGCCGGAGCGCTTCTGGATTTCCAGGGTGATCCCGGCGCTGGTGGAGCGCTTCAGCGACCAGGTCGTGGTGCGTGACCGGGAAAAGGCCGGTTTTCTCGCCTACCAGGCGGTCACCGCCTTGCCCCGGGCGCTGTTGATCGAAAAACCGCACTACCTGCTCGAAGACGACACCGTGCGCCTGCTGGCGCGCATGCTCCATGCGCTGCTGACCACGGCAGACCCGGAACAGCCCTCTCGATAACTCGACCTTCTCAAATAAAAATAAATAAAAACAGTTAGTTATATGCTCTTCCAGGGTTGCGGAATGCGGAAATGATATTGCCCCGCGCGGCCCTACACTGGCTCAGCCATCAAGGCCGTTGAAGCCCAGGAGACTGTCCCGTGACAAAAACAATAGAAGAACAGGTCGAGCTGCTGTTGAGTGACCCGGTGGCGCTGGTGGAGCATGACCTGCACACCTGGCAGCAGATGCCCGCCTCGCGAATCGACACCCTGCAACTGGCCGGCCTCAAGCGTCGGTTTGCACAGCTGCGCGAGCGCATCGCGGTGCTGAAGAAACTGGCGGACGCCGAAGGTATCGAGCGCATCGAGCAACTGGATGACGTGGTGCCGCTGCTGTTCGAGCACACGCTGTTCAAGTCCTATCCGCCGTCGCTGCTGGAAAAGAACAACTTCGCCGCCATCAACCGCTGGCTCGGCAAACTGGTGGTGCCCGAGCTTGCCGAGCAGATCGCTGCCGTCGATGTCAGCGCCTGCGCAGGCCTGGACGACTGGTTCGAGACCATGGACCGCGAAGTCCCGGCGCTGTGCCTGAGCCATACCTCGGGCACCTCCGGCACGCTGTCGTTCCTGCCCTGCAGCACCCGTGAGTTCGAAAAGGCCGCGCAGGTGCGCAAGCTCTACGCCTGGCACATGGCAGGCATAGATACCCCCGACCCCGAGCTGCACACTGCGTATCCCTACTACCGTAAAGGCTACCTGAGCCACCTGCGCGGCGTAGGTGCGCTGAACAAGGTGCTGCTGCCGAACCTTGCGCACTTTCACCCGGCCTATCCCTCGACCCTGTCCAGCGACGTGCTGCACCTGGGCGCCAGGCTGCGCGCGGCCCATGCCAAGGGCACCCTGGACCGGCTGGTGGTGGCCCCGGAACTGCTGGCCAAGAAGAAAGCCTTCGACCAGCAGCAGGCCGAGATGCCCCAACACCTGGCGGCCTTTTTCGATGACATCGCCACGCGCCTGAAGGGCAAGCGGGTGTACATCGGCGGCACCTGGAACCTGTTGCACAACATGGCCACCGCCGGCCTTGAGCGTGGCCTGGAAGGGGTCTTCCATGCCGACTCCTATATCGCCACCACGGGCGGCGCCAAAGGCGTGGTGCCACCGCAGAACTGGCGAGAGGAGGTGATGCGCTTCACCGGCGCCAGGGTGATCCACGAGTCCTACGCCATGTCGGAGGTGGTCAGCGGTTCGCACATCAAGTGCGAGGCGGGCAACTACCACTTCGCGCACACCGCCATTCCCTTCCTGCTCGATCCGCAGACCAGCAAGCCGCTGCCGCGCCAGGGCCGGCAGACCGGGCGGGCGGCGTTCTTCGACCTGGGGGCGGACATCCACTGGGGCGGTTTCATCACCGGCGACGAGGTCACCATCGACTGGGACCAGCCCTGCACCTGCGGGCGCCATAGCCGTTACGTGGTCGGCGCCATCCAGCGCTACAGCGAGAAGAACGGTGGCGACGACAAGATCACCTGCGCCGCGTCGGAACAATCCCATCGCGAGGCGATGGATTTCCTCAACACTCTGGAGGGCTGAAGCATGACTCATCCGATCGCACCGATGGTCATCCGTGGCCAGGTGATTACCGACAACCTGATTGAAGCGGGCGGACGCGGTGGCGACCTGCGGTTCCTCACTCCAGACGCCAACCAGTACATCGACCGGCTGCCGCTGGGCAACCCGGCCAGGCTTGCCGACCTGTACAGCCTGAGTTTCGAGGACATCCTCGACTATGCGGTGGAACTCGGCCAGCGCCTGGCCCTGGACAAGAACCCCTACCTGCAGGAAGCCTGCGAGCTGTCATACCTGACTGCGCCGACTACCCCGAGCATCGTCAAAGGCTCCTACATGGGCCTGCAGCACCTGCTCTCGCGGGAATTCATCCGCGAAATGGTGGAAACCACAGTAGGCGTCAAGTACCTGGAAGGCTGGGTGCCGCAGACCCTGCTCGATGGCACCGAGCTTGAAGTGCGTTGCTTCGGCGCGCGTACGCTGCACATCGTCGCCGGCAATGCGGTGTCGCTGTCGCTGTGGACCATCATCCGCAACATGGTGCTGCGCAGCGACGCGATCATCAAGGCGCCGTCCAACGACCCGTTCACCGCGCTGGCCATCGCCCGCACCATGGTCGACATGGCCCCGGACCATCCGCTGACCCGGCACCTGAGCGTCGCCTACTGGAAGGGCGGCGATCAAGCATTGGAGCAGCGCCTGTACCAGCCGCAGAACCTGGAGAAGATCGTCGCCTGGGGCGGCTTTGCCTCGATCAAGCACGTCACCCGCTATATCCAGCCGGGCCTGGAACTGATCTCCCTGGACCCCAAGCGCAGCGCCAGCATTATCGGCAAAGCCGCCTTCGCCAGCGAGGCGAGCATGCGCGACGCCGCCGTGCGCCTGGCCGCCGATATCGGTGCGATCAACCAGAAGGGCTGCGTGTGCGCGCGGGTGGTCTATGTGCAGAGCGGCACCGACGAGCAGGGCCTGGCGCGCCTCAACACCTTCGGCCACTACGTGCATGAAGCCATGCTTGGCCTGCCCAATACCCTCAGTACCCGGCCCAAGCAGTACGACCAGCACCTCAAGGCCCACGTCGATGCCCTGCGCCTGGATGACGAGTGGTACAGGGTCATCGGTGGCCGCGACGGCGAGGGCGCGATCATCTGCTCGCAGCTGCCGGAGCCGGTGTCCTTTGCCGCCAGCCTGGATGACCGCACCGCCAACCTGGTGCCGGTGGACGAGCTGAGCGAAATGCTCGATGCGGTCGATGCCTACACCCAGACCGTGGGGGTGTATCCGGAAAGCATCAAGGACCAGCTCAAGGATGTGCTGCCGCTGTATGGCGCCCAGCGCATCGTTTCGCTGGGCTATGCCGCGGCGATGAAGTTCGCCGCGCCCCAGGACGCCATCGAGCCGATGCGGCGCATGGGCAAGTGGATCTCCAACCAGATCGCTTCGCCGCAAACCAGTGCCGCGCCCTGGCTGCGCCCCTCTATCTGACCCCCGTACCCCTGACAGTAAAGGAATTCCCATGAGCACCTGCCTCGCCTACGGCGTCCATGAAGCCCACGCGCCCCTTGAGCCCCTGCGCATAGAACGCCGTGCGCTGCGCGACGACGATGTCGCCATTGCGATCGACTACTGTGGCGTCTGCCATTCGGACATGCACTACGTCCACAACGACTGGGGCACCACGCGCTTTCCCTGCGTTCCCGGCCACGAAATCATCGGCAGGGTCACGGCCGTGGGGCCGGCCGTCAGCCGCTACCGGGTCGGTGACCGGGTCGCCGTCGGTTGCCTGGTCGACAGCTGCCAGGGCTGCCCGGCCTGCGAGCAGCACCAGGAACCCCACTGCACCCAGGGCATGACGCCGACCTACAACGGCCTGGACCGCATCAGCGGCGAGGTCACCCTCGGTGGCTATGCCCAGCACATCGTGGTCCGTGAGCCGTTCGTCCTGCGTGTGCCGGCGGCGCTGGATCCGCGCTACACCGGCCCGCTGCTGTGTGCGGGCATTACCGTCTGGACGCCGATGCGCGAGCATGGCGTGAAGGCCGGCACGCGCCTGGCCGTGGTCGGCCTGGGCGGCCTGGGGCATATGGCGGTCAAGCTGGGCGTGGCGCTGGGCGCCCGGGTCACGGTGATCACCACCTCGCCGGGCAAGGCCGAGGATGCCCGCGCCCTGGGCGCGCACCATGTGTTGTTGTCCACTGATCCGCAGGCGATGAAAGACGCGGCCAACAGCTTCGACCTGATGCTCGACACCATCCCGCGCGGCCATAACGTCAACCCCTACCTGATGCTCCTGGGCCGCCAGGGCACGCTGGTGCTGGTGGGCGCACTTGAGCCGCTGGAGCCGATCCACGGCGCCTTGCTGGCGATCAACAACCGCTCCATCGCCGGCTCCTTGATCGGCGGCCTGCAACAGACCCAGGAACTGCTGGATTTCTGTGCCGAGCACCAGGTGCTGCCGGACTGCGAGATGATCGACATACAGGACATCAACCAGGCGTTCGTACGCATGGAGAAGAACGACGTGAAGTACCGCTTCGTGATCGACATGGCCTCCCTCAAGCCCTGAACGGGGGGGGAGGAGCGGGCTTGCCCCGCGATCGCGGTGTGGCAGGGAAGCCACAATCGCGGGACAAGCCCGCTCCTACAAGATGATCGACATCCAGGACATCAACCAGGCGTTCGCACGCATGGAGAAGAACGATGTGAAATACCGCTTCGTGATCGACATGGCCTCCCTCAAGCCCTGAACGGGGGGGGGTAGGAGCGGGCTTGCCCCGCGATCGCGGTGTGGCAGGGAAGCCACAATCGCGGGACAAGCCCGCTCCTACAAGATGAT
>NZ_JALRNF010000056.1 GCF_030272895.1 Pseudomonas sp. BGr12 | reverse complement strand
TGCTTGGGGGGGGCACTATGCGATCGCGGGGCAAGCCCGCTCATACAGTAGGAGCGGGCTTGCCCCGCGATCAGATCTCAAGGAAAAGCAAAGGGTTGCAGTTGAAACCCTTGCTCATCCACTTCCAGCGCCCAACCCTGGCGGTCCCAGTCCCCCAGCACGATACGCCGCGCCGGTTGGCCCTCGACCACCAGCTTGTGAATCGCCGGTCGATGGGTATGCCCGTGCACCAGGGTGTGCACGCCATATTCGGCCATGATCCGCGGCACTTCGTCCGGGGTCACGTCGATGATGTCGTTGGCTTTCATCCGCGTCTGCGCCCGGCTTTCGCTGCGCAGCTTGCGCGCCAGCTTCTGCCGCGTGCCCAGCGGAAGATGGCGCAGGATCCACAAGCTCACTGGATTGCGCAGGTAACGACGCATCTTCATGTAGCCGATGTCCAGCGTGCACAGGCTGTCGCCATGCATCAGCAACACCGATTCGCCACCCATGCGCACCACGCTGGGGTCGGCCAGCAGGGTGACGCCGGCCGCCTTGCAGAACGCCTCGCCGATCAGGAAGTCGCGGTTGCCGTGCATCAGGAACACCTGCGTGCCGCTGTCGCTCAAGGCGCGCAGGGCCTGGCAGATGCCGGTCTGGAAGGGCGTCATGGCATCGTCGCCGATCCAGGCTTCGAAGAAGTCGCCGAGGATGTACAGCGCCTGGGCGTGCCGGGCGCGGCCATCGAGCAGATCAAGAAACGCCCGGGTAATGTCCGGGCGTTCTTCTTGCAGGTGCAGATCGGAGATCAGCAGTATCACTCAATGATCTCGGCTTTCTCGATGATCACGTCGTCCTTCGGCACGTCCTGGTGGCCGGCCTTGGAACCGGTGCTGACGCCTTCGATCTTGTCAACCACGTCCTGGCCTTCGATCACTTCACCGAACACCGCGTAGCCCCAGCCCTGGACGTTCTTGCCGCTGTGGTTGAGGAAGTCGTTGTTGCTGGCGTTGATGAAGAACTGGGCGGAAGCCGAATGCGGCTCCATGGTACGGGCCATGGCGATGCTGTACTTGGCGTTCTTCAGGCCGTTGTCGGCTTCGTTCTGGATGCTGGCGCGGGTTTTCTTCTGGCTCATGCCTGGCTCGAAGCCGCCGCCCTGGATCATGAAGCCCTTGATCACACGGTGGAACACGGTGTTGTCGTAGTGACCTTCCTTGACGTACTGAACGAAGTTTTCAACGGTTTTCGGCGCTTTTTCGCCGTCCAGTTGCAGGATGATGTCGCCGTGGTTGGTGCTCAGTTTGACTTTGGACATGCTGGAATTCGCTCTTTCAAGGCATTCGGAATAGGGTCGCGCAGGATCGCGATACAAACCTGACGCACAGTCTACAACCGGGGATACGTGGCTCGCGGCAGTTTTTTTGCTTTGACCAGCGAATATCGCGCCAGTTTGTCGGCCCGACGCTGTCGGCAGCTCGACCGCTTCGGCTATGATAAGCGCTTTGATTCAGTCGGCCTACCCAGGCCGTGTACCGGTATTCAAGGAACCTATGAGCAAGCCCACTGCCGACACCGCTCCCAACGCCGCTGCCAAAGGCGCTCCCGTCGTCCCTGCGAACTTCCTGCGCACCATCGTGCAGGCCGACCTCGACGCGGGCAAGCACAGCAGCATCGTCACCCGTTTTCCACCAGAGCCCAACGGTTACCTGCACATCGGCCATGCCAAGTCGATCTGCGTGAACTTCGGCCTGGCCGAGGAGTTCGGTGGAGCCTGTCACCTGCGTTTCGATGACACTAACCCGGCCAAAGAGGACCAGGAGTACATCGACGCCATCCAGAGCGACGTGCAGTGGCTGGGCTTCCAGTGGACCGGCCCGGTGCGCTACGCCTCCGAGTACTTCGACCAGCTGCACGCCTGGGCCGTCGACCTGATCAAGTCGGGCAAGGCCTATGTCTGCGACCTGACCCCGGAGCAGGCCAAGGAATACCGTGGCAGCCTGACCGAGCCGGGCAAGAACAGCCCGTTCCGCGAGCGCAGCGTCGAGGACAACCTGGACCTGTTCGCACGCATGAAGGCCGGCGAGTTCAAGGACGGCGAGCGCGTGCTGCGCGCCAGGATCGACATGGCGTCGCCGAACATGAATATGCGCGACCCGATCCTCTACCGCATCCGCCACGCCCACCACCACCAGACCGGCGACAAATGGTGCATCTACCCCAACTATGACTTCACCCACGGTCAGTCGGACGCCATCGAAGGCATCACCCACTCCATCTGCACCCTGGAGTTCGAAGGCCATCGTCCGCTGTACGAGTGGTTCCTGGACAACCTGCCGGTGCCGGCCAAGCCGCGCCAGTACGAGTTCAGCCGCCTGAACCTGAACTACACCATCACCAGCAAGCGCAAGCTCAAGCAACTGGTGGACGAGCAGCACGTCAGCGGCTGGGACGACCCGCGCATGTCGACCCTGTCGGGCTTCCGTCGCCGTGGCTACACCCCGGCCTCGATCCGCAATTTCTGCGAAATGATCGGCACCAACCGTTCCGACGGCGTGGTCGACATGAACATGCTCGAGTTCAGCATCCGTGACGACCTCGATCGCCACGCACCGCGCGCCATGTGCGTGCTGCGTCCGCTGAAGGTGGTCATCACCAACTACCCTGAAGGCCAGGTCGAGAACCTCGAACTGCCGCGTCACCCCAAGGAAGACATGGGCGTGCGCGTGCTGCCGTTCGCCCGCGAGCTGTACATCGACCGTGACGACTTCATGGAAGAGCCGCCAAAGGGCTACAAGCGCCTGGAGCCCAACGGCGAGGTGCGCCTGCGCGGCAGCTACGTGATCCGTGCCGACGAGGCCATCAAGGACGCCGACGGCAACATCGTCGAACTGCGTTGCTCCTATGACCCCGACACCCTGGGCAAGAACCCCGAGGGTCGCAAGGTCAAGGGCGTGATCCACTGGGTGCCGGCGCAAGACAGCGTGGAGTGCGAAGTGCGCCTGTACGACCGCCTGTTCCGCTCGGCCAACCCCGAGAAGACCGAAGACGGCGGCAGCTTCCTCGACAACATCAATCCCGATTCGCTGCAGGTGCTCACCGGTTGTCGTGCGGAACCTTCGCTGGGCCAGGCCCAACCCGAAGACCGCTTCCAGTTCGAACGCGAAGGCTACTTCTGCGCCGACCTGAAAGACTCCCAGCCGGGTCGCCCGGTATTCAACCGGACCGTGACCCTGCGCGATTCGTGGGGCAGCTGAGGAACGCTCGTGCTTACCATCTACAACACGCTTAGCAAGACCAAGGAAGTATTCAAGCCGCTGGAAGGCAACAAGGTGCGCATGTACGTGTGCGGCATGACCGTGTACGACTTCTGCCACCTGGGCCACGGCCGCAGCATGGTCGCCTTCGACCTGGTCACCCGCTGGCTGCGTTATAGCGGCTACGACCTGACCTACGTGCGCAACATCACCGACATCGATGACAAGATCATCAACCGGGCCAATGAAAACGGCGAGTCGTTCGACGCGCTGACCGCCCGCATGATCGACGCGATGCACGAGGACGAGCGCCGCCTGAACATCCTGCCGCCGGACCAGGAGCCGCGTGCCACCGACCATATCCCTGGCATGCACGCGATGATCCAGACCCTGATCGACAAGGGTTATGCCTACGCGCCGGGCAATGGCGACGTGTACTACCGGGTCGGCAAGTTCGTCGGCTACGGCAAGCTGTCGCGCAAGAAGATCGAAGACCTGCGCATCGGTGCGCGGATCGAGGTCGACGAAGCCAAGCAGGATCCGCTCGATTTCGTCCTGTGGAAGGGCGTCAAGCCGGGCGAGCCGAGCTGGGAATCGCCGTGGGGCCCGGGGCGTCCGGGCTGGCACATCGAGTGCTCGGTGATGTCCACCTGCTGCCTGGGCGAAAGCTTCGACATCCACGGCGGCGGCAACGACCTGGAGTTCCCGCACCACGAGAACGAGATCGCCCAGAGCGAGGCGGCCACCGGCAAGCCGTACGCCAAGTCGTGGATGCACTGCGGCATGATCCGCATCAATGGCGAGAAGATGTCCAAGTCCCTGAACAACTTCTTCACCATTCGCGACGTGCTCGACAAGTATCACCCGGAGGTGGTCCGCTACCTGCTGGTGTCGAGCCACTACCGCAGCTCGATCAACTACTCCGAAGACAGCCTGCGCGAGTCCAAGGGTGCCCTGGAGCGCTTCTACCACGCCCTGCGCGGCTTGCCGCGGGTCGCGGCCAAGGGTGGCGACGAGTACGTCGACCGTTTCAGCCTGGCGATGAACGACGACTTCGGCACCCCCGAAGCCTGCGCCGTGCTGTTCGACCTGGTGCGCGAGATCAACCGCCTGCGCGACAGCGACCCTGAGACCGCCGCCGGCCTTGCCGGTCGTCTGCGTGAGCTGGGCGACCTGCTCGGCGTGCTGCAACTGGACGCCGATGACTTCCTGCGTGCCGGTGCCGAAGGCAAGGTCGACGCGGCCGAGGTCGAAGCATTGATCCAGGCGCGCCTGCAGGCGCGTGCCGACAAGAACTGGGCCGAGTCCGACCGAATCCGCGACCAGATCACCGCCATGGGCGTGGTGCTGGAAGACGGCAAGGGCGGCACGACCTGGCGTCTGGCTGACTGATCGATGTTGACCTGATCGCAGGCTCCGCCAGCTCCCACACCTTGAACTGCACCCCAAAGGTCAAACTTTGGGGGCAGCTCACCCAGCCCTGTGGGAGCTGGCGGAGCCTGCGATGAGGCCCTAACCGACTACCCCGGTGCGACAATGCAGCACCAGCCTCGCCCCACCCAAGTCACTCCCCCCCACCTCAAGCTTGAAGCCATGCAGGTCGACGATCGCCGCAACGATCGACAACCCCAGCCCGAACCCCGAGTGGCGGTGACCTTCCTCGCTGCGATAGAAACGCTTGAGTACCGCACCACGCTCGTCTTCGGGAATGCCCGGCCCGCTGTCTTCCACCTCGATACACACCTCACCGTCGTCGCTGCTGGCGCGCACCCGCACCTGGCCACCGGCCGGGGTGAACTTGATGGCATTGCCCAGCAGATTGGACAGGGCTTCGAACAGCAGCTCACGGTCGCCATTGAGGGCGGGCAGTTGTGCTGGCACCTCTAGGCTCAGGCGAATTTCGCCATCCTCGGCCAGCGGCAGGTAGAAGTCGTGCATCTCCAGCAACAGTGCGCGCGGATCGAGTTCGACAAAGCCGGCGCGACGCTGGCGGTCTTCCAGCTCGCTGATGCGCAGCAAGCCGCGAAAGCGCGCCATCAGGGTGTCGGTCTCGCCAATGGCCTGCTCCAGCGCCTCGGCCTGGGGCGAGTCATCGCCGGCCTGCTGGCGAATCCGGTAGAGCTGGGCGCGCAGGCGGGTCAGCGGGGTGCGCAGGTCATGGGCGATGTTGTCGCAGACGCCCTTGACCTCGTGCATCAGGCGCTCGATACGGTCGAGCATGGCGTTGACGATGGCGGCAAGCATGTCCAGTTCGTCGCGGCGCTGGGACAACGGCAGGCGCCGGGTCAGGTCGCCGGCGACGATCTGCTCGGCGGTGGCCTGGATGGCGCGGATGCGCTTGATCGGCCGCCTTCGCAGCAGGTACCAGCCGGCGATGCCGGGGATGATGGTCAGCGACAGGCCCCAGAGCAGGGCGTGGAGGATGATCCGGGTGACCACGAACAGCGAGCCGTTGTCGCGCACCAGCACCAGCCAGCGGCCGTCGCGGACCTTGATTGCCACGGCGTCGCAGCTGTCGCGCGGCAGGTGCGGGTCGTCGGCGTCCAGGCAGCGCCCCAGTTCGTGGATCTTGCCGTCCAGGCCGAGATCGGCCGGCAACTGGCGGATTTGTCCGCCCAGGGGGTTGAACTGTGCATCGAACAGGCCGTAGGCATCGAAACTGCGTTCTTCGAAGGCTTGGCTGGCGATCAGGGCATCGTCCAGCTGCTTGCCGCTCATGTGCCCGAACAGGTGCTGGCGCTGCAGCAGCGAGTGGCGGGTGAGCTTGTTGAGGTAGCCCGAGACCTCGAAGTACAGCACCCCCATGAGGATGCTGCTCCAGGCCACGAACAGGAAACTGTACAGCGCCAGCAGGCGGCTGGTTGACGAACTCCAGCCCTTAGACGGGTTCGGCAATGGCATAGCCCGAGCCCCGCACGGTCCGAATCAGCGGAGTCTGGCCAGCGGCGTCGATCTTCTTGCGCAAGCGCCCGATGTGCACATCGATCAGGTTGGTACCGGGGTCGAAGTGATAGCCCCAGACTTCCTCGAAGATCATCATCCGGGTGATCACCTGGCCTGCGTGGCGCATGAGGAATTCAAGCAGCTTGTACTCGGTGGGCAGCAGGTTGAGGGTGTGCTCGCCGCGGCGGGCTTCGTGGCTGATCAGGTCCAGCTCAAGGTCGGCGACCTGCAGGCGCGTCTGCGCCAGGGGCACGCTGTTGCGCCGCAGCAGCACTTCGACGCGGGCGGCCATCTCGTCGGAGGCGAACGGCTTGGTCAGGTAGTCGTCGCCACCGGCGCGCAGGCCGCGTACCCGTTCGTCGACATCGGACAGGGCGCTGATCATCAGGATCGGGGTGGCGATCTTCAGGCTGCGCAAGGTGGTGACGATGGTCAGGCCATCGACCTCGGGCAGCATGCGGTCCAGGGTGATCAGGTCGTAGCCGCCGGCAATGGCCTTGGCCAGGCCTTCGCGGCCATTGTTGGCCCAATCCACGTCCAGGCCGTGGCTGGTGAGTTCGGCGACGATTTCCTGGCCGGTGACGGCGTCGTCTTCGATGGTCAGTACGCGGGGCATGCTAGTACCTGGGCGGCGAGTGAAGACCTGATTGTGCCAAAGAATAGGCGGTGCCCGGGTTAAAGAATAATTCATCTAGGGGAGGGGGCCTGCTTTGCAGGCCATCGCCGGCTACGCCGGCTCCCACAGGAGAATTGCCGTTGTGGGAGTCGGCGTAGCCGGCGATGGGCCGCAAGGCGGCCCAGGGTGCTGCAGGTCAGGCGACCTTGAAGATCCAGCCAGCAGGCGCTTCGACGTCACCGCTCTGGATACCGGTCAGCTCGTTGTAGAGCTTCTGGGTAACCGGGCCGACCTTTTCCAGGTCGTGGAACACGTGCAGCTTGCCGTTGTATTCGATGCCGCCGATCGGGGTGATCACCGCCGCGGTACCGCAGGCGCCGGCTTCGATGAAGCGGTCGAGCTTGTTGATCTCGACGTCGCCCTCGATCACGGTCAGGCCCAGGCGCGATTGCGCCAGTTCCATCAGCGACAGGCGGGTGATGCCCGGCAGCACGGAGGCCGATTTCGGCGTCACGAACTCGTTGTTGGCGGTGATGCCGAAGAAGTTGGCCGAACCGACTTCCTCGATCTTGGTGTGGGTCAGCGGGTCCAGGTAGATGGCATCGGCGAAGTGGGCTTTCTTGGCCTCGGCGCCCGGCTGCAGGCTGGCGGCGTAGTTGCCACCGACCTTGGCCGCACCGGTGCCTTGCGGGGCAGCACGGTCGAAGCTGGAGATCTGGAAGTTGTGCGGCTTCATGCCGCCCTTGAAGTACGAGCCGACCGGAATGGCGAAGATCGAGAAGATGAACTCGGGGGCGGTGCGCACGCCGATGTTGTCACCGGTGCCGATCACGAACGGACGCAGGTACAGGGCACCCTTGCCGTGCGGCGGTACGAAGCGCTCGTTGGCCTTGACCACTTGCTTGCAGGCCTCGATGAACACATCGGTCGGCACTTGCGGCATCAGCAGGCGGGCGCAGCTGCGCTGCATGCGGGCGGCGTTCTGGTCAGGGCGGAACAGGTTGATCGAGCCGTCCTTGCAGCGGTAGGCCTTCAGGCCCTCGAAGCACTGCTGGCCATAGTGCAGGGCGGTGGAGCCTTCACTGATGTGCAGCACGTTGTCTTCGGTCAGGGTGCCCTTGTCCCACTCGCCGTTGCGCCATACGGACAGGTAGCGCTTGTCGGTCTTGATGTAGTCGAAGCCCAGCTTGTCCCAGTTAATGCTTTCGTTACTCATGGCACCCTCGAATCGATTTGCATTTGCCTGATCGCTCAGGCGTCTTTTATTGCGCACGCAGCCACGATAATACATCCCGTGCGGATCGGGAACGCCCAGTCATAGATTGGACCTTGGTCGCAGGTGAAAATCTTCAATTAGACAGCTCGCGCAGCAGAATCAGTCGCGCACCGAAGCCGATCAGCAGGGTGCCGAACAGGCGATTCTGCAATTTCTGTTTCCACGGGCTTTGCGCCAGCCAGCGACCCAGGCGGTCGCCGCTCAAGGCGTAGAAGCTGTCGAAGACCAGCCCGGTGATCACCAGCACGGCGCCGAGAATGGCAAACTGCTGGCCGATCGATCCGGCCTCCTGGCTGACGAACTGTGGCAGCAGTACCGAGCAGAACAACAATGCCTTGGGATTGAGCAGGTTGGTCAGCAGCCCCTTCTTCAGTGCCGTCGCCCAGTGCCCGCGCTGGCGTGCGACGCCGCTGCCGCCCGGCAGCGGCCCGACCGGCGCGCACAACAGTTGCCAGCCCATCCAGGCCAGGTAAAGGCCCCCGGCGACACTGAGCACCTCGAATGCCCAGGGGTGCATGCGCAGCAGGGCGGCCAGGCCCAGGGCTGCCAGGGTGACATGGGCGGCGCGCGCCAGGGCCAGGCCCAGGGCGGTCACCAGGGCCTGGCGACGGCCTTGGCTGGCGCCGGTGTTGAGCAGCAGGAACATATCGGGCCCGGGCACCAGGTAGACCACCAGCAGGGCGGCGCAAAACAGGCTGTATTGAGTCATCTGGCACTCTCCGGTGATGAACGGGCTGGAGAAAATTCTAAGTCCGAAGGGGCTGGCAGGTGCTTGCGATTGTTGCGTCTTTACCGGGTCAGATTGATATAAAATGCCAAGGTCAATAATGGAATATTAAGATCATGCCAAAAATCACCCTGGACGCTTTTGACCGCAAGATTCTCGATGCCCTGCAGCGCAACGCGCGCCTGAGCAACGTCGAACTGGCCGAACTGATCGGCCTGTCACCTTCGCCATGCCTGCGGCGGGTACGCCTGCTGGAAGAGGCAGGCCTGATCAAGGGCTACGCCGCCCAGCTGGATCGCGATGAAGTGGGGCTGGGGCTGACGGTGTTCGTCGGGGTCAAGGTCGAGCGCCACCATGAACCGGCGGCCCAGGCGTTCCAGCAGGCGGTACTGGCCTTGCCGCAAGTGATTGCCGCGCACCTGGTGTCGGGCGAGTCGGATTTCCTGTTGCAGGTGGTGGTGCCGGACCTGCGCAGCTATGAGCGCTTCCTGATCGATACCCTGCTCAAGCTGCCGGGTGTCAGCGATATCCGCAGCAACTTCGCCATCCAGACGGTCAAGCCCCATGGGCCTTTGCCCTTGGGGCATCTTGGGGCGAGTTAATGCTGGACAGACCTGTAAAGCAGGCGCACCATGATCTCAATACGTTTTGCTTGCTGACCTCGGACCGTACCGTTACCACCGCCAATCGCGACGCAGGTACGAGAGCCTCATTAACAGGCAGCAAGTAAATCAAGGCCCTGTCGCAATGGACGGGGCCTTGTCATTTCAGGGCTCAGTCTTCGATCTGCTGGCAGAAGCGCAGGCGGTTGCCGAACGGATCGGCAATCTCCATCTGCAGGCCCCAGCCCACATTCACCGCCGACGGGCGGGAATACCCATAGTTTTTGTCTACCAACTCACGCTGCAGCGCTTTGATGTCCTCGACCCGGGCAAACACCGTCGAGCCCGGCGTGGCATCGCCATGGTGCTCGCTCAGGTGCAGGATCAGGCCGTCGCGGTGGATCTGTGCGTACAGCGGTAGGGCGGGCTCGAAACGGTGTTCCCAGTCGAGGGTGAAACCGAGGAAGTCCAGGTAGAACTCCTTGGCCTTTTCCACTGAAAAGATGCGCAGGACCGGGATGGCGGGGGCTAGCTGCATGGCGATACTCACTTCAGGTGACGGACTGGAATGACCCTCAGCATAAACAATTCTTGTTTACGCGACCTCTGTGGGAGCGGGCTTGCCCCGCGATCGCAACACCTCGAACCCGCGCCTCTGTTGCTTTCAAACCGCAGGCAAGGGAGCATTGTGCCCAATGCGTGAGCCTTGTCGCCTCACAGCAGTACACGAGATCCGATATGAACAACCGCAACAACCAACAACAACCGGTGCCAACAGCATGATCGAAGTTACCGAGGTTTCCATTGCCGAGCTGCGTGCCGCGCTCGAATCCGGGGCCACCACAGCGGTCGAGCTGGTCAACGCCTACCTTGCGCGCATCGACGCCTACGACGGCGCCGATACCGCCACCGCCCTCAACGCCGTGGTAGTGCGCAACCCCGAGGCGCTCGAAGAAGCCCGCGCCTCCGATGCCCGTCGGGCCGCAGGCAAGGTCCTGGGCCCGCTTGACGGCATCCCTTACACCGCCAAGGACAGCTACCTGGTCAAGGGCCTGACCGCCGCCTCCGGCAGCCCGGCCTTTGCCGAGCTGGTGGCCTACCGCGACGCTTTCACCATCGAGCGGTTGCGCGCCGCCGGTGCCATCTGCCTGGGCAAGACCAACATGCCGCCGATGGCCAATGGCGGCATGCAGCGTGGCGTCTATGGCCGGGCCGAGAGCCCGTACAACGCCGAGTACCTGACCGCGCCATTCGCCTCGGGCTCCTCCAACGGTGCCGGCACGGCCACAGCGGCCAGCTTTTCGGCCTTTGGCCTGGCCGAAGAAACCTGGTCGAGCGGCCGTGGCCCGGCGTCCAATAATGGCCTGTGCGCCTACACGCCTTCGCGCGGGGTGATCTCGGTGCGTGGCAACTGGCCGCTGACGCCGACCATGGACGTGGTGGTGCCGTTCGCCCGGACCATGGCCGACCTGCTCGAAGTGCTCGATGTGGTGGTCGCCACCGACCCCGACACCCGTGGCGATCTCTGGCGCCTGCAGTCCTGGGTGCCGATCCCGAGTGTCGAATCGGTGCGTCCGGCCTCCTACCTGGAGCTGGCGGTCAAAGCCGACTCCCTGGCGGGCAAGCGCTTCGGCATTCCGCGCATGTACATCAATGCCGATCCTGAAGCCGGCACCAGCGAAGCCCCGGGCATCGGCGGTCCGACCGGCCAGCGCATCAACACCCGCGCCTCGGTGATCGACCTCTGGGAGCAGGCACGCAAGGCGCTGCAAGCGGCGGGCGCCGAAGTGATCGACGTCGACTTCCCGCTGGTGTCCAACTGCGAGGGCGATCGCCCGGGCGCGCCGACCGTGTTCAACCGCGGCCTGGTGTCCAAGGACTTCCTCCACCACGAACTGTGGGACCTGACTGCCTGGGCCTTCGATGACTTCCTCCAGGCCAACGGTGATCCGAAGTTGCACCGCCTGGTCGATGTCGACGGCCCGCAGATCTTCCCCCACGATCCGGGCACGCTGCCCAACCGCGAAGGCGACCTGGCCGCGGGCATGGACGAGTACGTGAAGATGGCCGAACGCGGCATCACCCCCTGGGACCAGATCAGCACCGTGCCCGATGGCCTGCGCGGCCTTGAGCAAACCCGCAAGATCGACCTCGAAGACTGGATGGACCGCCTGCAACTCGATGCCGTGCTGTTCCCCACCGTCGCCGACGTCGCCCCGGCCGACGCCGACGTCAACCCGGCGTCGGCGGATATCGCCTGGAGCAATGGTATCTGGGTCGCCAACGGCAACCTCGCCATCCGCCACTTGGGCGTGCCGACCGTGACAGTGCCCATGGGCGTGATGGCCGACATCGGCATGCCGGTCGGTCTGACCTTCGCTGGCCGTGCCTATGACGACTCGGCGTTGCTGCGCTTTGCCGCAGCGTTCGAATCGACCGGCAGCAAGCGGATGATCCCGCCGCGTACACCGCCATTGAAGGCAGGCCACTAAGTGCCGGGCGGGGTCGGGGCGCTGGCCTGCCGACCCCGCTCGCGAACAAAGGGAGTTGAAGATGAACATCGAGAAAATCCAGGGGCGCCTGGCATTTCTGCGTGAGGCCGAGCAACTCAAGAGCGTGCTGCGCAGCGCGCACACCTCGACAGGGCGGCCGGAGAGCACGGCGGAACACACCTGGCGCCTGTGCCTGATGGCAATCGCCTTTGCCGACGAGCTGGCCGATCTCGACCTGCTCAAGGTCCTCAAGATCTGCGTCATTCACGATCTGGGCGAAGCCATCCACGGTGATATTCCAGCGGTCAGCAAGGCGGCGTTTCCCGACAAGAGCGAGCAGGAGCGCAACGACCTGCTGCACCTGACCCGCACCCTGGACGAGCCGCTGCGCACCGAGATCATGGCGCTCTGGGAGGACTACGAGCTGGCGATATCCCGCGAGGCGAGGGCGGTCAAGGCCCTGGACAAGCTGGAGACCCTGCTGCAACACAACCAGGGGTTGAACCCCGAGGATTTCGACTACGGCTTCAACCTGGGCTATGGCAAGAAACAGACCGATGCCGCGCCCTTGTTCAAAGCCATACGTAGCCTTATCGACCAGGACACACGGGCGAAGATCACCATGAACATCAGTATTCGCAACGAACAGGCCGGGGATATCGACGGCATTGCCCGGCTCACGGAAGCGGCATTTCGCAACGCGGAGCATTCCAGTCACACCGAGCAATTCATCGTCGATGCCTTGCGCCGCCACCAGCAATTGAGCGTGTCGAAAGTGGCGCTGGCGGGCGACACCCTCGTTGGCCATGTGGCGGTTTCTCCGGTCGAGCTGTCGAACGGGGCTACCGGCTGGTATGGCCTGGGACCGATCTCGGTGGCGCCGGATCGCCAGGGGCAGGGCATTGGCTCGTTACTGATGAAGGCTGCCCTGGCTGAGCTCCGGGAACTGGGCGCCGCAGGGTGCGTGCTGCTGGGTGATCCGGGCTACTACGGGCGCTTCGGTTTCAAGGCAGGTACCGGCCTGGAGCTGCCGGGCGTGCCGGCGGAGTACTTCCAGGCGCTGTCCTTTGCCGGTGAGCTGCCCGCGGCAGTGGTGAGTTACCACCCGGCATTCAACGCCACCGCCTGACCTGGTAGGAGCGGGCTTGCCCCGCGATGGCGGTTTGCCTGTCACCTCGCACCGCGGGGCAAGTCGAGTCGTCGTACCGCCGCTCCTACAGTTGCCCATCCAGCAGCCAGCTCCTGAACGCCTGCAACGCCGGCAACGCCTGGTTGCGCGGCGGATACACCAGGTAATAGCTGCGGGCGCTGGCATAGGGCAGGGTGGGGCTGGTCAGTTCACCGCTGGCCAGTTCCTCGGTGATCAGGATGCGCGGCACCAGGCCGATGCCGATGTCGGCGCGCACGGCCTGGATCAGGTGCGAGGTCAGTTCGAAGCTCGGCCCCAGGCGCATGGCCTGGTGCGCCAGGCCGTGGTGGGTGAACCAGTCGCCCCAGGCGTTGGGGTTGTTGGCGACGCTGAGGAGCGTCTGCTGGCTGATGTCCTCTGGGCTCCAGCTGGAACGGCTGGCCGCCAGGGTCGGCGAGAGGATCACCATCAGCTCTTCGGCGTGCAGGCGATGGCAGACCAGGCCCGGCAGGTCGCTGGTGGCGACCACGATGGCGGCGTCGATGCCGCTGGTGGCGAAGTCCACCGGTTCGATCCGTGAATTGATATGCACCAGCACTTCAGGGTGGCTGCGGTAGAACTCGTGCAGGCGTGGCAAAAGCCATTTCGAACCGAAGGTCGGCAGGGTGGCCAGGCGCAGGCTGCCGCCACCGGCCTGGTGGGCGATGGCGTGCAGGGTGGCGCTGCGTACCCGCCCCAGGGCCTCGCTGATCTCGCGCTGGTACAGGCGCCCGACGTCGGTCAGCTTGACCGTGCGCCCCTCGCGACGAAACAGTGTCACGCCCAGTTGCTCCTCCAGTGCCTGGACCTGGCGGCTGACCGCGCTCTGGGTCAGTGACAGCTCCACGGCGGCGCGGGTATAGCTTTCATGCCGGGCGGCGGCTTCAAATGCCAGCAACAGGGACATGGACGGGGTGAGGTTGCGGTAATTCATTCGTAAAAGTCATCAAAGGCGGCGGGAATATCCGTTTGTGCCGGGCGCCAGGCTGCGGGATCATTGCATCATCCACCAGTAGACGGTGTGCTGACCATACCGTTTGCGCAAGTATTCCTGATTAGCCTGACATACATGAGGCCATCCCCCGATGATCGCCCGACTGACCGGCACCGCACCGGCCACTCTCTACCCTGATTTCCTCCAAGCCCTGCGCAGCGCCGGTTTCCGTGGCCAGCTCAGCGCCGACTATGCCACCCGCACCGTGCTGGCCACCGACAACTCCATCTACCAGCGCCTGCCCCAGGCCGCCGTGTTTCCGATGGATGCCGAAGACGTGGCACGCATCGCCACGCTGATGGCCGAGCCGCGCTTCAAGGACGTCAAACTGACGCCCCGTGGCGGCGGCACCGGCACCAACGGCCAGTCGCTGACCGACGGTATCGTCGTTGACCTGTCGCGGCACATGAACACCATCCTCGAGATCAATGTCGAGGAGCGTTGGGTTCGGGTCCAGGCCGGGGTGGTCAAGGACCAGCTCAACGCCGCGCTCAAGCCCCACGGCCTGTTCTTCGCCCCGGAGCTGTCCACCTCCAACCGCGCCACCGTCGGCGGCATGATCAATACCGACGCCAGCGGCCAGGGCAGCTGCACCTACGGCAAGACTCGCGACCACGTGCTGGAGCTGTCCAGCGTGCTGCTCGGCGGCCAGCGCCTGGACACCCGGCCACTGAGCGATGCCGAGCTGGACCAGGCCTGCGCCGAACCCGGCCGCGCCGGCGAGGTGTACCGCACCGCGCGGCAGATCCAGGAAACCCAGGCCGAGCTGATCGAGCGGATCTTCCCCAAGCTCAACCGCTGCCTGACCGGCTACGACCTGGCGCACCTGCGCGACGAGCAGGGCCGCTTCAACCTCAACAGCGTGCTGTGTGGTGCTGAGGGCTCGCTGGGCTATGTGGTCGAGGCCAAGCTCAACGTGCTGCCGATTCCCAAGTACGCCGTGCTGGTCAACGTGCGTTACACCAGCTTCATGGACGCCCTGCGCGATGCCAATGCGCTGATGGCGCACAAGCCGCTGTCGATCGAGACGGTGGACTCCAAGGTGCTGATGCTGGCGATGAAAGACATCGTCTGGCACAGCGTCGCCGAATACTTCCCCGCCGACGCCGAGCGTCCGACCCTGGGTATCAACCTGGTGGAGTTCTGCGGCGATGATCCGGCCGAAGTGAATGCGCGGGTGCACGACTTCGTCGCTCACCTGCAGGCCGACACCAGCGTCGAACGCCTGGGCCATACCCTGGCCGAAGGCGCCGAGGCGGTGACCCGGGTCTACACCATGCGCAAGCGCTCGGTGGGCCTGCTGGGCAACGTCGAAGGCGAAGTGCGACCGCAGCCGTTCGTGGAAGACACCGCGGTGCCGCCGGAGCAACTGGCCGACTACATCGCCGAATTCCGCGCCCTGCTCGACAGCCATGGCCTGGCCTACGGTATGTTCGGTCACGTCGATGCCGGCGTGCTCCACGTGCGCCCGGCCCTGGACATGAAAGACCCGGCCCAGGCGGCGCTGGTCAAGCCGATCTCCGATGCCGTGGCGGCTCTGACCCACAAGTACGGCGGCCTGCTCTGGGGCGAGCACGGCAAGGGCCTGCGTTCGGAATACGTGCCGGACTTCTTCGGTGAGCTTTATCCATCGCTGCAGGCGCTCAAGGGTGCCTTCGACCCGCACAACCAGCTCAACCCCGGCAAGATCTGCACCCCGCCGGACAGCGCCCAGGGCCTGATCAAGGTCAACGAAGCGCCGATGCGTGGCGACTATGACCGGCAGATCGACGAGCGCGTGTGGCAGAGCTTCGGCAGCGCCGTGCACTGCAACGGCAACGGCGCCTGCTACAACTACGACCCCAACGACGCCATGTGCCCGTCGTGGAAAGCCACCCGCGAACGCCAGCACTCGCCCAAGGGCCGTGCCTCGTTGATCCGTGAGTGGCTGCGCCTGCAGGGCGCGGCCAACATCGACGTGCTGGCTGCCGCCAAGGGCAAGACCGCCTGGCTCAAGGGCCTGCCGGCGCGCCTGCGCAACAACCTGGCCCGCGACAAGGGTGAGGCCGACTTTTCCCATGAGGTCTACGACGCCATGGCCGGCTGCCTGGCGTGCAAATCCTGCGCGGGCCAGTGCCCGATCAAGGTCAACGTACCGGAATTCCGTTCGCGCTTCCTCGAGCTCTACCACGGGCGCTACCAGCGGCCACTGCGTGACTACCTGATCGGCTCGCTGGAATTCACCATTCCTTACCTGGCCCATGCCCCGGGCCTGTACAACGCGGTGATGGGATCGAAGTGGGTGGGCCAGCTGCTGGAACGCCATATCGGCATGCTCGACAGCCCCTTGATCAGCCGCTACAACCTTCAGGCCACGCTGACCCGCTGCAACGTGCGGGTGGCCAGCATCCCGGCCCTGCGCGAACTCACCCCGGCCCAGCGCGAGCGCAGCATCGTGCTGGTCCAGGATGCCTTTACCCGCTACTTCGAAACCCCGGTGCTGGCGGCGTTCATCGACCTGGTCCATCGCCTCGGCCACCGCGTGTACCTGGCGCCGTACAGTGCCAACGGCAAGCCCTTGCACGTGCAAGGCTTCCTCGGCGCCTTCAACAAGGCGGCGATCCGCAACGCCCGCCAGCTCAGCGCCCTGGCCGACTGCGGCGTGCCGCTGGTGGGCCTGGACCCGGCCATGACCCTGGTCTACCGCCAGGAATACCAGAAGGTGCCGGGCCTGGGCGACTGCCCGAAAGTGGCGCTGCCCCAGGAATGGCTGATGGACGTACTGCCCGAACAGCCGGCCCGCAAGCCGGCCAGCTACCGCCTGATGGCCCACTGCACCGAGAAGACCAACGTCCCGGCCAGCACCCGCCAGTGGGAACAGGTGTTCGCCCGCCTGGGCCTGAAGCTGGTCACCGAGGCCACCGGTTGCTGCGGCATGTCCGGCACCTACGGCCACGAAGCGCGCAACCAGGACACCTCGAAAGTGATCTTCGAACAGTCCTGGGCCGGCAAGCTGGACAAGGAAGGTGAAGCGCTGGCCACCGGCTACTCGTGCCGTAGCCAGGTCAAGCGCCAGGCCGACCGCACCTTGCGTCACCCGCTGGAGGCGCTCTTGCAGCACCTGTAGGAGCGGCGGTGCGACGACTCGACTTGCCCCGCGATGCGATGTGACTGACACACCGCAATCGCGGGGCAAGTCGAGTCGTCGCACCGCCGCTCCTGCAGCGTGCAAACGCCGGGATCGCTGCTATTCCTATGGGATCAAGCGGTCCGCAAGGGATAGCCGTCGATGCTGGTCGTCGAACAGCTGTGCAAGTCGTTCACCACTGCCCAGGGCCGGCTGCCGGTGTTGCAGGGTGTCGACCTGAGCCTGGCGCAGGGTAAAAGCCTTGCGCTGATGGGCGAGTCGGGCAGCGGCAAGAGCACGCTGCTGCACCTGCTCGCGGGCCTGGAGCGTGCCGACAGTGGGCGCATCCTGGTCGACGGCCAGCCCCTCGACGCGCGCTCGGAGCCTGAGCTGGCGCGCTGGCGCCGAGAGGGTATCGGCCTGGTGTTCCAGCAATACAACCTGATCAGCAGCCTGGATGTCGCGGCCAACCTGGCGTTCCAGGCACGCCTGGCGGGTCGCCATGACCGGCGCTGGGTGGATTACCTGGCCGGGCGGCTGGGGCTTGCCGAGCTGTTGCAGCGTTACCCGGAGCAATTGTCCGGCGGCCAGCAGCAGCGGGTCGCCATCGGCCGGGCGCTGGCCGGGCGACCGCCGCTGGTACTGGCCGACGAACCCACCGGCAGCCTCGACGAGGCCAGCAGCGACGAAGTGCTGGCGTTGATGTTGCAGCTGGTCGGCGAGGCCGGCAGCAGCGTATTGATGGTCACCCACAGCCGACGCCTGGCCGATCGACTGGAGCAACGCTGCTTCCTGCATGCCGGTCGGGTGCAGGTCGAGAAGGCCTGATGAAACCCTTGCTGATCACCGTGCAGGCGCTGCTCAGTCATTGGCGGCGCCATCGCTTGCAGTTTTTCAGCATCTTCACCGGCTTGTGGCTGGCCACGGCGCTGTGGACCGGCGTCCAGGCCCTCAACAGCCAGGCCCGCGCCGACTACGCCCGGGCCAGCGCCGTGCTGGCCGGCGCTGCGCAGGCGCAACTGGTGGCGCGCAGCGGCGAGCGCTTCGACCAGTCGCTGTACCTGCGCCTGCGCGCCCTGGGCTGGCAGCTGACGCCGGTACTGGAAGGCCGCCTGGCGATTGCCGGGGAGCCGGCGCGGAGTGTCCGGCTGATCGGTATCGAACCCTTGAGCCTGCCGCCGGCAACGACCATTGCCGGCACCTCGTTGCAAAGCTTCGACCTGCGCGCGTTCATTGGTCCTGCCGGGCAGGCCTGGGTCGGAGCGGATACCCTGCGGCAACTGGGCCTGCAAGCGGTGGATCGGGCCACCAGCAGCAGCGGCCAGGCGCTGCCGCCTTTTGTCCTCACGCCACAATTGGCGCCGGGTGTGATCATCGTCGATATCGGCCATGCACAAGCGCTGCTGCACGCGCCGCAACAGCTGTCACGGCTGTTGCTGGCGGACCAACCAGGCCCCTTGCCGGCTGACCTTGCCGAGCGCTTGAAGCTGCAACCGCCCAGTGACGAGGGCGACCTGCAGCGCCTGACCGACAGTTTCCATCTCAACCTGACCGCGCTGGGCCTGCTGGCCTTCGTGGTCGGACTGTTCATCGCCCACGCCGCCATCGGCCTGGCCCTCGAACAGCGCCGGGGCCTGATTCGCAACCTGCGGGCCTGTGGTGTCAGCTTGCGGACCCTGTTGCTCGGCCTGGCCCTGGAGCTGGGTGTCTTCGCGCTGCTGGGCGGCCTGGCCGGGGTTGCCAGCGGCTATATCCTGGCTGCCCTGTTGCTGCCCGATGTCGCGGCCAGCTTGCGCGGCCTGTACGCGGCACAGGTTGCAGGACAACTGGATCTGCCGGCCTGGTGGTGGCTGGCCGGGCTGCTGGTGAGCGTGCTCGGCGCCTTGCTGGCGGGCGTCGGCAGCGTCCTGCGGGCCGCCCGCCTGCCGCTGCTGGCCCTGGCGCAACCCCAGGCGTGGCGCCTGGCCCAGGGGCCCTGGTTGCGCCGGCAGGCGCTGCTGGCGGGAGTGTTGCTGCTGGTGGCGCTGGGGTGTTGGCGGCTGGGCAACGGCCTGCCCAGCGCCCTGGTCCAGCTTGCGGCGCTGTTGCTGGCGGCAGCGTTGTTGCTGCCGGCGCTGCTCGATGGCGCCCTGGCCGGGCTGGCACGCCTGTGCCGCAGGCCGTTGCCCGAATGGTTCATCGCCGACAGCCGCCAGCAACTGCCCGCATTGAGCCTGGCGCTGATGGCCTTGCTGCTCGCCCTGGCCGCCAGTGTCGGGGTGGGCAGCATGACCGAGGGCTTTCGCAAGACCTTCACCACCTGGCTCGACCAGCGCCTGGCGGCGGACCTCTACGTGACGCCGCGGGACACCGCGCAGGGCTTGCAGATCAGTGCCTGGCTCGGCGGGCAACAGGCCGTGAGCGAGGTGCTGCCAAGTTGGCGACTCGAGCTGCGTCTTGCGGGATGGCCGGTCCAGGTCCAGGGCGTCATCGATGATCGCGCCTACCGTACGCGCTGGCCGTTGCTGGCGCAAAGCACGCAGGCCTGGGAGCGCCTGGCGAGCGGGCAGGGGGTGATGCTCAGTGAGCAGTTGGGCCGGCGCCTGGGGCTGCGCCTGGGTGACCGCCTCACATGGCCGGACGACGCTGCACCGGCCATGACGGTGGTGGGGATCTATGCTGACTATGGCAATCCCAAAGGGCATATGCTGGTCAACGCCGATTGGTTGCGCCAGCACTGGCCCGAGGCACGACTGAGCAACCTGAGCCTGGGCCTGGTGGTCGACGCGGGCCCGGCGCTCAAGGCCGAGCTGCAACAGCGCTTCATGCTGGACGACAACCGGGTGGTCGAGCAGGCCAGCCTCAAGCGCTGGTCGACCGAGGTGTTCAGTCGCACCTTTACCGCCACGGCCGCGCTCAACAGCCTGACCCTGGGGGTCGCGGGCGTCGCCTTGTTCATCAGCCTGCTGACCCTGAGCCACAGCCGTCTGGGTCAACTGGCGCCGCTCTGGGCGCTGGGGGTGCGGCGTATGCAACTGGTATGGCTGACGCTGGGCCAGACCTTGATGCTGAGCGGCCTCACCGTGCTGCTGGCGATCCCCCTGGGCCTGCTGCTGGCCTGGTGCCTGGTGGCGGTGGTCAATGTGCAGGCGTTCGGCTGGCGCCTGCCGCTGTACCTGTTTCCCGGGCAATTGCTGCACCTGGCCTTGCTGGGGCTGTTGACCAGTCTGGTGGCCAGCGCCTGGCCCTTGTGGCAACTGGCGCGCCGCCAGCCGGGCGAGCTGTTGAGGCAATTTACCGATGAAGGCTGAAACCTGTGTGTTGATTGCCCTGTTGTTGCTGGGCGGTTGCGATGCATCTGCACCGGAGCCGGAAGGCTTTGCCGGATTGGGGCAGGATCCTGGCGCCTTTGCGCAGGTGACGCGCAATCATCAGCTGGTGTTCCCTCGCGACCATGGTGCCCACGATGGCTTTCGTATCGAGTGGTGGTACATCACGGCTAACCTCAAGGACAGCCAGGGGCGTGAGTGGGGCGCGCAATGGACCCTGTTCCGTTCGGCCCTGCGCACCGGTGCGGAAACGGCGGGCTGGGACAGCCCGAACCTGTGGATGGGCCATGCGGCGCTGACCGGCCCGGGCGGTCATCAATCCACCGAGACACTGGCCCGCGGTGGCATCGGCCAGGCCGGCGTCGAGGCCCAGCCGTTCCGGGCCTGGATCAATGACTGGTCGTTGCAGGGCGACGCGGGCATCGTCAACCTGCAGATGAGCGCCAGCGGCAAGGGCTTCGGCTACCGCTTGAACCTGGTCAGCGAGGGGCCGCTGGTGTTGCACGGTGACCAGGGCTACAGCGAGAAATCCGGCAAGGGCCAAGCCTCCTACTACTACAGCCAGCCGTTCTACCGGGTCAGCGGCGAAGTCGAGCGCGCGGGGCAGCGTGTGGCTGTTACCGGTAATGCCTGGCTGGACCGCGAGTGGAGCAGCCAGCCGCTGGCGGCCGGGCAATCGGGCTGGGACTGGTTTTCCCTGCACCTGGACGGCGGGGCGAAACTGATGCTGTTCCGTGTGCGAGAAACTGACGGCAAGCCTTATCGCGCCGGCACCTGGGTCAGTACCCAGGGGCAGGCGCAGGCCCTGCAAGGCGAGCAGATCCAGCTCACGGAGCTGGCCTGGACCCGCCAGGCCAATGGCCGTGAACTGCCGACCCGCTGGCGCGTGCAGGTGCCCGTGCACGGCGTGGACCTGGAGGTCGATGCACTGGAGCCTCGTGCCTGGATGGACACCCGCTATCAGTATTGGGAAGGGCCGGTACGCCTGAGCGGGAGTGTGGGGGGGAGGGGGTACCTGGAAATGACCGGTTATTAGGCGACTGCTGCGCAATCGATCGCAGGCTTCGCCAGCTCCCACAGTTGTCGGGTGATTGCAGTGCATTTGTGGGAGCTGCCGCCAGGCTGCGATCGGGCGCGTAGCGGCCGCAAAACCCGCCACCGCCGATGCGTGAATGCAATCATATCGACTGTTCTGGCATCATCGCCGGCCTTAAATCTTCAGGGACGATCTACCTCCAATGCGCGAAAGAAAATCAGCAAGGCTCCTGGTCGTGAGCCCCGAGCAAAACGTCCTGTTGTTCAGGTTCGTCCACAAGGAGGGCGCCCTGGCCGGTGACGATTACTGGGCGACGCCGGGCGGTGGCCTGGAAGAGGGCGAGACCTTCCACTGCGCCGCGCTGCGTGAGTTGCGCGAGGAAACCGGTATCGAGGCCAGTGATGTCGGGCAGCCCGTGGCTCATCGCCGGTTTCCCATGCAATTGCCCAGCGGCGAGTGGGTGTTTTCGGTCGAGCAGTTCTTCGTGGTGCGCGCGCCGTCCGAGGTGCTCTCTCGCAAGGGCTGGACCTCCCACGAGGTCCAGGTGATGGCGGATCATCGCTGGTGGTCTGCCGATGAATTGCGCATCACCCAGCAACAGGTGTGGCCGGAGACGATCGTGGCGACGCTGGAGCAGGCGGGGGTGTTTACAGCGTCCGGCAATAGCGCGTCATGAGTCATACCAGGGGGCTTTGGACGCCAGATGCAGGTGCTTGTGTTTTACCGAAGTGAATTCGCTATCCAGGGTACCCAGTGCCACCGAGATCCAGTCGGCGTGCTCCCCCTGGCTTTTCGACCAGAACAGCGACGAGCCGCACCGGGAGCAGAACTGGCGCAGCACCGTTTCGGAAGAGGGGTATGAGCTGATCGCTTCGGCCCCTTGAGTCACCTGCAGGTCACTGCGCAGCACGCTGGCATAGCTGGCGAACGCCGCGCCATGACTTTTGCGGCATTGGCTGCAATGGCAGTGGGCAAGCGCCTTGGGCCGTGCGTGCAGTTCGTAGTGCACAGTGCCGCACAGGCAACTGCCCTGGAGGGTATTAGCCATTCTGAGAAAACCTGGATATGCGGGGGGCACTCTATCCGACGAACAGTTTCGCTGTCGATTGATGTTCTCGGGTTGATTTCATGGTGATCGGTTGCTCTTGCAGGGCGGCTGTTGTGCCGGGGCTGGCGGCACAAGCCTGTATTTGGCCGCCAGGATGTCGTGTTCAGCCGGGCTGGCAAAATTACGCTGCGTTCTTCACTTCAGGAAACATGAAGGTCCTTTGGTTTGGCGCAGAATCTTCCGTCTTCAAGTTGATAGCGGTCCCACTCAAAATTAAATACGCCCTTGGCATTTTTGCTGATTTTTACTACATGCAGGCCTTTCCATTTTGCCTCGTCTTGGCATGCGCTGGGTGCTAGTGAAATCAGTATTTTCCTTTTCTTGGCATTTGAGATTTCGGCGGCCATGCGCGGGTCAGTGGCTACCTGTTTCATTTGCTCATGGAAGGCGTGGATGCTTTTGAATTCTGAGGGGCTGCGTAATTCTAGCCCGCACCGGCGAAGATAAAGGAAGCTGAAGTATGACTCCAGTGTCGGAAGTTGTCCGTTTTGTGCCGCTTCTCGCGTATAGGCCACCAGGCCATCATTGTCGAATAGGCGTGTTATTATATTTGGAACGTGTTTTGACCAGAATTTCTGTCGTTTTCGACGATCAAGTAGATTGCTCAAAACTTCAGCGCTCGGCTGGTCGATGTAACTTTTGTGTGTGTGTCCGAAAAACACGCCGTCGAATCCAGTGCTCAGGATGTAAGCTGCAACTTCTGCAGAGTTGGCCAGCTCGGTTGTTACCTCGCGAGTATGGTTGGGAGGTTGGATGAAATGATGATGAAGTACAGCTAGATCGATTTCACTGTCAAGCAGGGTTTTCGGGGCTAATGCGCGTTGATCAATTTTTCCATAGGCGAATGAGCCATTCTTCCAGGTGCTATTAAATAGATGAATATTGAGTGTGATTCCATTGATTTTGATTTTTTCTATTGCTCCGGCATGAATGGCCGGGAACTCATCATGGTAGTTATCTAGGCTGTGCTGCTTCAGTTTTCCATTAAATCGGTCATGGTTTCCAGGGACCACGACATAGCGTCTTGACTTCGATTTTGAGAGGTTAAGCCCGATTTTGTTTGCGCCAAATGTAATTTCATTGTCCAGCCAGTTTTTGACTAGTCCAAAGCTTTCTGCTCTTCCAGTTCTTGAAATGTCACCAGTGATAATCAGTAAGTCCCAGTCGAAGGTTTTGAGGAAGGAGTCAAGCGCCAGGAAGGCTTGGTTGTCGTGTCCGTGGCGGTGGGGCAGGTAAGGTAAAAATCGACGTGTCTCAAAGAGTCTTTCGGCGATATGGAGGTCTGAGATGTGAACTATGCTGACCATGATTGCCTTCCCTCCCTATCCTGGCTCTAATAGGAGTGGTGTTCTTTCTGTTGCATCAGGCTCGTTGCTGGATCAGAAGGTGACTATTGGCCAGGGCAACTTTCAGCTTCTGTCCTAGTAGGCAATCGAAATTGAACTCAGCGTCTAAGCTTCGATTTGAAGTAAGGCGTTACACTTGATAGCCAGTTAGCCTTTAAAGTCTAGGGCGTTCTGGACGGCTGTCCAGTGTGTATGGTTGTCTGACCCTGCGGTTCGCTGAAGCGAATCCACTGGCGTAAGCAGTGGTCTGAGCAGCGCTTTGAGTTGAGGGTTGGTAGGTGCGAGAGGGCTTTCAGGTAAAGCTGCTGTGCAGGCCTTTTGGAATCAATACTCCGCACGCTTGCGAAACGCCCAGCGCCCGACCAGCACGGTGAAGGTGGCGACCAGGGCCACCAGCACCCAGAAACCCTGGGGGTCGTCGGCCAGGGGAATGCCGCCGACGTTCATGCCGAAGAAGCCGGCGATGATGTTGATCGGCAAGGCCAGCACGGTGACCACGGTGAGGGTGAACAGGGTGCGGTTGGTCTGTTCATTGAGCTTGGCCGCCATTTCTTCCTGCAGCAGCTTGATACGCTCGCCCAGGGCCGTGAGGTCACTGATGATCAGGGTGAACTCCTCGGTGGCGGCCCGTAGCTGGCCAAGGTCGTGCTCTTGCAGCCAGTCGGGCGGGCGGTTCAGCAGGCGCAGCAGCGAACCGGGCTCCAGCGCCAGCAAGCGCTGCAGCCTGACCAGTACCCGGCGCATGGCACTGAGTTCGGCGCGGTTGTCGCTCAGGCGCTGGGACAGCAACTGGTCTTCGATGCGGTCCACGCTCAGGCTGGTTTCGCGCACGATCTGGGTCAGCAGGTCGCCCTGGTCGCGCAACAGGTGCACCAGCAACTCGATGGGTGAGCGGAACAACTCGCCCTGCTTGACCGAGGAGCGCAGCGTGTCGACTGAGTGCAAGGGCTGAAGCCGGGCGCTGACCAGCAGGCGACTGCGTGCACAGGCCCACAAGGTGGATACATCCGACGACAGCATGCCGAAGTTGAACACCACGTCATTGACCACCGCCAGCAACGCCGAGTCGGCATACTCGATGCGCGTCGAGCGGGAGCCTTCACGCAGGGTGTCGAAGAAGGACTGCGGCAAGCCCAGGTGGGTCTTCATCCAGCGCTCACAGGCGGCATGGGCCAGGTTGAGGTGCAGCCAGAGGAATTCGTCGGGATCTTGCGGTGCCAACAGCCAGCGCAAGGCCTGGGCCGAGTCGACTTCCCGGCCGCGCTCGCCGGCCCGGAACACATAACCGTACAGCAGGCCGTACAGGTCATGCTCCTGCTGGGCATGAATAGCGCCGAGGCCCATTCGCGTGGTCAATGGCGGGCGGTGCTGCGCGCGTGCTTGTGCATCAGGCTGTGCAGCAAGCCCAGGCGCAGCGCGGGCTCTGACAGTGTCATGCGCTCAATGGCAAACACCTTGAAAGCCGCCAGCATGATCGCCAGGCCACCAGGCAGGGCGCCCAGTTTGTGCGGTTGCAGGCCCGCCAGTTTCAGGCGGCTGGGGTGTCCTGCCTGCAGCAGGTGCAGCGACAGGCGCAGCAGGCCTGGGTAGGTAATGCTGTCGCTGTCGTCGTCATTGAAGTCATTGGCCTTGAGCACCTTGGCCAGCATGCGTGCGGTCCCCGAGGAGCCGATCGCCACTTGCCAGTCATGCTGGCCAATGCTGCGCGCGATGCTGGAGAACTGCAGACAGGCGGCCTGTTCGGCCATCTGCAGGTTGCGACTGTTGACCTTGCCGTCGGCGAAGTAGCGCGTGCCGAAGGTCCCGCCTCCGATCGCCAGGCTCCGGGAGAACAGGGCCTGGTTGGCGCGCCCGACGATCAGCTCGGTGGAGCCGCCACCGATATCCACCACCAGGCGGGTGGTCTTCTTGCACGGCAGGCTGTGAGCCACGCCGGCATAGACCATGCGCGCCTCTTCCTGGCCGGACAGGATCGTGATCGGAAAGCCGAGGCGCTCCTCGGCGCCAGCGATGAAGGTCGCGGCATTGCGCGCCTGGCGCACAGCGCTGGTGGCCACCGCCCGCACGCGGAATTCCTCGAAGCCGCGCAGACGTTTGCCGAAGCGCTCCAGGGCCTGCCAGCCGCGTTCCAGTGCGTGGTGGTCCAGGGCCTCGTTCTGCAGGCCGTCCGCCAGGCGCACCGGCTCGCGCAGGCTCTTTACCTTCTGGATCATCGGCCGCTGCTCGCACAGCACCGGCTGGCCGATGGTCATGCGAAAGGCGTTGGAGCCCAGGTCGATGGCCGCAAAGAGTGAGTCGTTGCCTTTCATGCGCGTATTCCTGATGGCTCGCCGGACCATGGCCGATGCTGATTGACAGCCATGGTGCACCTCATCGATGACACTGCGATGACAGCGCCCGCGATCAGGCGGCCCGTTCCAGGCTGTCGAGCAGGTCGACGAATTCCCGCGAGAGCTTGTGGCGCGGCGCCAGGTGCACCAGGGGCACTGACAGCTCGTGGGATTCGCGCATCTTGATGGAATGGCTCAGGTACACCGGCAGCACCGGCAGACCCTCGGCCAGCAGTTCGTTGACCAGGGTGCGATGCAGGGCGGCACGCTCGGTGAACAGGTTGACCACCACACCTTCGACGATCAGCGCTTCATTGTGATCCTGGCGCAGTTCATCCACCTGGGCGATGACGCTGTGCAGCGCCTGGCGCGAGAAGCTGTCGCAGTCGAACGGGATCAGCAGCCGGTCGGCGGCGACCAGGGCGCTGTAGGTGTAGAAGTTCAGCGAGGGCGGGGTATCAATGTAGATGCGCTCGTAGTCCTCGGACAGTTCGACCAGCAACTTGCGCAGCTTGTTGATCTTGAACTTGCTTTCGAGCTTGGTCTGCAGGTCCAGCAGGTCGGGGCTGGCGGTGACCAGGTGGAGGTTGTCGTAGTGGGTCTGGGTGATCGCTACCCGGCACTTTTTGCTGGCCGGGCCACTGGACAGCACCTGCCTGAAGAAGTCGGCGATGCCTGAAGGGATCTGGTCGGCGACCAGACCTGTGAGGTAGTGGGTCGAGTTGGCCTGGGGGTCGAGATCGACCAGCAGTGTGCGGTAGCCCTCGGCCGCACTGGCCGCCGCAAGATTGCAGGCGATGCTGGATTTGCCAACGCCTCCCTTTTGATTGAACACGACACGACGCATGAGGCAGTTAATCCCTGTAAAGGCCTGAAACATCATGTTATGACCGAAAAGTTTCAGTTTTAAGACAGGGATGCTACCGGGTCGGCTGTAGGCGCGGCGGTGCGACGACTCGACTAGCCCCGCGATGCGATGCAACGGATTGCACGCAATCGCGGGGCCAATCCGTTTTCAGTGAGGCGCCCGCGGAATGGTCTTGAGCAGATCTTCCGGGCTGATGTGGCCGACCACCTGCTGCTGAACCACGCTGCCCGGCTGCGGCAGGTCGAGGATGTGCCCCTTCATCTTGCCGATCACGTGCATTTCGCACGGCTTGCAGTCGAACTTCAGGGTCAGCACTTCATCACCGTGCACCAGTTGCATCGGCGCGACCTTGGTGCGCACGCCAGTGACGCCCTTGGCCTGTTTCGGGCACAGGTTGAAGGAGAAGCGCAGGCAATGCTTGGTGATCATCACCGGCACTTCGCCGGTTTCCTCGTGGGCCTCGTAGGCGGCATCGATCAGCTTCACCCCGTGGCGGTGGTAGAAGTCGCGGGCCTTCTGGTTGTAGACGTTGGCCAGGAACGACAGGTGCGACTCCGGGTACACCGGTGGCGGGTTGCTCTCGGCCTTGCGTCCACCGCGTGGGTGGGCGGCGATGCGGGCCTCGGTCAGGGCCTCGATCACTTCACGGCGCAGGGCCTTGAGCTGCGAGTTGGGGATGAAGAACGCCTGCGGCGCGTCCAGCTCGATGGCGGTGGCGTGGTACTGGGTGGTGCCCAGCTGGCCGAGCAGGTCGTGCAGTTGCTCCAGTGCCTGCTCCGGCTTGTTGGCCGCGCCGAACGGGCCTTCCAGGGCGACGCTGGCGCTGACGCCTTCCTCGCTGGTGGCGGTCAGTTCCAGGCGCTCTTCGCGCAGGCGTGCGGCCCAGCTCAGGCCGACCCGGCGCTCGGCCGAAGTCTTCTGCAGGGCCTGTTGCCAGTTGTGGTCCAGGTTGCGGCTCAGCGGATGGTTGGGGCGCAGCTGGTGCAGGCCCTTGGGCATCTCGTTGGGCTCGACGCGGTAGCGGTAGCGCTTTTCGCCGTCTTCATCGAACTCGCCCTTGGGCTCGGCGATGTTGGCGCGGAAACCCACCACTTCGCGCTTGACCAGCACGTTGAGGCCGTCACCGTTGGACAGCGGCTCGTGGGTGATCACTTGCAGGTCGCGCTTGCCGACTTTTTCTACCACGCCCACCGGCAGGCCGGTGAAGGTTGGCGAGTCGAAGGCGCCGATGTCGATCTTGCGTTCGCTGACGAAGTAGTCGGTGCTGCCACGGTGGAAGGTCTTGTCCGGGTCGGGCAGGAAGAAGTGCGCGGTGCGGCCGCTGGAGGCGCGGGCGAGGTCCGGGCGGCCTTCGAGGATGTCGTCCAGGCGCTGGCGGTAATAGGCGGTGATGTTCTTCACATAGCCCATGTCCTTGTAGCGGCCCTCGATCTTGAACGAGCGCACACCGGCGTCCACCAGGGCCTGCAGGTTGGCGCTCTGGTTGTTGTCTTTCATCGACAACAGGTGCTTTTCATAGGCGATCACGCCGCCTTTCTCGTCCTTGAGGGTATAGGGCAGGCGGCAGGCCTGGGAGCAGTCGCCACGGTTGGCGCTGCGGCCGGTCTGGGCGTGGGAGATGTTGCACTGGCCGGAGAAGGCCACGCACAGCGCACCGTGGATGAAGAACTCGATCGCCGCGTCGGTTTCGTCGGCGATGGCGCGGATTTCCTTGAGGTTCAGCTCGCGGGCCAGGACCAGTTGCGAGAAACCGGCCTGGTCGAGGAACTTGGCCCGGGCCAGGGTGCGGATGTCGGTCTGGGTGCTGGCGTGCAGCTCGATCGGCGGAATGTCCAGCTCCATCACCCCCAGGTCCTGGACGATCAGGGCGTCGACGCCGGCATCGTAGAGCTGGTGGATCAGCTTGCGCGCCGGTTCCAGCTCGTTGTCGTGCAGGATGGTGTTGATGGTGGTGAACACCCGCGCGTGGTAGCGCCGGGCGAAGGTCACCAGCTCGGCGATATCGCTGACTTCGTTGCAGGCGTTGTGGCGCGCGCCGAAGCTCGGGCCGCCGATGTACACGGCGTCGGCGCCATGCAGGATGGCCTCGCGGGCGATGGCCACATCGCGGGCAGGGCTGAGCAGTTCCAGGTGATGCTTGGGTAGGGACATGTGTTTTTAGTCAGGCTTGTCACGGTCAAGGCGCGCATTGTAGCGCGAAACGCCTGGGCGGCACCCCCTGACTGCCAGGTGGCGGCCTGTAGGAGCGGGGGGGGGGCCCCCGGGGGGGGGTTAAAAAAACAAAACAACCCCGGCGCCCCCCCCCCCCCCCCAAAGGGGGGGGGGGGGAGAGGGGGGCACGAAAGGGAAAAAAAACAACAA
>NZ_JALRNF010000055.1 GCF_030272895.1 Pseudomonas sp. BGr12 | reverse complement strand
GGGCTTGCCCCGCGATCGCGGTGTGGCAGGGAAGCCACAATCGCGGGACAAGCCCGCTCCTACAAGATGATCGACATACAGGACATCAACCAGGCGTTCGTACGCATGGAGAAGAACGATGTGAAATACCGCTTCGTGATCGACATGGCCTCCCTCAAGCCCTGAACGGGGGGGGTAGGAGCGGGCTTGCCCCGCGATGGCGGTTTCCCTGTTGCACCGCCATCGCGGGACAAGCCCGCGCCTACGACCAATGCCAGCCCGACCCGCTACCCAAGTAGCATTCGCCTCACCCGGGCGCCTCCCTAGACTGCCAGCATCATCCAGGGCGGAGCCCGTCATCATGCACCCGTACCCGAGCGAAGGCGTGAGCAGCGCCGTATCGCGGGCCAGCGCCGCCGAACAGGTAGCCCAGGAGCTTGCCGGCCAATTACTGCACCCGCACCTGGGCTTCGTGCTGTTCTTCTGCTCGCCCGGCTACGACCTGCCGGCCCTGGCCCAGGCGTTGCAACAAAGCTTCGGCGGCATTCGCCTGGCCGGTTGCACCAGTGCCGGCGAGATCACCCCCGAAGGCTACGGGCGCGGTTGCGTCACCGCCCTGGGCTTCGATCACCGCCAGTTCTCCATCGCCGCCGAACGCATCGATGCCATGGAGCAGTTCAGCCTGGTTGCCGCCCAGGCCATGGTCGAACGCCTGGTGGCGGGCTGTCGCAGCAACAGCCTGGCGCCGATCAAGGGGCACAGCTTCGCCCTGACCCTGCTCGACGGCCTCTCCAGCCGCGAAGAAACCGTGCTGGCCGCCCTCAGCGCGGCGCTGGGCGAGATTCCGCACTTTGGCGGCTCGGCCGGTGACGACAACCAGCTCAGCCATACCCATGTGTACTACGACGGGGCCTTTCACAGCGGCGCGGCGGTGGTGCTGCTGGTCAACACCTGGCTGGACTTTGAAGTCTTCACCACCCATCACCTGCAACCGCGCCACGAAAAGCTGGTGGTGACCCGTGCCGATCGCCAGCTGCGCCGGGTCCATGAGCTGAACGCGGAACCGGCGGCCGAGGAGTACGCGCGCCTGATCGGGGTGCCGGTGAGCGCCCTGGACCAGCGGGTGTTCGCCGCCCACCCGCTGGCGGTGCGGCTCAACGATCGGCATTACGTGCGGGCCATCCAGCAGGTGCATGACGACTTGAGCCTGAGTTTCTACTGTGCGGTGGAGAACGGCATCGTCCTCACCGCCATGCGCCCGGGGCCTTTGCTGGCCAACCTGCAGTCACTGTTCGACGGCCTGCACGAGCGCCTCGGGCCCTTGCTGGTGTGTATCGGCTGCGACTGCTTCCTGCGCCGCCTGGAACTTGAGGGCAGCGACGAGCTTACCGCTGTCGGCGACTTCCTGCGCAGTCGGCAGGTGCTGGGTTTCAACTCCTACGGGGAACAGTTCAATGGCACCCATATCAACCAGACCTTCACCGGTGTCGCCATCGGACGCCCGCGCCAGCGACTCGAACCTTGAGCTTGAGGCGCTGCGCCTGGCCAACCGCAAGTTGCAGCGCATCAACGCGGCCCTGATCGAGCGCCTGGAATCCGGTGCGGTACGCCCGGACGATGCCTATGCGGCGTTCCAGCATTCGGTAGCGCTGGCCGAGCAAGTGCGCGAACGCACCGACACTCTCAACCAGACCCTGATCGAGCTCAAGGCCAGCAACCATTTGCTCAGCGATGCCCGGTTGCGCGCCGAAACCGCCCACCAGCACCTGGTCGATGCCATCGAAAGCATCTCCGATGCCTTCGTATTGTTCGACCAGGACCTGCGCATCGTGCTGTTCAACAACCGCTTCAAGTCGTTCTGGGCCAACAGCCGGATCCGCATCATCAGCGGCATGCGCCTGGCCGAGATCAAGCGCCTGATGCACGGCAGCCACCTGTTCAACGAAGAGCACCGCGGCGCGGGCGACGAGCATGGGCTCTATTGCCTGCACAATGGCCGGTGGTTGCAGGTCAGCGAGCGGCCGACCCGTGACGGTGGCCGGGTCATGCTGTTCACCGACATCACCGAACTCAAGCACAGTGAAACCCGCCGCCGCGAGCAGGCGGTGGCGCAGAAGTCGCACCTGCTGCAACGCGCCGTGGACAACCTGTCCCAGGGCGTGGCCATGGTCAATGCCGAGGGCCTGCTGGAGCTGTGGAACCGGCGCTTCCTCGAACTCAGCGGCCTGGCCCCGATCGCCGCCCATCGGCCGTTCGCCGAAGTGATCGGCGACAGCGAACTGGCGTTGCTGACCCCGGACAGCCGCGATGCCAACGGACGCTGCATCCATGAACTGGAGCAGCGCCTGTACGATGGCCGCATGCTGGAGATCCGCACCCATCCGTTGCCTACCGGCGGCTTCGTCAACACCTTCACCGACATCACCGAGCGCTACCAGCACGCCGAGGCACTGAGCGAGAGCGAGCGCTGGATCCGCCTGATCACCGACCACGTGCCGGCCCTGATCGCCTACCTCAATGCCGAACTGGTCTATGAATTCACTAACCAGGTCTACGAGCAGTGGTACTGCTGGCCACGGGGGGTGATGCTCGGGCAAAGCCTGCGTGACGTGCACAGCCCCGAGCACTATCAGCGCCTGGAAGGCTACATCGCCCGGGCGCTGGCGGGGGAGAGCGTGACCTTCGAGTGCGCCGAAACCCACGTCAACGGCCAGGAGCGCTACATGCTGCGCTCCTATGTGCCCAACCGTACGGCCAGTGGCGAGGTGATCGGCATCTTCGTGCTGATCCGCGACATCACCGAGCGCCGGCGCAGCGCCGAGGCCCTGCACCAGGCCTACCAGCACCTGGAGGTGCGGGTGCGCGAGCGTACCGCCGAGCTGACCCGGGCCAAGCAGGAGGCCGAGCAGGCCAACCTGTCCAAGACCAAGTTCCTCGCCGCCGTCAGCCATGACCTGCTGCAACCGCTGAACGCGGCGCGACTGTTCACCAGCGCCTTGCTCGAACAGCACAGCGCCAACCCGAGCCTGGTGCGCAGCGTCAGCCATTCGCTCGACGATGTGGAAAGCCTGCTCGGCACCCTGGTGGACATCTCCAAGCTCGATGCCGGGGTGATACAGGCCGACCTGGCGACCTTTGCCCTGACCGATCTGCTCGACAACCTGGCCCTCGAGTATGCCCATGCCGCCGGCAGCGAAGGCCTGCGCCTGGCCTACCATCCCTGCAGCCTGTACGTGCACAGCGATATCCAGCTGTTGGCGCGGATCCTGCGCAACCTGCTCAGCAATGCCATCCGCTACACCCCGCAAGGGCGTGTGGTGCTGGGCTGCCGGCGGCGTGCCCAGCGGGTGTGGATCGAAGTCTGGGATACCGGTATCGGCATTGCCGAGGACAAGTGCGAAGAAGTCTTCCAGGAGTTCAAGCGCGGCGAGGTGCAACGCCCCGACCAGGACCGTGGCCTGGGGCTGGGCCTGGCGATCGTCGAGAAGATCGCCGGGATCCTCGGCCACCGCATACAACTGCGCTCGGTGCCGGGCAAAGGCTCGCTGTTTGCCGTCGAAGTGCCGCGCGCTGACAGCGCCGGCCGCCCGCCACAGGCTCCGGCGTTGGCCGAACTGTCGGACATACGCCTGGCCGGTGCGCGGATCTGGGTGCTGGATAACGATGCGGCGATCTGCGCCGCCATGGCCACCTTGCTGGCCCAATGGGGCTGCGAGGTGGTGACGGCCTTGAGCGAGGAGGACCTGGCCCGCCAGGTCGATATCTGCCATGACGACGCCGACCTGTTGATCGCCGACTATCACCTCGATGGCGAGCGCAACGGTGTCGATGCGCTGGCGGCGATCAATGCCCTGCGCCCGACGCCATTGCCTGCGCTGATGATCACCGCCAACTACAGCAGCGAACTCAAGCAGCAGGTGCGCGAGCGCGGCCATGCCTTGTTGCACAAGCCGGTGCGGCCGATGAAGCTCAGGGCTGCCATCGGCCATCTGCTGGGCAGCGGTCTCAGCGTGGCAGGCGCCCGCTGACGAAGTGGGCGACGTCGTTGAAGCCGTGGGTCGAGGCATGGCCCGGGGTCACCAACGAATCGATGAAGGCCTCGTCCTCGGCGCTGATCTTCACCTGCAAGGCGCCGCTGTAGGTGTCCCACTGGGCTTCGGTGCGCGGGCCGACAATGGCCGAGCTGACCAGCTGGTTGTTTAGCACCCAGGCGATGGCGAACTCGACCATGCCCACGCCCTTGTCCTGGGCATAGGCCTGGACCTTGCGGGCGATGGCCAGGGACTCGGGGCGCCATTCGGTTTCCAGGATGCGCTTGTCCTGGCGGCCGGCGCGCGTACCGGCCTGGGGGGCGGCGCCGGGGGCGTACTTGCCGCTGAGCACACCACGGGCCAGCGGGCTGAACGGCACGATGCCCAGGCCATGGTGGGCGGCGGCGTGGAACTGTTCGGGCTCGGCCTGGCGGTTGACGATGTTGTACAACGGCTGGCTGACCACAGGCTTGGGGATGCCCAGGCGCTCGGCCAGGTGACAGATCTCGGCGATGCGCCAGCCGCGGAAGTTGGACACGCCCCAATGGCGGATCTTGCCCTGGCGCAGCAGGTCGCCCATGGCCCCGACCGTGACTTCCAGCGGCGTGCCGTGGTCTTCGCGGTGCAGGTAGTAGATGTCCAGGTAATCGGTGCCCAGGCGGGTCAGGCTGGCCTCGATGGCATTGAAGATATGCTTGCGGCCCAGGCCGCTGCGGTTGGGCAGGCCGTCGGCCGGACCGAAACCGACCTTGCTCGCCAGCACCCAGTCGTGGCGATGGCGGGCAATGGCTTCACCGACGATCTCCTCGGAGCGTCCGGCGTTGTACACGTCGGCGGTGTCGATGAAGTTGATGCCCTGGTCCCAGGCCTTGTCGATGATGCGTAGCGAATCGTCGATACTGGTGGGTTCGCCGAACATCATGCTGCCCAGGGTCAGGGCGGACACCCGCAGGCCGCTGCGGCCCAGTGGTCGGTAGATCATGAGCGAAAATCCCGTGGCGGTGTGTATCCGGTCTGTTTTACACAGTTCGCCCCGGGATTTAAAGCCGGTAGGAGCGGGCTAGCCCCGCGATGCAATGTAACTGACACACTGCAATCGCGGGGCAAGCCCGCTCCCACCCGGTTGTGTCAGCTGACGGCGACCGATGCCGCCACGCGCGAGCGCGACACCCGCAGGGCCACCAGGCTACCGACCACGATCAGCCCGGCCAGCGAATACAGCGCCGCATCGGTCGAACCGGTCTGGTCCTTGATGAAACCTACCAGGTAGGGGCTGAGGAAACCGGCCATCTGCCCGACCGAGTTGATGATCGCCAGGCCCGCCACCGCGGTACCGGCGCTGAGCAGGGCAGTGGGCATCGGCCAGAACATCGGCAGGCCGGTGAGGGCGCCCATGGTAGCGATACTCAGGCCGACAATGGCAATGGCCGGGCTGTGAGCGAAGTTGACGGCGATCAACAGGCCCACGGCGCCCATCAGCATCGGTACGACTAAATGCCAGCGCCGCTCGTTGCGCAGGTCCGCCGAGCGCCCCACCAGCAGCATGAACACCCCGGCCAGCAGGTAGGGGATGGCGCTCAGCCAGCCGATCAGCAAGGCATCGCTGAAGCCCAGGTTCTTGATGATCGACGGCAGCCAGAAGTTGATCGCATAGACCCCGCTCTGGATGCAGAAGTAGACGAAACCGAAGGTCCAGATCAGCGGGTTGGTGAACACCGACAGCAGGCTGTCGCTGGTGGTCAGCGGCTTGCTGGCGGCGTCGGCGGCAAGGTCCTGCTCGATGATCTTGCGATCGGCCGGGCTCAGCCACTTGGCCGTGGCATAGCCGTCACTGAGCAGGAACACCGCGAGCAAGCCCAGCAGCACGGTCGGCAGACCCTGGATCAGGAACATCCATTGCCAGCCGGCCAGGCCATGCTGGCCGGCGGCGAAATGGTTGAGGATCCAGCCGGAGAACGGCCCGCCCAGCAGCCCGGACACCGGGATCGCCGACATGAACAGGGCCATGATCCGGCCACGGCGGGCAGCCGGGAACCAGCGCGAGAGGTACAGCACGATGCCGGGGAAGAAGCCCGCTTCGGCGGCGCCGGTGAACAGGCGCAGCACGTAGAACTCCATGGGCGTGGTGACGAACAGCAGGCAGGTCGACAGCGTGCCCCAGGCAATCATCATCAGCGCGATCCAGCGCCGCGGGCCGAAGCGGTTGAGCGCCAGGTTGCTGGGCAGGCCGCACAGCACATAGCCGATGAAGAAAATGCCGGCGCCGAGGCCGTAGATGGTTTCGCTGAACTTCAGCGCATCGAGCATCTGCAGCTTGGCGAAGCCGACGTTGACCCGGTCCAGGTAGTTGAACAGGTAGCAGATGAAGATGAACGGAATCAGCCGCAGCGTAACGCGCCGGTACAGCGCATTGCGGGTGACGTCTTGGCCTTGGTCAGGGGCAGGGCTGTATGCCATGATTCTCTCTCTGTTGTTATGTTTATCGCCGCAGCAGCATCGAGGCTGTTGCTGCGACGAGTCTCGGTGAGCGGACCGTGGCTGTCTTTGTGCTTTTGCACAGCATTTCGTGCGGCCTGCTGTGCCCCGGACCAATCACTGCGACAACAAGGATCCCCCCATGTTCGAACTCGACCATGACCTGGCGCAAGATATCGTCGATCGGGCGATGGCGATCCTGCCGTGCAACGTCAACGTCATGGACAGCCAGGGCCTGATCCTGGGCAGCGGTGAACCGGAGCGGATCAACACCCGTCACGAAGGCGCCCAGCTGGTATTGGCCAACGGCCGGATCGTCGAACTGGACGTCGAGGCGGCCAAGTGCCTCAAGGGCGTGCAGCCCGGGGTCAACCTGCCGCTGATGCTCGACGGGCGCCTGATCGGCGTGCTGGGCCTGACCGGCGACCCGCAGCAGTTGCGCACCTACGCCGAACTGGTGCGCATGACCGCCGAGATGCTCCTGGCCCAGCGCCACCTGCAGGTCGAGCAGCAGTGGCGGCGGCAGCGTTGCGATGATCTGCTGGCCTTGTTGCTGGGAGGCTCGGGTGACTCCCCCAGGCTGATCGACGAAGCCCGGCAACTGGGGCTCAAGCCGCAACTGGCGAGAATGCCCTGCCTGTTCGAACTGGAGGCCGGCCCTGCGGCCGAAACCCTGGCCGGCTGGTTGATGAGCCGATATCCCGACAGCTGGTGTGTCAGCCCGGCGCGCCAGTCATTGCTCTGGTGCCGGCCGGCCAGTGTCGCCCTGGACGAGCCGCGCCTGCTGGAAAAACTCCATCGCCAGGGCTGGCAAGTGCAGCGCCTGGCCGTCGGCTCGGCGGCGCAGAGCCTTGAGCAACTGCGCCGGGGTTACCGGCGTGTGCGCGATCTGCTGGCCTATGGCCGGGAGGTATTGCCTGCCGAGCAGATCCTGACCCTGGCCCGCTACCGCCTGCCGGCCTTGCTCTGGCGCCATCGCAACGATGATTCCCTGGATGAGCTGCTCGAACCCTTGCAGCGCATTCGCGCCAAGGATGCCAGTGGTCAATTGCTGGCCACCTTGCGCGCCTGGTGTGCCCACGATGGCCAGAGTCAGGCCTGTGCCGATGCCTTGGGAATCCACCGTAACAGCCTGCGTTATCGGCTGGAGCGCATTGCCGAGTTGAGCGAGGTCGATCCGTTGCGGCTTGAAGGCATGTTGAGCCTGTACCTGGGGCTGCAACTGATGCCCAGCTCGTAAAATCTACGGCCGCTGCGCGCCCGATCGCAGCCTGCCGGCAGCTCCCACAGCTACCCAGCAACCCCAAAGATGTGCAGTTCACACTGTGGGCCGGCGAAGCCTGCGATCGACCGCAAGGCGGTCGCGGGCCAAGCCACCCGGGGCGATTTGGCCAACTGACCAAACGAGTACCCGGCGCTTTTGTGCATCCGACCGAAGTACGCCCATGCTGCAACTGTCAGCATGCTGCTTATCAGCACAAGGAGCCCTCCCATGAAAATCGTCATCGCCCCTGACTCGTTCAAGGACAGCCTCAGCGCCGAAGGGGTCGCCAGTGCCATTGCCGCCGGGCTTGCCCAGGTGTTGCCCCAGGCGCAGCTGGTCAAGTGTCCGATGGCCGACGGTGGCGAGGGCACCATGGACGCGATCATCGCCGCCTGCGCCGGTGAGCTGCGCAGCCTCGACGTGCGCGGGCCGCTTGGCGAGCCTGTACGTGCCGGCTGGGGCTGGCTGGCCGAGAGCCGCACCGCGATCATCGAGATGGCCCAGGCCAGCGGCATCCAGTTGCTGGCCCCGGCGCAACGCGATGCCTGTCGCAGCAGCACCTACGGTACCGGTCAGTTGATCGCTGCGGCGCTGGATGCCGGGGCGCGGCGGATCATCCTGGCCATTGGCGGCAGTGCCACCAACGATGCCGGCAGCGGCATGCTGCGTGCCCTGGGCCTGAAACTCTTCGACGCCCAGGACCTGCCGCTGGCCGAAGGAGGCCTGGCCCTGGCGCAGCTTGCACGAGTTGATGCCAGCGCCCTGGACCCACGCCTGACCGAGGTGCAGCTGGAGGTGGCGGCCGACGTCGACAACCCCTTGTGCGGCAGCAACGGTGCCTCGGCGATCTTCGGCCCGCAGAAGGGCGCAAGTGCCGAGCAGGTCCGCTTGCTCGATCAGGCATTGGGGCATTTTGCCGATCACTGCGCAGCGCTGCTGGGCAACGATGTCCGTGACCTTCCAGGTTGTGGCGCCGCCGGCGGCATGGGCTTTGCCGCCAAGGCCTTCATGCAGGCAAGCTTTCGTCCCGGTATCGAGGTGGTGGCGGAGCTGGCCGAGCTGGATGCAGCGGTGCAGGACGCTGACCTGGTGATCACCGGCGAGGGCCGCTTCGATGCCCAGACCCTGCGTGGCAAGACGCCCTTCGGCGTGGCGCGTATCGCCCGTCGTCATGGCGTACCGGTGGTGGTCATCGCCGGGACGCTGGGGGAAGGCTACGAGCAACTCTATGCCCACGGCATCGATGCCGCCTTCGCCCTGACCAGTGGCCCGATGAGCCTGGAACAGGCCTGCGCCCAGGCCGCGCCCTTGCTGCAGGCGCGGGCCGGGGATATTGCCCGACTGTGGCGCTGTGCACTGAAGGCTCAGGACTGAATCAAGCGCTCCAGGTGCAGGGGGCTGGCAGCTTCAAGCAGTGCCAGCTCGCCAAAGGACGCCGAGGCATCGACATAACGCAACGCCGACTTGGCGTCCTTCCAGCCCACATGGCTCATCAACGCCTTGAGCTCCCAGCCATTGCTGGTGGCCCAGGTGGCAAAGCCGCGGCGCAACGAATGCCCGGTGTACAGCGCGGCCGGCACGCCGCCACGCTCCAGGATGCGCCGCAGCAGGGCGATCAGGCTGTTGCTGTTGAGCGCCGCTTCACCGAGGTTGCCCCAGCGGTCGAGCTTGCGGAACACCGGGCCGTGGGCGATGCCGGCCACTTCGATCCACTGCAGGTAGGCCTGCACCGGGCACAGCACTTTCAGGGCCGGGGCCTGATGACGCACGCCCAGTGCCTGGCGGTCGCCCTTGCTGCGCGGCAGGTAGATCGACAGGCCAATGCCGGCCTGGGCCTGGATATGCTCGACCCTTAAGCGCGCCAGTTCATCCCCGCGAAACCCACGCCAGAAGCCGATCAGCAACAAGGCCACATCGCGCCGGGCCCGCAGCAGGGCCGGCAGGTCGTGCTGTTGTCGTGCTTGATGAGCCTCGGCTTCCAGTACCGCCACCGCCTGCTGCAAGTGCTGGATCTGCAGCGGCGCGGCCTGGCGCGGTTCGGCCGGGTGCAGGGTGCGGATACCCCTGAGCACCTGGCGCACCAGCGGCGCCTTGGTCGGGTCGGGAAAGCCCTGGCTGACGTGCCATTGCCCCAGCGCCGCCAGGCGCTGCTTGAGGGTGTTGATCGAGTGGCTGCCGGCATGATCGGCCAGGTAGCGCGCCACGCTGTCGGCGGTGGCGGGCAGGAAGCCGCCCCAGCTGACCTCGAAGTGCTCGACCGCCGCTTGATAGCTGCGCCGGGTGTTGTCCCGGGTGGCGGCCTGCAAGTACTGTTCGATGCTGTTGGTCGTGGTCATGGTTTACTGGCCTGTAATGTAAGCAGCTGGTCGGCAGCCGCTGCCCCGAATGCTGATGGAACTAGACTGTCAGTCTGACGTTGAGGTTAGGTCGCTGGTATCAACGTGTTCGATTGAGGGAAAACCCTCATTGCTGCAGGTAGGTCAGCCTCCTAGCATGGCAACGGTGTCAGCCCACAAGCCCTGAACCACGGAGCCAGCCATGACCAGCACACAGACCGACGACAAACGCCCGACCCCGGACCCTGCCGAGGACAATGCGTTTTTCCCCTCACCGTATTCGCTCAGCCAGTTTACCTCACCGAAGTCCGATCTCAGCGGTGCCGATTATCCCGAACCTTACCGGGGCGGGCGCTGGAAGGTGCTGGTGATCGGCGCCGATGAGCGTTACCTGTTGACCGATAACGGCACGATGTTCTCCACCGGTAACCATCCCGTTGAAACGCTGCTGCCGATGTACCACTTGGACAAGGCCGGGTTCGGCTTCGATGTCGCGACCGTATCCGGTAACCCGGTCAAGTTCGAGTTCTGGGCGATGCCGTCCGAAGACGCTGAAGTCAAAGGCTTGTACGGCAAGTACCGCGCTCAATTCAAGCAACCGAGGAAGCTCGCCGAGGTGATCGACAGCGCCCTGGGCGACGACTCCGACTACATCGGTGTGTTCATCCCCGGCGGACACGGCGCGCTGATCGGCCTGCCGGAAAGTGTCGAGGTGCAAAAGGTGCTGGAGTGGGCCGCGGCCCGGGACAAGTTCGTCATCTCCCTGTGCCACGGCCCGGCCGCCTTGCTCGCCCTGGGTGTGGGCAAATCCGCAGCCGCCAACCCCTACAAGGGCTACAAGATCTGTGCCTTCCCGGACGACCTGGATGCGCAGACGCCCGCCATCGGCTACATGCCGGGTCACCTGACCTGGAAGTTCGGTGAACAGCTCCAGGCGCTGGGCTTCGAGATCATCAACAAGGACATCTCCGGTGCCACCCACCAGGACCGCAAGCTGTTGACCGGCGACAGTCCCTATGCGGGTAATGCCCTGGGCAAACTGGCGGCTGCGGCGTTGCTCGACGAGGTCGCAGCAAGGTGAACAGCGGGGTGGCCGAGGCGGCCGTGCGTACTGTGCTGGAGATCGAACGCGCCACCGCGCTGGCGCAGGCCCAGCAGGCCGTTCGCGCCTTTGCCGGGCCCTTTGGCTACGATCGCTTCGTGCTGTTTTCGGCCTCATCGGCACGGGACGAAGTGGTCGAGCGCATTTACTGGGTCGAAGGTGACTGGTTCGGCGATGGCCTGGCGGTCGACGCCCAGACCTATGTGCGCCGATGCCCGGTCACCCGCCATATCCTGGAAACCCGCGAAGCGTTTTTCTGGACCAAGACACAGCGTGCGGACGGTGACCGCTACCGCGTGGTTCGCCGCCCGATCGGCAGCGGACCACACGGCTTGCAGGTGCCGGTATTCGGTCCGCTGGGGCTCGAAGGTGCCATGAGCCTTGGCGGTGGGCAGGTGGACAGCAGCCCCGAGGTGCGGGTGCTGTTGGCAATGGTCGCCACCGCCGCGTTTTGCGCCGCTCGCCGGTTACTGGAAGCGCCTGGCACCGAGGGCGTCAGAACGCTTTCCGGGCGCGAGCGCGAAGTACTGGCCTGGACCGCCGCCGGGCGACGCCAGGCCGATATCGCCGCCACCCTCGGGTTGTCGGAGCGCACCGTGGAGAATCATTTACGCGCTGCCCGTCGTCGCCTGGGCGTGGCAACCACCGCGCAGGCGATCCAGGTCGCCACACGCAATGGTGACCTGGACGACTGAGGTGTCCGCCATGCTCTACGTGACAGCCCGATTCGACGTCAAACCCGAAGGACTGGATGAAATGCTCGACCTGCTGGCCGTGCTCAGCGAGAAGACCCGGCTTGAGCCTGGATGCCTGGAGTACGGCTACTTTCAAGCGCTCGACAATCCCTTGCAGATCACCTCTTTCGAACGCTGGCAAAGCGACGCCTGCGAGGCCGCGCACTGGCAGACCGAACATTTGACCCGCGCGCTTGCCATAGGCGCCGGGCTGTTGCAGGCGGCGCCGCAGATCAGCAGGTACCGACGGGTCTGCTGAACTGCGACGACAGGGTCAGTGATCGATGGCGGTAGCGATGCCGACACCGGTCTGGGCCCGGACCAGCTGGTCGTCGAAGCCCTCACGGTCCCTGTCCGCCCTGGCACTGCGATCCAGCCGCGAGACCAGGACGATCACGGCAAAGGTCAGCGGCATCGAGAACAGCGCCGGGTGGTCATAGGGGAAGATCGCCTGCGGGTTGCCCAGCACGGTGACCCAGACCGTGGGGGAGAGGATCACCAGGGCCAGGGCCGAGAACAGCCCGGTCAGCCCGCCGTAGATCGCGCCGCGGGTGGTCAGGCCCTTCCAGTACATGGCCATGAACAGCACCGGGAAGTTGGCCGAGGCGGCGATGCCGAACGTCAGGCCGACCAGGAAGGCGATGTTCACCTGTTCGAACAGGATGCCCAACGCCATGGCCAGCAACCCCAGTATCACCACTGCGATGCGCGATACCCGCATCTCCTGGGCCTCGCTGGCATTGCCGCGCTTGATCACCGTGGCGTAGAGGTCATGGGAGATGGCCGAGGCGCCGGCCAGGGTCAGGCCGGCGACCACGGCGAGGATGGTGGCGAACGCCACGGCGCAGAGAAAGCCCAGGAACAGGTTGCCACCCACCGCCTTGGCCAGGTGCATGGCCACCATGTTGCTGCCGCCTTGCAGGGTGCCGCCGAGCTTGCCGTCGACAAAGTACTGCGGATCGGTGCCGACAATGACGATGGCGGCAAAACCGAGCACGCAGACCACCAGGAAGAAGTAGCCGATGAAGCCCGAGGCGTAGAACACCGACTTGCGCGCTTCGCGGGCATTGGGCACGGTGAAGAAGCGCATCAGGATATGCGGCAGGCCGGCTAGGCCGAATACCAGGCCCAGGGCCATGGAAGCAACGTTCAGCGGGTTGGCCAGCATGCTCCCGGGGCCCATGATGCTCCAGCCGCCGGCATGGCTTTGCACCGCGCGGCTGGCCAGGGTTTCCAGGCTGAAGCCGAAGGGTGCCAGGGCCAGCAGCATCAGCAGGGTGCCGCCCACCAGCAGCAGGACGGCCTTGCTGATCTGCACCCAGGTGGTCGCCAGCATGCCGCCGAAGATCACATAGACCAGCATCAGCAGGCCCACCACCACGACCGCCAGCGTGTAGTCCAGGCCGAACAGCAGCTTGACCAGTTGCCCGGCGCCGACCATCTGCAGCAGCAAGTAGCAGCACACCACCGTCAGCGAGCCACAAGCCGCGAGCATGCGGACGCGGCGCTGGTCGAGGCGGAACGAGACGATGTCGGCGAAGGTGTAGCGGCCAAGATTGCGCAGGCGCTCGGCCATCAGGAAGGTCAGGAGCGGCCAGCCGATAAAGAAGCCGGTCATATAGATGAAGCCGTCGTAGCCCTTGGCGAAGACCATGCTGGATAGTCCCAGCAGGGTCGAGGCCGACATGTAGTCACCAGCGATGGCCAGGCCGTTCTGCCAACCGCAAATGCCACCGCCGGCGGTGTAGAAGTCGCTGGCCGAGCGGGTCTGGCGGGCGGCCCACCAGGTGATCAGCAGGGTGATCGACACGAACAGCAGGAACATGCCGATGGCATGCAGGTTCAGCCCTTGTGGCGGCGCGTCGGCTGCCGAGGCGAACACGGGTTGGGCACACAGGACGGCTGCTGGAAGCCGCAGGCAGGTGGCTTTCATCGCTGGCTCTCCTTGACGATGCTGGCACTGACATGATCGAAGTGACTGTTGGCGCGGTGCACGTACCAGGCTGTCAGCAGCCAGGCGACGACGATCAGCAGGGTCGCCAGCGGGATGCCCAGGCTCAGGTGGCTGCCCGGGTACAGCGGCAGGTGCAGCAGGTCGGGGCGCGCGGCGGCAACCCCCATGAACAGGAAATAGCTGGCAAGCACCAGGGCGCTGAGCCACCAGGTCAGGCGCGAGCGGGCCCTGGCCAGGGCGATATAGCGCGGGTTTTCCCGGATGCGTCGGTAGTGCTCGACAGGCGTGTCGATCATGCTGTTCATAGTGCCTCCGCTTGTTTTTGTTGTAAGGCTGCGCGTGGGCGCGTCGCTGACGCGCCGGTAGGGGGTGGTTCAGGGCCAGGCGAAATCGGTGAAGTGCTCGCGCAAGGTCTTCTTGCTGACCTTGCCGGTCGCAGTGTGCGGCAATGCCTGCATGAACGCGCTGGCGTCGGGCATCCACCACTTGGGGATCTTGTCTTCGAGAAAGGCGGTGAGGGCTTCATGGCTGGGCGCCGGGTGATCCTGGCGAGCCACCACCACCAGCAAGGGGCGCTCACTCCAGCGTGGGTGCGGGAGACCGATCACGGCGGCCTCGGCCACCTGCGGGTGGGCCATGACCGCGTTCTCGATTTCCACCGAGCTGATCCACTCGCCGCCGGACTTGATCACGTCCTTGATGCGGTCGGTGATCTGCATGTAGCCCTTGGAGTCGATGCTGGCGACATCGCCGGTGTCGAACCAGCCCTCGGTAGTCTGTTCGCCGAAGTAGCCGCTGCGCACCCAGGGGCCGCGCACCTGCAGCGCGCCGCTGGCCTGGCCATCGTGGGGCAGGGGGCGCTGGGCTTCATCGACGATGCGCATCTCGACCCCGAACATGGCCCGGCCCGACTTGAGCAGTTGCTGCCCGCGCGGCGCCTGGGCCAGTGCCGCGTACCAGGGTTGGTGGCGGTTGTAGCTGCCCATGGGGTTGAGCTCGGTCATGCCCCAGCCGTTTTCCAGGGCCACGCCATGGCGCTGCATGGCCTCGATCAGCGCCAGCGGGCAGGCCGCGCCACCGCTGACGGCGCGCTTGAGCGAGGGGACTGCAGCGGCGTGCGCGTCCAGGTGCTGGCTGATGTTGGCCCACAGCGTCGGTACCGCCAGGGAGAAGCTCACCGCTTCGTCGTTGATCAGCTTGATCATCGCGGCGGCATCACCGACCCGTGGGCCAGGCAGGACCAGTTTGGCGCCGACCATGGCGGCGTTGTACGGCATGCCCCAGGCGTTGACATGGAACATCGGCACCATCGGCATCACCACATCCAGCGCGCGCAGGCCGACGCTGTCGGCCATGTTCTGGGCCATGCCGTGGAGCACGGTGCTGCGGTGGCTGGTAAGTACGCCCTTGGGATTGCCGGTGGTGCCGGAGGTGTAGCACAGGCCGGCGGCACGACGCTCGTCGAGCTCCGGCCAGTCATGATGGTCGTCGACCGCCTCCAGCAGCGCTTCGTAGCTCAGCAGGCCGGGCAGCGAGCTGGCGGGCACCTGATCGGCGGCGCAGAGGACGATGCAGTGGCGGACACTGCCAAGTTCAGCTTGCAGGCTTTCCAGCAGCGGGATGAACTGCGGGTCGACGAACAGCAGGTCGTCCTCGGCATGGCGGATGATGTAGCCGATCTGCTCGGGGAACAGCCGGGGGTTGATGGTGTGGCAGATCCGCCCGGAGCAGGGTACGGCGTAATGCAGTTCGAAATGGCGGTGATCGTTCCACGCCAGGGTGCCGATCCGGGCATCGGCCGGGCAGCCTAGGGCGTCCAGTACATTGGCCAGGCGGCGCGCGCGGGAAAACGCCTGGGCATAGGTGTAGCGATGCACGTTTCCATCGTTGAACAGCGAGACGATCTCGGTGTCGGCGGCAACCATGAGGGCTTGGCGCATGATCGCGGCGATACTCAGGTTGAAGTTCATCATCATGCCTTGCACGGGCAACCTCCTGCCTTGTTATTGTGGGCGCTCCGACGCTGCAGGCCGGCCGGCGGCAGCGTCGGAGGGGAGGGAGCAAGGGCTGTGCCAAATCTCAGTGGTTTGAATTGCTAATGAAAAAACTGTTTTTATTCAATTAATTACAGATGCTTTCTTAACAGTATTCGAGGTATTTGAGGCCGCGTTGAGCACCATCCAGGTTTCATCGCTGAAATAAATTTCAGAGTTGAAATGCACGGCCGCATCAGTCCTTCCGGGTGCGCAGGCGTCGCCACAAGGTGGTCCGGCTGATGCCCAGGCGGCGGGCGGTTTCGTCCAGGTCGCCCTGGCATTGTTCGAGCATTTCGCGCACCCGGGTGCTTTCCTGGGCGCGGCTCAGGCTGCGCAGATCCTGTCCGTCGGGGGCATGGGCCGGTGCCGAAGGTTGCCCGGGCTGAGGCTCGAACAGTTCGCTGAACAGCGACTGCAAGGCGACTGCATTACCGCTGCCTGACAGCGCCTCGGCAGACAAGGCCGCCCGCTCCACCAGGTTTTCCAGTTCGCGGATATTGCCCGGCCAGCCGTAGCGCAACAGCGCGGGCGTCAGTCGTTCCAGCAGGCGTCGACCGGCCTCGGCAGTAGCGGGCGGCAGCGGCAGTCGGTCGAGCATGGCCCCGGCGAGCAGGGGAATGTCCTGGGCACGCTCGCGCAACGGCGGAATGCTCAGGCTCAGAATGTTCAAGCGGTAGAAGAGGTCCTCGCGAAACGCACCTTGTGCAATCTGCGCGCGCAGGTCGCGGTGGGTGGCGGCGATCACGCGGATGTCCACCGGCGTCGGCTCGCCGGCCCCCAGGCGCAACACCTCGCGCTCCTGCAGCACGCGCAGCAGGCGGGTTTGCAGGGTGACCGGCATGTCGCCGATTTCATCGAGGAACAGGGTGCCGGTATGGGCGTTCTCGATCAGCCCGCTCTTGCCGCCTTTGCGTGAGCCGGTGAAGGCGCCTTCTTCATGGCCGAACAGCTCGCTTTCCAGCAGGGTTTCGGGGAAGGCGGCGCAGTTGATGGCGACGAAGGGGCCTTCGTGGCGCGGGCTGGCGTTGTGGATGCTCTGCGCGAGCAGCTCCTTGCCGGTGCCGCTTTCGCCACGGATCAGCAGGGTGGCGTGGGCGCTCGCGTAGCGCCGGGCCAAGTCGAGCAGGGCGCGAAAGGCGGGCGCCTCGCCGAGTATCTGCTCGAAGCGGTAGCGGGCGGTGAACTGGCGGGGTTTGACCTGGCTGCGGATGCGCCGGTCGGCGCGCTGGATGGCGTTGGCTTCCTGGCAGGTGATGACCACGCCGTCGGGCCTGCCGTTGTCGATGATCGGGGTGAGGTTGGCGTACAGCGTGCGGCCAGCGGCTTTGACGATGCGGTTTTCTTCGCCTTCGCCGCTGGCCAGGAGGGCGGCGATGTCCAGGTCGGCAATGATTGCCCCGAGCGGTTGTTCCAGCGCCGATTCGCTGGCGATGCCCAGCAAGGCGGCCATGCGCGGGTTCAGCGACTGGATCAGACCGTGGGCATCCACGGCGATCACGCCGTCTGAGAGGTTGCGCAATACGGCGTTCAGGCGCTGCTGCTGGATCAGCACCTGCTGGCGGCTGTGACAGACACCCAGGGCATCGTCCAGGGCCCGCCGCACGGTGTCGGCATTGAGTGCCAGCACACCCTGGGCACCGTTCGACTCGGCGATTTCCACTGCCGTGGACGACCCCACGATCACGCCGTGGCCCTCGTCGATCAGGCGCTTGACCTGTTGTTGCGCGCCTTCGTAGCGGGTGTAGGTGGCCTGGTGGACTTGTACGGTGAACAGCGAGGCCATCGCTTCGAGTTCCGGATGGGTGTCCTGGAAGCTCACGATGCCCACCTTGGTGGCCCGCGCCCTGGCGATGTCCAGAGCGCGGATCAGGTCGTATTCACCCATGCGGATCGAGAGGACGGCGATCGAGAGGTGCCTTCTCAGGTACGCGCTGGTGGCACCCGAACAGATGATCACATCGACATCGCCCCTGGCTTCCAGCGCTCGTCCGGTTTCGCCCAAGAGATTGACAGTGGTCTCGACGATTTCGACCCGGGCCCGGTCGCGGTAATCGGGTATCACCTGCTCGACGATACGGGCCATGCGGCTGGCGCCATCTGGCATTTGCAGGTGGGTGATCAGGGCGACCACCCTGGGCAGGTAGTGCTCGGTGCGCATGGTCCAGACCTCGACGCTGTTTTTTCCATGCTGAAACGTGCATTTCAAATCTGCAATGGAGTCGTGATATTCACGACATTGTTAATACTGGAAAGTAGACGTAACAAATTGATTATAAAGGGATAAATAAAATAGTTCGAAAGCTGGCTCAACTCTTGCTCAAGGGCAGGAAGACCATTCCTCTGGGAGTTCGAAGCCGCGATGTCCACCCTTTTTATTCCGCCACCCGGTGCTCAGCACGCCGACGTTCCCGATGCGTTCCCGGCGCTGGCCAGTTACCTGCGCCAGCAACTGGGGGCCGACAAGGTCGTGATCGACCAGGGCCAGCGCCTGTCCGGAGGCGCCATCCAGGAGAACTGGCTGCTCACCGGCACCGTGACCCGTGGCGGCGAGCAGAGCACCGAACAGTGGGTGCTGCGCACCGATTCCGCGTCCTCCGTGGCCGTCAGCATGGGCCGTGCCCAGGAGTTCGCAGTACTGGCCGCCGTGCACCAGGCCGGTGTTAAGGTGCCCGAGCCCTTGTGGCTGTGCCGCGACCTGGCCGTGCTGGGCCGCGATTTCTTTCTTATGCGCAAGCTAGAGGGTCATTCCAACGGGCACCGCCTGACCACGGACCTGACGCTGGAGCCGCTGCGCAGCGAGCTGTGCCGGGCGCTGGGCGAGAACCTGGGGCTGATTCACCGGATCACCCCTGACCATCCTGACCTGGGCTTTCTACCGCCACCTGCCAGCGACCCTGCGCAGGCCAGCATCGACCAGTACCGGCGCTTTCTCGATGCCTTGCCAGGCAGCTACCCGGTGATCGAGTGGGGGCTGCGCTGGTGCGAGCTGAACAAGCCGCTGCCCATGCCCGCGCGCCTGCTGCACCGCGACTACCGCACCGGCAACTACATGGTCGACGCCCTGGGCCTGACCGGCGTGCTGGACTGGGAGTTCACCGGCTGGGGCGATCCGCGCGAGGACATCGGCTGGTTCACTGCCCGTTGTTGGCGCTTTGCCCGGGCCGATCGCGAAGCCGGCGGCATGGGCGAGCTCAATGACTTCCTGCAGGGCTACAAGGCCGTCTCCGGCTATCAGGCCAGCCCGCAAGACCTGCGCTTCTGGCAACTGATGGCCCACCTGCGCTGGGCGGTGGTCGCCCTGCAGCAGACGCAGCGGCACCTGTCCGGCCAGCAGCGCTCACTGGAGCTGGCGCTGACCGGCACTCTGCTGGCGGAACTGGAACAGGACATTCTTCTACTCAGCGGAGCGCAGCCATGAATACCGACAACACCACGGCCATCGACCTGCTGGATACCGCAAGGGAGGTGCTGCTCGACACCCTGCTGCCTACGCTGGACAAGGCCCACCACTATGAGTGCCGGATGATCGCCCGGGCCATGGCCGTCGCCGCTCGGCAAATCGCCAGGGGCGCCGACGCCGAGCGCATCGAGGCCGGTGCTGTGGCCGCGCTGCTGGACGATCAACAGGCGACGACCGCCGATGCACGGGCACGGCTGGCCGGGCTGATCCGCAGCGGCGCTTTCGACCACCCGGATGAGCGCCAGCAACGGCTGCTCGAGGCGCTTTTGCGCATCAACCGGGCACGCCTGGCGATCACCAGCCCGAAGGCCGTGCGCAATGAACGCTGAAGCCCTGAGACGACGTCGTTGCTACCTGGTGCGCCATGGTCATGTCGATTATTTCGATGACCAGGGCCGGCCGCTGGACCCGCGTGCGGTGAAGCTGTCCCGGCACGGCGTAGAACAGGCTTTGGCGCTTGGCCAGGTCCTGCAGGGCACGCGCTTTGACCGGGTGCTGGTTTCCGACTATCCGCGTGCGCAGCAAACCCTTGAGCTGTTGCTCAAGGGCCGTGAAAGTCCGGTCCAGGCCCTGGCGCAGTTGCGCGAGATCCGTGCCGGGCGCCTGCGCGAAATACCGCCGCGGGCCCTGCGCGAAACAGTCGTCGACGCCTATCGCAAGGCCGCCGAACCCGGAGCGAGTTTCCTCGGAGGCGAGCGCTGGAGCGACTTCAGCCAGCGGGTGCTGGCGACGATGGACGAACTGGCCCGGGACGACAGCTGGGAGACCGCACTCATCGTCAGCCACGATGCCGTCAACCGCGTCGTCCTCGCCTGGGCCACCGGTATCGGTCTGGCGGGGATCAGCGCCTTCGAGCAGGACCCGGCCTGCCTCAACGTCCTCGATATCGATACCCGGGGCGGCCAGTTGCAGGACGGCTTTATCCGCACCCTCAACTTCACCCCCTACAACCCCGACAAGGCCGGCATCCACGCCACCGTGATGGAAAGCCTGTACCGCGCAATCCACCCGCACGGGCCGGCGGCCTGAACCTGCGAATCAACAAGGAACTCGAACATGAACTTTGCACTTTCCGATGAGCTGGTCACGTTGCAGGCGCGCGTGCGGGATTTCATCGCCAACGAAATCATCCCGATGGAGCACGACAGCCGCCAGGGCGCCCATGGCCCGAGCGATGCACTGCGCCAGGAGTTGGTGGCCAAGGCCCGCGCCCATGGCCTGCTGACCCCCCATGCGTCTCGCGAGATGGGCGGCCTGGGGCTGTCGCACACGGCCAAGGCGGTGATCTTCGAAGAGGCCGCCTACTCGCCGCTGGGGCCGACCGCGCTGAACATCCACGCCCCGGACGAAGGCAACATCCACCTGCTGGAGGTGGTCGCCACCGAAGCGCAGAAGGACCGCTGGCTCAGGCCCCTGGTGCAGGGGCATATCCGCTCCTGCTTCGCCATGACCGAGCCGGCGCCGGGGGCCGGCTCCGACCCCTCGATGCTGATGACCACCGCCGTGCGCGACGGTGACGATTACCTCATCAATGGCCACAAGTGGTTGATCACCGGCGCCGAGGGAGCGAGCTTCGCCATCATCATGGCCCGCACCGAGGACGGCAACGCCACCATGTTCCTCACCGACACCGACCAGCCGGGTTTCATCCTCGAACGCATGATGGATTCGCTCGACACCTGCTTTACCGGTGGGCATGGCGTGCTGCGCTTCGACAACCTGCGGGTGCCGGCCGATCAGGTGCTGGGGGAGGTGGGCAAGGGCTTTCGTTATGCCCAGGTGCGCCTGGCGCCGGCACGCCTGACCCACTGCATGCGCTGGCTGGGACAGGCCCGTCGTGCGCACGACGTGGCTTGTGCCTACGCGGCCCGGCGCCAATCCTTCGGCAAGCCGCTGGGCGAGCACCAGGGCGTGGGCTTCATGCTCGCCGACAACGAGATGGACCTGCTCACCACGCGCCTGGCGGTCTGGCATTGCGCCTGGGTGCTGGACCAGGGCGAGCGCGGCAATTTCGAGTCGAGCATGGCCAAGGTCATCAGCTCCGAAGGGATCTGGCGGGTGATCGACCGCAGCGTGCAGGTGCTTGGCGGGCAGGGGGTGACCAGCGAAGCCATCGTCGACCGGATCTTCCGCGACGCCCGGGGCTTTCGCATCTACGACGGCCCGAACGAAGTGCACCGCATGAGCCTGGCGCGCAAGATCCTCGCCCGCAGCGCCGGAGGTGCGCAATGAACGCGCTGGTCAACAAGCTGTTCGACATGAGCGGCCAGCGCGTGCTGGTGACCGGCGCCTCCAGCGGTCTGGGGCTGCATTTCGCCCGGACCCTGGCGGCGGCGGGCGCGCGGGTCGCCGTGGCGGCCCGGCGGGTCGAGCGGCTCAACGACCTGGTCGGCGAATTGCGCCTGGCCGGGCACGATGCCAGCGCCTATGAACTGGACGTCACTTCGCGGCAATCGGTGATCGACTGCATGGACGCCATCGAAGCGCAGCTGGGTGGCCTGGACGTGGTGGTCAACAACGCCGGCGTCAGCGACACCAAGCGGGTGCTCGACTACAACGACCACGACTGGCATGCGATCGTCGACACCAACCTGCGTGGCGCCTGGGTGGTGGCGCAGGAAGCGGCCAGAAGAATGGTCGAAGCCCGGCGGGCAGGGTGCCTGATCAACATCACCTCGATCCTCGCCAGTCGCGTGGGCGGCGGCGTGGGACCCTACAGTGCAGCCAAGGCGGGGCTCAGTCACTTGACCCGTTCCCTGGCGCTGGAACTGGCGCGCCATGACATCCGCGTGAACGCCATTGCGCCGGGCTACATTGCCACCGACATCAACGACGGGTTCCTCCACAGCGAAGCCGGTGAGCGCCTGCGCTCGCGCATTCCCAGCCGCAGGTTCTGCGCCAGCAGTGACCTGGATGGTGCCTTGTTGCTGCTGGCCTCGGGGGCCAGCAGGGGCATGACCGGCGCGGAAATCATCGTCGATGGTGGTCACGCCTGCGCAGGGTTGTAGGGAAGCCGGGCGACGCTGCGCTCATCGCAGCGCCGCCTGTTGTTTCAGGCAGGCTCCGGTACGGTCAGCACCACTTTGCCAATGTGCTGGCCGGACTCCATCAGGGCATGGGCCTGCGCCGCCTCCGCGAGCGTAAAGGTCTTGAAGATCAGCGGCTTGATCGCGCCGCTGCGTACATGGGGCCACACCTTGGACTCCAGTTCGGCAATGATCCCGGCCTTGTCGTCGGCGCTGCGCGAACGCAGGGTCGAGCCGATATGGGTGAGGCGCTTGACCAGCATGGGGAACAGGTCGACCTGGGTGGCCGGCCCCTTGATCACGCCGATCTGCACGATCCTGCCGTTCATGGCCGCGACCTGGAAATTTCGCCCCACATAGTCACCGGCAATGATGTCGACGATCACGTCCACGCCCAGGTTTTCGGTGGCGGCCATGACCTGTTCGACGAAATCCGTTTCGTTGTAGTTGATCGCGACATCGGCGCCCAGGGCCAGGCTTGCGGCCTGCTGCTGCGCGTTGGCCACCGTGGTGAAGATCTTCGAGGCGCCGAAAGCCTTGGCCAGCATGGTCGCCGTGGTGCCGATACCGGAGGCACCGCCATGGATCAGGACCGATTCGCCGGCCTTGAAGCCGCCGCGCTGGAACAGGTTGACCCAGACCGTCATGAAGGTTTCCGGCAGCGCCGCCGCCTCGATCATCGACAGGCCGCCTGGCAGGTGAATGGTGGTGCGTTCATCCGCCACCGCGTAGTCGGCGTAACCGCCGCCCGGCACCAGGGCAATCACCGGATCACCCAGGGCGAAGCGCTGCACTTCGCTGCCAAGGCCGACGACTTCGCCTGCGATCTCAAGGCCGGGAATGTCCGAGGCGCCGGCGGGCGGGTCGTACAGGCCCTTGCGCTGGAGCAGGTCGGGGCCGTTGACGCCGGCGGCCCGGACCCGGATCAGCACCTCGCGCGGGCCGGGTGCCGGTATCGGGCGTTGACTCGGCTGCAAGACGTCCGGGCCGCCCGGTTGGGTGATTTCAATGGCCGTCATCTGCGCGGCGGGATTTGTGCGAGTGATGCTCATGAGATAATCCTGGAAATGAGTGAGCACCAGCGCTACTGGCTGGCTTGCACAAAAGGGTACGCACGCCGGGCTTTGCGGTCGTGCGGCGATTTTGCGAAGCACTGTTGCAACGATTCTTCACGGGAAAACACAGATGAACTGGGATGATGCACGGGTGCTGCTGGCACTGGGCCGAGAGCTGACGTTGCGCCGGGCGGCACGGGTGCTGCGCGTGGACCAGGCCACGGTCGGGCGGCGCATCAGCGCCATGGAAGCGGACCTGGGATCGACCTTGTTCCTGCGCACGCCCAGCGGTTATCAAATGACCTGCGTCGGCGAAATGGCCTTCGAGATGGCCGAGAAAATGGAGCACGCCGCCCTGGAGCTGACCCGCCGCACCCGCGGGGCGGACAACGAGATGGCCGGTGAGGTGCGCATCTCCACGACCGACTCACTGGCCTACGATTTCGTGATTCCCGCCTTGAAGACACTGCACCTGGAACACCCCGAGATCAGCATCGTCCTTGATAGCAGCTCCGAGATCGTCAACCTGTCCCGGCGCGAAACCGACATCGCCATCCGCAACCAGCGCCCCGACAATCCGGACCTGATCCTGCGCAAGCTGGCGGACTGGCCCATGGGGCTGTTCGCCTCTGCCGAGTACCTGCAACGCCAGGGTGTGCCGGAAGAAGGCAAGGGCTTTGCCGGCCATGAACTGGTGATGTACGAGCCGTACTGGCGCGACCGGCCCAACCCGACGCTGGTGGACGAACCGATCGACCAGGCGCGGGTGGTGGCGGCGCTCAATTCCAGCATGATGGTGCGCCGCGCCATCGCCCAGGGGCTGGGCATCGGCGAGATACCGGTGGACATGGGCCTGCGCGACGGCCTTGAGCGGATCTGGCCGGCGCGTACCCGCAGCAAACCCTATGAAGTGTGGATGGTCACCCACCAGGACCTGCGCCATACCGCAAGGTTGCGTCTGGTGATCGAACACCTGGCGACGTCATTCCAGCGCTGATCCGGAGCCACCCGCGCGCGAGCAAGACTTCCTGCGGAAAAACCCGGATAATGGCGCCCATTTCGTTTTGCTCGCTGGTGCTCCCGCATGGAAATCAAGGTCAACTTTCTCGATAATCTTCGACTTGAAGCCAAGTTCGACGACTTCACGGTAATCGCCGATCAGCCCATCCGCTACAAGGGCGATGGCTCGGCACCGGGTCCGTTCGACTACTTCCTGGCGTCCTCGGCCTTGTGCGCGGCGTACTTCGTCAAGCTCTACTGCGAAACCCGCAACATCCCCACGGACAATATCCGCCTGTCGCAGAACAACATCGTCGACCCGGAGAACCGCTACAAGCAGATCTTCAAGATCCAGGTCGAGTTGCCCGCCGACATTTCCGAGAAGGACCGCCAGGGCATCCTGCGCTCCATCGACCGCTGCACCGTGAAGAAAGTGGTGCAGACCGGCCCCGATTTCGTCATCGAAGAGGTGGAGAACCTCGACGCCGACGCCCAGGCGCTGCTGATGCTGGACACCGACAGCAACGCCAGCACCTACATCGTCGGCAAGGACCTGCCCCTGGAGCAGACCATCGCCAACATGTCCGGCATCCTCGCGGGCCTGGGCATGAAGATCGAGATCGCCTCCTGGCGCAACATCGTGCCCAACGTCTGGTCGCTGCACCTGCGCGATGCCCAGTCGCCGATGTGCTTCACCAACGGCAAGGGCTCGACCAAGGAGAGCGCGCTGGCCTCGGCGCTGGGCGAGTTCATCGAGCGCCTGAACTGCAACTTCTTCTACAACGACCAGTTCTGGGGCGAGGAGATCGCCAACGCGCCGTTCGTGCATTACCCCGACGAGCGCTGGTTCCAGCCCGGTCGCAAGGATGCCTTGCCCAAGGAAATCCTCGACCCGTACTGCCTGGAGATCTACAACCCCGACGGCGAACTGTGCGGCTCGCACCTGTACGACACCAACTCCGGCAACATCGAGCGCGGTATCTGCTCGCTGCCTTACGTGCGCCAGTCCGACGGCGAGGTGGTGTACTTCCCCTCCAACCTGGTCGAGAACCTGTTCCTCAGCAACGGCATGAGCGCCGGCAATACCCTGGCCGAAGCCCAGGTGCAGTGCCTGTCGGAAATCTTCGAGCGCGCGGTCAAGCGCGAGATCCTCGAAGGTGAACTGGCACTGCCCGATGTGCCCCAGCACGTGCTGGAAAAATACCCGTCGATCCTCGCCGGTATCCAGGGTCTGGAAGCCCAGGGCTTCCCGGTGCTGGTCAAGGACGCGTCGCTGGGCGGCGAATTCCCGGTGATGTGCGTGACCCTGATGAACCCGCGCACCGGCGGCGTGTTCGCCTCGTTCGGCGCCCACCCGAGCTTCGAGGTGGCGCTGGAGCGCAGCCTCACCGAACTGCTCCAGGGCCGCAGCTTCGAGGGCCTGAACGATCTGCCGCAGCCGACCTTCGACAGCCATGCGCTGACCGAGCCGAACAACTTCGTCGAGCACTTCATCGACTCCAGCGGCGTGGTGTCGTGGCGCTTCTTCAGTGCCAAATCCGATTTCGAGTTCGTCGAGTGGGACTTCGCAGGCAACGGCGAAAACTCCAACGCTGACGAAGCCGCAACCCTGTTCGGCATCCTCGAGGGCCTGGGCAAGGAAGTGTACATGGCCGTGTACGAGCACCTGGGGGCCAAGGCCTGCCGCATCCTGGTGCCGGGCTATTCGGAAATCTACCCGGTGGAAGACCTGATCTGGGACAACACCAACAAGGCGCTGTTCTTCCGTGAAGACATCCTCAACCTGCACAGCCTGGACGACGACAGCCTGCAAGCGCTGGTCGAGCGCCTGGAAGAAAGCGAGCTGGATGACTACACCGACATCACCACCCTGATCGGTGTCGAGTTCGACGACAACACCGCCTGGGGCCAGTTGACCATCCTCGAACTCAAGCTGCTGATCCATCTTGCCCTGGAGAATCACGACCCGGCCAAGGAACTGGTGGAGACCTTCCTGCAGTTCAACGACAACACCGTCGAGCGCGGCTTGTTCTACCAGGCGGTGAACGTGGTGCTGGAAGTGGCGATGGACGATGAGTTGGCGCTGGAAGACTACGAGGCCAACTTCCGCCGGATGTTCGGCAACGAGCGGATGGATGCGGTGCTCGGTTCGGTGGACGGCAGCGTGCGCTTCCACGGCCTGACGCCGACCAGCATGAAGCTCGAAGGCCTGGACCGCCACCTGCGCCTGATCGACAGCTACAAGAAGCTGCACGCGGCGCGGGCCAAGGTGGCGAACCTGAGCATGTGAGTGGCGACTGCTGCGCAGTCGATCGCAGGCTTCGCCAGCTCCTACAATGGTGGCAGGGTATCTGTGGGAGCTGCCGCCAGGCTGCGATCGGCCGCGTAGCGGTCGTAGAACCTGACGACTCGGCCATCGAGGTGGCTGTAGTGCGGCTGCTGCGCAGCCGATCGCAGGCTCCGCCAGCTCCCACAACGATCGCAGGCTTCGCCAGCTCCCACAACGATCGCAGGCTCCGCCAGCTCCTACAGTGATTGCAGGGTATCCGTGGGAGCTGCCGCCAGGCTGCGATCGGTGTAGATGGGAACATCCATGTTAAATGGTCATGCCTCAAAGGTCTGAAGTCTGTCGAATTATGACTTGGACGGTCTTGGTAGGGGCGGCATAGGATTGCCGTCACTGGAGTTCACAAGCGACTCCCCCTACCAGGACACCACCGATGATTCTCAAATCCCTTATCGCCCATCCACTGGGCTTCGGTACCGCACCGCTGGGCAACATGTTCCGCAACGTGCCAGAGGCCGAAGTACAGGCAACCGTCGATGCCGCCTGGAACAACGGCGTGCGCTACTTCGACACCGCGCCGTTCTACGGTGCCGGTCTTTCCGAGTCACGCCTGGGCAACGCCCTGGCCGCTCGCCCTCGCGACGAATACGTGCTCAGCACCAAGGTCGGCCGGGTCATCCTCGATGAGCTGGAAGACCCCACCAGCCGTGAGCTGGGCGAGAAGAGCGGGCTGTTCGAGCACGGCAACCGCAACCGCATCCTCAACGACTACAGCGCCGACGCCACCCTGCGCTCTATCGAGGACAGCCTGCGCCGCCTGAACACCGACCGCCTGGACATCGTCTGGATTCACGACATCGCCCAGGACTTCTACGGTGATCAATGGCTGGAGCGTTTCGAGAGCGCACGCAAAGGCGCTTTCCGCGTGCTGACCCGCCTGCGTGAAGAGGGCGTGATCAAGGCCTGGGGCCTGGGTGTGAACCGGGTCGAGCCGATCGAGCTGACCCTCGACCTTGACGAGCCGCAACCCGACGGCTTCCTGCTTGCCGGCCGCTACTCGCTGCTGGACCACGACCGTGCGCTGCAACGGGTCATGCCGCAAGCACTGGAGCAGGGTGTCGGCATCGTCGTCGGCGGCCCGTACAGCTCGGGCGTGACCGCCGGTGGCGAACACTTCGAATACCAGAAGGCCACCCGGCCGGTGCTGGACAAGCTCGAACGCATCCGTGCGGTTGCCCGTGCCCATGGGGTCGACGTCAAGGCCGCCGCCCTGCAGTTCGCCCTGGCCCACCCGGCCGTGGTCGCGGCGATCCCGGGCTCGACCCGTCCGCTGCACGCCAACGAAGACCATGCGGCCCTGAGCGCCGTCATCCCTGCCGCGTTCTGGAACGACCTGCGCCAGCAAGGGCTGATCAACGCCCTGGCACCTGTACCGACTGTTTGAACATGAGCTTTGCAGGGCTGCATCGCGGCCCTGTCTTTACCGTATTGTTGGGGTAGAACCCCGGGAGAAACACCATGGCTACTGCACAAGCTAGCATTGACCTGCACATCGACGCCGACCGTGTCTGGCAATTGATCGGCGGCTTCGACGCGCTGCCCGACTGGCTGCCGTTCGTGCCGCACAGCGCCTTGAGCGAAGGCGGCCGCGTGCGCACGCTCAAGAGCATCGATGGCGACACCATCATCGAGCGCCTGCTGGACTTCAGCGAAGCCGGGCGCAGCTACAGCTACACCATCCTCCAGGGCCCGGCACCGGTGCGCGACTACCAGTCGACCCTGCGTGTGGTGCCGACAGGTGAGGGCGCGCGGGTGCAATGGTCCGGCTCGTTCGTGCCGGTGGGCATCAGCGATGCCGAGGCGACCGCGCTGTTCACCGGCATCTACGAGGGTGGCCTGGCGGCGCTGAAGCAGACGCTGGAAGGTTGATGCGCCGATGATCCCTTCCCTGGACAGTATTTTCTCCCGCCTGCGTCTGCGCCAGTTGCGCCTGCTCATGGAGCTGGACCGCTGCGGCTCGCTGCACAAGGCGGCCGAGGCCATGGCCATCTCCCAGCCCGGCGCGACCAAGGCGTTGCGTGAGGTCGAGGAGATCCTCGGTGTGCCGCTGTTCGTGCGCCAACCCAGCGGTCTGGTGGCCAACGAAGCCGGACGCTGCGTGGTGCGCTATGCACGGTTGATCCACAGCGACCTGGGCCATTTGCGCGACGAGGTACTGGGAATTGTCCAGGGGCAGGGCGGGCGCCTGGCGGTGGGCAGCATCATGGGCGCCATGCCGATGCTGGTGGGGGCGCTGGGGCGCCTGCGCAGCAGGCAGCCGCAACTGGCGGTGGAAATCACCGAGAACACCAGCGCCAACCTGCTGGCGCAACTGGACGAAGGGCGCCTGGACTTGGCGATCTGCCGCCCGGGGCTTGGGCGCAATGCGGCGGATTATGTGTTCCGCGAGCTGGCCCGGGAGCCGCTGGCGGTGGTGGCCCACCCGCAGCATCCCCTGGCGGGCGCGCAGGCATTGGAGGTAGGTGACCTGAGTCATTGCCGCTGGATCCTCTACCCGGCCAACATGCCCATGCGCCAGGCCCTGGAGCGCGAGTTGAGCGAGGCGGGGGTGGAGCTGCCGCGCTATCCGCTGGAAACCTCGTCCACCTTCGCCACCTTCATGCTGCTGGAAGCCGACCCCACGCTGGTGACGGTGATGCCCAGTGCCGTGGCGGCATTCGCCGAACAGCGTGGCTTGCTGGTGTCGCTGGCGGTGCGCTTGCGGGCCTTGAGCGAGCCGTTCGGGGTGGTGCACCGGGTGGCGGCGCCGTTGTCCCATGCGGCGCAGTTGCTGGTGGATGAGTTGCTCGTGCAGTAGGTGGCTATCGCGGGGCCAGCCCGCGCCGACGGGGGGAGCGGGCATGCCCCCCGGAGGGGTGGTACAACGAACGGCCGCCCGCGGAAGTAGATAAGGCTCCAGAACACGGCCAAAAGCCGCG
>NZ_JALRNF010000054.1 GCF_030272895.1 Pseudomonas sp. BGr12 | reverse complement strand
CATCGCCAGTTGCGCCGACCGCTGCCGGCGACGGTACGCCGAATCGCGGCTGGCCAGCCAGTAGTACAGCGGCGAGGTCACCAGCAGGCCCACCAGCCAGGACAGGTCGGCGCCGTTGATATGCGCCGACACTGGCCCGACGTACAGCGGCGTGTTCATGAACGGAATCTGCACCACGATGCCGATGGCGTAGGCCAGCAGGGCCTGCGGGTTGTAGCGTCCATAGATGCCGCCGTCGACACGGAAGATCGAATCGATGTCGTATTTACCCTTGTGGATGGCATAGAAGTCGATCAGGTTGATCGCTGTCCAGGGCACGAGCACTACCAGCAAGGCCAGCACCATGTCGACGAAGTGGCCGATAAAGTCCGCCGAGGCGAACACCGCCGCCACGCAGCAGCCGGCCAGGACGATCAGCGACAGCACCGCGCGGCTCTTGGCGGTCGGAATCCAGCGGTGGGCGAAGGTCTGCAGCAAGGTGATCACCGAGAGCACCGCGCCATACAGGTTCAGGGCGTTGTGGCTGATCACGCTGAGCAGGAACAACACCAGCATCAACGGCCCGATGGCACCGGTGGCGAGCTTGACCGCGTCCATGGTGTCCATGCCCGCCGGGGTGGCCAGCACCGCTACCGCGCCGAACACGAACGACAGGCTCGAACCCAGGGCCGAGCCCAGGTAGGTCGCCCAGAAGGTCGACGCCACGCCGACATCCTGCGGCAGATAGCGCGAATAGTCCGAGACGTAGGGGGCAAAGGCGATCTGCCAGAGTGCCGCCAGCGACACGGTGGCCAGCCAGCCCGACAGGTTGAAGGTGCCGCGGCTGAGGAAATCGTCGGTCTGGATATGGGTGAGGATATAGGCAAAGCCCACCACGATACCGATCCCCAGCACCCAGGTGCCGATGCGGTTGAGCACGTGGATGAAGCGGTAGCCGATGATGCCGATGATCCCCGAACCCAGGGCACCGATGACAATGCCCACCGGCACCGGCACGCTGTCGACCACGCCGTGCAGGGATTTACCGGCCAGGACGATGTTGGAGGCAAAGAAGCCGACGTACATCACGCCGGCGATCACCACCACCAGCAAGGCGCCCAGGGAGCCGAACTGGGCGCGGCTCTGGATCATCTGCGGAATGCCCATTTGCGGCCCCTGGGCCGAATGCAGGGCCATCAGTACGCCGCCGACCAGATGGCCGACCAGGATGGCGATGATGCCCCAGACCAGATTCAGGCCGAACAATTGCACGCCCAGGGCGCCGGTGACGATCGGTAGCGGTGCGATGTTGCCGCCGAACCAGAGGGTGAACAGGTCCCTTACCTTTCCATGGCGATCCTGCGGGGGCACGTAGCCGATCGTATGTTTTTCGATGAGTGGGGCGGATGTTGCGGTACTGCTCATGACGAACTCCAAGGCAAGGATGAGTACGTGGTCGTACTTCGATAGCGCCGGCACGACGGGCGCTTTCTTGTGGGTGTGATCATGAGCAAAGGGCGACGCGAGGAAAATTACTAAATATGTTCCTTCAGACCTTAAAAAATATTCCCGCGTAGCTGGCCGATGGCCAGGCTGCGCGGTGGCGCGCCGTAGGTGCGGCGAAACAGACGGCTGAAATGGGCCTGGTCGTAGAACCCCAGGTCCTGGGCGACCTGGCTGACGGGGTGCCCCGCCAGCACCCGGGGCAAGGCACGTTCCAGACGTAGCTGGGTCAGCCATTGCTGGGGCGGCAGGCCGCAGTGGTTGCGAAATCGGCGCAACAGTTGCCAGGGGCTCAGATCGACGAAGGCCGCCATTTCTTCGAGACTTGGCGGCAGATCAAGACGTGATTCCAGCCATTCGCGCAACTGTCGCCAACGTTCCGGATCGAAGCCGTTGGCGTGTTCGCTGACACGCAGGGTCGAACCTAGCCCGAACAACAACGCCAGGGTTTCCCACAACTGGCTCTGGAAGGCCAGCGCGTCGTGCTGGTGGTGCAGGCCATCGAGCATTTTTTGCAACCGCGGGTCGCGCAACTGCCTGGCGTTGAGCAGGGGCAAGCCCTGGCGGCCATCACTGAGGTCGCGACTGACCTCATCCAGCCAGGCCGGATCGAGGGTCAGGATACGGATGCCGTAGCCCCGGTCGTCCGCGCTGGCACCGTCATGGACATGCTCCGGGGCCATCAGCAGGATGTCCCCTGCCCCGGCCAGCTGCCGTTCGCCCCCGGCCGTGTAGCGCTGCTGGCCGCTGACCATCAGGCCGATGTGGTACTCCAGGTGAAAGTGCCGGGGAAAGGCAAAGCGCTGGTAACGGCCATCGATCAGGCGCACGCCAGGATGCCCGGGGGCTTGATGGACGACGCTGTCCACCTAGCAGGCCGCCCGCCACTGGCGGATCTGGTCGATGGTCGCCGTGACGCCGCCGCAGACCACCATCAGCACCTTCTGGTAGCGATTGAGTTCATCGCTCGGGGCGTAGCCCAGAGCCAGCGCCGCGCCACAGGCCGGTTCCACCAGCAGGCGGTGATCCGAGAGAAAACGCTCACAGGCGTCCAGTGCGGCCTGGTCGCTGACCACATGGCTGTACACCGGTCGCTGCTGGCTCCACTCGAAGGCCCGCTGGCACACCTGCCGGGCGGCAAGCGAGGTCGCCACGGTGTTGACGCTGTCCAGTGCGACCAACTGCTGTGCGCGCATGGCCGCCGCCAGTGAAGCCGCGCCTTGGGTTTCTACCGCGAACACCGGCACCTGGCCCCAGCCGTTGCGCTCAAGGCCTTCACACACCCCGCTGAACAGCCCGCCACCGCCCACCGAGAGCACCACGGCATCGGGCTTGAAACCGGCGCGGGCCACTTCGTCGATCATCGTGGCATGACCGGTCCACAGCAGCGGGTCGTCGAAAGGATGAATGTAGGCGTCATCGTCTCCCAACAACGACAGCGCCAGGGCATTGGCCTCGTGCCAGGCCTTGCCGTGGACAATGACCTCGGCCTGTTCCTGGCGAATCAGCTCCCGGGCCCGTTCGGTGGTGGTTTCTGGCACTACCACAGTCACCGCCAGGCCCAGGCAGCGCCCTGCATAGGCCACGGCGATGCCGGCATTGCCGCCGGAAGACGATACGAAACGGCGCTTGCCCTGCCTGGCATAGGCTTCACAGGCCGCGCCGACACCACGCAGCTTGAACGAACCGGAGGGTTGCAAGGCGTCAAGCTTCAACCAGATGTCCAGGCCGCTGGCCAGGCTCATCGGCCGGGAGGCCAACAGCGGGGTTTCGATATGCAGGCTCATGGGCGAACTCCAAACGGGGGATCTCTCCAGCCTACGCCCGGAACGCCGGACAATCTTGTACGAAATTGCGCGCCCTGTGGGAGCGGGCTTGTCCCGCGATGCGGTGCTGTGTTCAATCGCGGGGCAAGTCGAGTCGTCGCACCGCCGCTCCCACAGCCCGGCGGGCGCGCAGCTGGCGCTTGAGCCGGTGCATGGGCGGTGCATAGAGAAAACCGAACGACACGCTGTTGTCCCGGCCCTTCAAGGCATGATGGAGCAAATGCGCCTTGTACAGCCGCTTGAGGTAGCGATTGCGCGGTCTTGGCTTGAACGGCCAGTGCCGGTGAACGATGCCGTCATGGACGATCACGTAGATCACCCCGAACGCCGCGACACCCGCCCCCACCCACTGCAGCGGCGCATACCCGGCCCGGCCCAGGGCCACCAGGGCAAAGGCGATCAGGGCCAGGGCCGCCAGGTAGACATCGTTGGTTTCCAGCGCCCCCAGGTGCGGCTCGTGGTGCGAGCGATGCAGGAACCAGCCCCAGCCATGCATGATATAGCGATGCGCCAGGTAGCCGACGCCTTCCATGGCCACCAGGGTGCAGAAAAAGACAGCAGCGTTGAGGATCATGGGCGGCGATGTTCGCGTCGGTTGGCAAAAACGGCGAAAAGCCTACCATCTTGACCCTATTCGCGCACGGTCACTGTGGCCGTGGTGCCGGCACGCAAGCTGTCCTTGCCGGCATAGCCCGGGTCGATCTCGATGCGCACCGGCACCCGCTGGGCCAGTTTGACCCAGGTGTAGCTGGGGTTGACGTTGGCCAACAGGCGGTTGCCCGGGGCGTTTTCGCGGTCGGTGATGGCGTAGGCGATGCTCTGCACCTTGCCTTCGAACTGCTCGCCGCTCATCAGCGCGATGTGCACCGGGCTGCCGATGTGGATGCGCGGCAGCTTGGTTTCCTCGAAATAACCGCTGACATGGAACGAGCTGCTGTCGACCAGGGCCAGCAGCGCCACCCCGCTGCTGGCGTAGTCGCCCTGGCGGGTCAACAGGTTGGTCACGTAGCCGCTGACCGGCGCATGGATGCGTGTGCGCTCAAGGTCGAGCTCGGCCTGGGTCAGGGCCGCAACCGCCAGCTGGCTGTTGGCCAGGGCCAGGGTCAGGTCCGACTCGCCGCGCATCAGCTCGGCCTGGGCCACGGCAACATCGGTACTGGATTTTTCCCACTCTTCGCCGGAAATCGCAAAGCCCTGCTTGAGGGTGCGCCGGCGTTGCTCCTCGCTCTGGCGCTGCTTGAGCAAGGCCTGGCTGGAAACAATCTGCGCCCGGGCCAGGCCCTCGCTGGCCCGGGCCACTTCCACGGCCCGGCGCGCATGTTCCACCGCCAGGGTATAGCGCGCCGGGTCGATCACCAACAGCAGGTCGCCCTTGTTGACGTGCTGGTTATCCTCCACCCGCAACTCGGTGATTCGCCCCGAGACATCGGCCGACAGGGTCACCACATCGGCGCGCACCCGCGCATCGCGGGTCCAGGGTGCGCGGGTGTAATGCTCCCAGGCGTACCAGCCAAGCACCAGTGCCAGGGCCACGATTGCCAGGGTCGATGCCTGGGCCACAAGTTTCTTCACCGCTTCAACTCCCCATGAACAGAATGATCAAGGCGCACAGGCAGGTGTACAGCGCCCCTTCGAACAGCGCTGGGTGCCACACCCGCTGCATCACGCCCAGGCGTTGCAGCAGCCACAGCAGCACGAACAACAATGGCATCGCCAACAGCAACGCCTGGGCAATCGGCGGCAGGTAGACGCCGCCCACCTCGAAATCAATGGGCAAGGGCCGGCTCTCCTTCGGCAACAGGGTCAAGGTAGGTGCTGTAGTGCTGGAGAAAGCCCGAGATCACCAGCAACGCCACACGAATGCGAAACAGCGAACGCAATTGCTCGGCAGGCGCGGCGAACTGTTGGCCATGCAGAACGTCGAGTTCTTCCCCCAGCGCTTGCAGGGTATCGAGCAACGCTGGCAGTTGTACCCGGGTACGCCCGGCCACATAGCGACCGGTATCGCGCAGCACCTGCTCCAACCGTTCGCGGGTACTGTCCGCCACCAGGCGGTTGGCCCGGCCTTGCTCCTGCAACTGACGCAACGCCACGCCCAGGGACATGCACGCCAGGTTGACCTCGAACAGCGCTTGCGAACGGGCGTCCCGGGTGGCTGGCAGCAGGCCGAGGATCAGGGTCAGGCGGTCGACCATGCGGCTTTCGAAGGCGAACTGGCGCTCATCCGAGGCCGGCCCCTTGAGCAAGGCATAGACCTGCTCGCGGGTCTCGCGAAACAGCCGCTCGATGCGCAATTGCGGGTTGAACGGGAACAGCCAGGCGTACACCAGCAGCGACAGCACCCCGCCACAGACATAGGCGCCGGCGAATTCGAACCACTGGATCGCGGTGTTCTGCCAGGCGCCGATGTTCTGCGGCCCGAACAGCAGGAAGCTCGACAACCCCAGGCCCATGCCGATGCCCGCGGTCATGGGACTGGACAGTCCCACCGCCACCACATACAGAAAAGGCACCAGCAGCAAGGCCAGCATCTCGAAATCGACCACCTGGGGAATCAACCAGAACTGGTACAACGCCGACACCACCAGCGCCAGGCCCAAGCCACGCATGTAGTTCTGCGCCGCCATCAACGGGCGTGGAAAGGTCGCCATCAATGAACACAGGATGCCGACCAGAATCACACTGGCGCGGGCCCCGTCCCAGGCGGTCTCGATCCAGATCAACCCGGCTACGATCAAGCCGATGAACGCGCGGCTGGCGTTCATGGCCGCCAGGCGAAAATCCAGGTGCAGCGGGTTGGTCAGGGGCTGGCGGTACCGGCAGTCACCGGAGCGGCCTTCCTGGATCGCATCGCTCAGTTCGAGCATGTCGCTCAGTTGCTCCAGCAGCCGTGCCTGCTCCCAGCGCAGGGCCCAGGCCAGCGAGCGCAGGGTCGCCGGCATGTTGTGGGCTAGCTGTTCGGCCTGCAGGGCCGCCTGGTCGAAGCGTCGCTGCAAGGCGCTGAAATGCTTGCGGGCGCTGGCCGGCATGGCCCGGCCCTGTTCTGCCAACTGGTCGAGGAAGGCCAGTTCGTCGTTCAACAGTTGCTGGATGAAGTCGGGATAGGCGCCCTGCCAGCGCTCGGCAATCATGCGCTTCTGGTTGCGCAGTACGGTCAGGCGCGAACTGAGCAGCACCAACTGGTTGCCCAGCAGCTGCACCAGGCCGTTGGCACCACGCAAGTGCGGCGCATCGAAGTACAGGTGCCGACGCAAGCCTTCAAGGGCACTGATTTCGCCGAGTATCTGCATTTGCCGCTTGTTGAACTCGGCGGAGCCCTCGTCACCGCGTATGGCCGCTGCCGCATGGCTGGCCATCAGCTTGATCAGGTGGTCGACCTTGGCAAAGTAGCCCGTGGCAACCGCCTGGGGCCGGGCGCCGAGCAGGCTGACCACACACACGCAGGCGACCGCCAACAGGGTTTCGGTGACCCGGGTGATGGCCAGCATCAAGGTGTTGTCCTGCTCGGGGATTGCCAGCATGGCCACCACCACGGCGGTAAAACCGCTGAGCACGAAGGCATGGGAGCTGGTGTAGCGCAGCAAGGTGCCGCCCGCCGTGCACAGGGCCAACCACAACGCCAGGGTGACCATGAAGGGCCAAGGCGCCTGGGGAAACAGCGCCATGATCAGCACCGCCACGGCCGCGCCCACCGTAGTGCCGACCACCTGGGCGAAACTACGCTGCAGGGTCATGCCGCCCAGGGGCAGGCTGACGATGAACACCGCCATGATCGACCACTTGGGCTGGTCGAGGTCGAAAATGAATGCCAGGTACAGGGTCAACAGGCAGGCGATGATAGTGCGCAGGGCGAAGCGGAAGGTGTCCGGCCCCGGGCGCAGTAGCATCTTGAAGTAATTGATCAGTGGCTGCATGCCGCCCCCTCGCGCTGGCGTGAATACAACCTTAGCCACAACGGCGGGCTGCCGGTAGCAGCGTTCCCACACTTCAGCGTTGCACAGATGGAACAGTGGCGATCCCGGTTGATCATGTGGCAATTGTCATGAATTTACCCTTGACCCTGCTGCCTTTGAACGTTAGTTTCCCGCCCGCAATTTTGCATGCCCACACAGGAGTCCTGCATTGGACAGTAGCCCTGGTCGATTGCGACAGGTTCATACGGCGCGCTAGTCCGGCAGACCCTCTGCCACTGCTTCGCCGTATCCGGCGGACAGTGGTGCCTCGCTAGAGGCTTCATTTCCCCTTCCCTGCTCGCAATCCATTGTTCATACCTGCACCGCACGGTGCCGTAGCGGCCTGCGCCGCGGATACGAGGTTTGTCATGGATTGGAAAGTATTTCTCCTGCGCGTCGCCGTCGCGCTCCTGCTAGGTGCCCTGATCGGCGCCGAACGTCAACTGCGCCAGCGCCTGACCGGCCTGCGCACCAATGCCCTGGTCAGCACCGGCGCCTGCCTGTTCGTGCTGATGACCCAGGCCGTGCCGGGCATGGCCGCCACCGATGCCTCGCGGATCGCGGCCTATGTGGTGTCGGGCATCGGCTTTCTCGGCGGCGGAGTGATCATGCGCGACGGCATGAACGTACGCGGCCTGAATACCGCCGCCACACTCTGGTGCACCGCCGCCATTGGCGTGCTGTGCAGCCTGGGCCTGCTGCTGGAAGCGGCGTTGGGCAGTTGCGTGGTGCTGTGCGCCAACATCCTGCTGCGCGACATCGCCCAGCGTCTCAACCATCAGGACATGCTGCCAGCCAATGAGGCCGAGCAGCGTTACGAGGTGCGCATCACCTGCCGCGCCGAAGACGAGATCCAGGTGCGCAGCCTGATGCTGCACAGTTTTGGCAGCGGTGGCCTGCGCCTGCAATCGCTGCACAGCGAAGACCTGGCCAACCCGGCCAAGCTTGAGGTTCGTGCCGAACTGCTTGGCAGCCCCGAGGCCCCAACCCAGTTGGAGCGCCTGGTCAGCCGGGTGAGCCTGGAGAAAGGTGTCAGCTCCGTGCGCTGGCAGGTGCAGGAGCTGACGGCAGACTGAGCGCGATCTGACCTGGCATTTTTACCAGTATCGCCAACCACAGGGCGGATATCTAATCAGCCCTGGTCTGCGCGTTTCGCGATGACCCGTAGTACATCGGATCGTTGAAACCCAACGCTGGAGAGCACGCCATGTCTGAGCAGCGAGCGAATGTGATCAGCAGAAGCATTACCCCCCGTCACGGCCATATCTTCTCACCGGCCTCGCGGGCCTATTTTGCCTGGCAAGCGGGCGAAATCGACGAAGGCGCCTTGAACCAACGGGAGTCGGGCAAATTTTTTCCACACACCGCTGGCGGCCAAACCGATCCCTATGCCAGGGACGATGTGGCCAATGCCGCCCCGCCGCCGGACGGCAAGATCGCCAGCGCCAACCAGTCGACCGGACAGCACCTGGATCAGCCCGGTAGCCACTGGCGAAAGCATGAGGTACGAGGCGGTGAAACCCTCGATATCTCCTGGACCTTCACCGCCAACCATGTCACCCGCCGCTGGAACTATTTCATCACTCGACAGGGCTGGGACCCTTCCAGGGTGTTGTCACGGGACCAGTTCGAGGCGCAGCCCTTCTATCAGGTGCAGATCAACCTGCAACCCTATTGGAGTCACTCCAATTCGATGAAGCCGCCGTCTCCCACGGTGCATGAAGTGCCCTTGCCCCAACGCGACGGCTACCACGTGTTGTTGGCGGTCTGGGAAGTCGCCGATACCGCCAATGCCTTCTATCAAGTGGTGGACCTTGACTTCGTGCCCTCCGAAGGCGGTGGGCAACGCCCCGACGCCCCGACCGGCCTGCGCGCCGGCAACGTTACCGACAGGCAAGTGGTGCTGACCTGGAACGCCGCGACAGGACCACACCCCATTGCCCGCTATCGACTGTCGCGCAACGGCACGACCAGCGTCGATGTCCAGGCTCCCCAGCTGACCTGGACCGACCAGAGTGTCGCCGCCGATACCTTGTACAGCTACTTCATCACGGCCGTCGACAACCAGGGCAATGAATCGCCACCCAGCCGCGCCATCGAGGTGCGCACACCAGGCCAGGACGGGGCACCGACGCCCCCGACAAACCTGCACAGCATGGGGGTTAGCGCACAGAGCGTGAGCCTGATGTGGGGCGCCTCCACGGGTACTGCGCCGATCGCCCAGTACCTGTTGTTTCGCGATGGCATCGAGGTCCAGCGCCTCAGTGGCGACCGTACAGCGTTCGAGGACAGTGGCCTCAGGCCCGCGACCCAGTACCAGTACGTGGTCCGGGCGCTTGATACCCAGGGGCGGCTGTCGTTGCCCGGCAACGTCCTCAGTGTCAGGACCGCCAATGGCGAAGGCCAGTACCCGGCCTGGCGCCTGAACACCCCCTATGCAACCAATGCCCTGGTCAGCCATGCCGGGGGGAATTGGCGCTGCTTGCAGGCGCACACCTCCTACACCGAGGACTGGGCACCGGGCAAACCTTCGAGCGAAGTGCTGTGGGTGGTGCACCCTTGAGGCCGAAGTCGCCCGTCACTCGCACTGACCTTACCGAGTGGGCGTTTGATGCCCACTCGATACGGCCATCGCGAGCCTACTGAACCGAACCTCCACAGGGGGGGAAATCATGTCAATTCAGCTGCGTGGTCATCACTACTGGCTAGTACTAGGCGCGTCGCTCGCCGTGCTCATCGTGGTACTGATCGGCACGGCACCTGATCTCAAGAGTGCCACCGATACCGATCTGTTCATGCCGCTCGACCAGCCTTCCCCGGCCGAGTTACGCAACAGCAGCAACTCTGTGCTCCAGGCGTTGGTCAATGAGCCATCGAGCATGGATATCCGCCTGGTTCAGGTACGCGTGGAGCGGCTGAAAAAAAACACCAAGTCACTCGCGCTCCAGATCGATCCAGCCACCACCACGATCTTTGACAAGATGTCCGTGGAGCAGGGACCTAAAGGTGCCTTCACGTGGCGCGGCGCACAGGGTGACGCCCCACTCAACCAGGCCTACCTGACCCGCCACGGTAAAAACGTGGTCGGTACGATCATGCTTGAAGGCCGGCAGTTTCGGCTGGAACCGCTAGGCGATGGCAGTCACGCCCTGGTGCAAATGGACACCAACCGGTCAAACGAGGGGAAGGATGAAGTCGAAACGCCGGCCACGATCCCTTCGCCTTCGAGCGAGCCGCGCGCTGACACGGCGTCCATCCATACCGTGCGGGTACTGACGGTGCTGAGTCGCGGCGCCGCTGCCGTATTGGCCGCCCCCAGGCCAGTGTCGCCAACGCCCTGGCAATGGCCAATAACGGCCTGCATGACAGCCAGATCAACCTGCGCTATGAAAATGCCGGGGTAGTGGCCCTCGACTGGACGGAGCCCGACGGTGTGGGCTTCAGTCAGATGCTGATTAAACTCAGAGACACTCAAGACAGCGACATCGGTTTACCCGCCTCGTCGCAACGCGAAAGCACCCGGGCAGACCTGGTCGCCCTGCTGGCCGTACATCCAAAGGACCGGGGCCTGGCCTACACCAACGCAACAAAAGCGTTTGGCTTTAGTGTTGTACACGCACTCGCCCTGCCCGATCACACCCTGGCCCATGAACTGGGGCACAACCTGGGCGCGCGGCATAATCCGGAGCAATACGTCGAGCCCGTGACTCCCCCCTATGCCCATGGCATTAGGTGGCCAGGCAAATGGCGGTCGGTGATGGCTTACTACTGCGAAAAAGGACAAGAATGCAATCGAGTCAACTACTGGTCCAACCCTGACCTGACCTATCAAGGGCTTCCCCTGGGCACGCAAGACAAGAACAACAACGCCAGGGTGCTACGCGACAACGCCGCCCGGATCGCCAACTTCTACCCCGACCCGGCGCCCGAACCGGTACCGCCATCGGTCACGATCAACATCGAAGGTCACCCTGTTGCCCCGGCCAACCTGCTGCTCCTGGCACAAGCCAGCGCCGCCCCTGGCGCCAGTATCCGCCGTGTCGAGTTCCTGCGCTCGGGGCAGGTCATTGGCGAAGATGACCGCGCGCCTTATCAGTATCAACTCAATGGCGTGGGTGTCGGTGATTGGAAGTTTGCCGCCAGGGCCATCGACAGTGCCGGGCGCACGGGCACCTCTGCCGAGAAACTCATCGAGATCGGTGAACCGGATACACCACCGCCATCGGTCACGATCGACATCGAGGGCGGTCACTTGGCCCCCGCCGACCTGCTGCTCCGAGCACAGGCCAGCGCCGCCCCTGGTGCCAGTATCCGCCGTGTCGAGTTCCTGCGCTCGGGGCAGATCATTGGCGAAGATGACAGCGCGCCTTACCAGTATCAGCTCAATGGCGTGGGTGTCGGTGACTGGAAGTTTGCCGCCAGGGCCATCGACAGTGCCGGGCGCACGGGCACCTCTGCCGAGAAACTCGTCGAGATTGGTGAACCGGATACACCACCGCCATCGGTCACGATCGACATCGAGGGCGGTCACTTGGCCCCGGCCAGCGTGCCGGCCTGGCACACCACGACTCACCCCACTGGTGCCCGGGTCAGCTACCAAAGGCACGTGTACGAAGCCCGGCATTAAATCAAGGGTGATGTACCGCGCAACAGCCAGGCCTGGCGGGAGATCGGAGCGTATCAAGCGCACTCCGCCCGGCCGGGACTAGGTGAATCAACTGACAGATAGCGCTAGGAGAGACATATCATGAGCGTTGAAAACAAGGTTGACGTTAAGACTTTTCGTCCAGAAATAGAAATCAGCCCAGCAAGACCAGCGCAAGGCGACGTGATCACACTTTCTGGTCGACATATCAATGGACTTGAAAGCGTGGACTTTCATCTTGGAAGCATCACCAATGCACCTGTGACGAAAGTCTCCGACAACACATACACATTCAGAGCTGCCGTTCGGGGTGGGTCCCTTCTTGTCGCCAAACTAGGAGACGGCAAATCGTTCCCGATGGGTATGCTGATCATCGACTAAATCATGAAAACCGTCAGCTCCGTGCACTGGCTGGCGCCGGAGCTGACCACCACCCACAATGGCCTAACAAAAATATGCCCTGTACCCAGAAAAATCCGCTGCAGGGCATAGCGCGCGAAGGGGTATCGTGTAGCAAAACAATCAGCCAGAGGTGCGCTGTGGCCTCCTATACCCTGCGTCAATTGAAGTACTTCGTCACCACGGTGGAATGCGGCAGCGTCGCCGAAGCCTCGCGCAAGCTGTACATCGCCCAGCCGTCGATTTCCACGGCGATCAAGGGCCTGGAAGACAGCTTCGGCGTGCAGCTGTTCATCCGTCATCACGCCCAGGGCGTGTCGCTGACTCCCAGTGGCGCGCGCTTCTACCGCAAGGCCCAGGAACTGCTGCGCATGGCCCGGGAGTTCGAACAGAACGCCCTGGCCGACAATGACGTAGTGTGCGGGCAGATCGACATCGGTTGCTTCGAGACCGTCGCCCCGCTCTACCTGCCACGCCTGATTGCCGGTTTTCGCGAGCGTTACCCCGGGGTCGAGATCCGCCTGCAGGACGGCGAGCAGCAGGACCTGGTGCAGGGCCTGACCGGTGGGCGCTTCGACTTGGCGATCTTTTACGACCATGACCTGGACAGCACCATCGAGACCGAGGCGCTGATGGCGCCGCAACGTCCCTATGCCCTGGTGCCGGCCGGGCATCGCTATGCCGGCCAGGCCCAGGTGTCGTTGCGCGACCTGGCCCTGGAGCCGATGATCCTGCTCGATGTACAGCCGAGCCGGACCTATTTCGTGAGTATCTTCGAAGAACTGCAACTGACGCCCAACATCATCTTCAGCTCACCGTCGATCGAGATGGTACGGGGCATGGTGGGCCAGGGCTTCGGTTTTGCCCTGCTGGTGACCCGCCCGCAGCTGAGCTGCACCTATGACGGCCAGGAGGTGGTGAGCGTGGAGCTGGTCGAGGATGTCACCGGCTCCGGGCTGGTGGCCGGCTGGTTGAAACGTGCGCAGCTGACCAAGCCTGCGCAGTTGTTTGTCGAGTACTGCAAGGAGCAGTTTGCTGCCTGGTTGAAATGACAGCTGGCGACCGCTACGTGGTCGATCGCAGGCTCCCACAGAGATTGCAGGTTCTGCCAGGGGCTGTGGGAGCTGCCGATAGGCTGCGATCGGGCGCGAAGCGGCCGTAAGACCAGAGTGCCTCGGTGCATCTGACCCAATGAGGTGGCCGGATTGCGACTGCTGCGCAGTCGATCGCAGGCTTCGCCAGCTCCCACAACGGCCTAGCGTGCGGCCCAGGCGTTGAAGCGCTGCTCCAGCTCTTCGCCATGGTCGACCCAGAACGCCGCATCCACCGCCCGCGCATCGGCAAGGTTGGCTTCGGCGGTGGGCAATTGCTGTTGCACATCACCCGGCAACAAGCCCAGCGCCTGGCGATGCACCGGCCCGTAGGGGATTTCCTCGGAGAACACCTTCTGGGTCTGCGGCTGGCTGGCGAAGGCGATGAAGTCCTCGGCCAGCGCCTTGTTCGGCGTGCCCTTGACCACTGCCCAGTACTCAGGATCGTACAGGCTCTGCGGCCAGACGATGCCCAGCTTCATGCCTTCTTTCTGTGCCGAGGCGATACGGCCGTTATAGGCCGCGCTCATCACCACGTCACCTGCGATCAGCCACTGCGCCGGTTGCGCACCGGCCTCCCACCACTGGATATTGCCCTTGATCTGGTCAAGCTTGGCAAACGCCCGGCTCACGCCTTCCGGGGTCGCCAACACCTTGTACAGCTCATCGGGCTTGACGCCGTCGGCCAACAAGGCGATTTCCAGGGTGTACTTGGCACCCTTGCGCAAGCCACGCTTGCCAGGGTAGTCGGCCAGGTTCCAGAAATCGGCCCAGGAGGTCGGCGCCTTGGACAACTTGCCGTGGTCATAGGCCATGACCATCGACCACACGTAGGTCGCCACCCCGCACTCGCTCAGGGTGCCCGGCACGAACTGCGCCGGATCGCCGAAGCGCGCCGGGTCCAGGCGCTCGAACAGGCCTTCGTCGCAGCCGCGCAACAGCTCGGGGCTTTCGACTTCGACCACGTCCCAGCTGGTATGGCCGACATCGACCATGGCCTTGATCTTCGACAATTCGCCATTGTACTCGCCAGCGACCACGCGTCCTGCGCCGCTGGCATTGAAAGGTTGGAAGTAGGCCTTGTCCTGGGCCTGCTTGGTGGCACCGCCAAAGGAAATGACGGTGAGGTTCTGCGGCGCGGCCTGTACGGCGCCGCACAGCAGGACCAGGGCAAAGGGAACGCTGCAACGCAAGGATCTGGACATGGATCTGTTCCTCTTCAAGGCCGGCTCGCCCGCACGAGCCGGCGCACGGGTGCTTACAGGCGACCGAATTCGCGGGCGGTACGGTCCACGGCAATACGGGTCTTGTCGACCAGTTCATCGATGTCGGCGTGGCTGGCGACCAGGGCCGGGGCCATGATCATCCGGCCCAGGGTCGAGCGGATGATCAGGCCTTCCTCGAAGCCGATGGTGCGGCAGCGCCAGGCCATGTCGTTCTCGTTGGCAAAGCGCTTGCGGCTGGCCTTGTCTTCGGCGAACTGCAAGGCGGCGACCAGGCCGGTGCCCTGTACCTCGCCGATCAACGGGTGATTGCCGAACACCTCACGCAGGCAACGCTGCAGGTAGGGGCCGGTCTCTTGCTTGACCTGACTGACGATGCCTTCGTCACGCAGGGCCTTGAGGTTGGCAATGGCCACCGCCGCCGCCACCGGGTGCCCGGAATAGGTCAGGCCGTGGGCGAACACCCCGCCCTGCTCCACCAGTACCTGGGCCATGCGCTTGGACAAAATCAGCCCGCCCATGGGGATGTAGCCGCTGGTCAGGCCCTTGGCGATCGACAAGGTGTCGGGCTCGAAACCGAAGTGCTGGTGGGCGAACCATTCGCCGGTGCGACCGAAGCCACCGATCACCTCGTCGGCGCACAGCAGCACGTCGTACTGGCGGCAGATGCGCTGGATCTCGGGCCAGTAGCTCTCTGGCGGGAAGATCATGCCGCCGGCGCCCTGGAAGGGTTCGGCGACGAAGGCGGCGACGTTCTCGGCGCCCAGTTCGAGGATCTTCGCCTCCAGCTGACGGGCCGCACGCAGGCCGAACTCGGCCGGGGTCAGGTTGCCTTCATGGGCGAACCAATAGGGTTCGTCGATGTGCGCGACATCCGGGATCACCCCGCCCATCTCGTGCATGAACTTCATCCCGCCCAGCGCCGTGGCGCCCAGGGTCGAGCCGTGGTAGCCGTTCCAGCGGCCGATCATGATTTTCTTCTGCGGCTTGCCGAGGATCTGCCAGTAGCGGCGCACGGTGCGGATCAGCACCTCGTTAGCCTCGGAGCCGGAGTTGGTGTAGATCGCGTGGCTGTAGTGGTCGGGCAGCAGGCTGAACAGCAGCTCCGACAGCTCCACCACCGCCGGGTGGGTGGTGTGGAAGAACATGTTGTAGTACGGCAGCTGCTCCAGCTGGCGGCTGGCGGCAGCGGCCAGGTCTTTGCGGCCGTAACCGAGGTTGGTGCACCACAGGCCCGACATACCATCCAGGTAGCGCTTGCCGTCGTTGTCCCACAGGGCCAGGCCTTCGCCGCGCACGATCACCCGCGGGCCTTCTTCGTTCAGGGCCTTCTGGTCGAGAAACGCGTGGATGTGGTGCGCGGCATCCAGGGCCTGGTAATCGCCGGTACTACGTTCACCGGTACTACGGTCGGGTTTTACTTGAGCGGTCATTGCGAGACTCCTTGCGGGTTTTTATCGTTAGCAGTGCTCGATGCACATTCCAGGGGTTCGGGCTTGAACAGCGGCTTGCCCATCACGCACTTGATCCACAGCACGGCGATGATCGAGACGATCAGCAGCACCAGGCCGGCGTAGGCAAAAATCGAAAAGGTCATGTCCGGGCTCGGCGACACGTGCCAGATCGCAAACAGCATGCCGGCGATGCCGAACAGCTGCGGCAGCGGGTAGAACGGCGTGCGGAACGGCCGTGCGACTTGCGGGTAGCGCCGGCGCAGGGCGATGACGTTGATATGGGTGATGATGTAGGCCAGCAGCCAGGCCAACGCGGCGGCCAGCAGTAGCTGGTTGATCGCATCGGGATGGTCGTGCATCAGCAGCAGCGGCAAGCCGGTGATGGCCGACACGAACAGCACCGCCACCCAGGGTGCGCCGGTGCGCTTGCCCTGGCGCTTGAGCACACCGAAGGCCTGGCCGTTGCGGGCCATGCCCAGGAGCATGCGCGGGATGGCGGCCAGGGAGCTGTTGAGGGTGCTGCAGGTGGCAGTGATCGCCGCGGTGACCAAAAACACCTTGCCCGCCTCGCCGAACACCGTGGTGGCGAACAGGTAATGCGGCAGGCCGTTGCTGGCCAGTTCCGCTTGCGGCACGGTGAGCAAGGCGCCCAGGCAATACAGGGCGATGATCACGAAGATGATGGTCAGCCCCAGCATCATCGACCCCGGGATGTTGCGCTGCGGGCGACGGGTTTCTTCCACCAGCGGGCAGACGAACTCGGCGCCGACAAAGCCCCATACCGCCATGGCCGTCAGGGCGATCACCCCCAGGCCCATCGGGTTCCAGCCGCCGACCTCGAACAGGCCCGGGTTGGGCGAGACGATATCGCTGTTCATCGCACTCAGTCCCATGACCAGCAGCACCACCACCATCACCACCGCCAGCACCGTTTGCAGGCGGGCGAAGATGTCGATGTTGAACAGGTTGAGCACGGTAAACAGGGCCAGCACGCCCAGGGCCACGGTCAGGGGCGGCATGGAGTGCGGGTAGACCTTGTCGATGATGAACTCCATCAGCAACAACTCCGCCGACAAGGCAAACATCGCCACCACCACGTAGCCGGAAAAGGTCGCCAGGATCGCCGGGAACTGGCCGATGGCGACTTCCGTGTAGCTGCTCAGGCTGCCGGCGCGAGGGATCATCAGCGCCAGCTCGGAGAACGAGCAGGCATAGCTCAGGGCCAACAGCCAGGCCAGGGCCAGGGGTACGATAAAGCCTGGGCCGGCGATGCCGACGCCTTGCAGCATCAACACCATCACGCCCTGGGACACCACCAGGCCGATGGCCACGGCCAACAGCGCGGTCAGGCCCAGTTTCTTGCTGCTGGCAGGCGGCGCGAGGGCGCCTGCAGACACGCTTGCATTGCTGTTCATCGGTTGCTCCGTGTTGTTTTTGTAATCGGAAGAACAGAGTTGTTTCATCGCGGGGCAAGCCCGCTCCCACAGGCGGTGTAGGAGCGGGCTTGCCCCGCGATCAGCGCAACTGAATCCAGGTGGTCTTCAACTGCGTGTACTTGTCGAACGAATGCAGCGACAGATCGCGGCCAAAGCCCGACTGCTTGCCACCACCAAACGGCACGGTGACATCCAGCGCATCCACGGTATTGACCGACACCGTGCCGGCATTCAGACGCCGGGCCACGCGGTGGGCGCGGTTGAGGTCGTCGGTCCAGACCGACGCCGCCAGGCCATAGATGTGATCGTTGGCCATCGCCACCGCCTGGTCTTCATCATCGAACACGCTGACCGCCAGCACCGGCCCGAACACTTCCTCCCGGGCCAGGGTCATGTCCGCCGTCACCCCGGTGAAAATCGTCGGCTCGATGAAGTTGCCGGAGCCGTCGAAGCTCAGCTGACGACCACCGCACACCAGTTGTGCCCCCTCTTCCCGGGCCTGTTCGATGTACTGCACGATGCGTGCGGTCTGGCGCGCATCGACGATGGCGCCGGCGCGGCTGGCCGGATCCAGCGGGTTGCCCGGCTGCCACTGGCGGGCCTTGGCCACCAGCCGTTCGATGAACGCATCGGCGATCGAGCGCTGCACCAGCAAGCGCGAGTTGGCCGAGCAGACCTCGCCCTGGTTGAAGAAGATCCCGAAGGCGGCCTTTTCCGCCGCCAGGTCCAGGTCCTGGCAGTCGGCGAACACCAGGTTCGGGCTCTTGCCGCCGCATTCCAGCCAGACCTGCTTGAGGTTCGACTGCGCGGCGTACTGCATGAAGTACTTGCCGACTTCGGTGGAGCCGGTGAACACCAGCGCATCGACATCCATGTGCAGGCCCAGGGCGCGTCCGGCCTCCTCGCCCAGGCCCGGCACCACGTTGAGCACCCCGGCCGGGATGCCTGCTTCCAGCGCCAGTTCGGCCAGGCGCAGGGCCGAGAACGGCGACTGTTCGGCCGGCTTGAGCACTACGCTGTTGCCGGCGGCCAGGGCCGGGGCCAGCTTCCAGGCGGCCATGTCCAGCGGGAAGTTCCACGGCACCACCGCCCCGATCACCCCCAGCGGTTCGCGGGTGATGGTCGCCAGGGCATTGCGTGCCGTGGGCGCCACCTGGTCATACAGCTTGTCGAGGCTTTCGCCATACCAGGCGAACACCTGGGCGGCGCCCGGCACGTCGATGGTCCAGGCGTCCATGACCGGCTTGCCCATGCTCAGCGAATCGAGCAAGGCCAGTTCGTCGCGGTGGGTGAGCATCAATTGCGACAGGCGCAGCAGCACCGCCTTGCGCTCGCCGGGTGCCATCTTCGCCCACGGGCCTTGCTCGAATGCCCTGCGCGCACTGCTCACCGCCCGGTCGACATCGGCCTGGCCGCAGGCAGCTACGCGGGCCAGAACGCGGTGGGTGGCCGGGTTGATCACCTCCAGGCGCGCACCGTTCTGCGCCTGGTAAGGCTCGCCTTCGATAAATGCCGTGTCGATCAGCCGTTGCTGTTGGGCAAGGCGTGTCCAGTCATTGAAATCCTTCACCGCTGACTCCTTATTGTTATCAATCGTTGCAGAGGTACTCGGCCAGCCGGTCCATCAGCCGATCACAGGCCGCCATCTGGGCGACGCTGACGAACTCATCCGGTTTGTGCCCCTGGTCCATGCTGCCGGGGCCGCAGACCACGGCCGGGATGCCGGCCTGGTCGAACAATCCACCTTCGGTGCCGAAAGCCACGGTGCTGAAGTCATCGCTGCCGCACAGTTGTGCCACCAGCTGCGCCGCTGCACTTTCCGGTGCCGTGGCCAGGCCCGGGTAGGCCGACAACGGTTCGAAGCGAATCAAGGTGTCGGCCTTGACCGCACGCATGGCCGGCAGCAGGGTCTGTTCGGCGTAGCTGTGCAGCTCGTCGAGTACCGCCTGGGGTTCGAAGGCCGGCAAAGCGCGGACCTCGAAGTCGAAACGGCAGTCCTCGGGGACAATGTTCAGGGCGGTGCCGCCCTGGATCACCCCGACCTGTACCGTGGAAAACGCTGGATCGAAGCGCGGATCGTGGTGTTCCGGCGCCGCCAGGCGCTCACCGATCTCACCCAGGCGGCCGATCAGGCGTGCGGCCTGTTCGATGGCATTGACCCCGTAAGGGGCGTAGGCCGAGTGGCACGGCGCGCCGTGCACATGGCAACGCATGGCCAACTTGCCCTTGTGACCGAGCACCGGCTTGAGCTCGGTGGGCTCGCCGATCAGGCACAGCGCCGGCCGGGCGATGCGTTGCGGCAGAACTTCAAGCAGGCTGCGCACGCCCAGGCAACCGACCTCCTCGTCATAGGAGAAGGCCAGGTGCACCGGCCGGCGCAGCGGGCTTTGCACGAACATCGGCACCGCGGCCAATACGGACGCCAGGTAGCCTTTCATGTCTGCCGCGCCACGACCGAACAGCTTGCCGTCGCGCTCGCTCATCACGAACGGCTCGACCGTCCAGGCCTGGCCGTCCACCGGCACCACGTCGGTGTGACCCGACAGCACCACCCCGCCGGCCACCGCCGGGCCGATGCTGGCCAGCAGGTTGGCCTTGCTGCGCTCGGCGTTGTAGATCAACTCGCAGCTGACCCCCTGGCTTGCCAGGTAGTCGCGGACGAACTCGATCAGCTCAAGGTTCGAGTCGCGACTGACCGTGGCAAAGCCGATGAGCCTGGCCAGCAGGGCGCGGCTGCGCAGTTCACTCATCGCCCGGCACTCCGTAGCTCGGCGCCAGGGTCGGGTTGAGGGCGCGGGTCAGGTAGTCCTGCAATTGCGGTTCATAGGCCTGCCAAAGCTTGCCCAGTTCGCCGATGGGGTTCTCGTCGGCCCAGTCCACGCGCAGGTCGACGATCGGCCAGACCAGGTCGCCGACCACCGACAACGCTGCCGAATGCACCGCACCCGCCTCGCCACCGGCATCCTGCCCGGCCTGCAACGCAGCCAGCAAGCGCGCTGCCAGGCAGCCTTCACTGCTTTCGAAGGCCTCGACCATGCGCTCGATCACCGCGCTGCTGGCCAGCAGGTTGCCGGCGGCCACGCATTGTTCACCGGCCAGTGCGTTGTGCACGCCCAGGGCGTGGTTGCCGCTGAACACCGCAGTGCGCCCCTGGGCATCGACCACCGCCACCTGGCGGTACTGGCTGTAGCCGTTGCGGGTCAGGGCGTGGTCCAGCGCCTGGTGCGGCGCCAGCCCTTCGCCCAGGCCATCGAGCACCTGCGGGCCCAGGGCTGGCAGGGTGATGTTCTGGCTCGACACCGCCCCTACCCCGCTGCGCAGCCAGGGGCAGCGAGCACCGACGGCGATGCTCGAGGAACTGATGGCGATGCCCAACTGGCCGGTTTCAGCGCAGCGGCCGACGATGGAAAAGGTCATGGCAGGCTCCTTATTCGGGGATGACCGCGATCACGTCGATTTCCATCAGCCACTGCGGCTGGCCCAGGGCACTGACCACCAGCCCGGTGGAAATCGGGAACACACCCTTGAGCCACTTGCCGACCTCCTGGTACACCGGCTCGCGGTAGCGCGGATCGATCAGGTAGGTGGTGGTCTTGACGATGTGGCTCAGGTCGCTGCCGGCCTCTTCGAGCAGTTGCTTGACGTTGCGCATGGCTTGCTCGGTCTGTGCCCGTGGATCACCCAGGCCGACCAGCTGGCCGTTGAAATCGGTGCCGACCTGGCCGCGCACGTACACGGTGTTGCCGGCGCGCACCGCCTGGCACAGGTCGTTGTCCAGGGACTGGTTCGGGTAGGTGTCTTTGGTGTTGAACATGCGGATGCGGGTATGAGTAGGCATTAGCGGGCTCCCATGAGGCTGGCGGCTTGAAGGTGCGATTCGGTGGTGTTGCGCTCGGCCTGGCGTTGCGAGGCGTCGCGGTAGTTGAAGTAGCTGCGCTGCTTCACGATGTGGTCGGCGATGTGCTTGGCGTCGTGCCACACACCCCAGATAAAGGCCGAGCCGCGCCGTGACAGCCACGGCAGGCCGACGAAGTAGATGCCCGGTTCACTCGACACGCCGCGCTGGTGCTTGGGCTTGCCGTTGTCCTTGAAGGCATCGACCTTGAGCCAGCTGTAGTCGACCGAGTAGCCGGTGGCCCAGATGATCGAGGTGATGCCGGCCTTGGCCAGGTCCAGCTCGCGGATCGGCTGGGTCAGGCAGTGCGGATCAGGCAGCATGATCCGGGCTTCAGGTTCCAGCGGCAGGTCCAGGCCGTTGCGGGCGATGTAGGCATCGGCGGCATCGAGCAGCGCCAGGTAGTTCTCGTCGCCGCGGGCGATGTTCTCGGCCAGGTTGTCGGCAAAGCGCACCACGCCGCTGTCGAACGACTGGGTCAGGCCGACCAGGGTCATGCCCTGATGGGCCAGCTTGCGAAAATCGACGGTGTGACCGCCACGGGCACCGCTGACGGCGATGGTCACGTGCTCCTTGCCCGGCTGCATGGTTTCGGCATCCCACTCGCCCAGCACACCCAGCCACCAGCAGAAATCGCGGTTGCGGTAGGCCCGTGGCGGACGGTCATGGGCACCGACCGAAAGGTAGACCTGCTTGCCGGCGCGTTGCAGTTCATCGGCGATCTGCACGCCGGAAGACCCGGCACCGACCACCAACACGGCGCCTTCAGGCATCTGCTGCGGATTGCGGTACTGGGCCGAGTGGATCTGCAGCACTTTATCGTCCTGCGGCGCGATCGGCGGGATCACCGGGCGCTGGAACGGGCCGGTGGCGACCACCACCTGGCGGGCTTCGATCACACCGTCGCTGGTTTCAACGGTAAAGCCCGGGCGCTCGCTGTTGCGCACCAGGTTACGCACTTCCACGCCGGTACGGATCGGCGCGTTGAACTTGCGGGCATAGGCTTCGAAGTACTCGGCAACCTGGTCCTTGGCGGCGAAGGCGTCGGGGTCGAGGCCGTCGAACTCAAGCCCCGGGAAGCGGTCATGCCAGGCCGGGCCGTTGGCCACCAGCGAATCCCAGCGCCCGGTGCGCCAGGCTTCGGCAATACGGTTGCGCTCCAGCACCAGGTGCGGCACGCCGAGTCGGCTCAGGTGTTCGCTCATGGCCACACCGGCTTGACCGGCGCCAACGACGAGCGTGTCTATTTCTGTCTTGTTGATTGTCATCTCTGCGCCCTACTGAGTTTGCCCACGCAGGTAGCCGTGGGTGGGTGTAGGCCGCATTCTGTGCAATGGCGGGAAAGCGCGAAATTATGATTTTTGTGGTTGCTACAGAGTAAAAAACTGGGATTACCCTGAAACCCGTCAGCGACAAGGCCGGCGCCGACAAAATCGGTAGGCGCACCGGTGCGAGGACGTCACACTGTGGCCTGGAGAAGTAGCCGTTCCAGGGAAAACAGCATGACATTGAGCATCCGCCTTGCCCGCGCGCAAGACGCACCTTTGCTACCCGCAGTCGAGCATTCGGCAGCGCAGGTCTTTGCCTGCCATCCCGGACTGCAATGGATTGCCGAAGGTTCAGTGATCAGTTGCGCCGAGCACCTGGCATTCATCGCGTCAAACCAGGAGTGGGTAGTGGTCGATCTTCAGGACCAGCCCCAAGGATTCATTTGTACCGAAGCCATGGGGCACAACCTGCACATCGTTGAATTATCGGTGGCCCAGGCCTACCAGGGGTTGGGGTACGGTCGGCAATTGATCGCTGCGGTGTGCGACTGGGCCGGCACCCAAGGCTTCAATGCACTCACACTCACTACCTTTACCGACGTACCCTGGAATGCCCCCTTTTATGCACGCCTGGGCTTCAGGCGCCTTGCTGATGCAGACCTGGACGGCGCGCTTGCGCAGCTACTGGAGGTGGAAGTCGCTGAGCATTCGAGCGCACGCTGCGCCATGTCGCTTGACCTTGACTAACCCCGGGGCAGGCTAGCGCGGCGTCGGAATATCGGGAAGATTGACAGCCGCAATGATATCCAGGACCAGGTCGGCGGTTGGCCCTCGGCCAACGTTGGCATAAAGATTATGCGTGTTGTGATTCGCAGGGCCTTTTTGTTGCTTTTCTATCGCGATGACGTCTTTTCCTTTCGGCGCGAGCCTGACGTCCACTAGTCGAGCACGTCGGGCCTCTACCGCTTTTCCATTGCTCAGCACGTTCCAGAATTGCCCTTTGCCATAGGCTAATGGAGTAGCGTAAAGGCCCAGATAACCATTGGTACTGATATCCACTGACCAGCCGTGAAAGGCACTGTCAGGATTGAAAGCGCAGATCTGGTAGTGAGACTTCTGATCTTCGATGTTTAGAAAACTCGCGAAGAAAAAGCCCATCGGCGTGTCGTCGTCCTGAGGCAGATTGAACGTCAGCCAACCTTCACTTTGCTGCAGGCGCCTTCGGGGATCTACGTTGCGGTAATTGTCCTGATACTCCCAAATGTCCAGCGTGCCCTCGTGACCTGTTGTGGTGGAGCGAACATAGGCAACAAACGAACGCTCAGGTTGGTAGTCATAGGTTGGCATCGGTGATTTCCTCTGTTCTTCAGTTCGATGTAAGCGCAAAGCGCTCCATCAAACTAATCTCCGACTCCAATCGCTGAGCATCAGGAAAAGTCCCCACCGCGCACCTACCTCGCGGGTGAGGCTCATCCAGGATTTCGACTCTGCTCAATTTTCTGCTCTAACTGGCGCAACTGCGCTTCCTGCTTGCCGATCAACTGTAACTGTTGGCGCAACTCGGTCACCCGTTCGGCCAGGCTCAGGGCCAGGTCCTTGTTCTGCTTCTCCAGCTCATTGCGCGAGCCACTGAGTTGCGCAAGGTCCACCTCCAGCCCCTGGATCTGCGCCTGACGTCGATCGCCCTGGGTCCTGAGCGTGCGCTTTTCGTCCTTGAGCGTGCGGATCTGCACCAGCAGGCCTTCGTTGTCGCGGTTCAGGCGGGTCAGTTCGTCCTGCTTGACGATCAACGTCTGCTGCAACTGACGCAACTCGACCTGCAACTGTTGCACCTGCTCTTCATGCCGACGCTGCTCCTGCTCGCGTTGTTCGCGGCTGGCAGTGCGGTAATGCTCCAGCGCGTCGCGGGCGTGCTGGTGTTTCTCTTCCAGGGAGGCGATCTGCTCGTCCTTGTCGGCCAGGCGCAGGTTCAGCTCGCCCACCGCCTGGTTGAGCGTGGCGTTACGGGTCTGTTCAGTCTGCAAGGTGCTGCGGGTAGTCGTCAGTTGCTCTGATTCCCGGGCCAGCGCTGCTGCCTGGATCTGCAACTGCTGCTGCGCGGCGGCCAGTGCCTGCTGGCTGATCGCAAGCTGTGCTTCAAGCGTTTGCTGCTGCGCCTCGAATACCTGTCGCGCCGCTGCAACTTCCGCCTCGCCCTCCTCCTTCAACTGCTGCGCCAGTTGCGCTACCAGATGCCCCAGGGCATCGGTGAGTTTCACGCCTTCGGCTGCTGCGACAGGCTGGCTCGCATCCAGCTCCTTGAGGTAGCGATGAATCGTGGTTTTCGAGCCGGTATTGCCCAGTTCGATACGTACTGCGTCGATGCTCGGGTGGATGCCACGGGCCAGCAGCGCCTGCCGCGCTTTCTGCACTACCGCCTTGTTGATACCGCCCCGGGCCATGGTTGCTCCTACTATTTCGTATTGTGGTACGTACTATGTATTTACATGGTACAACAATAGACGTAGCTATGCCTGAAAAAGCATTTCATCAGATGGAATAATCACGGCTTATCGTATGTGAATTGCGAAAAATGGTCTGAAAACAACGTCCGACGGTACACCGTGGCGTTCCCGTCCCGACAACCGGCATTGCGCAGCTGCCGCCGCTGAACCATACATAAAGCAATACGCCATCATCGTTGGTACGTGATATCTCAGGGCAACAGGCAGCTTCGGCATGGTGACTCAAGTACGCAAAAAACGGCTTTACGACGAACTCGTTGACCTGTGCTATGAGTGCGCGCTGGACACAACAAGTTGGCAGCGATTGCTGGAGCGACTGGTCGAGGCCAGCGGTCATCAGAAGGTGTTCTTGTTCCATGCCCGTCATCACGAGCGCGACGCCCACGCCGCGACGGCCATCACCCTGGCCGCCCCTGCGGGATTGAACGGCCCGCATTGGCAACCTACCCCGGGGCTCGATTTCAGTGGCTCCCACGCTTTGGGCGCCTGGCGCAAGGCGCTCATCGATTTCGGTAGCGAGCAGGCTGTGCAAGACGTAGATGGCCACCAGCCCTATGGCCTGCATCATGTCGCCAGCGTCAGGCTCGATGAGCAGGCCGACGCGGGCATCTACCTGACCGTACTGCACCCGGTCGGCGCGCCCTCACCCTCTGCCCGGCACTTTGCGCTGTTGGAGCGAATCACCCCGCATTTGCTCAAGGCGGTCAAAGTGTCAGCCAGGATCAGTTGCCTGGAGCTTGATCTGGCCAAGCGCGACCTGCTGCTGGACCATCACCCCACCCCGCTCTGGTTGCTCGATGCCGAAGGGCACGTGCTGCACGGCAATCAGGCGGCGCGGCACATGAGCCTGAGTGGTTCACCGCTGTTTGAAAAGTTCGCCCACCTGCACAGCACCACGCAAGATACTCACCTGCGCAAGCTCATCCGGCGTGCTGCGGGCAAGTACGGCAAACGCCAGGCCGGCTGGCTACGCCTGGACACCAGCGAAGCGCAAGAGTTGCTGGTCACGCCTGTGCCCGCCGACGCGGACCGCAACCGTCACTTCAACAACCCCCTGGTGCTGCTGGCACTGCTGGAAAATCGCTTGCCCGGCCCGTTGCTGACCGAGCTGTTCCAGCTCAGCCCGGCCGAACACCGGCTGGCCGAACTGCTGGCCCAGGGGCTGACACTGGAATGCTGCGCCACGCGCCTGAACGTCTCCATCAACACCGTAAAGACCCAGCTGCGTGCCCTGTTCCGCAAGACCGGCACCACCCGCCAGGCGCAACTGATCAACCTCTTTGCGCGGTTGATCGGGGGGTGAGGACGGGACTGTCCTGCAACCTGCGCCCCTCTAGGTAAACAGCTGCACATCACTCGCCGACAAGTTCGTCACCCCGCTCAAGGTGACCACCGCGACCGCATTGTCGTTGGCGGCGCCGTCGGCATCGTAGTAGAGCGTGTGGTCATCCTGGTTGAACACCAGGTGCGCGCCCGCCGCCTCCTGCTGCTCGCCACTGACATTGGCCAGAGCATCGGCGACGCTCTGGCCCTGCAGGTTGAACAGCCCGCTGTTGAGCGCCAGTACGTCGCTGCCCTGGGTGAAGTCGCTGATCAGGTCGGCACGATCGCCCGGCAATTGGGCGAACTGGAAGGTATCGGCACCGGCGCCGCCGTTGAACCAGTCGGTTTCCAGGGTGCTGCGGATCAGGTTGGCGGTGGCGTCGCCGGCCCATTCGAGGTGATCGACGACCGGATTGCCGCTGGCGTCGTAGCGTTGGCTGTAGATATTCAGCCCGCTACCGCCCAGGTCGAAGGATGTCCAACCCACTACATAGCCGCCGTCACCGAGACCGGCAATCGTCGGGTACATCTGGACGTCCTGGGTCGTGCTGTTGACTCGCACTTCCCCCCCCACTGCAGCGCCACTGGCGTCGTAGCGCTGCGCGTAGATACCCCAACTGCTGCCGTCCTGGTCATTGGACATCCAAGTCAGCACATAGCCGCCGTCATTCAGCACAGCTATTTCCTGCGCGCTTTGACTGCCGAGCGTCGTGCTGTTGACCCGAACTTCACTCCCCAGCGCAGTGCCATTGACATCGAAATGCTGCGCATAGATGCCAGAATCGCTGCCGTCCCGGCCGTAGGCCATCCAGCTCAGCACATAACCGCCATTGCTCAGCCCAGCGACTACCGGGTGGCCCTGAGAGCCGGGTGAAGAGTTGCTGAGCAGCACTTCGCCCCCTACCGCTGCGCCGCTGGCGTCGTAGCGCTGCGCGTAGATGCCCGTGCTACCGTCCTGGCCATTGAACAGCCAGCTCACCACATAGCCGCCGTCATTCAGCGCGCCAACAGTCGGATCCATCTGATTACCGAGACTCGTGCTATTGACTTGCACCTCTCCACCCACCGCTACGCCGCCGGCGCTATAGCGCTGCGCGTACACACCAATGCCGCTGCCGTCCTGACCTTCGGACGCCCAGCTCACCACATAGCTGCCATCGGCCAACCCCACCACACTCGGGCTGTACTGATTATTCGCGGTGACGGTGTTGACCCGCACCTCGCCGCCCACCGCCGTACCGCTGGCATCGTAGCGCTGCGCGTAGATACCAATACCACTACCGTCCTGGCCGCTTGAGGTCCAACTCACCACATAACCGCCATCACTGAGCGTGCCAATTACCTGTTGCTGCTGAGCGTTGGCGGTCGTGCTGTTGACCCGCACCTCGTCACCCACCGCCGCGCCGCTGGTGTTGTAGCGCTGGCTGTAGATGTCGAATGAGCTACCGCTCTGGCCCAAGGTCATCCAGCTCACTACATAGCCGCCACCAATCAACTTGACGATCACAGGATCCATTTGGCCATCAGCTGTAGTGCTGTTGACCAGCACTTCACCGCGTATGGCCTTCAGCTGCACGCCATCACCAAACAGCAGCGTTTCGACATCGTGCAGAGAATCGTTGCCATCGTTGCCATCGGCCAAATTCAGATCATTGACGCTGACCTGGGCCAGCCCCTGCGCAGCAAAGGAAAAGTCGCGCTGGTTGCCTTGGTACAGCGCCGTGTCGTGGCCTTCCCCACCGAACACGGTGTCGTTGCCAGCACCGGCGACAATGCGCTCATCACCGCTGCCCAAGCGGATCAGGTTATTCCCGGCATCCCCCCTCAGCGTCAGCGTATTGGCGACGGCATGGCCGCTGGCATCAAAGCGCTGCGCGTAGATGCCCCACTCGCTGCCGTCCTGGTTATGACTGGACATCCAGCTCACCACATAACCGCCGTCGCTGAGGGCGTCGATCGTCGGCTCCTGTTGCATGCCATAAATGGTTGTATTGACCTGCACTTCGCCGCCCACCGCTACACCGCTGGCGTCGTAACGCTGTGCATACACACCGGTAAAGGCGCCGTCCTGGTTTTCCGATTGCCAGCTCAGCACATAGCCGCCATCGGCCAGCGCTACCACACTCTGGAAGGTTTGATTACCCGTGGTGAACGTGTTGACGCGCACCTCACCGCCCGCCGCTGCACCGCTGGCGTCGTATCTCTGCGCGTAGACGTCCCAGAAAATGCCGTTCTCACCGTGGTTAGAAAGCCAACTGACTACATAGCCGCCATCAGCCAACCCCGTCACGCTCGGGCTTGACTGATTATTCGCGGTGACGGTGTTGACGCGTACTTCGCCGCCCACCGCTGCACCGCCGGCATCGTAGCGCTGTGCGTACACACCGTCGCCGCTGCCGTCCTGATCGTAGGAACTCCAGCTCACTACATAGCCGCCATCGGCCAACCCCGCCACGCTCGGGTTGAACTGATCATTCGCGGTGAACGTGTTGACGCGCACCTCGCCGCCCACCGCTGCACCGCCGGCATCGTAGCGCTGCGCGTAGATACCATTTCGGCCACCGTCCTGGCCAAATGAGTTCCAGCTCACCACATAACCGCCATCACTGAGCGCGCCGATAGACGGATTGAACTGACTGTCAACGGTGGTGCTGTTGACCCGTACCTCGCCGCCCACGCCGGCGCCACTGGCATCGTAGCGTTGCGCGTACACATCCCAGCCATTGCCGACCTGATCGTTGGTTATCCAGCTCACCACATAGCCTCCATCGCCGAGTGCGCGGATCACAAGATCTGCCTGACTGCCTGTGGTGCTGTTGACCCGTACCTCGCCACCCACGGCGGCGCCACTGGCATCGTAGCGTTGCAGGTAGGCGGCCCAGTTGCCCTGCTCAAGGGACATCCAGCACACTACATAACCGCCACCGACCAGCGCCGTCACGCTCGGGCTTGACTGGAAACCGGCGGTGGTGGTGTTGACCAGCATCTCTCCGCCGGCAGCGCCCTCGACCCCGATTGTCCCGTCGGCAAAGCTCAGTTGCTCGACAGTCGTGATCTGGTCTCGCCCGGCCTCGCCGCTCCCGGCCCCGGCCTCGACCGCCAGATAGCCATGGGGGTCGAAGGTGACGGTGTACTGGTTCATGCCGGCGCTGTAATGCGCGCTGTCGTTGCCCGCTCCCCCGTCGAGCTGATCGTTTCCGGCACCGCCCGTGAGTTCGTCGTTTCCGCCCAAGCCAAGCAGGGTGTCGTTGCCGCCCAGGCCAAGCAGCCGGTCACTCGACGCCGTCCCGGTCAGTGCATCGTCGCCCGCACCGCCTTGAACCATCAGCGTGAACGAGCCACCACCTACTGGCGACGTAGCAGGAGTGAAGTTGTCGAGGGTCAGTGTTGCCGCGTTGGTGTTCTGCAGGGTGATGACGGTCCGCCAATTGTTCGTAACGGTACCCGCCGCACCGTCCAGGTCCCACTGCAGCAACGTGTCGGCGCCTTGCTGCACCAGGCGTAGAAAACCGAGCGCCGGGTCGAACGGGTTGCCACCACTGTAGTTGCCGTTCCAACGCAGAAGCTGATCGATATCGAGAATGTCGCCATTGGCGCCGGCGGCGAAGTCACTGACCTGCAGTTGGCCGAAGGAGTATCCCTGCAACTGGTAGGTGTCACGTCCGCTGCCACCGACGACCGTGGTGACGGATTGGGCGTTACTTTGCTGAACCAGAATCGTGTCGTTACCGGCCCCCGCATCAAGGCTGTTGTGACTTACCGGACCGATGATATCAACGAAATAATCGTGATCCTGCAGATAATCATCGCCGTCACCGCCAATGAGCGTGTCGTCACCCATTTCATCGACCAAAGTGTCTGCACCGGCGCTGCCGGTCAGGATGTCGTTGCCCTCCCCGCCAATCAGAATACTGCCTTCGGCATCATTGCCCGCCAGCAAGGTGTCATTGCCCTGGCCGCCATAGAGCTGGTCGAAACCACTGCCACCATCGAGCAGGTCATTACCGCCGAAACCGTGCAGTACGTCGTTACCCGCCAAGCCATAAAGTGCGTCGACAACCAGGCTGCCGGTAAGATTATCGCCGTTGGGCGTGCCGTTCAGCTTAAAACCCAATGGACTGCCATCCGGCGGCACCGGCGTCGCAAAGTTGTCGATGGTCAGTGTTGCCGCACTGGTATTCTGCAGCGTCATAATGGTTTGCCAATTGTTCGTGACGGCACCTGCGCCGTCACGGTCCCACTGCAGCAGGGTGTCAGCACCTTGCTGCACCAGACGCAGAATACCCAGCGCCGGGTCGAACGGGTTGCCGCCAACGTAGTTGCTGGTCAAATACAGAAGCCCATCGATGTTGAGGATGTCGCCATTGGCGCCGGCGACAAAGTCACTGACCAGCAGTTGGCCGATGGAGTCCTGCACATAGTAAACGTCACGTCCGCTGCCGCCGTCGACGGTGGTGACGGAATTGGGATTGCTCTGGCGGACCGCGATAAAATCGTCACCGGCACCCGCATCCAGGCTGTTGTTGCTTGCCTGATCACTGTTGCTGATATCCACGTCGGACAGAAAGTCATTTCCATCGCCGCCAATGAGCGCGTCATTGCCAATATCACCGTTCAAATAGTCATCACCGGCGCTTCCGATGAGAATGTCATTGCCCTCCTCGCCGTACAGACTACTGCCATCAGCGTCGTTGCCCGCCAACAAGGTGTCATTGCCCTGGCCACCCAAGATTTGGTCGAAGCCACTGCCGCCATCGAGCAGGTCATTGCCGTCAAAACCAGAGAGGTAATCGACTCCGGCCAAGCCATAGATCGTATCGTCGAACGCGCTGCCGTTGAGCATATCGGTGTCGGGCGTACCGTTCAGTGTCAGTCCTGATGAACTGACCACTGGCACCGCAGCCGGTGAGAAATTGTCGAGGGTCAGTGACGCCGCATTGGTGCTCTGCAGGGTGATGACGGTCTGCCAATCGTTCGTAGCAGCCGCCGCGCCGTCGCGGTCCCACTGCAGCAAGGTGTCGGCACCTTGCTGTGCCAGACGCAGGTAACCCAGCGCCGGGTCGAACGGGTTGCCCTCGCTGTAGCCATTGCTCGCCAACAGCAACTGATTGATGTTGAGGATGTCGCCATTGGCGCCAGCAGCGAAGTCGCTGGCAACCAGTTGGCCGATGGAGCTTTCCTGCAAGTTGTAGGTATCACGTCCGCTGCCGCCAACAACCGTGGTGAAGGCATTGGCGTTGCGCTGATAGACCAAGAACGTGTCGTCGCCCGCCCCTCCTTCAAGGGTGTTGGTGATGGCCTGGCCGCTGTTGTCGAACTCCTCCAGATAGTCATTGCCGTCACCGCCCCGCAGCAGATCGCTGCCCCTTTCGCCGCGCAGTGTGTCATCGCCGCTACCGCCTTCGAGCGTGTCATTGCCACTGCCACCGAACATGGTGTCCACACCGCTGCTGCCGGTCAGTACGTCATCGCCCTCTTCGCCCACAAGATAACTGCCATTACTGTCGTCGCCCGCGAGCAATGTGTCGTTGCCCTGGCCGCCAAAGAGATAGTCATAACCACTGCCACCATCGAGCAGGTCATTACCACCAAAACCGTTCAACGTATCGTTGCCCGCCAGGCCATAGATCGCATCATCGACCACGCTACCGTTGAGCACATCGTCGTTCGCTGTGCCGTTGAGCGTCAGGCCCAACGCGCTGCCATCCGGCGGCGCGGCAGGCGAGAAGTTGTCCAGGGTCAGTGTTGCAGCGCTGGTATTTTGCAGCGTGATGACGGTCTGCCAATCGCTCGTAACGCCACCCGCACCATCCTGGTCCCATTGCAGCAAGGTGTCGGCCCCCTGCTGCAGCAGGCGCAGGTAACCCAGCGCCGGGGCGAACGGATTGCCGCCGCTGTAACCATTGCTCGCCAACAGCAACTGATTGATGTTGAGGATGTCGCCATTGGCGC